>CALXCO010000001.1 GCA_944386805.1 uncultured Clostridia bacterium
GATACACAAAACGCCGGTGGGTACAAAATCACTCAGCGGCCGGTATCCTCCCCATCGCATTTACGGACCGCCTCCACCAGTTTTTCCCGAATCAGCACCGGGTCACTCAGATCGAACTGACACCCGGCGGCACGGGCATGACCGCCGCCGCCAAAGTTGGCGCAGATATCGGAAGCCGAGATCGTTTCAGCGGTGCGGACCGAGACTTTAAAGTCATTCTCGCCCCGCTGTTTGATGGTGATTCCGACTTCAACACCGCTGATTTTGCGGGTCAGTGCGGTAATCCGGTCGAGCTGCGTTTCAGAGACGCCGGTCTGGCGGAGCATATCGGTCGTAATGGTGAGGACGGCGATTTTATGGTCATCGGACATCCACATTTTTTCGAGTGCCAGCTGTTCCAGTTCCAGTTCCGCGAAGGTGACGGTATCAAACATGACCTTGTTGATACGGGTATGGTCGGCGCCCATTTCGATCATTTCAGCCGCAATCCGGTGGGTACGCGGGGAGGTATTGGAGAAGCGGAAGCAGCCGGTATCGGTAGACAGCCCGGTATACAGACAGTCAGCGATGCCCTGATCGATTTCCCAACCCATTTCCCGCAGCAGTTCACGGACGATTTCACAGCAGGAAGCGCTGTCCGCCTCAAGGTAGAGGTTTTCCGCGAACTGTTTATGGGTCGGATGGTGGTCAATCGAAAGTTCGACCGGCGGGAGGGAAGCGAGCAGCTTTTCGGTATTGGGTCCCAGCAGCGCAGGGTCAGCGACGTCGACCGAGACGACATGCAGCGGGACGAAGTCCTCCTGCTTTGGAATCATATACCCGAACTTATCCGGAATCGGGTCATTGCAGAAGACGCGGGCCTTTTTACCCTGACGCAGCAAGGCGCGGCAGAGGCCGAACCCACTGCCCAGCGTATCCCCATCGGGGTTGCGGTGGCAGAGAATCAGCACCCGGTCAAAAGAGGCCAGCATCTGAGCGGCCTGATGGCGAGTCAGCATGATTTTAGTTCCTCCTTATTCCTCATCCTGGTTGTCATCCTGATTGTCTTCAGGGGAGGAATCGGCGCGCTGACCGGCGATTTTATGCAGGATTTCATTGATATGAGCGCTGTAAGCGATCGAGTTATCGGCGACGAAATGCAGTTCCGGGCATTTACGGAGGTGCAGCCGGGAGCCGATTTCTCTGCGGAGGAAGCCGCTGGCGGAGGAGAGTCCTTTGCAGGTTTCGCGGGTAGCGTCCTCACCGTCGATCGTGCTGACATGGACCTTGCAGTGCGAGCCATCGGGGGAGATTTCACACCGCAGGATGCTGGTCATGGGAGAGATACGGGGGTCCTTAAGTTCTCTGAGGAGAGCGGAAAGTTCCCGTTTAATATCTTCGTTGAGCCGTCCGATACGGTAATTTGCCATCGAAAAGACTCCTTTCTTTCAGGTAAAAGAGAGGGGCAGCGGGGTGGACCCCATTCTGCCCCGAATCCAAACAGACGATTATTCTTCGCGGTATTCTTCCATCTTGAAGGCTTCGAAGATATCGCCTTCCTTGATATCGGAGAATTTCACGAGCGAGATACCGCATTCATATCCTTCCGCGACTTCCTTGGCGTCGTTCTTGAAACGCTTGAGGGAGTCAATCTGGTCCTCGGCGATGACAATACCATCGCGGACGACACGGATCTGCGCATCACGGGCGACCTTGCCGGAGAGGACATACGCACCGGCAACAGTGCCGACGTTGGAGATCTTGTAGACCTGGCGGACCTCAGCGCGGCCGAGTTCGACCTCACGGATTTTCGGTGCCAGCATACCCTTCATAGCGTCCTTAACGTCGTCGATTGCGTCGTAGATAATGCGGTACATTCTCATTTCGACCTCATTGGCTTCAGCGTCAGCCTTGGCGACAGGGTCAGGACGGACATTAAAGCCGATGATGATTGCACCGGAAGCGTTGGCGAGCATGACGTCAGATTTGCTGATGGCGCCGACACCGGCGTGGATGACCTTAACCTTGACTTCATCGGTCGACAGTTTTTCGAGCGACTGCTTAACAGCCTCAGCGGAGCCCTGGACGTCAGCCTTAACGACGATATCCAGTTCTTTTCTTTCACCCTCAGCGATCTGGCTGAACAGGGTGTCGAGGGTAACCTTCTTAGCAGCGCCCCACTGTTCTTCCTTCTGTTCCTGGCGTCTCTGTTCGACCAGCTCACGTGCAAGGCGTTCATTTTCAACAGCGTTGAAGATATCGCCAGCGGCGGGGACTTCTGCCATACCGGTAATTTCGACCGGGACGGAGGGACCAGCCTCGGTGACGACCTGGCCTTTATCATTGAGCATCTGGCGGACACGGCCGACAGAGGTACCGGCGATGATGATATCACCGGTGCGCAGGGTACCATTCTGTACCAGCAGGGTAGCGACAGGACCGCGGCCCTTGTCGAGACGGGCTTCGATGACAGCGCCTTTTGCGAGGCGGTTGGGGTTTGCCTTAAGTTCCTGGACCTCAGCGACCAGCAGGATATTTTCCAGCAGGTCGTTGATACCCTGACCAGTCAGAGCGGAGACAGGAACACAGATGATATCGCCGCCCCATTCTTCGGGAACCAGGCCATATTCAGTCAGTTCCTGTTTAACACGTTCGGGGTCAGCATGGGGTTTATCCATCTTGTTGATCGCGACGATAATCTGGACATTTGCAGCCTTGGCGTGGTTGATCGCCTCGACAGTCTGGGGCATGATGCCGTCGTCAGCCGCAACGACCAGGACGGCGATATCGGTGACAGCGGCGCCTCTTGCACGCATTGCAGTGAACGCTTCGTGACCGGGAGTATCCAGGAAGGTGATCTTATTGCCGTTGACATCGACCTGATAAGCGCCGATTGCCTGGGTAATACCGCCAGCCTCACCGGCGGTGACATGGGTATGACGGATACGGTCGAGGATAGAGGTTTTGCCGTGGTCAACGTGGCCCATAACGACGACGACCGGGCAGCGGGGAAGGAGGTCCTCTTCGTTGTCGGTTTCATCATGAATCAGCTGTTCCTCGATGGTGACGACGACTTCCTTTTCGACCTTAGCGCCCATTTCCATAGCGACGAGGGCAGCGGTATCGAAGTCGATGACCTCATGCTGAGCAGCCATAACGCCCATCATCATCAGTTTTTTGATAACTTCAGAGACAGTTGCTTTCAGTCTGGAAGCGAGTTCAGAGACGGTAATCTCATCCGGAATCATAACCTTGAGCTGCTGCTTGCGGGCACGTTCCAGAGCAAGGCGCTGAAGTTTTTCAGCCTCGGTTTCCTTTTTCTGTCCGCCGAATTTACCTTTTTTCTGCTGCTGAGATTTCTGTTTCAGTTTCTGTTTTTTCTGCTGAGAGTCTCCTCTGCGGACCGCCTTTTCAGGAGCGATATCCTCGTAATGTTCGTTGTATTTATCGAGGTTTACATCCGAGGTCTTGGTATCGACGTGACGGATGGTACGTTCCTTTTCGACCGGTTCAGCGGGGACAGCGGGAGCTGCGGGCTGAGCGGGGCGGCTGTTGTTATTATTCGCAGGACGGTTGGAAGCATTCTGAGAGGAGCGACCACGGTTGTTGTCGTTATTTCTGTTAAAGCCGCCGCGGTCATTGTTGTTGCGGGGACCGCGGTCATTGCCGCCATTGCGGGAGCGGTTGTTGTCACGGCCATTATTATCGCGGCCGCCGTGGGAATCAGAGGAGAATCTGCGGTCACCGGACGCAGGACGGCGGTTGTTGTTATTGTTGTTGTTATTATGTTCAGATGCGTTTTTACGCATTTCTGTCTTTTCAGGTTTATCTGCCACTTTCTCAACGACCTTTTCTTCAGGATGAGACGACTGATCGGGCTGCACTGCAGGAGCGGGAGCAGCGGGTTCAGCGTCCTGTTTTACAGTTTTTTCTTTATCGGAAGGGGTTTGCTCCGGTTGCTTTTCGGGAACCGATTCAGGAGCGACGGCCTGTGCAGCAGGCTGTTCAGCCGGCCGGACAGTTTCCGGTTCATGGACGACAGCCGCGGGCTGTTTTTCCGGTTTGGGAGCCTCTGTTTTTTCCTGAGGTTTGGAAATTTCAGGAGCGGGCGCGGGTTCCGGTTTAGCGGGTTCCACGGCAGCCGCCGCAGGAGCAGGCTGTGCAGGCTTGGATTCAGCCGGCTGAGAATCGACAGCCGGTGCCGCCTTATCGGCAGCGGACTGCTTATTTGCAGCAGCCTTTGACGCCTTGAGTTTTTCAGAGACCTTTTCAGCCGCTTTATTCAGAGCCGCCTTAGCCTTTTCAGTAGCGGAAGGCTTTTCCGGACGGGGAGCGGGAGCCTCATCACGGCTTGCGAAGTAACTGTCGAAATTTGCGACCTGATTGGCGGAGGTATAATGTTCAAAAACGACATTGACCTCCTGTTCGGTCAAAACAGCACCGGTTTTTTTCGGTTCAGTACCGAAATGTGCTGCGAGCATCCCGGCGACTTCTTTTGCATTGACGCCGAGGTCTTTTGCGATATCATTCAGTTTATATTTTTTAACCGTCATAATACCTTGCCTTTCTGATCTTGCCGCAAGTGCGGCGAAGACCGGTAGAAATTCATATGAGGGATTTATATCGACGGCTGCTGGTGGGAAAAGAGTGCAGCAAATAATCAAGCTGCAAAAATTATTCCTTTGCCGCTGCCTGGAGGGAGCGTGCAAGTCCGTCATCGGTGACGGCGAGGACGCCGGTCAGTTTACCGACAGCGGAGCGGAGCTGGGACTGGGATCTGTCCAGAGCCAGGTAAGGAATCTGGTATTTGGAAGCGAGAAAGACGACTTCCTTGCAGGTTTTTTCAGAGAGGTCAGAAGCGGTCATCAGCAGGCAGACCTTACCGGCCTTAACCGCTTCTCTGACCGTATCGAACCCGAAGGTGAGCCTGCCGGCCCGCATACACAGGCCGAGTGTCGAGTAGAACCGCTCACCCATTGTTCTGCATCTCCTTTTCCATCGCGTCATACAGCTCGTCGGGAATTTTGCAATCGAGGCTTCTTTCGATCCGGCGGGTTTTACGAGCCTTTTTCAGGCAGTCGAGGTTAGGGCAGACATAAGCGCCCCTGCCGGACTTACGCCCAGTCAGATCGAGGGAAATTTCGCCGTCGCTGGAGCGGACGACCCGGACCAGTTCTTTTTTCGGTTTCATTTCACCGCAGCCGGTGCACATCCTCAGTGGAATCTTTTTCATACATCCAGTTCCTCAACAGTGCCCTCTTCAGCGGCCGTATCCTCGGCGAAGAGTTCCTCATTTTCACCGGTAGCTTCCAGAGCCTGTTCACGGGCCTCATTTTCCGAACGGATATCGATCTTATAGCCGGTCAGTTTCGCGGCGAGTTTAGCATTCTGGCCCTTGTTGCCGATTGCGAGGGAGAGCTGGTTATCGGGGACGATAACACGGCAGGCCTTTTCGGTGCCGGGCAGGATCTGGACCTCGGTGACAACCGCAGGGGAGAGGGCTTCTTTGATAAAGGTTGCATCGTCGTCGGAGTAGCGGACGATATCGATCTTTTCGCCGTGCAGCTCTTCGACGATGGAAGCAATACGGCTGCCCTTGGGGCCGATACATGCGCCGATCGGGTCGACATCGGGGTTTTTGCTGATGACGGCGATCTTGGTACGGGAGCCGGCCTCACGGGAGATGGCGCGGACTTCGACGGTACCGTCGTAGATTTCGGGGACTTCGAGTTCAAACAGCCGTTTGACGAGGTCCTTATGTGTACGGGAGATTTTGAGGGAGCAGCGCTTGTCGAGGTTGACGACATCGACGACATAGACCTTGATGCGGTCGCCCTCATGGAGGTCGTCGCCGGGCAGCTGGTCATTCTTAAACAGCAGGAATTCGTTGTGGTCGATTTCGACAGTGACATTGCCGGTGGTCGGTTCGACCTTCTGGACGACAGCGGTGACGATTTCGCAGACCTTTTCCTGGAACTGTTCCATCATCTGGCTGCGCTCAGCCTCGCGGATACCCTGGCGGATGACATGTTTGGCAGTCTGGGCGGCGATACGTCCAAACTTCTTGGTATCGAGGTGCATAACGCAGGGGAAGCCGACTTTGGCAGCGGGGTCATAAGCGAGAGCCTCATCCAGCAGGATTTCGGTTTCCGGGACCTCGACGATATCGACGACCATTTTGGTGATGGAAACGCTGAACCGGCCGTTTTCGGGGTCGATTACGACGGCAACGTTGTCAGCTACCTCATAGTCTTTTTTGACAGCGATGACAATCGCGTTGGTAATTTTCTCGATCAGGTAGTCAGCCTTGATGCCTTTTTCTCTTTCCAGCAGCTGTAATGCGTCGAAGAATTCGTTATTCATTTTTCTCTAACCATTCCTTTCATGAATCTGTCAGCGGGGGAGATCAGGCCCCGTAGTTTTTAGAAAAGTTGATTTCATCCTTGCGTCTGACAAAGCGAAGCTCGGAGAGGGTAAAGACGTGGTCGTTGCCCTCACTGTCGGTGCAGGTGATGGTCTTGCCGCCGTACTCCTTGAGGGTCATAACGGGTTCCTTATCACCATTTTCAGCGGTAAAGAGGCCGATTGTAACCGGCATCCCGATCGAGGAGGTGAAGTGGAAATCGCGGACGAGTTCACGGTCATAGCCAGCGGACCAGACTTCGAGGACATAGCTCTGATCGATCGGGTCAGCCTCGTCGAGTTTAGGGTCAAGCGCGCGGGAGACAGCCTCACAGGCATCCATATCGACGCCGCCATCGCGGTCGATGATGATGCGGAGCGACCAGGTAGCGCCCTCTTTGAGGAAGAGGACGTCCCAGAGGGTGAGGCCGAGCTGATCGGTAATCGGCTGAGCGAGGGCCCAGACGGTTTTGATAATCTGATTTTTGTTCATCTGCCAATCCTTTCCGGGAGAGACTCCCCAGACAAACAAAAGGACCGGGACGTGAATGTCGTTCCCAGCCTTTCTTTTACAATATTTACTTTATTTATAATATACCACACCTGCCGTAAAAATGCAAGCCCCAATCCGGCAAAAAAAGCCTTTTTCAGAAAAAAAGGGGCATTTTACAGTGCAAATCCGGCATATCATCACAGAAAACAAGGGGGACAGAGCTTTTATGCTCTGTCCCCAGCAGGTGTTTAGATGGTGGTGATATCGACCATTTCGATATCGTTGATACCTCTGTTCATAGCCAGGCAGTCAGCGACCGCATTCGCGGTATCCATGCAGGAGAGACAGCAGATCGAGCGTTCGACCGCTTTTCTTCTGATCTGGACCGAGTCGAGCGACGGCTGACGGCCGTGGGTAGAAGTCGAGATAACGTAAGCAATCTTACCGGAATCCAGCAGGGTGAGGACGTTGTTGTCGGGGTCCTCGCCGATCTTCTTGACGACGCTGGCCGGAATCATATTGCGGTTGAGTTTCGCAGCGGTACCGGCGGTCGCGTAGATTTCAAACCCGAGGGACGCGAACTTGTCGGCGACATCGAGAACCTCTTCCTTGTCGGCATTTCTGACCGAGATCAGCACGCCGCCTTCTTTTTTCAGTTCGTTGCCGGAAGCGATCAGACCCTTAATCAGTGCATCGTTGAGGTTCTTGGCAATACCCAGTACCTCACCGGTCGACTTCATTTCCGGACCCATCATCGTATCGACGTTATTCAGCTTTGCGAAGCTGAAGACGGGGACCTTGACCGCGATATAACCAGCCTCTTTGTACAGGCCGGTACCATATCCGAGGTCGATCAGTTTTGCGCCCATCGCGATATCGGTTGCCAGCTGGACCATCGGAACGCCGGTGACCTTGGAGATATAGGGGACGGTACGGGAGGAACGGGGGTTGACCTCGATGACGTAGACCTCGTGGTTATAGACGACATACTGGACATTGATCATACCCTTGACCTTGAGTTCTCTCGCGAACCGCGCGGTATATTCAATGATGGTCTGGCGGATATGGCGGGAGAGGGACTGAGCGGGGTAGACGGAAATCGAGTCACCGGAGTGAACGCCGGCGCGTTCGATATGCTGCATGATACCGGGAATCAGGTAGTCTTCACCGTCGGAGATTGCATCGACCTCGACCTCGATGCCCTGCAAATACTTGTCGATCAGCACCGGGTTTTCCAATCCATGCGCGGTAATAATTGCCATATATTCCTTGATGTCGGCGTCATTGTAAGCGATGATCATATTCTGACCGCCCAGGACGTAGGAAGGACGCATCAGCACCGGATAACCCAGTTCATTGCCGACTCTGAGAGCCTCATCAGTTGTGAAGACGGTGTGACCGGCAGCGCGCGGGATACCGCAGCGCTCCAGCAGCTCATCAAAACGTTCTCTGTCCTCAGCCTCGTCGATCGCGTCGGCGGAGGTACCCAGAATATTGGCGCCGATTTCCTGCAAATATTTGGTCAGCTTAATTGCCGTCTGACCGCCGAACTGGACGATAACGCCATACGGTTTTTCAGTTTCGATCAGGTTCCGGACGTCTTCCTTGCACAGCGGGTCGAAGTACAGCCGGTCGCCGGTATCGAAGTCGGTCGAGACGGTTTCAGGGTTGTTGTTGGCGATAATCGTCTCATAGCCGAGCCGTCTCAGCTCCCATACACAGTGAACCGAGCAGTAGTCGAACTCGATACCCTGACCGATACGAATCGGGCCGGAACCGAAGACGATAACTTTTTTACGGCCGGTATCCTGTCTGGCGATAAATTCAGCGGCCTCGTTTTCATCGTCATAGGTAGAGTAGAAGTAAGGGGTCTTTGCCTTGAACTCAGCGGCGCAGGTATCGACCATCTTATAGCCTGCATACCGTACAACCGGCAGTTCCTGTCCGGAGAACTGGGAGATGGTGGAGTCGAGGTAGCCCATCTTCTTGGCACGGATATATTTATCCAGCGTCAGTTCGCCGTCTTTGAGTTCCGCGTCCATTTTAACAAGGTTGAGGAGCTTGTTGAGGAACCATTCATCGACCATCGTGATCTGATGGATATGTTCGACCGAGAACCCTCTCTTGAGACCCTCATAGATTGCATAAATTCTCTGGTCATCCGGCTGATGAATCTGCGCCTCGACCTGTTCATCGGTCATCTTGGCGAATTCCGGCAGGGTGAGCGTTTCCAGTCCCAGCTCAATGCCGCGGACCGCCTTCATGATACCCTGTTCAAAGGAGGTACCGATTGCCATGACTTCACCGGTTGCCTTCATCTGGGTGCCGAGGGTACGTTTTGCATAGACAAACTTGTCAAACGGCCATTTGGGGAACTTGACGACCAGATAGTCCAGCGCCGGTTCGAAGCAGGCGTAGGTTGTGCCGGTGACGGCGTTGATAATCTCGTCCATCGTATAGCCGATTGCGATTTTGGTTGCGACCTTTGCAATCGGGTAGCCGGTCGCCTTGGAAGCGAGGGCGGAAGAACGGGATACACGGGGGTTGACCTCGATGACCGCATACTGCATCGATTCGGGGTGGAGTGCAAACTGGCAGTTGCAGCCGCCCTCGACCTTCAGTTCGGAGATGATATTCAGCGCAGCGGTACGCAGCATCTGGTACTCCTTGTCCGCCAGCGTGACAGCGGGCGCGACGACGATCGAGTCACCGGTATGGATGCCGACCGGGTCAAAGTTTTCCATCGAGCAGACGGTGATGACGTTGTTCTTTGCGTCACGAATGACCTCGAACTCGATTTCCTTCCAGCCGGAGATGCACTTTTCGACCAGAATCTGGGTAATCGGGGAGAGGCGCAGGCCGTTGGTTGCGATATCCCGCAGCTGAGCCTCGTCATCGGCGATACCGCCGCCGGTGCCGCCCAGCGTGAAAGCAGGACGGACGATAACCGGATAATGAATGGTTTTCGCGAATTCAACCGCATCCTCAACCGTCGTTACGACTTTGGAAGGGATAACCGGCTGGTTGATGGCTTCCATCGTATCCTTAAAGCACTGTCTGTCCTCGGCCTTATCGATGGTTTCAGGGTTTGCGCCGAGCAGCTTGACACCGTGTTCATCCAAAAAACCGCATTTAGCCAGCTCCATCGAAAGGGTCAGGCCAGTCTGGCCGCCGAGGGTGGAGAGCAGGGAGTCCGGCTTTTCGATCTCGATGATCCGCTTGCAGACATCCAGCGTCAGCGGTTCAATATAGATCTTATCAGCCATCGCCTTGTCGGTCATGATGGTTGCGGGGTTAGAGTTGAGCAGGACGACCTCAAGACCTTCTTCCTTGAGGGCACGGCAGGCCTGGGTTCCTGCGTAGTCGAATTCAGCGGCCTGACCGATGACGATCGGGCCGGAACCAATTACCATGACCTTCTTTATATCTTTTCTCAGTGGCATAACAAAATCTCGATCCTTTCTGGGTATGGTAAGCCATTCGTGGCAGCGATAGGAATGATAAAATTATTTCAGGTTGATATAGGAGCAGATATCGTCGCGCATCCGGATCGCTTCTCTTCTTGCAGCACCGGCGAAGTCGGTTTCATCGCAGCCTTCCTTCTTATAAGCGCAGATGATAGAGCGGGAAGCGTTGACAATTGCGCCAAGGCCTTCCTCATCGAACGCACCTGCGACGCCTGCTCCGCCGCCGCCCTGTGCACCGTAACCGGGTACAAGGAAGAAGGTATGGGGGAGACGTTTGCGCAGTTCCGCGAGCTGTTCGGGGTAGGTTGCGCCGACGACCGCACCGACACCGGAGTAGCCGTACTTGCTGCCGAGGACTTCAGTGCCCCAGTTTTCGCACATATCGCCCATGACTTCATAGACATTGCCGGACGGGAAGCCTTTTTTATTGTACAGTTTTCTGTCCTGCAATTCGCCGGAAGAGGGGTTGCTGGTTTTGACCAGGACGAAGATACCCTTGTCGAACTCAGCGCAGGCGCCCAGCAGAGGACGGATGCCGTCGCTGCCGAGATAGCCGTTGACGGTCAGCGCGTCAGCACCGAACGGAGCGACCTTTTTGCCGTACAGCTCAATCTCACCGAGGTGAGCGGTCGCATACGCTTCCATCGTCGAACCGATGTCATTGCGTTTGCAGTCTGCGATGACATACATGCCCTTGCTCTGTGCATAGGAGACAGTTTCAGCGAAGGTCTTCATGCCGTACCAGCCGTACATTTCATAATAAGCAGCCTGGGGCTTGACAGCGGGGACGATATCGCACAGTGCGTCGATCAGTCCATAGTTGTATTCCAGCACAGCTTTGGCAGCTGCTTCCAGCGGATCAGAGATGGAAGCATATTTTTCCCGGATAAATTCAGGGACGTAGGAGAAGTTGGGGTCCAGACCGGCGACGGTCGGGTTTTTCATTTCTTTAATGCGATCGATCAGTTTATCAAAAGACATGACAAATACCTCCAGTGTCAGAACTTAGTTGTCCGACCCGTCGATACCGGCGGGTTCAGTATATTGATAGACGATTTTGCCGCGGCAGATGGTCGTAATGACCTTACCCTGTAGCGACATGCCTTTGAAGACTGTATTTTTAGATTTGGAGTGGAGCTTTTCCGGCTCGACCTTCCAGACCATGCTGGTATCGGCGATTGCGATATCCGCCGGTCCGCCCTCTTCAATCGAGCCGCCGGGGATACCCAGGATGGTAGCGGGGTTTTCGCTCATCAGCTCAACCAGTCTCCGCAGCGAGATGACACCCGTTTTCACCAGATAGGTATAGCAGGCAGCGAAGCTGGTTTCCAGCCCGACGACGCCATTCGGAGCGGTATAAAAGTCCGCCTTTTCCTGAGCGGTATGGGGAGCATGGTCAGTGATGATGCAGTCGATGGTTCCGTCGGCCAGACCGCCGAGGATTGCACGGATATCCTTCTGTTCGCGAAGTGGGGGATTCATCCGGTAATCGGCGTCTTTGCTGAGCAGCTTTTTGTGGTCGAGGATAAAGTAATGGGGAGCGGTTTCACAGGTAACCCGGACGCCTTTGGATTTGGCATGCCGGATGAGGTCAACCGCGCCGCGGGTCGAGACATGGCAGATGTGAATCGGCGCGCCGGAGGAATTCGACAGACAGATTTCTCTGGCGGTGATGGAGTCCTCGCTTGCGCGATCCATCCCGCGGACGCCGAGCATTCTGGAGACCTCGCCTTTGTGGATAATGCCGCCGGCGATCAGGTCAAGGTCCTCACAGTGGGAGAGGACCATTTTCCCGACACAGGCCGCATGCTGCATGCCTTCCAGCATAATTCTGGCATTGCGGACCGGTTTTCCGTCGTCGGAGAAGGCGACCGCGCCGGCGCTTTTCAGGGCAGCCATATCGGTCAGGGTCGTGCTGTCCATGCCTTTGGTGACACAGGCGACCGGGTAAACTCTGGCTTTCGCCGATTTTGCCTTATCGAGGATATAATGGATGACCTCAGGGCAGTCGACCGGCGGGGTGGTATTGGGCATACAGGCGACAGAGGTGACGCCGCCTGCGGCAGCGGCCTCACAGCCGGTCAGGATATCCTCCTTGTGGGTCTGACCGGGGTCGCGCAGATGGACGTGCATATCGACAAAACCGGGAAAGACGTGTTTTCCAGCCGCATCCAGCACCTGGACGTCGTCGGGCAGGTCGGTAATCGGTTCACTGCTGACCCGGACGATTTTATCGCCGTCGATCAGAATATCGTACAGGCCGTCGACGCCGTTTTTGGGGCTGACGACCCGTCCGCCATGAATCAGAATCATAAGTTACTCCTTTGTGGACAGGTGAATAAATTAACGGATGATGACACAGTCCTTGCCATCCCGTTCCTGAACAAAAACGCAGACTTCCTCATCGCGAGAAGTCGGGACATTTTTCCCGATGAAATCAGCGCGCAGCGGGAGTTCCCGATGGCCGCGGTCGATGAGGACAGCAAGCTGGATACGCCTGGGTCTTCCCATCGAGAGGATGCCGTCGATTGCAGCGCGGACACTGCGTCCGGTGCAGATGACGTCATCGACGAGGATGACCTGTTTATCATCCAGCGGGAAGGGGATATCGGTATGACTGACGCCGTCGTAAATTTTCCCATCATCGCGGAAGGGGGTGATATCCAGACAACCGGCGGGGACGGGGCGCTGTTCAACCGACTGAATTTTGCTGGCGATCCGCTGGGCGAGTTCGACGCCGCGGGAGTAGATTCCGATGACACAAAGTCCTTCGGAACCCTTATTGCGTTCAATGATCTCATAGGAGATCCGGTTGATGGCGCGGGACATTGCCTTTTCATCCATGATCAGGGCTTTTCCTTCCATAGCGGTCTCCTTTCCAAAAATAAAAACCAGACTGCCCGTAAACTGACAGTCTGGTTTGAATCTTTCGCACGTAGTCCAGGGCAGGACAAATGCCCCAGTCAGAAAGCAAACCGCCTTGTCAGCCTCACGGGACTAACTTAAAGGGATTTAAACAGAAATTGATCTGGTTCTGATGCGTTTTGTATTAGGTATATTGTACCGGAAACGAGCGGATTTGTAAAGAGCAATCTACGACTTTTTTGCAGGAGAATTTATTTACATTTTTAGCAATCTGAACAAATTAAAGCGCAAAAAAGCCCTAAAACCGACCCGCCAACTGTTCAAAATGCCTGTATAGCGGAAAAAAACGGCGAATGATTGCAAAAGCGGCAGAATCATGATATAATGAAACAGATACAGCCGCCGGTACGCCGGCAGGGCATGACAAGAGAGACGACAGGAAAAGTGGTGGCCGAATTGGAGTATCAGGACAATCTGATCGCGGGGATTCCTCCGGGAGGGGTTCGTGACCCGTCAACCGTCAAGATCATGATCTGTTATCTTTTGCAGCGGCTGGACCGGCCGGTGACCGAAAGTGAGCTGATCGAGCTGCTGACGGGGGACCAGACGGTGAATTACTTTTTGCTGACGACGACACTTGCATCGCTGAAAAAGCTGGGGCATCTGCGGGAGAAAGGCGACAATCTGGTCCTGACGCGGCTTGGGCGGCGGACAGCGGAGGAACTGGCGGGAGAGCTGCCGGTGACCTTGCGGGAGCGGGTGCTTGAACGGGCAGAGACGCTGCTGAAAGAGAACCGGCTCAGTTCCGAGACCAGCGCGGAGATTGTCCAGACAGGCGATGGATATCGGGTGGACTTTTCCTTTCATGACGGCGAGATTGAGTTTATGAAGCTGTCATTGTATGCACCGGACGAGGTGCAGGCCGGACGGCTGCGCAGCCGGTTGCTGGAAGATTACCAGCAGCTGTATATCGACTTAATCAGCCGGCTGACCAGCTGAGGGCATTTTTTCAGATGAATACGCATATATTGCCTCCGACAGGATTCTGCCGGAGGTGTTTTTATATGATTCGGTTAAAGCTTTTGCTGCAATCCTTGCTGCTGCCGTTGGGTGTCGGGCTGGTATCCTTTTTGGCGGCAGGCGGGAGCGGGAATGTTCGGTCCTTTTACCAGCTGCTGCCAAAGCCGGAGTTTGCATTGCCGGGGTGGGCTTTCTCCTGGGTCTGGACGGTGCTGTATCTGCTGATGGGCTGGTCGGATTATCTGGCGCGGACGTCGGTTTCGGCGGACGGTTCAGCGCGGAAGGTCTACCTGTTCCAGCTGCTGCTGAACGGGTTATGGATGCCGGTATTTTTCCGGGCATGCTGGTTCGGATGGGCGCTGGTGCTGATCGGGATGATTGTCGTGTCGGTGGTGGTTCTGATTCTGATGCTGCGCAGGAGTGCACCGCTGGCAGGATGGCTGCTGGTTCCGTATCTGGTGTTCATGCTGTACGCGGGGTATCTGAATTATGCGATCATTTTGCTGACCTGATTTTTTGTTTTTTTGCGGTATAATTGCCGCCCTGCGGGTTCATACTCTTACCGTTCAAACCAGGAAAGGAAGGAAAGAGTATGAACGATCAGGAACTTTTGTCTTATATTTATCAGAATGCCGACATGGGTGTCGACGGGATTTTAAAGGTACTGGAGACAGCCAGCGGGGAGAAGCTGCGCGGCGCACTGCAAAGCCAGCTCAGCGAGTACGACCAGATTCGCAGTGAAGCGATGAAGATGCTGCGGGAGCGCGGCAGCGAGCCGGAGTCACCGTCAGCGGTTTCGAAGATGACCGCGAAGGTGACGGCGGCCGTCAGTACGATGCGGGACAGCTCGCCCCAGTCGATTGCCGAGATGATGATTCAGGGCAATGCGATGGGGCTGACCAAGATCACCCGGAGACTGGGGGACTATGACGGAGAAGACCGTGCAGTTCGTCGGTTAGCGGGGAAACTGCTGTCGACCGAACAGCAGAATATCGAGCAGATGAAACAGTTTCTGTCATAATTTTTAATAGGGACCCAAAGGCCGCCGGTGCAAAAAGCATCGTGCGGCCTTAAAAAATGGTGAAAGGGTGGTGAAATTGCCGTATAATTCTGTCGAAACGTGAAGTTATAGGGACAGGCCTGTCAATGTTTGTCGATATGCACAAATTAAATTGTGAATTTTTGTAAAAAGTGTTGCAATTTGAGCGACCCTGTGTTATAATGTAGATACCAAAACGAGGGAGGTGCCATTTATGGCAGTTTATGAAAGAATGTACGCAATTCTGTGTGGAGCGGTATCGGATGCCGTCGATTGTCTGGAGAGCGACCAGGGTGCACACGCCATCCTGCTGCTGAAGAAAGCGCTTGAGCAGACAGAGGACCTCTATGTTGAGGAATGATTGAAACGCGTACATAGTCGTTAAGAGACAGGTATCCCCGGCGCTCTATCGGGAAATAGGAGCGCCGGGGATATCTGTTTTTTGTCAGCGGGAAAAGGAAAAAGGACCGTCCTTTACGGGACAGTCCTTTTGACTGGTTTAATAGTCGAGTTAATAGTCGAGGACGGGAGCCTCACCATTGATCAGCTTCTCAATATTGGACTGGAGATGCTGGACATACGCGAGACGGGTAGTCCACTGTCTGTTGCCATTGATCGAAAGGATGCAGGTTCTGTCGCCGAGGTCGAACAGTTCCACGGTATCACTGCCGCCGTCGGTGTAGTGATAGGTGAAGGAAGCGACCAGCGTACCTTCCGCATCGCTCTTGTTGATGCCCTCAGCGGGAACGGAGAGCAGGTACTGATACATATCGCGGTAATTTTCGAGGTCGATTTCCTCGCTATCGAGGTGGGGGACGATATCGGAGTCCTCATCAGCCGCAGGGTCGATCTGGAAGGAATAAGTCTGGTCATAGACCATCAGATCGATTTCCGAGACGGTGTTGATACTGGGCAGCAGCATCAGGCTGGAGTACATATCATCGATGTCGATGGAAATCCAGGGAAGATTTGCATCGGTGACGACGTAGATCAGGTTTTTGCCTTCGGTCATCAGATAGTGAGCAGCAGAGCCATCGGAAGCGGTGGCATCGTTGCCGACGGTCCAGACGTAATCGGTGCCGTCACGGTTGAAGGAGATGGTGCAGTAGGGGGAGTCGAAGCCGAGGGCGGTCAGATCTTCCGCAGTGGGGTTAATCATTGCGACGCTGTCGGCGGTCAGCTGCTGGAGACCGGTGGTATAGACTGCATTCTGGTCATTGCCTTCCGAGTCACTGCGGTACTGCATATCTGCTTCAAACGGTTCAACGATCTTGTAGGTAGAACCGTACATGGTGTTAGAGGAGGCGAGCTCTTCCTCGGTGAAGGGTTCGATACGGAAGGTTTCATCCAGCGTACCGCCTTCAACCTGAAGGTAGCTGATGGTCGGAGCGGAGACTTCGTTGCCATCGTCGTCAGTATAGCTTTCCCAGGGTTCGATGACGTCCTTATCGAGGTAGTCGAGCATCGAATAATCCAGCCGGTCCATCTTGGTATTGCCCATCGAATAGACGTTGGGGTCATCGTCGACCATCATATAAGCACCGCCGCCGGTGGTCAGGGTACTGCCGACAATAATCTGATGTTCAGTGCCATCATCGTAGATGGTGCGGATGGTATAGGAAGGAGCGTCCAGGCCGTATTTGGCGATATCGGGCGCGTTGGCCTCAATCAGGCGGACAGCGCTGACATTGGCGAAGGAGGTGATCATGCCGGACAGTTCGTCCTGATTCTCGTCGAAGCCTTCGAGTTCCTCGATGCCATAGACTGCATCTTCATCATCCGTTGCAGCCTGGGTGCGGACGATGCTGTAACTGCCGGACGAGTTTTCGACCTGCAATTCACAGATATCGTTTGCTTCCGAGACGATCAGTTCGACGGTCGTAGAGGAGACGGTCGAAGATTCCTCTTCCGAGGATTCAGCGGTCTGCTGGCTGCCGGGGCCGAAGAGCAGCACCAGCAGCAGCGCGACGAGGACCAGCAGAAAGGCAGCACCGATAATCAGGTTTCTAGTTTTCTTGGTCATTTTGGCTGCCATTATCTGTTCCTCCTGCGTACCCAGACGACGACGCCGATGACGATAACGATAACCGGCAGGGCATACTGGAAGAGATTGCCCAGGACATTTGCCTGCTGTTCACTGATACCGAGGGTTTCGGTGCCGAGTTTCTTGCCGACGATGGTGATACCGTCTTCCTTACCGGTCAGAGAGTTGAGGAGGTCGACGACATACTCACCGTTGTTGACAGCGCTCATGCTGGTAAAGGCGGAGTTGGTCATATCCATCGAGCCGAAGGCAGCGACGTAAGAGTTAAGGGCGGTTGTTCCCTCGTAGGTGGTACGCTGGCCGAGGACAGCGAGCGGGTAGGTACCCTGTTCACCGTCGGAGAGCTGCCAGTTTTCGTCAGCGTCTTCGGGGACGATAACAGCGGTATCATAGGTGTTGAGCAGGACATGGGTATAACGGTTGGAGTCGACATCCCACAGTGCGGACAGAGCCTTGGCATTAGGGAGGAGGACGGGCTTGTCGGAAGAACCGATGAAGTCGTTTTCAGCGTATTCGCCGAGCAGGTAGGTATAGCTGCTGTAGACATGGCTTGCATCGGTTTCAGCGAGGAAGCCGGATTCGACGCCGATGCCCCATTCACTGAGGACACCTTCCAGGACAGGCAGCGAAGGCTGCGAGCCATCTGCGAAGTAGAGCATGGTATGACCGAACTGGCCTTCATTTTCCAGCCAGAGGGCGAGCTTATCAGCAAGTTCGCTGGTCAGGTCGGAAGTGGGGGAGCAGAGGACAACGACATCTGTGTCTTCGGGGATATCTTCCGAGAGGAAGTTAATGGTGGAGACGAGGTAGCCGTTGTTGGTCAGGATGGATTCCAGATTGCTGGAGTCGGTACGGCCGTTAGAGCCGAAGCCATCGAGGAAAACGACACTGATCGGGTTGGAGTCGGTCAGGTTCATGATGGCACTGGTCATTGCCTGTTCAGTGGTAGAGGACTGAATAGAGCCATACTGTTCATCGACATCGAACAGGTCGTAAGCGGACAGGACCTGATGGCGGCCTTCACACTCCAGCAGAATCTGGCCGTAGGTCAGCTGTTCATCGGGGTACTGAGCGGCGAAGTCGACGTCGGAATAGAGGTCGATGTAGGAGACCTTGATGTGGTCAGAGTAGAGGGCATATTTGTTGATAACAGTATCGGCCTGTTTATAATACTGGTTGCTGTTGGAGAAATCTTCCTTGGTTGCGAGGATATAGACATTGATATCCTTGTCGAGGCCGGAGACATAGTCAATCGACTCATCCGACAGCTCGAAGACCTTATTGGAGGTCAGGTCGACGCTGAGGGGGTACCGGTCCACGAGGATGGAGACGATGACGTTCACCAGGACGACCGCTGCGACGAAGCAGACCGAGAGGACAGTCGCCATCGTACCATGACGGAGGCGGCGGCTGCGGTTAAGAGCGCGAACCGATTTTTCTTTCGGTTCATTAACTTTCTTTTCCTTATTCATCTTGAGGATGTTCCTTTCGTATTAGTCAAAATCAGCTCCAGCGTCTCTTTTCGATGACACGGACGTTAAAGAACAGGAAAACGACAACCGCACTGATATAGAAAAGAACATCGCCGATATTCAGAATACCGGAGCAGAAGTTATCATATCTGCTGGAGAAGGAGAGCTGGGAGAGGATATTTCCAAGCCAGGCGAAGGAATCCGGCAGCAGAGTGGCAACGTTTTCCACCATCCACAGCAGCAGCATCGCGGCCAGACCACCGATAGCAGCGATAATCTGGCTTTCGGTGCAGGCGGAGATCAGCAGGCAGATCGAGATCATTGCGGCGCCCATAATCAGAGAGCCGAAGATATTGCCGACGATAACCGCCCATTCAGGAGCTGCGAAGAAGGAGAGGATAATCGAGTAAACGACGGTGACCGCGAGAGCCATCGCATAGATTGCAAAAGCGGCGAGGAACTTGCCGAGGACCAAACCGGTGATAGACACAGGGCTGGTGAGCAGCAGCTGGTCAGTTTTCTGACGTTTTTCTTCCGACATCAGTCTCATGCAGAGCAGGGGGATGATAAACATCAGCACCTCGAACAGGTAAGAGAAGACGATGGTGATATCGGTCGAGTTATATTTCAGGGTGATGGAAAAGTACATTCCAGAGAAGAAATAAAATACTGCCAGAAAGACGTAACCCATCGGGTTGGTAAAATAGGAGTTAAACTCACGTTTGAAAATGGCGAGCATTATTCTTCACCTCCATTTTCATTGATGTTTACTTTTTTTTCTTCCAGGCCCTTCGGCGCCTCAAGGGGTTTGGAGACATCCTCGGTGCTGCCGGTTTCAGGGTTGACGACCTCAATGGACGCGACCTGAGCGGGGTCAGCCGAAGCGGATTCCGAGTCGGACTGATCGTTTCCATCTTCACCAGCACCTGCGAGGGTAGCCTCAGCGGCAGCGCTGTCGCCGGTGGTGAGCATCAGGAAGATATCTTCCAGCGTCATCTCGGTCGAACGGAAGGAGAGGATGGTCCAGTTGCGGTTTACGATCCGGTGGAAGACTTCTCTTCTGATATCGAGAGTGGGGTCGGACTCCAGGCTGAACTCAAATGCACCGGGTTCCTTTTCACCGTTAAAGAGGACTTCCTTCATACCGGGGATCGAGGAGAGGACCTTCTGGATATCTTCCTGCGGGCCTTCGACGCGGATGATGTAGCGGAAATCCTTGGAGAGTTTGCGGGTCAGGTTTTCAGCGGTATCGTCGGCGACGATCTTACCGCCGTTGATGATAACCAGCCGGTCACAGACCGCCTGCACCTCAGACAGGATGTGAGAGGAGAGGATGACGGTGTGCCGTTCGCCGAGGACCTTAATCAGGTCACGGATTTCGATGATCTGTTTGGGGTCGAGACCGACGGTCGGTTCGTCGAGGATCAGCACTTCCGGGTTGCCGATCAGTGCCTGTGCGAGGCCGACTCTCTGTCGGTAACCTTTGGAGAGGTTTTTGATGATACGGTTCTGGACGTGGTCGATGCGGACCCGGCGGCAGACGTCATCGATGTGCTGTTTCTTGGGGATTTTGCATTTTTTGAGATCGTAGACGAAGCTGAGGTAGCCCTGCACCGTCATATCGGTGTAAAGAGGGGGCAGCTCAGGGAGGTAGCCGATCTTCTGCTTGGCTTCGATCGGGTTGTCGAGGATATCGTACCCATCGATTTCGACCGAGCCGGAAGTGGAGGAGATGTATCCGGTGAGGATATTCATAGTAGTGGACTTACCGGCGCCGTTGGGGCCGAGAAATCCCAGGATTTCACCCTGTTTTACCGAGAAGCTGATACCGTCGACGGCATGCTTGTCTCCGTAATACTTGGTGAGGTTTTTTACCTCAATCATTTCCAAAAACTCCATTCTTAAAAGAATTTGTGCGAGCGGATTCCCGCCATCGGCACGAAGGGGGTACCGGTTGCATAAAAGCGACAGATATCCGGTTGATCAGTGCCGAAAATTCTGCACAATCACCAAACTGTACAGAATAAACCGTGTACAATTATAGCACATCGCAACTTTCATTGCAAGCAAATCGGTCATCTTCACCTACAATTCACTTAATTTTCAGACAACCGTTATATCCGGCGTTTTTTTGTAATATTTGTCACAAATTATTGCAAAAGAGATAACAAACCGGAAACGGCCGATTTAGACATTTTTGCAGTCATCATCCCCAAAACCGGCGATCATCTGCTGGCTGACCAGTCACAGCGGGCTGTATATTATACAGCGCTTTCATAGGCCGTGGCGGAAAGAATCAGATGATATACTCTTTTTTCTTCAGATTTTCCGAATACGGAACAGCAGTCGAGCCGGTTTGACAGCGGATGCAAAATATGGTATAATCACATCATTGCAATTGCAACTAATGTTGATGAGGAGAGCGATATTTTTATGGCACAGGCTGCTGTCACCGGCAAGAATGATTTTTCGAAGGGAGCCGTCTGGAAAAACATCATGTCCCTGTCTGTTCCACTGATGGTAGCACAGCTGGTACAGCTCTGCTACAACATCGTTGACCGGATATACATCGGCCATCTGCCGGGGACATCCAGCCTGGCGCTGACCGGACTGGGGCTGACCTTCCCGATCATTACGGTCATTACGGCGTTTACCAACCTGTTTGGAAGCGGAGGTGCGCCGTTGTGTTCGATTGCACGGGGCGAGGGCAACGAGGAGCGGGCCAAAAAGATTATGGGCAACTCCTTTTTTATGCTGGTGCTGACGGGAGCCATACTGACGGTGGTATGTGAAGTCTTTAAAAAGCCGGTGCTCTACCTGTTCGGCGCGAGTGACGACACCTATCCATATGCAGCGGCCTACCTGACGATCTACCTGATTGGGACGATCTTTGTCATGATCGGGGTCGGGATGAACAACTTCATCAGTGCGCAGGGCTTTGGCAAAACCAGCATGCTGACGGTACTGGTCGGTGCTGCCATCAATATTGTCCTTGACCCGGTGTTTATCTTCCTGTTTAATATGGGGGTACAGGGCGCGGCGCTTGCGACGGTTATTTCGCAGTTTATATCGGCAGCCTGGGTGCTGAAGTTCCTGACCGGCAAAAAGGCGCTGTTTACGTTAAATCTTCGTGCGATGAAACCGGACTGGCGGCTGATCGGACGGATTACCGGCCTGGGTCTTTCCGGCTTCACGATGTCGGTCACCAACGGCCTGACGCAGATTGCCTGCAACCGGATGCTGGGGATATTCGGCGGCGATAGCTACATCGCGATTATGACGGTATTAAATTCGGTTCGCGAGATTTTTATGCTGCCGCTCAATGGCGTGACCAGCGGTGCCCAGCCGGTGCTCGGCTTCAACTATGGTGCAAAGGAGTACGGACGTGTCCGGCAGGGAGTCCGGTTCACAACCGCCGTCACGATTATTTACACAGTTGTCGCATGGATTATTGTCATGCTGATACCGGGCGTATTTATCCGGATGTTTTCCAGCGACACGACGCTGCTGGACAATGGCATCCGCAGTTTGCAGATCTTTTTCTTTGGATTCTTTATGATGGCGTTCCAGGTCAGCGGTCAGGTGGTATTTGTCGGCCTGGGCAAATCGCGGCAGGCAGTTTTCTTCTCCCTGCTGCGCAAGGCGATTATTGTTGTACCGCTCACCTTTATTCTGCCGTATATTGGCGGACTGGGGGTTGACGGGGTATTTTTGGCGGAGCCGATCTCCAACTTTATCGGTGGTCTGGCCTGCTTTATCACGATGATGTGCACGGTTTATCGCAGGATGAAGCGAGAAGAAGCGGCGCACAACGGTAAATAAACAGGACTGCAAAAAAACCGGCGTGTTATTTCGTCATGAAATAGCACGCCGGTTTTCTACTATTGCAAACCACGCAAAGATGCACGTCTATTCTGTCCACGTTCGGTGTCAAAGATTTATGAAACCTGATGCTTTGCAAATATACGGCACGAGGTACCCGCCCCAATTCCCAAAAAGAGCAACGCTGCCGGGATAGCCCATATCGCATACAGCATACCGTTGCGCATTTGTTCCACCGACAGAAGTGCAACGGCCAGCACATGATAGACTGGAAGAAGTCCGACCAGTCGAAACAGTGGATTTACTTCTGTGATCGGCAGCAAAACGGGGAAAAGAAAGATTGCCATCGCTGCAACCAAAGCCACAATCTGATTTTTACTGATTGCAGACAGCAACAGTGTTATTCCAGTAACGCTAAGGGTACAGGTAAACGCCAGCAGGATTTGATATTTGAGCAGCGTACCGCAGGTGATGTTAAAAGGGATGAACGCTTCAACATAGTCGCTGGGGGCAAATAGGATACTGCAATCCAGCCCATCCGTTCCGTAAAAGGCAAGGGCGAGAAGCAGGTTAACGGCTGCAACCAGCGCAGTCGTGAGAATGGCAGTGAGAATAGCTGCAACCACCTTTGCAGCAGCGCATTTGGTTTTGCCGTATTTGCTTGTCAATATGATATTGTCAACGCCTTCATATTCACCGGAGAAGACCGGCGCAATCATAATAATGACCGCCAATGCGAGCGCAATGAAAGTTCTGACCATGTTTCGGCTGGTGGAAAGCCAACCGTCGACATAACCGATTTTGATTTCTTCATCACCGAACACATCCGAAACACTTAAACCGTTCCAATTTCCGTCTTGATCAGAGAAGCGGGAAAAGGCAGCGGATTGCATCGCATTTTGATAAACATAGGCGGCATTCAGTCCATGTAAATCGGATGTCGGGGCAAAATCAGACATCATTTGCTGCACTTTTTCATCTGTCAGGATTCCTTCATACCTTGCTGCAATTTCCTTGTCGATTTCTACTGCTGTTTTGCCAGAGCCTTCACCGAGATTCTGGTCAAAAGCATATTTATTTTGATAGGTGGAAAAGGAAAGCAAGGCAGAAAACAGCAGAATTCCGATCAGGCAAATCAATGCCAAACGCTTTGAAACAATTTTCCGCAGTTCGAAAAGAATGAGTTTTTTCATTTTTCACAGCCTCCTTTGAAATAGAACAGGTACAAATCTTCCAAAGTAGGCTGCACCCTTACCGCATTTTCCATCGGCGGACGGTCGGCGATGATCCGTAAGATTGTCTTGTCTTCGCTGGTATTCCGCAGATTGCTTGTGTTGTACGCAGCCGCTAATTTTTCTGCACAGGCAGTCGGAACCGTACATTCCCACACCTGACCGTCGATTTCAGAAGTGATTTCCTGCGGATTGCCAAAATGAATCATTTGTCCGGATTTCATCATGATGATTTCCTCTGCGATAAACTCGACATCGGAAACAATATGCGTCGACAGGATTACAATACGGTCTTTGGAAAAGGCACTAATCAGATTGCGGAAACGGACACGTTCTTTCGGGTCAAGCCCGGCTGTCGGCTCGTCTAAAATTAAAATATGGGGGTCATTGAGCATCGCCTGAGCAATGCCCAAACGCTGCTTCATACCTCCGGAAAAGGTTTTGATTTTGTGTTTACTTTCCCTTGATAAGTCGACTGCTTCCAGCAGTTGTTTTGATTTTTTGTATGCTGCCTGCTCGTCCAACCCTTTTAGGGCAGAAACATAAAGCAGAAAGTCAAGCGCTGAAAAATCCGGGTAATATCCAAAGTGCTGGGGCAAATAGCCCAAGAGATTTCGATAGCGTTCACCCAGTCCCACAATATTTTTTCCGTTCAGCAGAATTTTTCCGGAAGTGGGATTTTGGATATTGCAGAGCAGCCGCATCAGCGTTGTTTTCCCTGCGCCGTTTGCGCCCAGTAAGCCGTAAACGCCGTTGGTCAAGGTGATGTTCAAGTCGTCTACGGCTAATTTGGACCCATACTTTTTTGTCAGCCCGATGGTTTTTAATTGCATAATAAGCTCCTTTCTCCACAGGGGAGCAATAAAAATACTCTCCATGTGCTTTCATGGAGAGTATAGAAGGTAAATATCTACTTTTTATCTACAAGGCAGGCGCTTTGAAGCAGGCGGATACAGTTGCCCCGGCTGATTCGGTATTTTCGATCTTCAAATAGCCGTTGTGGTGTTCACAAAGCAGCCTGCAAATATATAGCCCAAGTCCAAAATGTTCCGAACGGTTGCTTTCCTCTGTGTAATATGGGCTGGTGGCTTTTTGCAGGCTGTTTTTATTAAAGCCCTTTCCGTCGTCCGATACCGAAAGCAGCAGACCGTTGTCACGCAATGCGAAAGAGATTGTTACCGTAGTCCGGGCATACCGAACCGCATTGGAGATCAGATTATTGCACACCTGTGAAACAAACGCGCTGTCAAGGGATAGCTGTGAATCGGGCAAGTCATTTTGCAAAATCAATTCTTTTCCGTTTTTCGTACATATGATTTTTGCGCTGTCATACAGAGAAGCCACCAACGGCTGCAAGTCAATCAGCTTGTATTCCGGCTGGGTATCTTCCATACGCCTGAGATGACTCATGCTGCTCACATAGTTTTCCATACGGGAGATATGCTTTCCCATTGTAGCGGCGGTTTCCCGTGCTTGCGGATTTTGGCTGGCTTGCAGCATTTCATTATATCCCTTTAGTACCGTCAGAGGGGTACGCAAATCGTGGGCAAAAGCGGCATTGAGTGCTTTACGTTCTTCAACCTGCCGCCACATTTTCGAGAAATTGTCCGCAAGGGTTGCCCGCATGATTTCAAAGGACGCGCAAAGCTGCCCCAATTCATCTTTGCGGTCGTAGTCGATTGAAAAGTCCAGGTCATTGTTTGCTATTTTTTCTGAAGCCGCCCGCAGTTGGGCAAGCGGTTTTTTCAGCCTGTTTCTGTAAAACAGCAGCGCAGCGGCAATAATGCAGAATGCGGAATAAACGGGGGTTGCAACAATCGGAAGTTTCTCCAGCAGCGCAATGGTACGTTCGTCCGCTTTCGACATCAGAGCGGGTTCTGTTCCGATGTAAGTGCCGTCGCCCAACTGTTCTCCCTGCTCATTTGTCAAATAATATTTTTCGCCTGATGGGGGATAAGATGCACGGATGGTTTCGGCCGCGCTGTCACAGACAGAAAAAGTCGCTGCGGATAGAAAGACTGCGAGTACAACAAAGGCAACTACATAGAAAATCAGGCTTTTTCGGAGAGACAGATGGTGCCGATGGCCAGTTATTTGACCCATTTGTACCCACACCCCCAAACCGTTTCAATGTATATGCGGTCGGTATATGCCGCAATTTTTGACCGTATTCTGCGGACATGCTCCGCGACAACGCTGCTGTCGCCCTCGCTGTCATAGCCCCAAATGCGCTCATAAATCCGTTCTTTATCAAATACCTGGCCTGGATTTTGAGAAAGCAGCTCGACAATATCAAATTCCTTTTTCGCAAGGCCGACCCGCTTGCCGTCAAAGAACAGGCAGCGCTCTGAATAGTCAATCGTCAGATCGCCGGAAAACCTGATCTGTGCCGCAGCGTTATGCCGCGCTTCCCGGCGCAGATGCGCACGCACCCTTGCCTCAAGCTCTGCCAGAGAAAAAGGCTTCACAATGTAATCATCGCCGCCAATGGCAAAGCCTTTCACCTTGTCTGCATCTTCAATTCGGGCAGTCAGAAAAAGGATCGGGCAGGATACATGATCGCGAATGCGCTGACAAACCTCGAAACCATCTGTTCCGGGCATATTGATGTCAAGTAAAATAATATCCGGCAGCTTTTCTGCTTGTTTGAGAGCTTCCATGCCATTATAAGCGGGCAGGACACGAAAGCCCCTGCTTTCAAAAAAGCTGCCAAGCATGGAAACAATATCGTTTTCATCGTCAGCAATCAGTATTTTTGGAATCATCGCACGCACCTCCTGACAGCAATTATAGCATCCATTTTTCAATTATTTATCTATTTTTCTCCGATTAAGGGGTTATACTCATTTTCCGTATTTCTGTGCAATAAACCGTTTGATGATGCACAGCCTGACCCTGGAACGGCAAAGAAAAGGCAGGGCGCATGACCATTCAGCCATGCCGCCCTGCGACAATCAATTTTCTTTGTGATAAAGGCGCACCGTTACGGGAGCGTCAGTTTTTTGTTGTACAGATTAGGTGACAGCAGGCCGTCATTCGTCCGACGGCTGAATCTGTTTGCGAATCAGACTGGCAGCGGCTTCGTCCGCGAGGATGACCACGTCACGGTGCAGCTGCAAAACCGAAGCGGGGACAAACGGCGTCACCGGTCCGGTCATAGACCGGCAGAGGATTTCGGCCTTGCCTTCGCCGGAAGCCATCAGCAGGATCTTTTTCGCTTTCAGGATACTGCCAGCGCCCATTGTAATCGCATGGGTCGGGACCTCACTTTCCGAAGCGAAGAAGCGGGAGTTGGCCTGAATCGTGCTTTCTGCCAGACGGGTCAGATGGCTGCCGACCGGGAAATGGTCGTCGGGTTCATTGAAGCCGATGTGCCCATTATGGCCGATACCCAGCAGCTGGATATCGATACCGCCGCAGCTTTCGATCAGCGCGTCATAACGGCGGCATTCCTGTTCAGGGTCGTCAGCGATACCTGAGGGAATATAGGTATGTTCCAGCGGGATATTGACATGGTCAAACAGGTTTTTCTGCATGAAATAGCGATAGCTTTGGGGGTGGTCACCGGCGAGACCGCAATACTCATCCAGATTAAAGGTTTGGACTTTTGAGAAATCGAGCGCCCCCTCCTGATAACGGCGAATCAGAGCCTGATACAGGCCGACAGGGGTAGAACCGGTTGCGAGTCCAAGGACACACGCAGGGTTGCGGTGGATTTCTGCCGCGAAGATATCCGCGGCCTTTTCACAGATACCGGCATAATCCGGTGCAACGATAAGTTTCATGGCTGACCCTCCGCCCAACCTAGTTGGAAGCTGAAAAAATGTCTGTTGTTCTGTCTTTATTATACTCTTGGCGTACAATTTTGACAAGCTGTTTTGGAAAAGACTACAACATTTTTTCACAAATGACCGAAAAGGGGAGGAGAATATCAGATCAGGTCACGGATAAGCGGTCTTGCGCGGTTGACCAGCTGTTTATCGTTATCATACGAGAGGAAGGAATGGGCGAGGCTGATTTCAACCCATTTGATTTGTGCGATTTCGGTTGCCTGCGGGACGAAGTCGAAATTGCGTGCCCGGCCGAGGAAGTAAATCACGTCCTTTTTGACCTCACGCCGGGGGGAATAGGAGACGACCTCCCGAAAACCAGGGCAAAGGTCGATGTGGATTGAGGTTTCTTCCATTACCTCCCGGATGGCGGTCTGCTGTTCAGTTTCACCGGGTTCGACATGGCCTTTGGGGAAGGACCAATGGCCGCCGCTGGTATGTTTAATCAGCAGCAGTTCAGTATTGCCGTGATACTTGCGGAAGACGACCGCGCCGCAGGATTTTTCATACTCCATGTTACTGCCTCCAATTGGCCTGTAAGCCTTCAGAATAATCACATCTATTATATCATAGAAAAAAGCGCTTCCGCAAGTAGTTTGCAGGGGAAAGGAATTAATTTTGCAGAATTCAGTGCTTTTTGGTGACAAACTGATAAAATTGTGCTATAATAAAGTCATCCTGCGCAGGACTGCGCAGAATTTAACCTGAGGAAAGGATGTATACCGTTGAAAACATTTGCTGAACTCACCTATACGCGTCCAGATTTCAAAGCGATCAGCGATCGGCTGTTTGAACTGACCGAACAGCTGAAAAAGGCCGCTTCTTATGAAGAGATGCGCAAGGTTTATCTTGAACAGCAGGACCTGAACCGTGAGCTGTCGACGATGTCGACCATCTGCTCGATCCGTTCGGATATGAACACCGAGGACCCGTTTTATTCTGCCGAACGCAAGGTCTTTAACCGTGAGATGCCCGGCCTGATTCCGGCACAGAAGGCATGGAACGAAGCGTTTCTGTCGACTCCTTACCGGAAAGAATTTTCGGAGGAATTCGGTGACCGGCTGTTTGTCCTGACCGAAAACCGCCAGAAGGTTCAGAGCCCGGAGATTGCGGAAGAGCTGGTGGAAGAAGCGCTGCTGGTAGATGAATATTCCCGCATTGCGGCGACCTGTAAAGTCACCTTCATGGGTGAAGAGTGCAACTTTTACGGACTGCTCCGTCATATGGAGAGCACCGACCGCGAAGAGCGCAAGGCAGCCTTCCACGAATGGGCAAAACTGTACGCAGGGGTAGCCGACCAGCTGGACGACGTATACTTCCGGATGGTACAGCTGCGTGTCCGGATGGCGAAGAAGATGGGCTATGACAGCTACATTCCGTTTGCTTATCTGAAGAGAGGCCGCACCGACTACGGTCCCGAAGAGGCAGCCGCATTCCGCAAACAGGTTCTGGAGGTTGTCACTCCTGCCGTTGCCGAACTGCGTGCACAGCAGGCAAAGCGCCTTGGCGTCGACAAACTGCACTATTATGATGAGATGATTCTGTTCCCGGAAGGCAACGCCAACCCGCATGGCGACCGTGATTTCATGGTTGCAGCTGCACAGAAGATGTACGGCGAGCTGTCTCCCGAAACGAAAGAATTCTTTGACTTCATGGTTGAACACCAGCTGTTTGACCTGGAGACCCGTCCCGGCAAGCGTCTGGGCGGCTACTGCACCTCTCTTCAGACTGAGAAGGCACCCTTTATCTTCTCTAACTTCAACGGCACCGCAGCAGACACCGATGTCCTGACCCATGAAGCAGGCCATGCGTTTGAAGCATTTGTCGCATCCCGCTGCATTCCGATTGATTCCTGTGTCTGGTCGACCTCCGAGATCAACGAGATTCACTCGATGTCGATGGAGACCTTCACCTTCCCGTGGATGAACCTGTTCTTCGAAGGGGAAGCGGACAAATACAAATATATCCACCTGATTGACTCGCTGGCAGCGATGCCGTACATGTGCGCAGTCGATGAGTTCCAGCACCGTGTGTTCGAGAATCCGGAGATGTCCGGCAAGGATTACCGCAAGGTATGGCGCGAACTGGAGCAGAAGTATCTGCCGTGGAGAGATTACGACGGAGAGACCTTCCTGGAGGAGGGCGGCTTCTGGATGCAGAAACAGCACATCTTCATGTACCCGTTCTACTATGTTGATTACGCACTGGCACAGACCTGTGCATTCCAGTTCTTCACCTGGATGCTGAAAGACCACAAGGCAGCCTGGGACGGTTACCTGAAACTCTGCCGCAGCGGCGGTACCAGAGGCTACTTTGCGACGCTGGATTATGCCGGCCTGAACAATCCGTTCGTACCCGGAAACGTTGCAAAATCGATTCAGGGCGTTCTCGACTACCTGAAAGAAGCAAAATTCTGATTTTTAACTGAACCGAATATTCAGCAAATCAAAAATCGCCTGTACAATCTTTTTGTACAGGCGATTTTCAGTTTCTATCTGCAAAGTATAACCGCTTTACAGCTTATTCGACCCGATTCTGGCGCTTTCCTTCGCAGAAAGCGAAGACATTACCAATCGCAACATCCATCAGCCGCCCTCTTGCAGCGTGGGAAGCCCATGCAATATGCGGCGTCAGGATACAGCGAGGTGCACCCAGCAGCGGCGAATCTGCGGCCATCGGTTCACGGCCGACGACGTCTGCGGCATAACCGGTGAGTTTACCCTCTTTTAATGCGTCAGCGACCGCCTGTTCATCGACCAGCGGACCACGGGCGGTATTGAGGAGGATAGCGTCTTTTTTCATCATCGAAATCGTATGCGGGTTGATGATGGCGGCAGTCTCGTCGGTCAGCGGGCAGTGGAGGGAGATGACGTCCGACTGTGCAAGCAGATCTTCGAGGGAGCAGAACGTTGCAGGGTAGGGCAGCTCACGCGCATGATGGGCATGATAGAGGACCTTCATGCCGAAAGCGTCGGCAAGCTTACCGGCAGCCTGGCCGATTTTGCCCATACCGATGATACCGAAGGTTTTGCCAGCCAGTTCGATCTGCGGGTACTGCCAGTAGCAGAAATCGATGCTTCTCACCCAGTCACCGGCCATAACTCCTCTGGAATGTTCGCCGACATGGTGGCAGACCTCCAGCAGCAGCGCCATTGTGAACTGTGCGACGGCGTCGGTAGAATAGGCGGGGACATTGGTGACCGCGACGCCCAGCTCTTTTGCGGCAGCGATGTCGATGGTATTAAAGCCGGTCGCAAGAGCGCCGACGTATTTGACACTGGGGCAGTCGAGAAGGGTCTGACGGGTGATCGGGGTTTTATTGGTGAGGATGATATCGGCGTCGGCGATTCTCTCGACGATCTTCTCAGCCGGGGTCCGGTCGTAGACCGTGACACTGCCGAGGCTTTCCAGCGGCTTCCAGCTGAGGTCACCGGGGTTTAAGACATATCCATCCAGAACAACGATTTTGTGCATGGCAACTTTCCTTACTTTCCTATATATTTTTGATTATCCGAAGAATTTCATCAGCACTTCGGCGTAAACCTGTTGACCGGCGGGGGTCGGGTGGTTCATGCCGTTGGCAAGCAGGTCGCGGACGGGGTGACCAAGCGCGGTGAAATCCTCCCAGACTTTATAAACATCTGCAAGGCAGACATTTTCTTCTTTGGCGATCTGGCGAATCATCTCGACTCTTTCTTCCAGCGGTGCGCCAGCCGGGAAGGGGCTGCCGGAGAGGTCCTGCATATTGGGCGTCAGCAGGATGATATCGGAGACGGTTTCATGTTTGATACGGCGGACAATTCTGCGCAGCGCATCGGCAAATATCCTGTTGTCGCCGAGATCGGGACCCCAGTTGAGCGAACCGTTGATCAGCGTCAGGTCGGGGTTGTGGGAGATGACATCGCGTGTCAGCCTTGCCTCCATGCCGAGGATGGTATCGCCTGCGATACCGGAGTTGATGACGCTGACAGAGGTTGCGAGGTAACGGTCGGAGAGGCGCTCACGGAAACGTTCGGGGTAGCTTTCGCGCTCATCGACCGCTTCGACCGCCTTGCCGGCCTTGATAAAGGCCGGGAAGTCAGCGGGGTCACGGACCAGCATCTCGAAGTGACCGGCGGTGACGCTGTCGCCCAGCGCGACGATCAGCGGGTTGCGGCGTTCCAGACCGGCACGGTCCTGACCATATTTTGTCAGACCGCCGACGAAGCCGGTATTATGTTTCATAACCTTGAGGAAGTGTTCCGGCTCACCGAAGACACAGCCCTCGTGTTCAAGTGCATAGGTAATAAATTCTTTCACATAGGGCGTTTCAATACGGGTTTTCATTGACATCATCCTTTCAACCGGTTTTCTGGCCGATATACATTGCATGTTCCGAAAGCGCCAGCAGTTCGGGAACCTCCAACAGCCTTTTGGCGATTTGAATCCAGCAGCTGATTTCCCCCTCACTGCGTTTCATCAGTTCCAGCTCATTGACCGAGAGGATACCTTCCTGACCGAACAGGTGGAGTTTCTCCAACGGGAACTGTGCCATAAAGGGGAGGATATTATCTTGATGGGAGAAGCGGGAGCTGCAAAAAGAGGGACCGGTATAGTCTTTCCCTTCGAGGATATCGGCAATCAGCTGTGCGGACTGAGTTCCTTCGGCGAAATCCTGTTCGACATAGCCGCCGTTTTTCAGGTCATAGATAATCCCGGCGAAGTCCAGGATAAAGGAAGCATACAGATTGCCGCCGGTTTTCAGACAGTGGAGCGCCTGTTCAACGGCCTTTTTGCGGTCAGCATCTTCCTTGAGGTGGTAGAGCGGCCCCATCAGCAGCACATGGTCAAATTCATTCAGGTTCAGGGTGTCCAGTTCAAGGCAGTTCGCAGCATGAGCGGCAAATTTTACGCCAGCCTCTGCCGCCTTATCCATCGCAAAGCGGACGTTGCCGGGGGAGAGGTCGACCAGCGTGACATCACATCCCATTTTGGCGAAGTGGATGGAATATCTGCCGGGACCGCCGCCGACATCCAGCACCCGGTTACCGGGACGGATATATTTTTCCATCATATAAAGTGTCAGCGGCATCTCAAAGGGGTGACGTTCGAGCCGCTGCCATTCCAATTCGGAATTTTCGTCATAATATTTCTGTACTTCGGAGCATTGTGCGTTCAATTTGACCACCATCTTTCTGTTTTGGCTTGCGATATGATATTCTAATATAGCTACAAATATCCATTCTTATTGTATCCTTTTTTGTGATAACTGTCAATACACAACCGGAAGGTTCTGTGAAATCTGTGAAACTCTTGTACCTTTCCGGCAGCCGTGGTATAATAAAGGCAACATCAAGGGTGCCGTTGACGGCACCCGCTGCGGAAAGGAATGGTATCCATTATGAGTAAAGTAGTTGTATTTCTGGCAGATGGTCACGAAGAGTGCGAAGCATTGATTCCTGCCGACCTGCTGCGGCGAGCAGGCGTTGAAGTTGTGCTGGCGTCGATCACCGGCAGCCTTGCAGTGACCGGCTCCCACGGCATTCATGTCACAGCGGACGCACTGGCGGAAGAGGTTGACTATACAGACGTTGATCTGCTGTTTTTGCCGGGCGGACTGCCCGGAACCACCCACCTCGGCGAGAGTGCACTGGTCAAAGAGAAGGTCCTGGAATTTGCCGCAAAGGGCAAGAAGGTCTCTGCAATCTGTGCCGCACCCAGCGTACTGGGCGGACTGGGACTGCTGGACGGACGCAACGCGACCTCTCATCCCGGTTTCGAGGACAAGCTGGGCGGTGCCAACGTCACCGGTCATGCGTTTGACGTAGACGGCAACATCACGACCGGACGCGGCCTTGGTGCAGCGATTCCGTTCGGACTTTCGCTGGTTGCACAGCTGGCCGGACAGGAGACTGCCGACAAGATTGCAAAGGCGATTGCATACAATTGTTAATCTGTGTAAATGAAAACAGCCAGAACCTGCGGCAGTAAAACCGAGGGCTCTGGCTGTTTTTTGCATTAATGGATTTCGCTTTCTTTTTCCTGCTGCATCGAGACCTGCAAGACGGTGCGTTTTCCGCGCTTGTCACAGCTACGGAAATGTTCCAGCAGATTTTCTTCATCAGCGGTCAGTCTGGGCGCACCTTCGGGGTCATTGCTCAGGCCGAGCAGGTAATCGGTTGTCACGCCGTAGTATTGTGCAAGCTGTGCGAGGGCCTGACAGCTGAGCTGGCGTTTGCCATTTTCATACATCGAATACGCTTCACGGGAGGTACGCAGCACTGCAGCAGGCTCATTCTGGGTCAGGCCGCGTTCGAGGCGAAGCTCCTTCATCCTTTTTTGCAGCAAAGCAATTCCTCCTTATTTAAAGAATCTGGGGAGTATACGAGGTCGGATGGCGTTCAGGTAAGCAGAGATCAGCCGGGTCAGCGCGACGTCGTACAGAACGAAGACAGCCATCGCAGCGATATAGAGCAACGGAATCATCCAACCCGCAATATCCGGGCCGAAAAACGCCTGTAACCCCAGCAGAGCGATCGCCACAATGGAACCGACGATGACCGGAACTGCGACAACGACCAGTTTCAGCACCCATTCGAGCACCGACTTATTCAGACTTTCAATCCGCCTTTTGGCGATTGGATACCAGCCAAAGACCAGCAGATAGATGATTGCGCTTTCTTTTGAAGGGAGAAGCAGCAGCGAGAGGATAGCGACCGCGCCGTACATCAAAAGCGCTGTCCGGTCGCCGCATTCGATGACGACCAGCGTCGTCAAAATACCGCACAACGCCGGAAGACCGTAACTCATCGTCGGGATAACCGCACTGAGCAGCATCAGCACCAGCGACAGGGCGGCCATCACGCCGCCGAGAGCCATTCTGCGGCCATTATTTTTATTATACCCCATCAACGACCGCCTCGCTTAGCAGCAGGGGATAAGATCCCCGCCCATGCACTCGCAGCAGCAGTCGGCGAGCAGCAGGTTACCACAGCAGTTGCAGGCGTCCATACCACTGCCATAATTGCCAGTCTGCCGGTAGCCGGTGCCGGGTGCGCCGTAGCCGCCGCGGCTCTGCCAAGCCATCCGGTTGAGGGCAGCACGGTACTCAGGGTTGGTCGGGTTCATCTGACATGCGGCGTTAAAATGGTTGCGTGCATCGTCCAGCCAGCCACGCTGATAACAGATCGTTCCCTTGAGGAAATGCCATTCACCGTCTCTGCGGCCGGAGGGAGTGCCATCGAGGAGTTCCTCTGCTTCAACGAGGCGGTTTTGCTGAATCATCCGCCGCACGTCAGCGAAAGCACCGTAAGCCTGGCCGTAGCCATAACCCTGACCGCCAAAGCCACCTCCAAAACCGCCGCCATAACCATAGCCGGTATTCTGCTGATGGTAGCCGCCCTGATAACCTCCCTGGTATCCACCCTGCGAGGAAGACGACGACGAACTGCCGCGGTTTTTGATATCTTTTAAAACTGCATCATAAGCAGCATTGACTTCCTGCATTTTTTCGTTTGCGACGTCGGCAAGCGGGGAGTCGGCATAGTTATCGGGGTGATATTTTTTGGCGAGTTCGCGGTAAGCGGCCTTCACCTGTTCTTCTGTGGCATCGCGTGAGACACCGAGCACCTGATAAGGATCTTTTTCAGGCATATTATCCTCCATTCGCCCAATTGGGCAGTAAAAAAAGTTTATGTCAGGCTGACCGAGGATGGGGAGAGGTCTTCTTTTGAATCCGGATTTTTCTTTTTCCGATTGAAGACCCGTTCCATCGAAGCGGGCAGACCAAGGTAAACAATGTTATCCAGAATCCCCTTGAACCGTTTCAGCTCAAGCAGTTCATAAGCGGCCGCCATTTCAGCGGCGGTGATGTTGAGGAGTTCCTTTCCATACTGATGGATTTCCTGTTTTTTCTGTTCGGAGAGATCACCGCTGACCTGAAATTTGCGGAGAAACGGGTTAAACCCGCCTTCCTTGCAGTCATCTTCTAGATCGTCCAGCGCGTCGATAAAGTAAATCCATCGGCCGAGCAGATAACCAAACCGGCCGAGGATACGTTTTTCCAGCTCCTGTTCCGACAGCGCCATCATCATCTGCGAAAGAGCGTGAGCACTCGGTTCAGCCGCCGCATCCAATCCGGTAGTGGGGTCGGCTTCCACCTCAGCCTGCTGCCGGTTCATATCACGGCAGACGCCGGTCAGGACAGGGAACAGACTGTCGGCTTTTTTGCCGGCGCGCGCAGTCAGCGGGAGGGTCAGCCGATATGCGGCGCTTTTGACGCCCTTAGCATCAGCTATGTTGTCGGCGACCTTGGCGTGCACCATCGAGACGACACAGCCGCTGATATAAGGAAGGGTATTCTGCTCGTTTTTGAGTCGCTGACGTTTGCGCAGCGGGTGAGCGGCGCAGGTAAAGGACTCATAGCCTGGGAAATCATCCCGCAGAGCCAATCCGAGCAGAGCGGCGAAAGTGAAATCATAGTTGAGCGACAAAGTCGAGAGCAGGCCGAAATGTTCTTTCAGGGCATGGCAGATACTGCAATAGACAGCCCGGTAGGTTTCGTACTCACTGACCCGAAGTTCGCCGATAGAAGGCCGGATATAGCCGAACAAACCATTTACTCCTTTCGCAATTGTGATCTTCAGGCTTATTCTAACATACCTGTCGAAGTCAGTAAATGGTTGTCAGATAAACATATTGTTACAAATATGTGTCTTTCGATCGAAAAGTGGCTGGAAATGGCAAAAGAGGCCGCCATAAAGCAGAGCAAAACGTGAAAACCGGTGCCTTTCGGAGAGTAGGCAACTCCGAAAGACACCGGTGTGGATGAGGTTATCCGTTCAGCTGTAGCAGCGCTGTGCCTGTTTCAGCGGCCGCACAGCCGGACGGAAAATATTGGATAAAAGGCAGCAAAACTGTTTTCAGCTGAATGGGGAATATTTTACGCTTCCGGAGAAGATTCACTGCCGGACGACTGCTGCTCGTTCTGGTAATTTTGATAATTTTGGGCAATCATATCAGCCCAGGGAAGTTCCAGCTGCCGTGCGCCGTTGACACACCATTCACCCATTGCGTTGTTGGAGAAACCGCCCTGCCACTGGCCGTCTTCACTCCGGACGTATTCAGCGACACCATAGTTGTCCAGCGTGCCGCCGATAATCAGGTAATGGGTCGTACCATCACCCGGCTGGGTGGTATAGATATATGGTTCCGTTTCCGAAAGTTCATCCGTAATATCCAGTTTTTCGCCGTCTGGGTCGAGGATCAGCTTACCGTCGACGACCTTCAGATAACTGTCGAGTGAACCGGTATCGAAGGTGACAGCAGCACCGCCGTCGGAGATCTGACCGGAGCCGGCGATAAAACTGATGATATTGTTGGCGGCATAGACGCCGGCAGGGACTGCGCAGATGACAGCGGCAGCGATCACGCCTGCGAGGACCTTTTTACGAATACGGATATTTTTTTTAGCCCGCATATTGTCCAATCCTTTCTCAGTCAAGTTACTGCATTCCATATCCAGCTGAGCACGGATGCGCTCAGACGCCTGAGCGGGCAGCCGGATTTGTTCAAAGACCGAATTGATCTGCTGTTTCATAGCCTGCTCCCTCCAGACTTGTTTTCAGTTTATCCCGTGCCCGTTGGAGCCGGGTGGTGACAGCGGTTTTGCTGGAATGGGTGAGCCGTGCGATTTCGGCGGTGGAAAAGCCTTCATAATAATAAAGGTAGAGCACGACCCGGTATTTGGTATCCAGCGCCATCACCTGTGCAAAAAGTTCACTGTCTTTTGAAGTGCGCAGCGGAAGGGTAACCTCCAGCAGCTCATCCAGTGACCCGACATTCCGCCGCCAGAAAGAGCGCAGAAGGTTGCGGCTTTCGTTCGCGGTGACCTGCATCAGCCAGGCTTTTTTCTTGCCGGGCTGGAGGTTAGCCGCATGAAGCAGCTTGAGGAAGACCGTCTGGCAGATATCCTCGGCGTCCTGCACCGAGCGGGTATAGCTCAGAGCGAGCCGGAAGACGCTGTCCTGATAAGCGCAGAAGAGCGCACCGATATCCTGTTCCAATTCTGCCGCCTCCTTTCCAAAGTCAAATTGCCTGCCGGAGCAGGTGGTTGATGGGGGACTCCCCAATCTTGAGGCCTCACATATATAACAATTGAGCAGCCGGTCTGGTCACAGAAAACCCGTAAAAAACGAAAAATTTTTCTGAAAACCGGGAACAGACCGCCAAAGACTGGACAAACAGCAAAGCTGTCCGGATGTATTATAGCATAAATGCGTCAGAAAGCGGTAATTTTCCACAGATTTCCTGCAAAAGTGCCCTGCGTTTTGTCCACTCAGACGAAGGAAAGGGGAGGGTAAAAATGAAATGACAAACGAGAAAGTGAGATAAAAGAAGCAAAATAACGAGAGATCGAGAGAATGAGGTGTGTAAATTAAAAAATAGCCGAATTTCAGGTTGACAAACCGTTTGCAGTCGGCTATAATAATACACGTTGTGAAAAACGTACTGAAACGAAACCCGGTTTTGGTAGGCGGATTCGAAGATAAAAGACGGTCTGGAATCCGAAGATTCATGAAAATATTACTGGAGGTAAAAGACTATGACTACGATGCCGAAAGCTGCTGAAATCAGCCGCAACTGGTATGTGATCGATGCCGAGGGCAAGACCCTGGGTCGTGTCGCCGCTGAGGCAGCAGCCCTGCTCCGCGGCAAACATAAAACCACCTTTGCACCCCATGTTGACTGTGGCGACAACGTCATCATCATCAACTGTGCAAAAGCTGTTCTGACCGGCAAGAAGCTGGAGAACAAATATCTGCGTTGGCACACCGGATGGATTGGCCATCTGAAAGAAGTACAGTACTCCACCCTGATGAAGACGCATCCTGAGAAAGCAATGGAAGTTGCTGTCAACGGAATGATTCCGGACACTGTAATTGGCCGCAAGGAGAGAAGCCGCCTGCACGTATATGCTGGCGCTGAACATCCGCATGCAGCACAGAAGCCCGAAAAATACGAGCTGTAATCATCGAAGGGAGGCTATTTAAATGTACGAATCCAAACCTTATTTCTACGGCACCGGCAGAAGAAAATCCTCTGTTGCACGTGTACGCGTTTACCAGGGCACTGGTTCCATCACCATCAACGGCCGCTCGATCGACGATTACTTTGGCCTTGAGACCCTGAAACTGATTGTCCGTCAGCCTCTGGCCCTGACCGAGACCGAAGGTAAATTTGACATTGTCTGCACCGTAGCAGGCGGCGGCGTTACCGGCCAGGCTGGCGCAATCCGTCACGGCCTGTCCAGAGCCCTGCTTCAGTTTGATCCTGAACTGCGTTCTTCTCTGAAGAAAGCTGGTTTCCTGACCCGCGATCCTCGTATGAAAGAACGTAAGAAGTACGGCCTCAAGGCTGCCCGTCGCGCTCCCCAGTTCAGCAAACGCTAATCTCACTTACCTAAGAGACAATTTCCCGAAAGTGATGTCAAAAAGCCCCGGAACTATGCAGTTTCCGGGGCTTTTTGAGCAAATATAGGACTATAACGGAGGCAAAAATGGACATACGATTTGCAGAGACAACCGATTTACAGCAGATAGCGGACGTATATATCAACAATCATCGAAGTACCTATCAGGGATTATTATCGGATGATTATTTAAAGGGTTTGACGGTAGACTATGGCGTTCAAAAATGGAAGCAGTATATGCAGGACAGCAAAAGAAAGATATGGGCAGCATTTGAAGGCACAAGTTTTCTGGGGTTTGTTGCGGGGATGGAGGATTCAGAGCTGGAGAACACGTGGTATCTAGACTCACTGCATGTCGTTCCATCTGCGCGTGGGAAGGGAGTCGGGACCGGGCTGATTCGGACCATCGGAAGGTATGCGCTGGAAAACGGGTATGCAAAGATGAGCATCTGTATTGTCAGAGGAAATGATACAGCGGGCAGTTTATACAGGAAACTGGGAGCAAGGCATTTGAAGTATTTTGAAGATGAATTTGGCGGAACAAAATCAAATTCCGAAAAACTGATCTGGGAAGATCTTGATATTTTTGCATAACAGCTGACCAGAGGTGCAATATCATGTATTTTAAGCATGATATTGCATGATAAATGAGTATTAGACATAGAAAATATTCTCGATTATAATGTAAGTGTAGCAGAGAGTCCATCTGTTTTGCACTTACATTTTTTTGTGCAGTAAAATACGGTTCCGAATAGCTGAGGGCCAGCGACCGATGAAAACTGGAGGTAACGACTATGAAAAGACTGACGGCATTTCTTTTAGCAGCCATGCTGGTAATTCCTCTGGCTGGATGCGGCAATGAACCTGAGAGCGTTTCTGAACCGGAAAGTTCTCAATCTTCAGCGAGTGAAACGGTTTCAGCCGAACCGGAAGAATCCTCTCCGTCAGGGCAGGATGAGGGTGTTGGAGATGAAGAATCAGAGACTTCCAATATTCTTGTCGCTTATTTTTCCTGGGCCGATAACGCGGTTTTAGCAGAGGATGTGGACGCGGTTGCTTCCCCCAGTGTACTTGCCCCCGGCAATGTGCAGGAGCTGGCCGGTTGGGTACAGGAGGAGACCGGCGGGGATATATTTGGGATCCGTGTAACCGATCCTTATCCCAGTGACTGGGACGATTGTCTTGCACGGGCAAACCAGGAGCGGGGCGATCAGGCACGGCCGGCGTTGCAGGAACAGGTCGAGAATCTGGAACAGTACGATACCGTCTTTCTTGGTTATCCCAACTGGTGGTATGGGGTTCCCATGGCGCTGCTCACTTTTCTGGAGGAAAATGATCTTACCGGCAAGCAGGTGTATTTATTTTGTTCTCACGGGACCGGCGGTTTGTCAAACAGCGTAGACATTATTTCAGAGGCGCTCCCCAATGCCACGATTTCTGACAATATTTTTGACTGCTACGAAGAGGAAGCCTCTTCCTCTCAGGCCAATATTCAAAGCTGGGTAGCAGAACTGGGGTACACACGACCTTCTGCACCTGAAAATAATGAGGAAACAGCAGAGGCGCAGCTTTCGGTCACCTGGGACGACAATCAGGTGATCTATGCGCTCAATGACAGTCCTGCCGCCGCATCTCTTCTGGAGCAGCTGCCGTTGACCATAGAGGTGGAAGATTACAGCACCAACGAAAAGATTTTCTATCCACCCCAGACGCTGGACACCTCTGACACACCCACTGCATCGGGCGGCGCTGGAACTCTGGCCTATTATGCCCCTTGGGGCGATGTTGTGATGTTCTACGGGGATTACAGCGAAAATCCTTCCTTGTTTGAATTAGGGCAAATCGTTTCCGGCGAGGAACTAGTAGCTCAGATGAGCGGTACAATTACGATCACAGCAAGTAGTGCGCTCAGGATCTCGTAGATGTACAGCTACAGCTCCAGCGGAACTGTGGTGTGGGTGATCTGAAAATGTCCGATTACGGATAAAAGGGGGCACTGCTTATGAAGGTATTGGCGATCAACGGCAGTCCCCGTGCGAGAGAAATTTCGGATAATGCCATCGCCTGTAGAAATCCCTGTAAGATCAAAACATGGAATCCGTCTCTGCTGGAAAGGAAACAAGAGCCTGACGCATGACGTTGGCTCTTAAAAAAAAGCAAACGAAAGGAAGGCCCCTATGAAAAAACTATTTTCTGTTCTGATAGCAATGACCATGGTGTTTTCTCTTGCTGCGTGCAGCGGCGGAAATTCGTCTTCCAGCGGAGATGCCAGCTCCGAACCGTCTGTCTCTTCTTCAGAACCTTCTTCCACTAATTTGGAAACACCCGCCTCCTCAGAGGTACCTGAATCTGACGCTTTTTCCTCCCAGCCGGATGAATCAACAGAAGAGGGAGAAACGCTGGTGGCCTACTTTTCCTGGTCGGGCAACACACAGCAGCTGGCTGAGATCATCGCCCAGGAAACCGGCGCCGATCTCTTTGAGATTGCAACTGTAACGCTTTATACCGACGATTACAATACGCTTTTGGATGTTGCTCAGCAGGAACAGGGAGAGGACGCCCGTCCAGAACTGAATGCTCAGGTGGAAAACTGGGATAGTTACGATACAATCTTTGTGGGTTATCCCAACTGGTGGAGCGACGCACCAATGGCTGTTTATACCTTTCTGGAATCTTATGATTTTACCAGAAAGACACTGATCCCCTTTAACACCAGTGCCAGCGGCGGTTTTGGCAGAAGTCTGACTGGGATTGAGGAAAGTGCCGCCGGTGCGACGATTCTGGAAGGTCTGGACCTTACAGAAGGCGAACTGGGAGACGCACAGAACCGTGTGACCACTTGGCTGGATAGCCTTGGCTTAAACGGATAAGCAAAGGAAGGAGGAACCCCCTGTGAAACCGAAACATTGACGGCTATTTGCCGGAACTGGTGTCACAGGGAAAGGTGAAAAGCGGCCTGAAGGCTTTGTCCAGTAAAACGGAGGACTTTACTGGTGTTCTTGAGTTAATGGAACTGGAGTGAAAAACAGAATGATTCATGAGACAATATCTCTTGTAAAAGGAAAAGAGGTCACCCTGACCACCTATATCCACGATCAATCCACACAAGGAAATTTTCAGATTTCCAAAAGACCGGCCATTATTGTAATGCCCGGCGGAGCCTACTCTTTTCTCTCCGATACAGAGGGAGAACCGGTTGCGCTGACCTTCCTCAAAGAAGGGTACAATACTTTTGTGTTGCGGTATTCGGTTGGTGACGCCTGCACCTATCCCGAAATTTTAAAGGAGGTTTCGCTCGCAGTGTGGGAAGTCCGTTCTCATGCTGAGGGATGGAACATCAACCCCGATGCAATTGTGCTGATGGGATTCTCGGCGGGGGCCTGCCTTGCGGCTATGTCGGCAACTCAGTGGAATACGCCCGGTTTGGCGGAGCGGCTGGGCGTCCCCTTCGAAGGGGTCAAACCAAATGCAGCGGTGATCGCCTACGCTCCCTGGGATAACACCAACACCATCCAGAAAAATCCAAAGTACTATAATCCGGACTGCGCAAAAATTGCCAAAGACTGTACCCCGGAACTGGATTTTATCAACTATACCGGTTCCCATATGCCGCCCCTATTTATCTGGCACAACCGGTATGACAAATTTGTCCCGGCGATTAACCCTGTGATGATTGCGGCAAAGATGCTGGAACTGGATCTCCCTTTTGAGCTGCATCTTTTTCAGGGCGGGGAGCATGGTATGTCTGTTTGCAACCGTCTGAGTTCCTACGGAGAGGAAGCCAGAGAACTCAACAACAGGAATCCCAATGTGGCAATGTGGGTTCCCATGTGTATCAATTGGATGAACGACCTTTTTGATATTCAACGATAAGGAGGAGTTCTATATGAAAATCATGGATAAAGAAGTGTTTGACCAGCACAACGTTTTTGGTCTCGGACAGGCGAACACGGCCTATGCCCAGTATTTTGAGGGTAACTCCTACCTGAACCCGCTGACGGTTCCCGGCCAGTGCCCGGTGTTTTTGGCCAACGTGACCTTCGAACCCGGCTGCCGCAACAACTGGCATATTCATCGGGCCAAATCCGGCGGCGGTCAGCTCCTGATCTGCACCGCAGGTGAGGGCTGGTATCAGGAGGAAGGCAAGGCGGCGGTCAGCCTGACCACCGGCACTGTTATCACCATCCCGGCCAATGTCAAACACTGGCATGGTGCCAAAAAGGACAGCTGGTTTTCTCATATTGCCGTGGAAGTTCCGGGTGAGGAAACCGCCAACGAATGGCTGGAAGCTGTGAGCGACGAAGAGTACGAAAGATTGGATTAATAAGGAGGTTTTACCATGCAATACACGAAACTGGGTAATTCAGATCTGACTGTCTCCCGCATCTGTATGGGATGTATGGGCTTTGGCGACCCCAACAATGGCCAGCACAGCTGGACACTGGATGAGGAGCACTCCCGTGCGATCATCAGGCATGGACTGGAGATGGGCATTAACTTTTACGATACGGCGATTGGGTATCAGAGCGGCACCAGTGAACAATATGTTGGCCGTGCTCTGCGAGATTTTGCCAGGCGGGATGAGGTTGTAGTCGCCACAAAGTTTCTTTCTCGCACGCAGGAGGAAATCGAGAACGGCGTTTCCGGACAGCAGCACATTCAGCGTATGATTGACACCAGTCTGAAAAATCTGGGATTGGACTATGTCGATCTGTACATTTATCATATGTGGGACCACCAGACCCCGCTTTATGACGTCATGGACGGTCTGAACCGGATTGTTCAGGCAGGCAAAGTTCGGTACATTGGTATCTCAAACTGTTTTGCCTACCAGCTGGCTAAGGCCAATGCTCTGGCGGAAAAAGAAGGCTTTGCCAAGTTTGTCTCCATTCAGGGCCATTATAACCTGATCTTCCGGGAGGAAGAGCGGGAGATGGCCAAGCTCTGCGCTGAGGACAACATTGCCATGACCCCCTACAGCGCGTTGGCGGGCGGACGTCTCTCCAAACATCCCGGTGAGACATCCAGGCGTCTGGAAGAGGACAGCTACGCCAAATTCAAGTATGACGCCACGGCGCAGCAGGACAGTATTATTATTCAGCGTGTAGCGGAGCTGGCGGAAAAGCGAGGCGTAACTATGACAGAGATTTCTCTGGCATGGCTGCTGACCAAGGTGACCGCTCCTGTAGTGGGTGCCACCAAGTGCCATCATGTGGAAGGTGCAGCAAAAGCGACTGAACTTGTTTTGGCTCCGGAAGAAATCTCTTATCTTGAGGAAGCCTATATACCCCATAATCTGGTGGGCGTTATGGCGCAGAACACCCCGGCAGCGGCCAAACAAGCCCATGTCTGGTCAACGGGAAACCAGAAGATCATAACAAAATAACGATACAGAAATCCATGAGGGAGGAGGAGATTCCCCATGGCATTGGGGCCTGCGGTATCTGTTTTTCTAAATGACCGCATCTACAGCACATTTCGGGCTCTGGGCCAGAAAAACCGGGGATTCTCGGAGTTGTCCTCTCCAGTATATTGAGAATCGCTAAGTATGGAACGATTCCGATTTCAGCTTTACAGGCTTCGGGGAGCCAAAGAGCAGGGATACCGATTCCAAACTTTTCCCGCGGTACCTGACGAATCTGTGGCGGAACATCCAGGTAACTGGGTCATATTTTTGCTGAGGCATATCCCGCCCGCGATGTTTCAGCGGTATATATAGGCATCAGAATGCGCCCGGCACGTAAACAAAAGAGAGGCTGTTTTCCCGATACGGGAAGCAGCCTCTCTTTTTGGTTTAGATGTTTTGCCCGATAACCGATCAGGCATTTTTCGTAAATGCAGGGCAGATTCGTTTCATCAGCGGCCCGACCACCCACTTGGTCACCTGTTTGGAGACGAGGCCGACCAGGATTGCCGCGGCAATGGTACCTTCCCGGACGCCCAGCAGCGTTCCTTTGCCCAGCAGACCGAGCACACAGGAGATCAGGACCAGTGAGCAGTCAAATCCGATCTTTACCGGCGGGAAGGGGAAAGAGAAGGCACGGCAGACAGCCAGGCTGAATCCTTCACCAGCCAGAGGGACAACATCGGCGTTGACCTCACAGCTGACGCCGATACCGACCAGCAGGATTCCCAGCAGACAGCAAATCCAGCGCAGGAGATAATTATCCGGAGTCAGGAACTGAACGGTGGCGAGTGTAGCGTCGGTCAGCCAGCCGAACAGCAGCGCGATCGGGAGCTGCAAAAGCTGAATCGGGCTGTATTTTCGTCTGAGCAGCAGGATCTGCAGCAGAATCAGGGCGCAGTGCATCGCGATGGTGGCAGTGCCGACGGTCAGCGGGAGCAGGCGGCTGAGGGTATAAGGCAGGCTGGAGATAGGAGAGGTACCCAGTCCGGCCTGGATGGACAGTGACACACCGTAGGCCATGATCACAAGACCCACGACCAGCAGCAGACAACGTTGTACCAGATTTTCACGTTTCATAATGACACTTCCTTTACCTTCCAGTATATTCCCGTCTATCCCGGCTGTCAAGTGCTGCCGTGAATGGCCGAAGAGCCGTCCGCAGCATACACCTGTCCAATATAATCTTCCAAAAAAGCAGCCGCTGCCATAACAAAGCATGGCAGCGGCGAAAGCAAAAGACAGAGGAATCAGTTTTTGATACGTTTAGCTTCCAGAGTTTTCTGGATTTCGGGGAGGTGTTTGTCGATATTCATCATAACGCAGAGGATGAGGATGATGACACCGACGACAGCGCCGAGGTAGCCGTAACCAAAGCGAATCATATTGATTGCGGACTCAGGCTGCTGAGCGAGGGTACCGTCGTAGTTGCCGAGAGACAGCAGCCAGGCGCCGACAGCGGAGCCGAGGCCGATACCGACCTTCATACCGAAGAAAGTGCAGCTGTTGACCAGACCTTCGGAGCGGACGCCGGTTTTCCATTCGCCGTAGTCGACGACGTCGGCGGTCATCGCGAAGATACCGGATATAATCGGGCCCATACCAAAGCCTTTGACGACCAGACCAGCGAGGACGACCGCGAGGTTGGAGTCGCCGGCACCGATCAGGATACTGCCGATGATGAAGAGGACAGAGCCGACGATCATCAGTTTCCGTTTACCGAACCGGGGGACGAGGGAAGGCATGACGAGGTTGACGATAATAGCGGGGATGGTGGAAGCCATCGAGGTATAGGTCAGGATTGCGATATTGCTCAGGACGATGTTGCAGAAGTAGAAGGTCATCGAACCGGTTGCAACGACACCGATGTAGAGGAAGCAGAAGATCAGTGCCTGGATGAAGAAGTATCTGTTTTTAAGAAGAGCGGGGAGTGCGATCTTAAGGGGAACCTGTTCGAACTTAACGACGCCGCTTTCACGGTCCTCATCGATATGTTCCTTGCATCCGATGAAGCAGATCAGCATCATCACAAAGCAGATGATACCGTAGATCAGGGAGAGCCAGAACCAGCCGACGTTCGCGAGCATATTTGCGGTAACGGCATTGACGATCAGGGTAGTCAGCTGCGTCATAACAAAGCGCAGGGAGGCGGTAGAAGCGCGGTCCTGGACGTCGAGGGTCATACGGGAGAGGAGGGCGTTATAAGGAAGGTTATTGGCCGTATAGACGATGTTTGGCCTTACCCCAGCGGGTATTGGTTTTATCGACGATTGCACCCATCAGGATATCGGTGATACCGTCGAAGATACGCGCGATCAGCATCATTGTACCGACAGCGGCGGCAGCGATACCGACAGTTTTTGACCCAAAATAGCATTATTTTGACAAAAAAATGAACAGTTTCCGCTTTTTCGCGAAAACTGTTGCTGACAGGGGACAAATGCAGTTCAATGATGGTCGGAAAACTTCTTAGAATATGTATCAGGACTGAGTATTTTTTTCCGATACTGAAGAGGGGTAATGCCGTATTGCTGACGGAAGGCCTTAATCAGTCCGCGTTCATCCGAAAAACCGTTTTCCAGCGCGATTTGTAGGACACTCTGATCACTGCGGAGCAGCTGCTTGCGTGCCATCTGGACCCGGTACTGCCGCAGGTACTGGGTGAAGGAGATACCGGTCTGCTGCTTAAAGTAGCGGGAGAAGTATTCCGGGTTGAAATAATTCTGTTTGGCGACATCCGAGAGCAGGATCGGTTCGGTATAATGCTCTTCGACGAACTTGAGGACGCTTTTCAGCCGTTCACTCCGGCGGATACCGCGTGGAGAGTCGACCTCACTTCGCTGGATGCTTCTGTCCCGGCAGAGCAGGTAGAGCAGTTGCAAAATCAGACCTTTGGCATACAGCTGGTCGAACTCTCCGTGTTCACTCCAGCGGACGTACTCTGACAGCTGTTCCATGATTTCCGCGATTTCATTGCAGACCGGTTCTTCGGTATTCACAAAGCGAATTGAATGGAAATCCGGCAGGTTTTCTTCCAGAAACGGCGCCGACAGCAGCAGTACCATACTCAGCAGTTCAGCGTGATCCGGACCATTATCGGGGACAATGCTGTGGATACTTTCAGAGTTGGCGATCAGCATCCGACCCGGCTGAAAGGAGTAGGTTTCGCCGTCGATCTGATAGACAGCCTTTCCCACGAAGGAATAGACGATTTCCATCTCCTCATGCCAGTGAGGGAGCAGCTTTTCCGGCTGCTCCAACTGACTTTTGATATTGAGGACCAGAAAAGGAGCATCGCCGGAATAGTCAAAAGATTCATGTTGAATAGCAGACGGCCGGTTGCTCATTTTCTGTTCCTCCTTTTAACGTCAAAATAAGATGGTCAGTCGACCCGCTGCAATTTAATCATCACCGCTTCACGGTCTCTGAGGTTGAGCAGCGACAGGTTCAGGCCTCCGTGCATCAACGCACCGCCGGTATAGACCAGACCACTTGCAGGGTCGAGGTAACGTGCATTTTCGTCCAGTCCACGCAGTTTGAGGATACGGACGTTGACGACTCTGACCAGGACCGAGACGCAGCCGACCAGAACGGTCTTTCCATCGTCGGACACGATTTCCCACGCACCGGCCTCATGGGTATTCATCAGCCGGTAGTAGCTGCCGTTGCGGATAATCGGAGCGAATTCATGGTACTGGCGAATCTGGTCAGCGATTTCCGCCTTTTCAGCGTCGGAGAGCTTGGAGATATCCAGCTCATAGCCAAAGCTGCCGCCCATGGCGACGACGCCTCTGGTATTGAGGGAGGTAACTCTGCCGGTCTGATGGTTGGGAGAAGCGCTGACATGTGCGCTCATCGAAGAGGGCGGGTAGACGATCGAAGTGCCGTACTGGATGGTCAGACGTTCGATCGGGTCGGTATCATCGCTGGTCCAGATCTGGGGCGAGTAGTAGAGCATACCGGGGTCAAACCGTCCGCCGCCGCCGGAGCATCCTTCCAGCAACAGGTCGGGGAATGCGGTCAGCAGCCGTTCAAGCAGCGCATACAGACCCAGCATATACCGGTGACCGACTTCCTTTTGCTGTTCAGGGGGCAGCAGAGCGGAGCCGACCTCAGTCAGATTGCGGTTAAAGTCCCACTTGATGTATTCGATTTTTGCGCTGTTCAGGATAGCGGAGATCCGGTCGAACAGATAGTCCTGTACATCCTGTCTGGACATATCCAGCACATACTGCCATCTTGCGGGGGAGTTGGGCCGTCCGGGCAGCTGCAAAGCCCAGTCGGGGTGTGCATTGTAGAGGTCGGAGACCGGCGAGATCATTTCCGGTTCGAACCAGATACCCATCTGCATGCCGAGCTTATGCAGTTCATCCGACAGATGGCCGAGTCCGAGCGGGAGCTTGTTTTGATCGACATACCAGTCGCCGAGGGAGGAGTGGTCGTCGTCACGATGGCCAAACCAGCCGTCGTCCATAACCAGCATTTCGATACCGAGCGGAGCGGCAGCGCGGGCAATTTTCAGCAGTTTTTCTTCATTAAATTCAAAGTAGGTTGCTTCCCAGTTGTTGATGATGATGGGGCGGTCGCGATCGCGCCAGGGACCGCGGATGAGGTGGTTGCTGTACAGTTTGTGGTAGACACGGCTCATACCGCCGATACCGGCATCCGAGTAGACCATAACCGTTTCCGGGGTATCGAACTTTTCACCCGGCTGTAACCGCCAGCCGAAGCCATCGGGGTTAATACCGCAGAGGATACGGGTCTGACCGAGGCTGTCGACTTCTGTTTCGATTGCAAAGCTGCCGGAGTAGACGAGCGAGAAGCCATAAACTTCGCCCATTTCTTCGGAAGCATCCTTGTCAACCAACGCGGCAAAAGGATTGTGCATATGCCCGGAAGAGCCGCGCAGGCTGGAGATGCGCTGACCACCATGAACCAGCGGAGTGCGTTCCGGAGTGCGTTCCATTGCCCAGGAACCCCACAGGTGGAGCAGGTCATAATTGCTGGTGGGGAAATCGGTTGCGGAGGAATAGATTCTTTCCAGCGTGATCAGATGATCGCCGCGGTTTTCAGCGCGGACACTTCTGGTGATGACCGGATAGTTGCGGAAAGCGGTGTAGATCAGCGTGACGGTCAGGCCGGTGTGGTCCTGCAAATCGATTTCCAGCGTATCGGCGTCCTGTTCGCCGGCATAGGTAGCAGGAAGGCCGGGGATTGCAGGCTTACCTGCATAGATACGGTGGGTGAGGTAGCGCAGGTCGACAGCAGGGCTGCCATCAGCGCCGACTGCTTCGATTGCAGAGGGGCGGAAGTCACCGGTGCCATAGCAGGGGTATTCCATCATTGCCGTTGCGAGGGAGACGAGTTCATCTTCCTGCGGAGGGTTGGGAAAGAAGGAACCCTGCGGGAGGACGGGTGCGAGGGTTTCAAAGCGGTAATCGCCGTCGGGGAGGATATGGCCGTAATAGAGATGGGCCAGATAACCGGAGGCGGTCACCTGCATCACCAGCGAGGAGCCGGAAGAGCGGAGGTGGAAGACTTTGTTTTCAAATGAAATGGACATAATACATTACGCCGCATGATGCGGACTTGGCAGAAGGGAACGACGAATGAAAAACGCTAAGGGAAAATATATCCAGTACAGAGCCTCAAAAACTCAGAGGTTCTGTTCTTTGACAAACCGGTAGAATTCCTGTTCAGCCTCTTTGTTTTCAGCGCTGACCGTACCGACCGGCATGGTATAGACGGCATACTCGTCTTTGCCATCAATTTCAAACATCCGGCAGCAGATTTCGTGGTCAAACGCCGCGATGCCGCAGCAACCAAGCCCTACTCCTTCAGCGGCGAGGTAGAGGTTCTGACCCAGATGACCCGCGTCAATCAGCGCGACCCGATGGGCATAAATGCCATACCGCCATTCAGCGCGATAGGCGACCATTGTCCAGTAAAAGACGACGCTTGCCTTAGCGGCCCATTTCTGCTCAGACAGGCTGTCACCGATCAGGGTATCCAGATCATCAGGCGCGCTCAAAAATTCGAGGGCATGTTCCATCGGCAGGTAGTGATAGATACCGGTTTTCAGTCCATCCACCAGACGGACTGCCAGATAGGTTTCAAACGGATGACGAGCGCCGCCGCTGGGGACGGTGCGCAGGGTCGCATAGGATTTGCCGCGCAGCTCTTTAACACCCTGGGTAGCCCAGAGCAGGAAGGAAAGCTGTGTCAGGCTGATTGTCTGACCGGTATAGACCCGTTCGCTTTTACGGTCGCGGATGAGTGCGAGCAGGTCGTTTTTAAGGGAAAGGCCGGAAAAATCCAGCGGCAGGGAAATTCGGCCGGATTCCGTGCGCATGGGAGCCTTGACCAGCGGAGGCTGCGGCAAGCGCTGCTGCTGGTCGGAGACGAAGTCGTCCAGATAGGGGTCATCCTTCCGGTAGCCCTTCATAAAGTCACGGTTTTTATCAATAATCTGTTGTTGCAGGACGGGGTCGAGCAAGGGAAACACCTCCTGATGACCAGGCGGCAGGAGGGAGCAAAAGAAGTCCCCGATGCCGGTGTCATAAAATTTATATACAGATTATACCATAATTTAAGCCAAAAGGAAAGCAGGATGCACGGTATTTTATAGAACTTTTTATCAATGCGACAAATCGTAGAGTTTTACGAAGAGGGAGCACGCAGCTTTTGTCAACCATCTGGAAAAATAAGGTTGACAAGCGGCAAGACCGGTAGTATACTTGTACTGTCAACCGAATAAAATTTTAAGGTTGACAGAAGGAGCATAACGATGCGGAACAGCAAAATTTTGTCGCTCACCCAGGTTGCCTTGTGTGCGGCGTTTATTATGGTATGCAGTTATATTATGATACCATTGCCATTTTCTCCGGTTCCGGTCACAGCCCAGACGCTGGCGATCACCCTGACCGGGCTGATGCTGCGGCCGAAGCAGGCCGGCGGAGCGGTGATTGTATTTATTCTGATTGCGGCGGTACTCGGAAAATTCAGTTTTGGGCCGTCAATCGGGTATTTTGCCGGATTTTTTGCATCGGCGGTGGTGGTATCGCTGGTCAAAGGCAGGAGCGTGAACCTGTTCCGGTATATGGGTGCTGCTCTTTTGGGAATCATCGTAACCGACATTCCCGGCGTGATAGGGATGATGCTGGTGCTGGATATACCGCTTTCGACAGCGTTTGTCGAAGGAGTGGTCATCTTTTTGCCGGGAGACCTGTGCAAAGCGGTACTGTCGGTCGTGATTGCGGTGCCATTGCGCAAGGCACTGGGGAGAACCAGCCTGCTGGCGTGAGAGGGCTGAATGGGACGCCGGACAGACCTGACGGCTTTTTGTCAGGTTTCATACATTTTTCATGGAAATTCAACCTAAAAAATAAATTGTTTACAAAAGAATGCAGAGACGCACCTTGACTTGTGCGCCTCTTTTTTTTATAATAAAAGTGAACAAGCGTTCATTTTTGTGACAGAACCAAAAGGGGGAACGCGAAGATGCAAAAGCCGAAGGAAGAGATTCGCCGCGCGATTTTGCAGGCGGCCGAACAGGAGTTTTACCAGGAAGGCTTCCGCAGCAGTTCGATGCGCCGAATTGCGGCGAAAGCGGGGATTTCTCCCGGCAATATATACGGATATTTCAGCGGCAAGACCGAGCTGTTTGAAGCGGTCGTCCGACCGGCGATTGACGCGGTACGGGAGGCGTTGCGGACGCCATACCGCAGCCGGTGCCAGGGTGTGTTGCGGGAGGTTGCGGGTCAGATCGCCGCGACCTTCAACGAACACCGGATACCGATTCTGATACTGGCCTACCATGCGGACGGTTCACCCTACGAAGGGATTGACGGGATTCTCAGCCGGGAAATAGCCCGACGGGTTTACCGTGAGCTGCTGCCGACATTGCCGGCCGAGATGCGGTCGAAGCTTTTGGCGGAGATGATGGGGCAGGCGCTGCTGAAAGGGATGCTGGAGATGTTTTCTGCGCCGCGGGAGCAGGAAGAGATGGAACAGGCGCTGGAAGGTTTTCTGGAGCTGATGTGCGGCGTAGTCGGACATGGGAAAGAGACGCGGGACGGCGTGGACAATGCCGGGTGAGTGAAAGGGTGGTTTTGATGAGCTATGTTGAGTTAAAGGACGTCTACAAGCGCTATAAAATGGGAGAGGTCACCATCACCGCTTCCAACGGCGTCAGCTTTTCGATTGAGAAGGGCGAGTTTGCGGTCATTGTCGGCGAATCTGGCGCCGGCAAGACGACGATTCTGAACATACTGGGCGGGATGGACAGCTGCGATGAAGGACAGGTGCTGGTGGACGGTAAGGACGTCGCGAAGCTGAGTCCACGGCAGCTGGTCGAATACCGGCGGCTGGACATTGGGTTTGTCTTCCAGTTTTACAACCTGGTGCCCAACCTGACCGCGAAGGAGAATGTCGAACTGGCAACCCAGATCTGTCCGGGTGCGATGGATGCGGCGGAGGTTTTGGAGCTTGTTGGGCTGGGGGACCGGCTGGACAATTTTCCGGCGCAGCTCTCAGGCGGCGAACAGCAGCGGGTATCGATTGCACGGGCACTGGCCAAACGTCCGAAGCTGTTGCTGTGTGACGAGCCGACCGGCGCGCTGGATTACAACACCGGCAAGAACATCCTCAAGCTGTTGCAGGACACCTGCCGGCAGCAGCAGATGACGGTTGTCCTGATTACCCATAACCAGGCGATCACCCCGATGGCTGACCGTGTCATCCGCATCAAGAACAGCAAGGTGGAAAAGATCAAGTTGAATCCCAATCCAACGCCTGTTGAACAGATCGAATGGTGAGAGGGGTGGGCATATGAAGAATGTACTCTTTCGGGAAGCGCTGCGGGAGATACGGCATTCCAGAAACCGTTTTCTCTCGATTCTGGCGATTGTTGCGATCGGAAGCGGCTTCTTCTCCGGCGTCAAAGCCGCCTGTCCCGACATGAAGATGACGGCGGAGCAGTATTTTTCCGAGTCGAATCTTGCCGACCTGCACCTGGTTTCCACCTGGGGCTTTGACGAAGACGACCTGTCCCAGCTGAGCAGCGAGGAAGATATCCGGGTAATGGAGCCATGTTATACATATGACGTACTGGCCGAGTCGGCGGACGGCGATCAGCTGGTCATCAAGACGATCGGATATAATGCAGACGCACAGCTGAATCTGCCGCGGCTGCACGAAGGACGGCTTCCAGAGGCAAAGAACGAATGTGTGATCGGGACCAGTTCTCTTGGGGAGACCCACTGGGAGATTGGGGACAGCATCACCCTGTCGGGAGACGGGGAGGACCTGTCGGAGTCGATGGACACGACGAGTTTTACCGTCGTCGGGATAGCCCAGCTGCCGCAGTATTTCGGCTACAGCTACGGGACGACGACGATTTCGGATGGTGTGCTGGACGGCATCATGCTGATACCGGAGGAAGACTACACGCTGGATGTTTACACCGATGTCTATCTGACGCTGAAGAGCACCGAAGGGCTTTCCTACTTTTCAGATGAGTATGAGGAAGCGGTGGAAGCGACGAATGACCGGCTGGAAGATCTGGCGAACGTCCGGAGCGAGACGCGGTATGACGATACAATCACCGAAGCAAATGACAAGATAGCGGATGCCGAAGCGGAGATTGCGGACGGCGAACAGCAGCTGGCGGACGGTGAAGCGGAGCTAGCGGACGCAAGGGCAGAGCTGGACGACGGCTGGACAGAATATTATGATGGTAAAGCGGAAGCGGAAAAAGAGCTTGCCGATGCGCAAGCCGAGATCGATGACGGCGCGCGTAAACTGGCCGATGGGGAAGCGACCTGGCAGACGAACTATGACAGTTATCAGCAGGGTGTCACCCAACTGGCCGACTCCCGCAAACAGCTGGATGATTATATTGCCCAGGCGGACGCGCTGGAAAGCCAGCTGAATGAATCTGCTGCGGCGATTGAACAGGGCAACCAGTTATTGAACGGATTGCAGGGGATTTATACAGGGTTTGCCGACCAGTCGGTGCCGGACACATCGATGCTGGACGAGAACACCCAGTCGGTTATTGCAGCCTCTGCGAGTTTAGACAGCACACTGCCCGACCTGCTGACCGGATACGTCACATCGGACGGAGCAGCGAAACAGCAGTATGCCGCAGGTCTGGAACAGGTCATTTCCAATGCCCAGACGACGATGGCGGAGAATCAGGCGCTTTATGAGGAAGGCCAGAACTCGCTTGCCCAACTGCGGCAGGGCATTACCGACGGTGAAGCGGAATATGCAGCCGGTCAGAAGGAACTGGAGGATGCGAAAGCCCAGCTGGACAGTGGCCGGCAGGAATTGGACAATTCCCGTGCCGAACTGGAGCAGGGCCGGCGTGATCTGGAGACAGCGCGTGCCGACACCGAAGCGGAGCTGGCGGACGCACTGGCTGAACTGGAAGACGGCGAGAAGGAATACGAAGATGGACTGGCCGAATACGAGTCGGAACGGCAGGACGCTGAAGTGCAGATTGCCGATGCACGTCAGGAGATCGCCGACGCACAGGAAGAACTGGCCGACCTTGAGAAGCCGGAATGGTACCTGCTGGACCACGACAGTTTTCCCGGAGTCGGGACGATTTCCGACGATGCCGAGAAGGTTGACGCGATTGCCGCAGTATTCCCGGTATTTTTCGTACTGGTCGCGGCGTTGGTCTGCCTGACGACGATGACCCGTATGGTCGAGGAAGAGCGTACCCAGATCGGCACGCTGAAAGCGCTTGGATTCAGCCGCAGTGCGGTTATGTTCAAGTTTATCCTGTACGCAGTGCTTGCGAGTGTCATCGGAAGCATTGTCGGATGTCTGCTGGGACTGAAACTGCTGCCGTATGTCATTATCAGCTGTTATAAGGCAATGTATCAGGTCCCTTACATCCTGATGCCGATGCGTTGGGGATATCTCGCCGGCTGCATGGCGGTATCGGTATTCTGCACCAGCCTGGTGACGGTGATCACCTGCTACGAGGTGATGAACACAGTTCCGGCCCAGCTGATGCGCCCCAAATCTCCGAAGAACGGCAAACGGATACTGCTGGAGCGGGTCGGATTTTTCTGGAAGCGGCTTTCGTTCAGCGGCAAGGTCACCTGCCGCAACCTGTTCCGGTATAAATCACGTGTACTGATGACGGTCATCGGTGTTGCGGGCTGTACAGCCCTGATGCTGACAGGGTTTGGTTTGCGGTACGCGATCGGTTCGATTTCTGACCGTCAGTACGGCGAGATCTTTGCCTATGACAGCACACTGTCGCTGTCGGATAATCTGTCGGACGAACAGATCGAGACCTTGACCGAAGAGGCCGCCGACACCGATGGGATATCCGGTGTGCTGGCGATGACCAGCAAGCAGACCGACGTTCTTTCCTCTGACAGCAAAAAGACCGTGACATCGGTCACGATCTATATACCTGCCGAGCCGGATATGCTGGATGGGTTTATTCACCTGCGGGACAGCGAATCCGGGGAGCAGCTCTCATTGACAGACGAAGGCTGCATCATCACCGAAAAACTTTCCCGTCTGCTTTCGGTCAAAGCGGGAGACAGCATCTACCTGCGGGATTCCAACGGAGAGAGACGGGAAGTGCTGGTCACCGGGATTGCCGAGACCTACGTCAGCCATTATATTTACATGACGCCCACCCTTTACGAGTCGCTCTACCGTGAGCAGCCGGAGCCGACCGCACTGCTGCTGACGATGGCCGAAGATGCGGACACCGACAGCACCTCTGCCAGCCTGCTGCATCTGGACGGAGTACAGGGCGTCATCGGGATGAGTTATTATTCTGATGCGTTTTCCGACCTGGTAGCTTCGCTGAACATGATTGTCTGGGTACTGATTGGAGCGGCGGCTGCACTGGCGGGCATTGTCATGTACAACCTGATCAATATCAACGTCAGCGAACGTATCCGGGAGCTGGCGACCATCAAGGTGCTTGGGTTTTACGACCGGGAGGTCTCCGACTATATCTGCCGCGAGAATACAGCGGCGGCGCTGATGGGAATGCTGGTCGGACTGGTCGGCGGAATTGCGCTGGAGGAATTTGTTGTCAATACGGCGGAAGTTGACGTCGTATTGTTTGTGCACGGACTGCCGGTGAGTGCCTACCTGTTGGCGGCAGGTCTGACGATTGTCTTTATTCTGCTGGTCAATCAGATTGTGCATTTCAGTCTCAAGAAGATTGATATGGTTGAATCACTCAAGAGCGTCGAGTAAACCAGTCTGTATGATATGCAGCGGGCGGTGTACCGAATGGAAAGGTACACCGCCCGTTTTATGTTGTTATTTATTGGAATCAATGCAGGCGGATGTTTAGTGCTCCGTTTAATTGATATCTGTTGTATCCACTACATCCTCGGTACTGCTATTCAATTTGGTGTCACCGAACAGTTGATCCCGATATTTTTTCAGCCAGGAAGACAACCATGCCCGATCTCCCTGAAATCCCTGAATAAGGGAATACCCGTTTTTTTCTGGATCCGGTATGACTTCTGCCCAACCGACATTATCCGGCGTTCCGCCAATCAGAAGGATATGCTGAAAGCCGTTTTCATCGGTTGATTCATATGCGTAGGCGGTTGTATCCGAACAGAAATCTGTAATATTGATTCTGTCGCCATCCAGTACAAAATAAATCTGTCCGTCTGAAACTTCAACCGGAATAGTGTCTTTCGCATCGTTGAACATTACGTATAAAAAACCATCTTCGGATATTCCCTGTTCAATGCTGCCGCCAGTCAGCAACCCGATTACAGCTTTTCTAAATTCAAGGCTGGCAGCGAAAACAGTTCCAAGAGAGAGTATGGCAATCAGACAGAATACAGCAAAACAGACAGCCAGTTTGTGTATCCGGCAGTGGTAAAAAACAGGATGATTAGAAGGATAGTTGGTCATTGCTTCGGTAATATACTTTTGATTCAGTTGACCCATTGCGTCTGAGAATTTTTTCGCATTCATACGAGCACCCCTTTGTCAGTCAGATATTGTTTCAATTTTTTACGGATTCGGGTCAGCCGGACAGAAACATTTTTATCGGATAGTCCTGTTTGTCCGGCGATTTCCCCGCAGCTGTCGGCAAACCAGTAACGCCGCAAGAAGATGAAACGGTTTTCAGCGGTCAGTGTATCCAGAAAGTTTTCCAGGATTCCCGTCAATTCAGAAGACTCTATTTCATTTTCCACTGTTGTACGGTCTGCCAGACATTTTTCAATTTCTTCCATAGCAACGGTATAATCACTGTTCCGTTTGGCTGCTTTATTTTTCCAGTAGACTTTTAGTGAGATATTGCGGACAATCTTAACCAGATAGGAGAGCAGCGGGTCAGGTTTGGCGGGAGGAATTGTATTCCAGGCTCCCAAATAAGCGTCATTTACGCATTCTTCTGCGTCCTGATGGCTGTTCAGAATGTGAAAGGAAAGATTGTGGCAGATTTTTCCATATTTGTGATCCAGTTCGCGGATTGCCTCTTCTGAGCGCCCAAAAAAAAGCGCAATTATTTTGTCATCATCCATTTATTTATACTGCCTCCTTTGCGGTTTCAATTATTTACTACGGTTTTACTGGCGAATACTACACTATATAGACATTTTTTTAAAATTATAGCATGTTTTTTGCATTGCAGCAGATTTTGACCGGCAAACGGAAAATATCTTTTTTCACAGCGTGGGATTTTGGGAGAGCCGGTGTATAATTGGGTAGAGAAGGAAAACGAAAGGAGGCGGCAGGATGCAGCTGGGAGAGATGATTGAGCGGTTGCGTGCGCGGGACGAAAAGGCGCTTGACTGGCTGATACAGCAGTACCGTCCGCTGATCTGCTACATCATCACGCCGATTCTGGCCAATGACCACGACCGGGAGGAATGTATATCCGAAGTTGTGATGCGGGTATGGGATGGAATCGACAGTTTTAATTCTGCGCGTGGGAGCTGGAACGCATGGCTGACAGCGCTTGCCCGCAATACCGCGCTCAATAAAGCTCGAACCGGACGAAGGCATGCGGTATCCGACATTTCGCCCGATACACCGGACACCAGTCCGACGCCGGAGGAACAACTTTTGCGTCACGAGCGCCAGCAGGCGCTGAACCGTGCGCTGGAGCAGCTTTCACCGGCAGAACGGGCGCTGTTTTACCGCAAATATTATTACATGCAGCCGACTTCCCAGATTGCAGCCGAACTGGGGCTATCCGAACGGGCAGCGGAAGGGCGGCTGTACCGGATTAAGCAAAAACTGCGTCGATTGCTGGGAGGTGAAGCGGATGGATAAACAGGAGCTGGAACGGATGGATGAGCAGGCGTTTTCCGAGCTGCTGACAGACGTAGGCGGACTGCCGCCTGAAGAGGTTGTGGGTGCAGTCACCCCATGGAAAAAGGCAGTCCGGCGGATTCTGACCGGGCTGGTACTGACGACCATCACCCTCAATTTTTATGGGCTGAACTACCTGCTGCCGCTGATCGGGATGGTTCTGTCACTGCTGGGACTGCGGACACTGCGCAGGGAAAACAGATGGCTGAAGAGCTGCTTCCATCTGGCGATCCTGCGGATCGGGATGCTGATGGTTCAGTTGCTGCTCAACACGACAATACGGTTTGATCTGCTGATGAACACCCTGCCGTACAATGTTGAACTGCAATGGGCAGTTACATTTTTGGGGATAGGGCTGATGTTGGGGACGGTGCTTTGCCTTTGGCAGGGATTGCGCGCCATCCGCCAGAAAGCGGGTTTGCCGCCTGGAGCGAACAGCGGCGGATTGCTGCTGGTCTGGTACAGCGTGACCTGTATCCTCGCATTTGTGCATTACAACGGACTGATTCTGCCGCTGGCGATGCTGGTGGTTTACCTGCTGATTATCCGGGGACTGTATAAGCTGTCCCATACGCTGGACGAAGCGGGCTATATTGTCCAACCGGCACCGGTGAAAATGTCCGACTGGGCCGTCACAGCGGTGATTGCCGGAATACTGGCAGTCGGTGCGGTGGTCAGCTATCTGTTTTTGTCTGGCTATCCGATGGACTGGCAGCCGGTCGAGACGGTGGAGTCGTCCGAAAGGGCCGAAATCAGCGAACAACTGACCGGACTGGGGTTCCCGGAGGAGATACTCGACGACCTGACCGACGAAGACATCCTTGCCTGTAAGGATGCGGTGACAGTGGTTGTTGATACCCATTCCTATCCGGTCAATGATGGCCAGCTGGTATGGTCGGGCAGGTCGAGCCGGACAGTTTATGACGTCAAAGAACTGCGGATAACCGGAATCGGTGTCCAGCTGAAAGGCGACCGGGAGCGGTGGAAGATTTTCCATCACTTTACCTGGACGACCGATCCGGGATTTCCTGGGACTGAGTCGATACAGATCTGGCCAACTTCCCGGCTGAGTGAAGGCTGGTGGATGGATGGGGAACCGAGCGGACGATTGCTGGCCGATCGGGACGGACAGACTTATACCGCGCCGTATGCTTGTCTTGGCAGCCAGAGCTACACCTCCAACAGCTTTCTGTTTGGCGGCCAGCCCCAGACCGACCTGTTTGCAGCCTTTTCGCTGCCCCGTTGGGGAGAGAACAAACGGGGATATGTCAGCTATACCGTTGGGAAAGCAGCAGACGGGTATATCATCAACAGCTGGATCAACTATACCCATCAGCGGAGCTGGTTCCAGTATCCGGTAGAGTCGGCGATGGAAAATCAGCTTTCCGGCAGTTGGAATCTGAACGGGCCGTTTAAGCTGGTGCAGGACGCACTGCAATTTTATCCGACCGAAGAGGGAATTGAGATGCTCGACTGAAAAGCTGCTTGACAGGTGAGGGAAAAGGTGGTATCCTAAAGATAGTTAGCAAAGAACAACTCACCTGTGACAGGAGGTTTTTCGGATATGTTTGGAGTAATTCTCGCGAACTTAAGCAATATTATCGTCGTTGTGATTTTGCTTGCAGCGGTTCTGCTGGCGATTCGCAGCGTCCGCAAACAGAAGAAGTCTGGCGGCTGTGGATGCGGCTGCTCCGGCTGTTCCGGGTGCAGCGGATGCGCTGTCAGTCATGGGACGCCGGATGACAAAAAGAAAGAGCCTTCCGGCTGTTGCCAGCCGAAGGCCCGATCATAAAGAGATACGAATATTTTCAGCACAAGCTCCCGCTCAGCCGACTTCCGCCGGTTTGGGCGGGAGTTTGCTCAAGTCATGGTGGACGATATAGAAATACTGTCCGAGCAGCAGTGCGCCAGCCAGCACCCACGCAGCCGACCCGGCCATGCAGATGCCGAAATAGCTCTGATAATGTGCGGCGATAACCGAAACAACACCTCTGCCGATCAGTTCAGCGATACCGGCGGTCATCGGCAGCAGTCCATAACCCAACCCCTGGATGCCGTTACGATAAAGGTTGACGATGGTCAGCGGGATGAAGAAGGTACCGATACATTTGAGGTAGAGGTCGACCGAACCGATGACACTGTCGACATCGCCGGAGATGAACAGGTAGGTCAGGTATTTGCCGACGGTCATGACCAGCGCGCCAGCGACGATCGAGTAAACGATGCCCATCAGGGTAGCGGCCTTAAAGCCTTTACGGATGCGGACGACGTCGCCTGCGCCGATATTCTGTGCCGAGTAGTTTGCCATAGCGGTGCCCATTGCGACATATGCCTGGGTGACCAGCTGTTCGATCTTACCGGCAGCGGTGAAGGCAGCGACGAGGGTAGAACCGAGCATATTGAGGGAGGTCTGGACCATCATCGAACCGATCGCGGTGATGGAGAACTGGAGGGCCATCGGGACGCCGATTTTCAGCTGACCGACCATCATATTGGGGTCCAGTCGAAGGTCTTCTTTGTGGGGATGGAGGATGGGGACGGACTTGACGATGTAGAGAAGGCACAAAAGTCCGGAAATTCCCTGGGAAATAATGGTTGCCCAGGCAGCGCCTGCGGTGCCCATATGAAACTGGATAATGAACAGCAGGTCAAGCACGATATTCAGCAACGCCGCGACGATCAGGAAGTACAGCGGGATTTTGCTGTTGCCCAGCGCACGCATCAGACAGGAGAGCAGGTTATACAGCATCTGAGCCACAAGTCCGCCGCAGATGACCATAATATAACTGTAAGCGTCTGCGAAGATATCTTCCGGCGTGTGCATAAAGGTGAGCAGCGGCTTCATAAACAGCACCGAGAGGGTGGTCATCACCACCGAAACGATAGCGGAGAGGACAGTTGCATTGACGGCAGAGCGGCGCATACCCGACAAATCGCCAGCGCCGAACCGCTGGGCGACCTGTAGGGTAAACCCGTTGGTCATACCCATTGCCAGCCCGGTAATCAGGAACATGATGGTGCCAGTACTGCCGACGGCGGCGAGTGCGCCGGTGCCGACGAACTGGCCGACGATGACGGCGTCGACCATATTATAAAATTGCTGGAAGAGGTTACCGATAAAGAGCGGGACAGTGAAACCGAGGATAATTTTACCAGGGCTGCCCTTGGTCATATCTTTCTGTGCTGTTTTCATAGTGATGCAGTCCTTTCTGAGGTGGTGGAGACCGGGCAGTTCCCGGAGGGGGGTGAAAGCCGGAATAAACAGAATTTCATCTGCTGAAGGTCAGCGAAACATATTATAGGGAAAAAGTGGTTTTTCTGCAATATCCAATCCTACAAAATTCAGGCCCGGATTTTAAAAAAAGCAATCTATTTTGACTGTGCATTTTGATTGAAAGATTTTTGTGAAAAGTGCTTGACAGAGGACGGGAAATATGATATTCTCTATTTGTAGTTAGTCACAACTAACCAAGATGATTTGCAGCGGCTTTGCTGCTTTTTTAAAGGGTTGTAGTTAGCTTACGCTAACCGAAAGAAAGGAAATCAATATGAGCATCGTAATCATCGGCGGGAATGACTGTATGGTCTGTCAGTACAAAAACCTCTGCAAGAAATACGGGTGCCGTGCAAAAGTCTTCACCCAGATGACCAGCACGATGAAGCAGCAGATCGGCACACCTGATTTGCTGGTACTGTTTACCGCGACGGTTTCCCACAAGATGGTGCGGTGTGTGCTCAGTGAATGTAAAAATCAACAGCTTGCGATTGCCCGCAGCCATTCAAGTTCGCTTTCAGCACTTCGGGAAATACTGGAAGAACACACGGGCAACTGACCCGTAGCAGGAAAAGGAGGAAGCACCATGTCAGAAGAGATGCTGGTTCGCCATTGTTCGCCGACCCTTGCGGGACTGAAGACCGCCAACTTGGTCAACTGTCCCTGCCGGTCGAAAAAGGAGCTGCTCGACCGGTTGCAGGAGTATAACCGTCAGCTGAACCCACGCGGGGTTGTTTTGCAGCTGCTCAGCTGGGGGAAAGGGACGGCATTGGTTTATGTTTACCGTCCCGACCGGCTAGGTCAGGACCTGACGGGGGATGGCTGGCCGATTCTGGGCAGGGAAGGCTATACCGAGCCGGACGCAGGGAAATGTCTGCGCTGCCTGGCACGACGGCTGAAAGAAAGCGGCGAGTTTCCACACGAAATCGGGTTATTTCTTGGATATCCTCCGGAGGACGTCGCCGGGTTTATCGAACATCGCGGGCAGGGATGCAAATGTGTCGGTGCCTGGAAGGTGTACGGGGACGCGGAAGCGGCGAAAAAGACCTTTGCCCGATACAAAAAGTGTACCGACATTTATCTTCGTCTGCATCAGGACGGCTGTCCGCTGACCCGGCTGACCGTCCGGAGCGGCGCACTTGCCACTGCCGGAGCATAAACAAAAGAAAACGCACAGTCCGTTCATGTGGACTGTGCGTTACTTGTTTTTATGTCAGGATCAGCGGCCGTTCAGCCGGAGAAAGCCTCCAGCCAGTCGATCATTGCCTGACGTCCTTCCTGGGTGACCGGGAAGGTATTTTCGCTGATTTGTTCAGGGGGAGTGATTTCGAGGCAGTAATCCCCGATCCAAACCTTGCAGAGCATATTTTCCCCATCGGGGAAGACTTTATAGCGTTTGTTTTTATAACTGCCGCTGAAGATATTGCCGCTTTCAAAATAGTGGAGAAGGGGCATCGTATCTGCGATCATAGACAGACGTACCTTCCTTTCAGATATGGTATTTTTCCTTCAGGCTGTAGACAGCGCCCAGAAGGTTTGCGTCGTTGCCGCCGCTGCACGCAAGGACGATGGGGCGGTTAAAATCGCAGTGCCATTCCGCGAGATACTCATCGATTTTTTCCTGAAGCAGCGGAATAAAGGGTTTCCAGCCGGAGATACCGCCGCCGATAAAAATCCGCTGGGTGTCGAAGGTAAACTGCATCTGGATGCAGAAATAAGCCAGATAGCCGATAAACTCGTCCCACAGCCGGGCAGCGACGGGGTCGGTTTCGCGGTTGAGGTAGAGGTCGGAGCATGCCATGTACTTGCCGGTTTCCTTAAAATAGCGCATTTCGTAAGGAATCGGCGCGGTCAGTTCCGAGAAGCCGCGCATACCGCGGACAGGGGAGACATACCCCATATCACCGGCGAAGAAATGGGTTCCACGATAAGGTTTGCCATTGAGGAACAGCGCACCGCCCTGACCGGTGCCGAGCACCAGCGTCAGGAAGCTGTCGAACTGGCTGGCGCCGCCAGCCCAGTATTCACCCAGTGCAGCGGCCTGACTGTCCTTTTCAGCGCGGACGGGGACGTCGACCAGCTTGCACAGGTCATAGAAACAGCGGTCCTTGATATAAAAAACCGACGGAGCCATCCAGCCGCGGACCATACCATCCTCCGGGTTGATACAGCCGCAGGACGAGATACCGATACCACAGATCGGATACTCTTTTTTGAGACGTTCATAGACGCCGGCCATCATCTGCATCATCCCTTCGAAGGTATCGGGATGGGGCTGTTTTTCATGGTAGATAACCTGTTTGTCGTCGGTTACGACGCCGACCTTGGTGCTGCTGCCACCGATGTCAAAACCGAGATAATACTGCATATAATTTTACCTCCTGCTTATGCGAAGCCAAAGTTTGCTGTCGTATTTTATTATAACAAACCGGTTGTGACAATGCAAGCGCTGTGTAAAATTTCTCTGACCGAATAGAACCGGCCGGTCAGGCGGTTGCACCGGTCCAGCGGGGTGTGGTATAATAAAGACAGTTATTTTACACAACAAGGAGGGAACGCGATGAGCCAGCCAACCAGCCGCCGTGTCCGGGAGGAACTCCCGGTACTGGCGATCTGCTATGATTTTGACAAGACCCTCTCACCCGACAACATGCAGGCACAGGGATATATTCAGGATGTCGGGTATGATGTGGAACGGTTCTGGGAGGAGTCCGACATACTTGCAAGGGAGAACGGGATGGACTCCAACCTTGCCTATATGTTCAAGATGGTCGAGGAAGCGGAGGGCAACCTTGTGCTGACCCGGAGTGCGCTGGAAAGTTACGGCGCACGGGTTGCGCTGTATCCTGGGGTCGAGGAGTGGTTTGAACGGATCAGGGCTTTTGGGAAGGAGCACGGGGTAAAGGTCGAGCACTATATTCTTTCTTCCGGGCTGAAAGAGATGATCGAAGGAACGTCGATTGCGAAGGCGGGGGCGTTTGAAGCGATCTTTGCGAGCAGCTTTTACTTCAACCACCGCGGGACGGCGAAATGGCCGGCGCAGGCGATCAACTACACCAGCAAGACTCAGTTCCTTTTCCGGATAGAGAAAGGGGTACTCGACGTCAATGACAACGGTGTCAACGAATTTTTCCCGAAGGACAAAATCCGTGTTCCGTTCCGCAACATGGTTTATCTTGGGGACAGCGACACCGACATCCCCTGCATGAAGCTGGTCAACACCTACGGCGGTCACTCGATCGGGGTATATGACCCGGCGAGCGGACGGGAGAAGGTACAGCGGCTGCTGAGGGAGAACCGTGTCCGGTACATAGCGCCCGCCGACTACCGGGAGGGGGAGGAACTGGACAGTCTGCTCAAGGCGATCATACTTAAGACCAGCGCAAATGAGCTGCTGGAACGGCGGCATGAGCGGGACCTTGCGGAAGCGCTGGCAGCGCATCCGGACAGCGAGTAACAACAGAGATGATAACGAGAAAACCTGCCGTATCCCAGACGAGGGGAGACGGCAGGTTTTGTTTTTTTATTCCAGTTCATCCGGCTGAGGCGGTTGGAAGACGGTCAGCCAAACATCAAGGTTTTCCTTTGATATATAAAAGACCTTACCGTCGGCGGTAGTCTGGTTGCGTTTTTGCAGCCGCTGCCAAAGGACATCGGGGGCGCATTCCATATAATGGATACGGAAATCTGCGCCGAGTTTTGCAGCCTGTTCCCGGAGAGCATCCCGTTCTTCGCGAGCCCAGAACCCATAGTCGAGGATGACATCGATGTCGAGCGCCAGCAATTTTTTCCCCGTCTCCCACATCAGCTGTTCGATTGCCGCATGGCGGCTGTCGTGAACAGCATCCGGCCACTGACCGTTAAAATCGTTGCCAAACAGCTTTAAATGCCATTCATCCGGCGTAAATCGGACGGCATGACATTCCTTTTCCAGCTGGATAGCGCGTGTAGTTTTGCCGCTGCCCGGCAAACCGACCATCAGATGAAGGACAGCCATCGGACGTTCCCTCCCACAAAGCGAAATATGTTCAAAAACAAACAGCCTGTCCAACCGACAGGCTGTTTACCAATTGGAAAACGAAATTATTTTCCGTCGTATTCAGCGCGGAGTTTCGCGAGGATTCTTTCCTCATCCTCCTTAGAGCAGCCCATCAGCCGCATTTCGACCGGTTCATCCAGTTTCATAGACAGGATACCGATCAGGCTTTTAGCGTTGGCGACCGCCGAACCAGACACAAGGAAAAAGTCGCCATGAATGGGTGTCAGAAAGCTGGCCAGAGCCTGCACCCGTTTCATGTCCTGAAGACGAATCTGTATACGCGTCATAAAATGTCCTCCCTTTGGCCTGTACACACGACGTCTGTGTTCAGCCGCAGTATTATCGTTATCGGCTAAGATTCAGATACAATAGAATGCACTGATTTTCTTTATTATAACATATTTATGCAAAACCTGCAACGGAAATTTTCTGTAAACACAGGGTATCCGAACCAACCTTACTTCAACTCGGCGATGGTTACGCCGGTTTCACCTTCACCATAGGCACCCAGCCGGAAGCTTTTGATACTTTTGTGCTTTTTCAGGTGGTTCTGGATTGCCTCACGCAGCGCGCCGGTTCCTTTGCCGTGGATGATCGTGATCTGGTGGACACCCGACAGGACGCTGGAGTCGATAAAGCGGTCGACTTCGATCAGTGCTTCCTCGATGTTCATACCACGCAGATCGACCTCTGCCAGGCCGCCGCGTCCACTGACCGAACGGCTGCCTCTGGAGATACCGGCGGTCCGGACGCCGCCGGAACGTTTGCCGGCAGGTTTGCCCTCAATCGAGATTTTGGACTTATCCAGCAGCCGGAGGTTGCCGATCGGGACACGGGACTTGAGAATGCCGGTCTGGACCAGCACCATCCCGTTTTTATCGACCGGTTTGAGGACCGTTCCTTCCTTGTCGATATCGTAGATCTGGACCATGTCACCCGGTTTGAGTTCACGGGGGAGGGTATACCCTTCGTTGGTCCGTTCGTGGACAGGATTGGCGGCATCGTGCATCCGGCCCATTTTGCCGCGGACAGAGGAGCGGGCATTCAGCAGCAGTTTGCCGAATTCTTCCGAATCCTTGAGCTTTTTAATCTGGTTCAGCTCCTGGAGCACCGCATCAGCCTGTGCCTGGACATCCCGGACAATCGCCTGTGCCTGAATTTTGGCTTTTTCCTCTTCTTTTTCGCGCTGTTTATCCAGTTCAGCCCGAAGCGCGTCGACTTCGGCCTTCTGGCGGTCGATTTCGCGTTTTTCTTCCTCGACCTGTTTGAGGGTTTCCTCATACCGCTGACGGGAAGCTTCCAGCGAATCGACGATTTCTTCAAACCGTTTGTTGTCGCTTTCCACCAGACTGGACGCGTTTTCGATGATATCCTCATCCAGTCCCAGTCTTCTTGAGATTGCGAAGGCGTTGGATTTGCCGGGCACACCGATCAGCAGCCGGTAGGTCGGCATCAGGCTTTCGACACTGAATTCACAGCAGGCGTTTTCGACCTTTTCGGTTTGCAGCGCATACATTTTCAGCTCGGCGTAGTGGGAGGTGACCGCCACCTTTGCCCCTCTCAGCCGCAGCTTTTCGAGGATTGCGACGGCAAGAGCGGCACCCTCGACCGGGTCGGTACCCGAACCAAGCTCATCGATGATGACCAGCGAGGTATAGGTTGCGACATTGAGGATGCTGACGAGGTTGACCATATGAGCCGAGAAGGTAGACAAACTCTGTTCGATGCTCTGTTCGTCGCCGATATCGACCAGAATGTCCTCAAATACCGAGATACTGGACCCGTCGGCGACCGGAATCAGCAGTCCGCACATTGTCATCAGCGTGAGCAGACCGGCAGTCTTGAGGGTAACCGTTTTACCACCGGTGTTCGGACCGGTGATAACGAGGGTGGTATATTCATCGCCCAGCGCGAAATCAATCGGCACGACCTTTTTCGGGTCGATTAGCGGATGACGGGCTTTTTTGAGCAGGATATGCCCGTCGTCGGTGACTTTAGGCGCCATTGCCTTCATCCGGTAAGCGAGGGTCGCTTTTGCGAACAGCAGGTTGAGGTCGATGACCGTCTCAAAGCAGCGGATAATTCCGTCGGCTTCCGCGCCGCATTTGCCGGAAAGTTCGGCGAGAATCCGTTCGACCTCATCCTTTTCTTTGGATTGCAGGACGCGGATTTCGTTGTTCGCTTCGACAACAGCGGCCGGTTCAACGAAGTAGGTCGAGCCACTTCCGGATGTATCGTGGACCATACCGGGAATTTCACTGCGGTATTCCGCCTTGACCGGGACGACAAAACGTCCGTCGCGCATCGTGATGATCGAGTCCTGCAAATATTTCTGATAGGTGGAGGAGCGGATCATCTTATCCATTTTTTCGCGGATTTTGAGTTCGGTCATCCGGATTTTTCTGCGGATCGCGGCCAGTTCCGGGGAAGCATTGTCGTCCAGCGTATCCTCGCTGATAATCGCGGACGAGATTTCCCGTTCGAGGGAGTTGTTCAGATATAGCCGGGAGAACTGTTCCGACACAGCGTTTTCTTCCTCAGCCCACTGGTTGTGCCACTGGTCGAGGATACGTGCCTGACGCAGGACGGCGGCGATTGCCAGCAGGTCACTGCAAGATAGTGTACCGCCGGACTGTGCGATTTTCAGTCGTCCGACAGGGTTGCGCAGGGTCATAAAGGTAGGGGTCCCAAACCGAACGGTCAGCTGAAAGAGGTCCGACGTGCGGTTAATTTCCCGCTGGACCTCATCTTTTTCGGTCAGGGGCTGGATTGCGAGCGCTTTTTCGCGAGCGGTATCACAGCAGGTCAGTTCCGCCAGCATCGCGAGGACCTTGTCCAGCTCAAGGTTTTTCATATATTTTGGTTCGATCATGTAACAGTTTTATCCTCCGTAACAGGGGAGAGAGCGAAAGCGGCTTACAGCTGCTTTCGCTCAGAGCATTGCTTTATAAAAATCCAGCGTCCCAAATTTACCACCCGTCTGAAACAGGGTAAACGCTTCTGCGGCCTGTCCAAATGCCTTTTCTGCCTCTGCCGACAGCCGGAAGGAGAAGAGTTTCTGAGGTGGAGCGGTGATTACATGCAAAAACGCTTTCCTTACCGCTTCCGGGAAAACAACCCGGCTGACGGGTCTTTCCTGCAATTTCTGGTATTCGGGCAGACAGTCTTCACACAGGACAATTCCGTCGCCCGGCAGCAGCCAGAAATTCCCCTCATTTTTTCCGCAGCCTGCACACCCGTCGACATCCGGCTGGAACCCGGACAGACACATCAGCCGCAATTCGTACACAGCCTTGAGCATCTGTTCACTTTTTTCCTTTTTTTCCAGCAGGTAGAGGGTATTGAGCAGCAGGCGTAAAGTTTCGTCGGCAGTTTCTTTTTGAGGCATGACAAACCTAGTCAGTTCGGCGAGGTAAGCGGCGAGCGACAACCCGGTCAGACTGCTGCGCAGTCCAAAGAAGTTATTTTCCAGTTCCGCACTGTCTATTATGTAGCGGGTTCTGCCTGAAAACAGGCAAAACTCGCTGTAAGCGAGCATTTCACATGCAGCGCTCATTTTAGACTTACCTCTGCCGGGATTTTTCACGACAGCAGTCATCATTCCCTGGTCAGAACTGAGCAGGGTCAGAAGTTTGTCCTGGGAACCAAACGGCGTCTGCGCCAAAACGATTGCGTGGGTTTTGAGATGCAAAGCCGCTGCCTCCTTCGATGGACTTAAAGTTGAGATAATCGTCCACACTGCCGGTATGGCAGAACTGGTTCCACGAGCGGATGACCGGGAGGGAGTCGGTTCTGGGCGGCGGGACGGGGATTTCAAACGGGATATCGGGTGGGACGGCAGGCCGGGGGGAATCCGGACGCTGAGGTGTCAGCGGGTTATCTGCCAGATCTCTGGATTTTTGTGTTGTTTCCATTTTGCACATCCTCCTGACCGCAGGGAAAAACCTGCTCAGAGGTATGATGTGCAGGTTTTGTCAGAATATACGCGAAAAAATTGGACATGCAATATTTCGGTGACGCACGATTTATTCGTTGTCGTCATAAGTCAGGCCGACCGAGCGGATGGCACGTTCATCATTGCGCCAGTCGTTGCGGACCTTAACCCAGGTTTTGAGGTTAATTTTGGTATCGAGAAAGTTTTCCAGATCGGTGCGGGCATCGGTCGAGATTTTTTTCAGCATCTGGCCGCCCTTGCCGATAATCATCCCCTTGTGACTTTCCCGTTCGCAGTAGATGGTCGCCTCGATGTCGAGGATATCGGGGTTATTTTCCCGTTCCCGCATCTTTTCGATGACGACGGCGGTGCCATGGGGGACTTCGTCCCGCATATTGCGCAGGATTTTTTCCCGGATGACCTCGGCAGCGATGGTACGCTCCGGCTGATCGGTCAGGGTGTCCTCAGGGAAGTAGAAGGGACCTTCAGGGCAGTTTTTCTTCAGCTCGTCCAGCACCAGACTGACCCCATTGTTGCCGGTGACCGAGACGGGCACGACGGCCGTAAAGGGGTAAAGTGCGCTGATTTCAGCGATTCTCTGGAGAATCTGTTCCTTATCGATCAGGTCGATTTTATTGACGACCAAGATGACCGGCAGTTTGCGTGCCTTAAACGTTTCAATCAGTTCCAGCTCCTGCTCGTTCATTGCGCCCATCGGTTCGACGAGAAAGAGGACGAGGTCGACCTCACCGATGCTGTTTTTGACGACATTGTTCATATGTCCTGACAGCTTGGTTTTGGGCTTATGGAAGCCGGGGGTATCCAGGAAGCAGAGCTGGGTATTGTCGTCGGTCAGTACGCCGAGGATACGGGTGCGGGTCGTCTGGGGTTTAGAAGAGACGATGGCGATTTTTTCACCCAGCAGCGCGTTCATCAGCGACGATTTTCCAACATTGGGTTTGCCGACGATAGCGACGAACCCGGATTTGGTAGCAGTATGATTCATGAAAGTGTCCTTTCGTAATTGCTTAATAAAAATGAGGGGAAGGGAGCAGGATTCACCGGCGCGGATGGTAAAAGAAGGTGAACCAGACGCTCCCCACGATCAGCACCGCAAAAACCGGCAGCCTCCAGCTGGTCACAATCAGCAGGAGAGTGTCGGTCAAACGTGGGAACTGTAGAAAGAGTACGCATCCAATTACAGCGGCAGTGACAGCGCCGACCAGTACCGCACCGGCCGCGATATCCTTGACTTTACCGGCGATCGGATGGAACCCAGGGGAGACCAGGTCGGTCAGATGTTCGACGGCAGTATTGACCGCTTCGAGAGAGATGACCAGCCCAATCGCAAAAAAAAGCAACCCGAACTGCGCCCGTTCCAGCCGGTAAACAAGCGAAAAAGCGGTTATAAACACCGCTGCACTCAGATGGAAGCGCATATTTCGCTCAGACAGACAGGCTTTCAGGCCGCGCGCAGCGTACAGGAAGCTTTTTAAGAAGGCGGCAAACTGATTTGCTGCAGGCATTTTATCAGATACCTTCATCATCCATTACATAGCTGGCGCCTCTGGGGAGACCCAGCATGGTCATGACAGTTTCTTCCTTTTCACGCATATGCACAGCCTCGACGCCGCCGTTGACATGGTCATAACCCAGCAGGTGGAACATCGAATGAGCGGTCAGATAGCCGACCTCACGCTGGAGGGAGTGGCCATAGAGTTCTGCCTGTTCAACCGCCTTGGGCATCGAGATCACGATATCACCCAGCATCGCGGCACCGGCCTCATTATGGTCATAGACGCCGTTTTCACCCAGCGGGAAAGACAGCACATCGGTAACCGAGTCGATGTTGCGGTGCTGTTTATTAAGCAGTCTGATTTCGTCGTTATCGACGAAGGTGACCGAGATTTCAGCGTCTTCGGGGAAATTTTCCAGCCGGAGAGCGGCGTTGCAGCAGCGCCGGACAAGCAGACGGATACCGGTCGGGATTTTCACAACATTCTGGCGGTTTGAGATGATAACTTTCACTTTATTCATGGCGTTTGGATTTGCCCTCCTCATAATAACGGTCATAAGCTTTGATGATATCCTGTACCAGTTTGTGACGAACGACGTCCTTCTCACTGAAACGGACGATGCCGATATCCTCGACATTGCGCAGCACACGGGTTGCCTCAATCAGGCCGGAGACCTTGCCATCAGGCAGGTCGATCTGGGTCACGTCGCCGGTGACGACGACTTTGGAGCCGAAGCCCAGCCGGGTCAGGAACATTTTCATCTGTTCGCGGGTGGTATTCTGTGCCTCATCCAGGATGATAAACGACTCATCCAGCGTCCGTCCGCGCATATAGGCAAGGGGAGCGACTTCGATACTGCCGCGTTCATGCAGCCGCTGGAAGTTTTCAGCGCCGAGAAAGTCAAACAGCGCGTCATACAGCGGGCGCAGATAAGGGTCGACCTTATTTTGGAGGTCACCGGGCAGGAAGCCGAGTTTTTCTCCAGCTTCGACAGCGGGGCGGGTGAGGATGATCCGGCTGACGACACCGGCCTTGAAAGCTTTTACAGCCATTGCGACGGCGAGGTAAGTTTTGCCGGTACCGGCGGGACCTACGCCGAAGGTAATGGTATTGCGTTCAATGGTTTTGATATACCGTTTCTGACCGACGGTTTTAGGGGAGACGGGCTTGCCTTTTTGGGTGATGCAGATGCAGTCACCTGCGAGGCTCATTGCCTCCTGCTGCTCACCGCCGGCGGCGGCATCCAGCGCATAGCGGATAGCGACCTCATCGGGGTTTTTCCCGGAGCGGATGAGCGAGAGGATATTTTCAGCGGCCGCGGCGGCGATTTCAACCGCGGAATCATCCCCGGCAATTTTCAGGCCATCCTCACGGATGCTGAGGGTCACGGGGCAATATTTCATAAAGACGCTGAGGTTCTCATCGAAACTGCCGCAGAAAACGGATATTTCATCAGTATCGCGAAACGGAATCAGCTGTTCAGCCAAGTTGGATCATCATTCCTTTCCTGAATTTCCGGCAGCCGGATTCGCAGGAAACGGACTGCCCTTTCAAATTACTAGTATTATACCATAAAAAAAGCATTTTGTATCTATGCTCTTTTCACAAAATTTTTCGTCTGTTCTTGTAATACCAGCATCAAGTTTGACGATATGGAGAACTACTGACGAACCGGCCAAACGCTGCAAATTACATCGGCTCTCCTTCGGTGCCGGCGTCCTCAAATGACACCTCGATCTTTTTTTGAGACGCGATATCCATCCGGCAGAGGTAATCGACCGTCAGGGTAGCGACGCCATTTTCGATTGTCATTTTTTCTTCTCTGGAGAGGATTTCACCGTCGGCGAGGTTTTCAGCTTCCCACGCAGTCGCGGCCTGCTGGAGCTGGGCGAGCGCCTCTTCTTCCGTAAACGTTTTTTCCGTTTCAGTATAACTTTCCCGAAGGGTTTTAATCATGCCAATTGGAAATTGGATGCCGGCGATGGTCAGCGGCTGCCGAGAGACCGTCTCCTCCCATTGGACAGGCAGTTCACTTTCTGGCTGCTCGGAGGATTCCGGGCCGGAGAAGAGGAAGCCGGTCACCTGCTCAAACATGTTGACTGCCTGACCGGCGGCCTTTTTCACCCCATCCGGCAGATAGAGCGGGATTGCTTTTCCGAACAGTTCGACGCTCCAGCGCACCTCTTCATCATCCAGATATTCTCTTTCCGGCTGCTGGATATCCAGCGTAAATTCACGGGAGAATTTCGCATCTGCCAGCACCATTGCACTTGCATGGACATAACGGGTTTTGCCGTCAGCCGATTCGGTGATACCGGTGACGATCTGCTGGCCTTTTCCGACCGTTTCACCGGTTTTGACGCTTTCCTGCCCGTTGTACACCTCCAGATAGACGATGGTTCCGGTTTCAGCGGCGATAATATCGCACGGGTCAGTCGGCAGGACGGTCGGGATCTGTGCCGCTTCGTTGATTTCAATTTCGACATGGGAGCCGATCTTGTTGACAGCGCAGTATCCGACGCCGGGGATGGTTTCGAGAATATGGTCAGCGACCACCTGCATATCGACGGACGGAAGAAAACTGCCGATTCGGAGACCGGCGTCTTCGGCGGCATCGAGTACCAGTGATTCATCGATTTGGGAGAGACCGTTGACTGTCATTGCCCAGGTGAAGCACTGGGAGAACAGCAGCGCGCCGGTCAGGACAATTGGCCAGACAATCAGTCCCAGCCGTTTGCGGTAGCGCATCAGGGTATAGGAGACGCCGTCTTTTTCCAGCACCGACAGTTCGCAACCCAGATCTTCGGCGAGACTGCGTGCCTGTTTATAATCTTTTTGGGGGATATACCCGAACAGCACCCCATCGGTGCTGCAAAACCGTTCAGCGGAGATCTCCTCTTCCGCGCAGCAGTTGATAAACCGTGCGGTATCACCTTCCACCCGAATCAGCAGACATCCCGGTTTATAATTTCCCATCGCATCTTCACACCTTTCCATTTGGCTGGCTCCGTCAATGCCGTTGCGGTTAAGTATATGCCTGCCCTTTTGCGAATATAATGTCAGGCATCCAATTGCGAATGGGAAGGGATGGTGCGGACGATGGCGAAAAAGCGGGACGGGTTTCTTGACGAGTTCAGGGTGAGCCTGACAGCACCCTTTCAGATGTGGGAAAACGGTGTGATCTACACCGAACGGTGCAGTGCGGTGCTGGATATCGGGGAGGGATACCTGCGGTTTAAGCTGGGGAAAACTCCTTGCACCATCTGGGGGAATGGGCTGGAGATTTTATCCTATCAGGACAATCGTCTGCTGGCACGAGGGGAGGTTGAGCGGATTGACTTTGGTTAAAGCCCACAGGGCCGGGCGAGGACTGCTGACGGTTTGCGGACTGGGAACAGGGGTACTGCTGCTGGTGCAGTCGGAAGTTGCGGCGGAGGGTGTGCGTAAGGGAATTGAACTTTGTCTGGATACAGTAATACCGTCGCTGTTTATCTTTATGGTATTTTGCGACCTGCTGTCGGGTGCAGGGACGGACAACATATTATTGCGTCCGTTTGGACTGCTGGCAAGGCTTTACCGTCTGCCGGAGGTGACAGGACCGGCACTGCTGCTGGGGGTCATCGGCGGGTACCCAATCGGCGCACGGATGGCGGTGTCGATGAAACGGGAGGGCAGGCTGTCCGGCGAACAGGCCGGACGGTTATTGACGGTCGCTTATGGTGCCAGCCCGGCGTTTATGGCGGGAGTCGGATGGTACGTCTTCGGGAGCGGCAAACTTGGATTGGCGCTGTGGGGGTGCCAACTGGCGGCGTGCGTGCTGACAGGGGCATTGATGGCACGTTTTTATTCTGCCGACCATACGCCCAGTTATGTGACAGAAGGCGGCAGACTGGGCGAGCGGTTTGTCGGAGCAGTTGTGTCGGCGGTCCGTGGGATGGGGATTATCTGCGGGTTTGTCGTCGTCTTTTCGGTGGCTGGCAGTTACCTGAATCTGCTGCCGGGCGAAGTAGGCCGGTGGATTACCGCTGGATTGGAGGTCAGCGTCGGGTGCAGCACCGCACGCGGAATGCCTTACCGGATCGCGATACTCTGCATCACCGGGTGCTGTTCGCTGGGCGGCGTATCGGTCTGGCTGCAAAACGCCTGTTTTTTAAGAGGCAGCGGAATCTCAATGCGGCTGTTTTTTGTCAGCCGGCTGGTGCATCTGCCGGTCAGTATCCTGCTGACGTTGGCGGCAGATAAACTGTTTGGCTTTTCAGGATGGGCAGCGGAGGCTGTCTTTTCCAGCTTTGGTTCCACGGTTGCCGGTCAGGCCAGTGCCGCGTCGATTGGAAGCGGAAATTTGGTTTCTTCGGTGTTTTTGGTCGTTTGCTGTCTGATGCTCTTGCCAGGCGGGCGGAAGGTGTGCTATAATACTTCTGATTTTACGCGGTGAACAGCGCTGCCGGGAGCAGCGCTGCGGCGCAGCGGATAAGAAGGGAGACAGGGTGATGGCTCTGTTTGGCAAGAAAATCGAACCGTCCTGTGCCTATTGCGAGTGGGGCGTACCGGAAGAGGAGGAAGACATGGTCTTCTGCCGCAAAAAGGGCGTCGTCTCGATGTCCTACTCCTGCCGGCACTTTCAGTATGCGCCGCTTCGCCGCAAACCGAAGCCGGCGCCGCCGCTGCCGAAATACAGCCCGGAGGATTTTAAGATATGAGAGAGATGACGATTGGCGTCAACGACGCAGGCCAGCGGCTGGACAAATTTCTGCTCAAAGCATTGCCCGCCTTGCCCAAAACGCTGATGTACAAGTTCCTGCGCACCCGCCATATCAAATTGAATGGCAAAAAAGCGGAAATCAGCACCCGCCTTTCCGCCGGGGACAAGCTGACATTATTCATCAGCGACGAGTTTTTCGTACAGGATTCCCAGCAGCTTTTTATGCAGGCGCGGCCGGAGATTCAGACCGTCTATGAGGATGATAATTTGCTTCTGGTCAATAAACCTTCCGGCCTGATTGTCCATGAGGACGAAGGGGAGTCGGTGGACACGCTGATTAACCGGGTGCTGCATTATCTGTATAAAAAGGGAGACTACCATCCCCAACAGGAAGCGTCCTTCGCACCGGCGCTCTGCAACCGGATTGACCGCAACACCGAAGGTATTGTCATTGTCGCCAAAAACGCCGAGGCACTCCGGCTGCTCAACGCCTGCATCCGGGACCGGGAACTGCACAAGTATTATCTGTGTTTGCTGAAAGGGGTTCCGTCCCCACGGGAAGCGACATTGCGGCACTTTATGCGCAAGGACGAGCGGGAGAACAAGGCGATTGTCTATGACCATACCGTCCCAGGCGGTAAAACAATGGTGACCCGTTACCGGGTGCTCAAAAGCTACAAAAAGATTGCTCTTGCCGAAATCGAGCTGAAGACCGGCCGCACCCACCAGATTCGCGCACATATGGCCTATATCGGCTGTCCGCTGGTCGGTGACGGCAAATATTCCGATAACCGCCGGGAACGTGCCCTGGGGTTTAACAGCCAGGCACTGTGCTCCTATAAACTGATCTTTGACTTTAAGGAACCCTGTGCACTTTCCTACCTGAACGGTCGGGAATTTACCGTCAAACATGTATCGTTTGCGGATGACGCTGTAATTCACCGTCTGGGTGACGCACTGACCTGAGTCATATTCTTTTCCTGCCCATCATATTCTGTTCCGGGGAGGGAGAGAGATGGAACTGCGCAGCGGGGGACTGTTTCGGAAGGACATTCTGTGCATTGAAGACGGACGCTGTCTGGGGCGGGCAGACGAGCTGCTGCTGGATTGCAGAGCACCTGCTCCAATGGCGGCTGTCCAATCGGAGAGTCACCAACCGGGCAGCGCACAGGTGAAAGCATTGGTTGTCCGGGGACGTCCACGGCTGTTTGGGCTGCTCGGCCGGGAACCGGATTTGCTGATCGACTGGAGCGACGTACTGGTGATCGGAGAGGACGCGATTCTGATTCGCGGCCAGGGCCGGGAGGTGCAAAGCAGCGGCGGGCTGTTTGGGGCGCACCCGCTGCATGCTTCGCTTGGACGGACGCTGTTCCATACTGATTAAATAAAATAAGAGAAAAACGGCAGACTGCGATAAGTAACGCGGTCTGTCGTTTTTGATTTATATGGTATACAGTTTATCGCAACAGCTTTTCCAGCACCTTTTGCGGAACGTCCAACCGACTGGACAATATGCCGGTCAATTCAGCAAAGCTTTCTTTTGGTTCTTGATGATAGCGGCTGGTGACTACTTCTTCGCCGAACACCCTTTCCGCCGTCGTATACTGACCGACGCCCCAGCCGTACTGCCTGCTGGCCTTGTCTTTTTTATAGACGAACTGCCGCACCAGCAGATAGGTCTGCATCTGCAACCCGGTCAGAATTCCGTCGAATCCCTTTTCGCCGTTTTTGCCAAACCCACACATTTTTTTGATATCAGCCGACAGCATTTCCCCATTCTGGACGACGGCATCCATCACCAGCTTTTCCCGGCGCTTTAGCAATCCGTCCTCATACTTTGCATCGTAATCATACCCATCTCGCCGGTAGTTAGCGAGCAGCGGAAAGAGTTCTGCCGACACGAACCCGGCTTTATTTCTGACCAGTTTTCCATAACCGATGATCTGCCGCAATGCAGCCTGTTCTCTCCATTCCCAAGGACCTTCGACACCTTTTTGAAACCATCTTTCAGGCGGCGTCCGCTCTTCCAGCGAATATCCGACAATATCACAGCGGAAAAAGGGCAGGAATCCAACCTGCTGCACCACACTTTCCAGTTTTTCGATACCGTCGATAATCGGCAATTCCGTCATAATGTCACCCCTCTGTTCATATCATCTTTTGATATTTTTATTATAACGCAGTGTCCGCAGCCGGACAAGAGCGGGCGAAAATTTTCCGGTTCTAACCGGACGAGCCGGAACATATGATGGGGACAGAAAGGTCACCGAAAGGACGTGTCAGAAGATGCAGCTGGACAGCTTTATCCGGAATTGCCTGCCTGCCTCGGTAGCGTTGGCGGCAGAGCGGGCGGAAAAGAGAACACTCTATGAACTGAGACTGCGCGCAGACCAGCCGGTGCAGTGGATTGGCAGTGAATCAGGCTGGCTTGGAGGCAACGGGAGACTGCTCCCGACTCCGGAAGGAGCGCTTATCACCACTCGTGCGATGCTGGAGGAGACGCTGTTTCGGGCGACCGGACGGTCGATGCAGAGCGCGATGGCGGGCATCTGCAAAGGGTATGTTGCACTTCCGGGAGGCGGCAGACTGGGGGTTGTCGGGACAGCATCGACAGACGATGGGCAGGTTCTGGCGGTCCACACGATATCCGCCCTCTGTTTTCGTTTCCCGGGACATATTCCGGAAGCTGCCGACAGGATATTGGAGCAGATGACTTTTCCGGCATCACTGCTGATCGCCGGGCCGCCGATGAGCGGCAAGACGACGATTCTCCGTGCATTGATCGGCAGGCTTGCACATGGAATGCGGCTGGCGGTGCTGGACGAGCGTGGAGAGCTGACGCCGCTGCCGGAAGGAGCTGTAACTGCGGATTTGCTGACCGGATATCCGAAAGCGGCGGCGATGACACTTGCCGTGCGGTCGCTGTCACCCGAACTGATGGTCTGTGACGAGCTTTCGCCGCAGGAAGCGGATGCGGTGTCCGCATCGCTGTACAGCGGTGTCCCATTGGTCGCGACGGTACACGCCGGAAGTATTGCCGAACTGCTGCGGCGGAAATGGACAGCACGTCTGCTGCGGGAAGGCGCGTTTGAAAAGGTGGTTTTGCTGACAGGCCGGGGGAGAATGGGGGCGCTGCTGGATGGATATACTCTCGGTGCGTCTGGCGGCCGGTATCTGCCTGACCCTGTTTGGAGCGGGGATGGGGCTGCGGGCGTCGGAAAAACTGACCCGAAGGGTGGAACGGCTGGGAGAGATGGTCCGGCTGTGTGTACGGCTGGAGGGATTGCTTGCCCTGCGTTTGCCGACCGGCGTAATCACCGGGATGCTGACCGGCGAAGGGCTTCTGCCGGCGGATAATGCGTGGGACGGCCTTGGAACAGACAGCCCGGAGCCGGAACGGGGAATCTGCCGGCGACTGGCAGGAATGATCGGTCCCGGCGACGCCGAAAGCCAGTCGGCTTCGGTACGGATTGCCGCCGAACAGCTGCGGGGGCTTCAGGAAGGTGCCCGGCTGGAGGCGCAGGGAAAAGGAAAGCTGTTGATGGCACTGGGGACACTGGCCGGGATGCTGTGTGCGGTGCTCTGTATCTGAAAGGAACCCGGCAAAAGAAAGGAATGGTCGGCAAAGATGGATGTAGATCTGATTTTCCGCATCGCCGCAATCGGCATCATCGTTGCGGTCCTGACCCAGGTGCTGATTCGGTCAGGGCGGGAGGAACAGGCGATGATGACGACACTTGCGGGACTGATTGTGGTACTGGGGATGCTGGTCCGGGAGATCAGCGGGCTGTTTGGGACAATACAGCAATTGTTCGGGCTGTACTGATAGGATGGCCCGATTTCTGAACCAAAGGAAAGGACAGGCAAATGGAACAGTTTGGTTCGTTGATTGCCGCAGCGGTGGTATTGACGGTGATCACGCTGCTATTAAAAAACTGGAAGCCGGAATATGCGATGCTGCTTTCGACCGGCTGCATGGTACTGTTTACCGGCTGGACAGTGCTGCGGATGATTCCAATATTTTCGACGGTGGGTTCACTGGCGGAGAATGCAGGGGTCGAGACGGTATACATCAAAATCCTGCTCCGATGTTTGGGAATCAGCCTGCTTTCAGAGATCGGGGAGAGCCTGTGCCGGGAGGCGGGACAGGTTTCCGCCGCTTCCCAGATCAACCTTGCGGGGAAGGTGCTGATACTGGAAAGCTGCCTGCCGGTTTACCAGAAGCTGCTGGAACTGTCGCTGTCCCTGATGGAATGAGGAAAGGGGGAATACGCGGATGTTCAGAAAACTGGCGGCAGTGCTGCTGATCGGTATGCTGATGCTGCTGACCTTTCCGTCGGTGGGGTACGCGGCGGACACCGATACGACTGATGAAATGATCGAAGAGCAATTGGAAGAAAGCGGCTATTATTCCCTTTTTTCATTATTGCCGCCCGAAGCAGAGGGGTCAATTGCCGATGGCTTTGAACCGGAAGACCTCGATTCACTGACCCTGCCGGGACTGCTGGAAAAGGGGTGGGAGATGGTCTGCCAAAAGGGAGCAGCACCCTTGCGGCTGTTGGCGTGTATGCTGGGGGTGACAGTCCTTTCGGCGCTGCTCGGCAGCTTTAACCGCAGCCCGGCCTGCCGGTCGGTTACGACACTGACCCTTGCAGTGCTGCTGGCTGAAACGGTGGTCAGCGCGGTGCGGGGGACGGCTGCACTGGTCAAGGGACTGTCGACCTTTATGCTGTCATTTTTGCCGGTATTTGCGGCGTCTGCCGCCGCTGCCGGGAAACCAGCCTCGTCGGTTGTCTGGTACGGGACAACATTGTCGGCGATTGAGATATTTTCGGCGGCAGTGGACGGGCTGGTCGTACCGCTGATGATGATCTTTCTGGGATTATCGTTTGCCGGCGTTGCGGCACCCGATCTGCATGCAGGTGCGCTGATTCGGTCGGTACGCAGTCTGGCGCTGTGGATATTGTCCCTCTGCCTGACGGTGTTTCTGGCGCTGCTGACCATCAAGACCCGAATCAGTGGGGTATCCGACGGCGTGACCCTCAAGACCGCCAAATTCCTGCTCAGTTCCGCCGTTCCGGTCGTCGGCAGCGCAGTCGGGGACGCCTGGTCGGCGGTCAGCGGCTGCCTGACACTGGTCAAAAGCACAATCGGGGTCTTTGGCATCCTGGTACTGGCGGTGGTATTCCTGCCCCAGCTGATTTATCTGGGATTGCTGACTGCATCGCTGAATCTGGGGGCGGCAGCGGCGGACACCCTCTCGGAAAGTGGTCCGGCAGAGGTGATGCGGGTCAGTTCTGCCGCAGTGTCGATTATGCTGTCGGTGCTGATCTGTTACGCGGTGATGATACTGGGAGCACTGGCGATGGTATTGCTGGCGGGAAGTTAGGAGGCAGAGGATGGAACAGCTCAAACTGACAGCCGCGGCACTGTGCGGGACGATGGTCCTCAGCGCAGTGATACTGATGCTGACGCCGGAGCGTGAAAACGGGATGATGCGGTTTGCAGTACGGATATTCTTTTTGCTGTCGATTCTGCTGCCCGTTGTGACGCTGGAAGCGGACGATTTTACGCTGCCGGAATCGGTGCTGGAGGAACCGGAGGGGGATTTGGGTGCCCTTGCCCAGCAACAGCTGGAGTCAGCTGCCCGGCAGCTTTTGTGCCAGAAAGCGGAGGCAATACTGGAAAGCCACGGAGTCGAGGAAGGAAAAGTTGAGATGGAGATACATATTGACGGCGAAGAGAGCATATCTATTACCAGTCTGCGGGTACTGGTCAGTCAGCAGGAGCTTGCAGCCGCACTGACGGCGACAGCCGAGCTGAATGAGACGTTTGGGGTAACCGCGACGCTTGTGACGACGGAGAATGAAAATGATGGAGAAGATCAAAAATCTGCTGACAGCTAAAAAGCCCTGGCTGCTGTTTATCTTGGGACTGGCGGGAATCGGACTGATTTTTCTGTCCTCGTTTTTTCCTGAATCCGAGCCGGAGACGGTCAGTGACCCCGACCCGGCCGTCGGGATTGAGCAGCGGCTGGAGCAGACGATTTCCCGCATCAAAGGTGCGGGAGAGACCCATGTAATGGTCACGCTGGCGGACACCGGCAGCCGGGAATATCTGTCCGAGGAGGAAGAGCGGGAGGAGTATGGAGACAGCGGCATCAGCAGCCGGGAGAGGACAGAGCACTATGTCACATCAGGAGGCGGAGCGGTCGTTGTATCCGAGCAGCAGCCGGAGGTGACGGGTGTTGCAGTGGTATGCGAGGGAGGAGATCGCGCGGAGGTACAGACTGATGTTTACGAGGTGATCTATGCGTTGTACGGTCTGACGACAGCACGTGTCAGCATAGAAAAGATGCAGTGAAAGGGTGGCGTTGATGATGAAGATGAGTGTAATTCTTGGAAAGAAGCAGATTGTACTGGCGAGCCTGGTGACGATCCTGGGGATTGCGGTGTATCTGAATTACGTATTCACCGACACCGGGAATTTTGATCTGCTGACCGCGTCGCAGAGCGACAGCTCTGAGACGGAAAACTACGGCGAGGCGCAGCTGACCGGAGCGGAGCCGGTGGAGGAGACGACGGTGGAGAGCAGCGGTGAGAGTGATTATTTTACATCTGCCCGGCTGGAGCGGCGCAAAGCGCGTGACGAAGCGATTGAGACACTGGCTCAGACGCTGGGTGCGGAAGAGATGACCGACGACGAGAAGGAACTTGCGGCAGAGAAGGCGCTGGCGGTGTCGGCCCAGATCGAGAGCGAGAACAAGATTGAAACGCTGGTCAAGGCAAAAGGATTTGCAGAGTGTCTGGCGTATGTCGATGCAGATTCTGCACGGGTGATTGTGCGAACCGATGGCCTGACGGCTGAGACTGCCAACCAGATCAAGAACATCATTATTGAGGAGACGGGTCTGTCGGCGGAAGACGTATCGGTCGGAGAGATTGGGCTGGAGGAATGAGACGGATGAGCGTCCCGCATTCGGAAAAGAGTGCGGGACGCTTTTTATGTAAAATTACGTTAATATTTTAACAACTGTTGACAAATAAGATTCTTTCATTTATACTAAAAATAATCAATATTAAAGGAGGTTTTTATCCATGTCGGCCAATGAACTGCTTTTATTAGACAATAGCTCCATGATGTCGGTTATCAACCGGGGCGTATTCAAATGTACGGATGTCACCTTTGAAGAAGCCAAAGCAATTTTGGAAATGCACGATGAAAAGGACGTAATCCAGTGTTTCACGAATATGAATATTCAGACGATTATTTTTGGTTATCTGGGCATAGCGAAGCGGGACTTTCAGTTTAAGAGAATCCGCGACATGAAGGTCAACCAGGACGGACTGGTCTTCAAGCTGTACGAGACCCCATCCGAGACCCAGCCGGTCATCATTACCGACAAGGGAAATGAAGCCAAAAAGATTCAGAATGTTTATGTGTATTGTCAGCTGATATCGAGAATTGAGTAAACGAAAGCGGCCGCCGTGTTCCGTGAGGAATGGGGCGGCCGCGTTGTTTGTGGGAGTATTCATTTTTTATTAATATGCAAAAAATTATACAAACCTGTTGTTTATTTGGGCGAATGGTGTTATAATAACTTTGTAATGGCATCTGCGTCCGGGAGACGGATGCGGACAAATTTTTGGACAGGAGGAATCTGCATGCAGCCGAAAGAGAACCCAATCGCATCCAATATCAAGATTTCGGAAGGGGTACTGGAGACGATCGTCAAGACCGTCATCAGTGAGATCCCAGGAGTAGCCCGTCTGACTACCCGCAGCAGCTGCCCGATTGACCGGTTGTTTGACCGTCCGACCGCACACCGGGTGGTAGGGCGCGTGGAAGGAGACGCAGCGGCAATCGACGTTTCGGTTGTACTTGCCCGCGGATATAAGATGAAGAAAGTCTGCTCCCAGATCCAGGAGAAGGTCAAGGAAGCAATTCAGGATATGACCGGGATTGCGGTCAGCCGCGTCAATGTATATGTCGTTGATATAGTAGCGGCGAGCGCGGAGTGAGCATCCTCCGCATCAACAGAAGGAGAGACCAGAAATTCCCGGACGGAACTTCCGAGTGGAAAGAGGAATGATACGGTCTGCAAAAGAAAGGAATATATTGTACAATGAAAAAGCTGACCAGACATCAAATGAGAGAGAATGCGTTTATTCTGGTATTTGAACGGATATTCAACGATGACAGCCCAAGCGAACTGCTGGAGACGGCCAGAGAGAACGAGGAACTGGAGATTACGCCTGAGGTAGAGTCAATGTTTTTAGGGGTTGTCCGGCATCAGCAGGAGATTGACGAGCTGATTTCGGCCAATTTGAAGAAATGGAAGATGGAGCGAATTTCCAAGGTATCGCTGGCGATTCTGCGGCTGGGCGTATACGAGATCGTATACAGCGAGGACGTCGATGATGATATCGTTGTCAGCGAATGCGTCAAACTGGCGGGCGACTTTGCCTACGAAGAGGATATTTCGTTTATCAATGGTGTGCTGGGCAGCATCGTCCGGTCGCTGAACGCGAAACCTGCGGAGAAACAGGGCTGATGGCGGTTTATCTCGGAATTGACACCTCCAATTATACGACGTCGACTGCGCTTTTTGACAGTGATGCCTGGGCGCAGGGCGGTTTGGCGGTGAAGATGGAGAAAAAGCTGCTGCCGACGGCGCCGGGAGCGCTGGGACTGCGGCAGAGCGACGCGGTTTTTGCCCATGTCCAGCAGTTGGGCGGACTGGCCGGACAGCTGTTTGGTGAAGAACCGCCCACTTTGGATGGAGTCGGGGTATCGATTTTTCCACGACGGGTGGAAGGGTCGTATATGCCTTGCTTTCTGGTTGGACAGATGGGGGCACAGCTGGTGTCTTCCGCGATGGGGGTGCCGATGTACGCCTTTTCCCATCAGGAGGGACATATCGCGGCGGCACTGTATTCAGCCGGACGGCTGGACTTGATGAAGGAGCGGTTTATTGCTTTTCACCTGTCCGGCGGGACGACGGATGCACTGCTGGTCGAACCGGGCGAGCCATTTTTTAAGATTACACAGGTTGGCCGTTCGCTGGACCTAAAGGCAGGACAGGCGGTCGATCGGGTCGGACTGATGCTGGGGCTGAAATTTCCCTGCGGACCGGAACTGACCGAACTGGCACTGGGATGTGACGAGCAGATCAAAGTCCGTCCGACGATGAAGGGCACCGACTGTTGCCTGTCGGGGATTGAGAACCGCTGTCACAAACTGCTGGATGAAGGGAAAGCACCGGAGTATATCGCGCTGTACTGCCTGAAATCAATCGAAGCGGCACTGGACGGGATGACCGCCGCACTGTTGCAAAAGTACGGAGAGCTGCCGCTGGTGTACGCCGGCGGCGTTATGTCCAACGTCATCATCCGCCGGAAGTTTGAGTCAAAATACGGCGGGATATTTGCCCAGCCGCAGTTTTCGTCGGATAACGCGGCGGGTATAGCGGTACTGGCGGCATTGTCGGCAGGCGAGGACGTCTGCCGGGAAAGGAAAGTGGATTGAACCAGATTCTGACCGTCTCCCAGATCAACGGATACCTGAAAGGGCTGCTGGATGAGGACGTCCAGCTCAAGAGCATCTACATCCGTGGGGAGATCTCCAATTTTACCAACCATCTGCGGACGGGGCATTTTTATTTTACCCTGAAAGATGCGCGGACCTCGATCAAAGCGGTGATGTTCAAATGGAACGCTTCCCGGCTGCGGTTTATGCCGCAAAACGGGATGAGCGTCATTATTTTTGGAAGTGTTCAGCTGTTTGAGCGGGACGGCATCTGCCAGATCATCTGTGCGGACATGCAGCCGGACGGATTGGGCGCTTTGTACATGGCGTTTGAGCAGCTGAAAGAGCGGCTTGGACGGGAGGGGCTGTTTGACCCCGGCCATAAAAAGCCACTGCCGCAGTATCCGGAGAAAATTGCGGTCGTGACCGCAAAGACCGGCGCGGCGATACAGGATATTATCCATATTTTGTCCAGACGCTGGCCGCTGGGTGAACTGATTCTCTGTCCTGCACTGGTACAGGGAGAGGGTGCACCGGCGTCGATTGTGTCAGCCTTGCAGCTGGCGGAGACGGTATCACCGGATGTGATTATTGTCGGACGCGGCGGCGGGTCACTGGAAGATTTGTGGGCATTTAACGATGAGCGGGTCGCAAGGGCGGTCTATGCCTGCCGGGTGCCGGTGATATCGGCAGTCGGGCATGAGACCGACTATACCATTTGTGACCTGGTAGCCGACTTGCGTGCGCCGACGCCATCGGCAGCAGCCGAACTGTGTGCACCGGATGTCAGCGGACTGCGGCGAGAGGTTTCGGAGATTGCCGAGAGCCTGAACCGCTGCCTGTCTGACCGGATTCGGCTGGAAGGGGCAAGGGTCGCAGCCGTTCAGAAACGGCTGGCGGTTTCCTCGCCGGAAACCCAGCTGGAACGGCGGATGGAAAAGGTTGAAAATCTGGAAAAGAGGATGCGGACGGCTGCACAGACGATACAGTCGGCTGCATCTGCACGGGTTACTGCGGCGGCTTACCGGCTGCGGACCCACTCTCCGGAAGGAAAAATCCGCAAGGGTGAAGGTGATCTGGCGGCGTCTGCTGTCCGTTTGCGGGCAGCGATGGCAGGCCGAATCGGCGCTGCTGAACGGCAGCTGATTGGAAATGCGGCCAGGCTGGAAGGTTTAAGTCCGATGCGGGTGCTGGCGCGGGGATATACCCTGACGACGACCCAGGACGGACAGCCGGCTGATTTAAAGAAATTGCAGCCGGGAGACCGGCTGATGACCCGGTTTGCGGATGGGACGGCGGAAAGCGTCGTTGCGGCTGTCCGGCAGGAAAAATCCGTGTCAGACTGAGGAAAGGAAACAGTTTATGGCTTCAAAGAAAAATCCGACATTTGAACAGGCGCTGACCCGGCTGGAAGAGATTGCCGCCGGGCTGGAAGACGGGAGCATGTCGCTTGAAGAGTCGCTCAAGGCGTATGAAGAAGGGGTCGCATTGGTGCGGCTGTGCCAGAAGACGCTGGAGGGTGCGAAACTCCGTCTGCGGGAGCAGGAGCCGGAAGCAGCACCCGAAAACAGCAGCGACCAGCCGGAAGAATAAGGACCGGACAGAAATACAGGCGCTGGGATTCAGTGCCGGAAAGGGCTGGTATTACGACCATGCATCAACAGTTTGAAGAGTATTTGCAGGCGATTGAGAGCACCCTCGCCGGATATCTGAAAGTTCCCTGCGATCCGGGGCGTGTGCTGGAAGCGATGGGGTATTCGACGTTTGGCGGAGGAAAGCGGATTCGGCCGATCCTGACGCTGGAATTTACCCGGCTGTGCGGTGGGGACTGGAAGAGTGCGCTGCCGTTTGCAGCAGGGGTCGAGATGGTACAGACCTATTCGCTGATTCACGATGATCTGCCCTGTATGGACGATGATGATCTGCGCCGTGGACGGCCGTCCTGCCATATTGCGTATGGAGAAGCGACCGCACTGCTCGCAGGTGACGGACTGCTGACGATGGCGTTTGAAGCGATTGCAAGCGCAAAACTGCCGCCTGAACGGGTGGTCAAAGCTGTCGGGATTCTGGCCGACCGGATAGGCGTACAGGGGATGATCGGCGGACAGGAGATGGACCTTGAGAACGAAGGTGCGATCAGCCTGCCGCTGGAGACGGTGCGCAGAACGAATGAGAAAAAGACCTCGGCGCTGTTGTCGGCCGCATGCCGGATGGGTGTTGCGGCGGCAGGCGGAACGGAAGAACAGTTTGCAGCGGCGGACAGATTCGCGCGGAATTTTGGGCTTGCGTTCCAGGTGATTGACGATATACTCGACCTGACCGCAGACGCGGCCGTGCTGGGAAAGCCGGTCGGGAGCGACCTTGCCAATGAGAAGGTGACCTATCCGTCGATTCTCGGACTGGAAGGTGCACGGGAGTATGCCCGCCGGTATACCGACGAGGCGGTGGAAGCGTTGAGCGCATTTGCGGGGAATGATATTCTGACGGATTATACCCGCGGGCTGCTTGACCGAATCAGATAACAAAGGAGGGAATCGGTTTGCTTCATGATCTGTTGTCCAATACAGTATTATGGATAGCGGTCGCCTGCTGGGCGGCGGCACAGGTACTCAAGCTGATCCTGTATTCGATTCACAGCCGGCGGCTGGAGATCGAGCGGCTTTTCGGAGCCGGAGGGATGCCCTCGTCCCATACCTCGACGGTTTGCGGACTGACGGTAGCGGTTGCGCGGATATACGGGCTGCAATCGCCGCTGTTTACTTTGTCGCTGGTGATGGCCTGCATCGTCATGTATGACGCGACGGGGGTACGCCGGGCGGCGGGAGAGCACGCGAAGGTACTCAACCAGATTCTGTTTTCGGACGGAGAGTCGATGACACCTTCCCAGAAGGCGCTCAAGGAATTTCTGGGTCATACGCCGCTGGAAGTGCTGGCTGGTGCGATACTGGGTGTCATACTCGGTCTGATCATGCCGGTGTAACCATGCCGGCATAAACTAAACGTAAGGAAGTATTACATGGAGCAGTTTCCAATACTGGACCGCATCCAGTCGCCCAATGATCTTCAGTCGCTGGGTGACTGGGAAGTTGGCAGGCTGTGTTATGAAATCCGGCAGTTTCTGATCGAACATGTTTCCCAGACAGGCGGGCATCTCGCATCCAATCTGGGCGCGGTAGAACTGACGGTTGCGCTGCATCGGGTGTTTGACTCACCCCGTGACTCAATCGTCTGGGATGTCGGGCACCAGAGCTATACCCACAAGATTCTGACCGGGCGGAAGGAGCGGTTTTCCACCCTGCGTCAGCGGGACGGGCTGTCGGGATTTCCCAAGCCGGAGGAGAGCGAGCATGACGCGTTTGTTGCCGGGCATGCGTCGACCTCGATCAGCGCGGCCTATGGGATTGCCTGTGCCAACCGGCTGAGCGGCAACGATCATACTGCTGTCGCAGTCGTCGGAGACGGAGCTTTTACCGGCGGGATGATCTATGAGGCCATCAACAACGCCGGACGGAGCAATGTCCGGCTGGTGATTGTCCTCAACCACAACGACATGTCGATTTCCCGCAATGTCGGAGCGTTTGCACGGTATCTTTCGACGATTCGTGCAAAGCCGGGGTATCTGCATTTAAAGCAGCGGGTAGAATCGGTGCTGGATCATCTGCCGCTGGTAGGTACGCCGCTGAAGAGGGCGCTGCGGTCTTCCAAATCGGTACTCAAGTACATTTTGTTTCATAATACCTTTTTTGAAGAGATGGGGCTGGAGTATTTCGGTCCGGTAGACGGGCACAACATCCAGGAGATGGAGCAGGTTTTGCGGCGTGCGAAAGGGCTTGGACGGCCGGCGGTCGTACAGGTCGAAACCGTCAAGGGCAAGGGGTACACCTTTGCCGAGCGCAACCCGCCCGCCTATCACGGCGTCAGCCAGTTTGACATTCAGACCGGTTCACCTGACCATGAACCGGCACCGGTCTGCGACAGCTTTTCCGCGGTCTTTGGTGCTGAGATGGTCAGACTGGGGCAGAACCCGAAAGTCTGCGCGATTACCGCAGCGATGGCAGTCGGGACCGGGCTGGACCCATTTGCAAAAGCTTACCGCACCCGCTTCTTTGATGTTGGGATAGCCGAGGAACACGCGGTGACCTTTGCAGCCGGACTGGCGGTCAAGGGATATATTCCGGTATTTGCGGTCTATTCCACCCTTTTCCAGCGGTGTTTTGACCAGGTGCTGCATGATGCGGCGCTGGAGAGGACCCATATTATCCTTGCGATTGACCGCGCGGGGATTGTCGGGGATGACGGCGATACCCATCAGGGCATTTTTGATATCTCACTGCTGACGGCGATGCCGGGGGTGACGATTTATTCACCTGCGACATTTGACCAGCTGCGCAATGACCTCAGGCGGGCACTATTTGAGGATACAGGTGTTGTAGCGGTACGATATCCCCGTGGTGGAGAGAGTACCTGCCATTGTCCGCTTGGTGCAGAGGAAGACGACGTCTGGCTGGACGGAAGCGGACTGACGGCCATCAGTTATGGCCGGACAGCGTCGGCACTGTATGAAGCGGCAGAAGGGATGGAGCATCCACCGGAAGTGGTGCTGCTCAACCGCATCTGGCCGTTTTCAGAAGAACTGGTGCGGGTACTGGCAAGGAGAAAACATATCCTGTTTTTTGAGGAGTCGGTCCAGAGCGGCAGCATTGCCGAACATCTGCTGACCGCACTGGTTCAGGCAGGATTTGACGGAAAATATGAGATGGTGACCCTGCCGGACGGTTTTATCCGTCAGTGCAGCGTTCCGTGGGCACTGGACAGGTACGGCCTGTCCGCCGGAAAGATTCGGGAAAAGCTGGAAGCAGCTGCCGGAGGAGAAACTCCGGACGCGGCGGACAGTACACCGATGGAGGAGAAAGGAAGGTGAGGCGATGGCACGCCGTCTGGACGCAGCGATGGCTGCGATGGGAATGGTCCCCAGCCGTGAACAGGCTGCCCGGCTGATACGGGCCGGACAGGTGACGGTCAACGGCAAGGTTGCCAGCCGTCCGAGTACCCAGGTGGAAGAGAGCGATCAGGTAGAAATTACCGGCGGTCAGCTTCCGTTTGTCAGTCGTGGTGGGCTGAAACTACAGCGGGCACTGGATGTTTTCCCGATCAGCCTGGAGGGGTGTACCTGTGCAGATATTGGTGCTTCGACCGGCGGTTTTACCGACTGTATGTTACAGCATGGAGCGGAAAAGGTTTATGCGATTGATGTCGGGACCGGCCAGCTGCACCCAAATTTGCTGGAAAATCCCAAAGTGGTCAATATGGAAAAGACCAACATCCGTGACCTGCCGCCTGACGTAATTCAACCGCTGGATTTTGTTTCGACCGATGTGTCGTTTATCTCGCTGAAGCATGTTTTGCCGGTGATTTACCGGCTGCTGAAGGAGGGCGGACAGGCGGTCGTGCTGGTCAAACCACAGTTTGAGGCGGGACGGGGCAATGTCGGCAAAAAAGGCGTTGTCCGTGACCCGAAGATTCATTTGCAGGTTTTACGGGACGTCGCGCGGTATGCCGCCGAATCGGGACTTGGGGTGACCGGAGCCGATTATTCTCCGGTGCGCGGGCCGGAGGGCAATATTGAATATCTGTATCTGTTAAAGAAAGACCTGCCCGCATCGGTCGGAGATAATGACCTGCAGCAGCTGGTGACAGCTGCTCATCAGGCGCTTGGAAGATAAGGAAGAGAAGGATGTGACCCATGAAGCTGCTTTTGCTGCCCAATATAGATAAGCCGCATGTCCGCTCCTGTATCAGCCGGTTGACGGGGATGCAGTTTTCCCAGCCGGTCGAATTTCTGATGGAGAACAGACTGGCCGTCCAGTTTGGCAAAGTGCCCGGATTGCGGTTCGGGGCACTGAGCGAGCTTATAAAGGAATGCGACGTCTGCATCGCGGTCGGTGGAGACGGGACGATCATCCACGGCGGAAAGATTGCCGCCTGTCACAACAGGCCGATATTGGGAATCAATCTGGGGCATCTGGGATTTCTGGCGACGCTGGAAAGTGACCAGCTGGAACAGATCGGCCGGCTGCTGACCGGGGAATATACGACCGAAACGCGGATGATGCTCCGTGTCACACTGGAGACACCGTCCGGGACCCGGAGCTGGCAGGCGATGAATGACGCAGTCCTCTCCAAAGGCGGGCCGCTCAACCGGATGATCGGGATGAGCGTCCAAAACCGTGGGCGCGCGGTAGGAAGCTACCGTGCCGACGGCCTGATTTTTTCAACGCCGACCGGTTCAACTGCCTATGCGATGTCCGCAGGCGGGCCGATTATCGACCCGGCGATCAACTGTATTGCAATGACGCCGCTGTCGCCGCACTCGCTGTTTTCACGGCCGATTGTATTTGACGATGAAAGCAGCCTGAGCGTTTATCTGTTGGAGGAAGACGCGAAAGCGTATCTGACGATAGACGGGGAGGAAAGTATACCTGTCTGGCCGCGCGACCGGCTGTATATTGAAAAGAGCGAGATTGCCGTGACGCTGATCAATCTGACCGGCAAGTCATTTTATGATGTATTAAATGAAAAGCTGATCTGGCGCAGCAGAAAATAAAGAGAAAGGAAAAGCAGCTATGTCTCTCAAATCCGTTCGACTGCAAAAAATACTGGAGCTGATCGAAAAAAACCGAATCGATACACAGGAACAGCTACAGCAGCTGCTCCGTGACCAGGAGAACATCCAGACGACCCAGGCCACGATCTCCCGTGACATCAAGGAGCTGGGGCTGGTCAAGATATCGGATGGTGAAGGAAACTACTATTATGCTTATGGGCGGCGGGACCGCGGCAATCTGGAGAAGAAATACCATGCGGTCTTTATGCAGTCGCTGCTGAGCGTTGATTATGCCGGACACATCACCTGTATCCGGTGTCACACAGGTATGGCGAATGCGGCCTGTGCAGCACTGGACACGATGGGATTTGACGGAGTGGTGGGGACCCTTGCGGGTGACGACACCATTTTTGTCCTGATGCGCAGTGAAGGGCAGGCAGAGGCACTGGCTGCCCAGATAACCGCGATACTGGATAAGCACTAAGGGGGGCAGCAGATGCTGTGCCAGCTGTATATCGAGAACCTTGCCGTGATCGAGAAAGCGTCGATTGACTTTGCATCGGGGCTGACGGTGTTTACCGGAGAGACAGGGGCAGGGAAATCGATTGTCATTGATGCGATCAACGCCTGTTTAGGGCAGCGTGTCGGACGGGAGATTGTCCGGACGGGAGCCAAAAAGGCGCTGGTGATCGCTTCCTTCAGCGGGATACCCGAAACGGTCCTGGCGCTGCTGCGCCAGAACGGCTACCCGGACGAGGACGACAGTCTGATTGTCCAGCGGGAGATCTCAGCGGAAGGCGGGTCGACTGTCCGGATAGACGGACGGCCGGCGACGGTTGCGTTGCTGCGGGATATCGGTCAGAACCTGATCAATATCCACGGTCAGCATGACAACCAGATCCTGCTTTCTGCCGAGCGTCATCTGTCCATCATCGATGCGTTTGGTGAATTGGAGCCGATGGCGCGGGAGTACCGGGAGGAATTTGAAAAGCTGCGAAAGCTTCTCCGGCAGATGAAGAGTTTGTCGGTCGGAGAGGATGAAAAAAAACGGCGGGTGGAATTGCTTACTTTTGAAATCGAGGAGATCGAAAAGGCGAAGCTTTCTCCCCGTCTAGAGGAGATGCTGACCGAGAAGGCGAGGCAGCTGCGGGAAAGCGAAAAGATTGCGGGTGCGCTTGGCGAAGCATGCCGTGCGCTGGAAGGAATGGAAGACATTCCGGGCGCCTGTGATCTGCTGACCGATGCAGCGGCCGCGCTGGATGGTCTGCGAGCCATTCCGGAGTTTGCCGGACGGGCGGAAGCGCTGGAGAACCTGCGGATTGAGCTGGGGGAGATTGCGTCGGAACTGAGTGAAAGCCTGCACGCGATTTCGTTTGACCAGTCGGAGGCCGAGGCAATCGAGCGCCGTCTGCGGCAGATTTCCAGGCTGAAATCCCGTTACGGAGGCAGTGTGGAGGAGATTCTTGCCCACTGCAAGAAGGCACGGGAGGAACTGGAAGGCATGTCCTCACAGAAAGAAAACCTTCTGAAGGTCACAAGGGCAGCGCGTGCCCAGAAGGAAAAGACTGTCGCACTTGCCAACAGTCTGACGGAGGCGCGGATTGACGCAGCAGTCCGTTTTGCAGGGACGATCGAGGAGGAAGCCCGTTCGCTGGAGATGCCCAACCTGCGGGTCGAGACATCGTTTGCACCCTGTAAGCTGTGCAGCATCGGCAATCATTCAGCCGAACTGCTGCTTTCTGCCAACCTGGGCGAACCGCCGCGGCCGATTGCAAAGATTGCGTCGGGCGGAGAGCTTTCCCGAATCATGCTGGCGATCAAAAGTGCGCTGGCTGACAAGGACAACATTGACACGCTGATCTTCGACGAGATTGATACCGGTGTCAGCGGAAAGGCTGCGCAGAAGATCGGGAAGAAATTACAGATGATTGCTTCCCACCGGCAGGTGATCTGCGTCACCCATTCAGCGCAGATTGCGGCGCTTGCCGACCATCAGCTGCTGATACGCAAGTCGACCGCAGAGGGTAGGACCTATACCGAGGTTTTGCCGCTGGAAGGTGAAGCGAGGGTGGAAGAGGTTGCACGAATCTTTTCGACTGATCACGTCACCGAACTGATGCTCCAGACTGCCCGGAGCATGCTGGAAGAGGGAAAACGCCCGGTGCCGGATGCCGGAGAGACCTCTTGCTGAGAAGACCATACACGCGCAGTTTTCGGACGGTAAACTGTCCAATCCGGCTGCGCCCTGCCTGTAAAGGAGAGAAATTTACTTGGATAACCCGCTTTTGCCGATAAGTATTGTGATCTGTCTGGCCCTGTCTGCTTATTTTTCAGCGACAGAGACCGCAATTTCCAGCGTCAGCCGTCCGCGGCTGAAAGCGATTGAGGAATCGGGCGACGCCCGCGCCAAAACCGCGCTCCGGGTAACCGAGCGGTATGACGACGCACTGTCGGCCCTCCTGATCGGCAACAACATCGTCAACATTGCCGCCTCGTCTATCGGCACCATCGTATGTATCGACATATTTGGTGAGAATCTGGGCGCACTTGCTTCGACTATCATCATGACCCTGCTGGTTCTGACCTTTGGTGAGATTCTGCCGAAGTCGATGGCCAAGGAGAATTCGGAGACGATTGCACTGCTGGCATGTGGTCCGCTTTCGGTACTGATGAAGGTGCTGCGTCCGCTGATCTGGCTGTTCGTCCAGGTCAAGAAACTGGTCATTGGCCGGTTCCACAAGGAGGACACCCCGACCGTTACCGAAGAAGAGCTGCGGTACATCATTGAGGAGACAGTGGACGAAGGCGTACTGGAAGAGCACGAAAGCGAGCTGATTCAGTCTGCGCTGGAATTCAACGATACTACGGCAAGCGAAATTCTGACCCCCCGCGTCGATGTAGTCGGCGTCGATGTCGAGTCGACCCCGCAGGAAGTAGCCGGCGTATTTTTGTCGGAGCGTTATTCCCGCCTGGTCGTATACGAGAAGTCGATCGATTCCATCATTGGCATCATTACACTGAAAGACTTTTTCTCTGCCTACCTGAAGGACCCGAACTTTGATCTGCGTTCGATCATGCAGGAAGTCATGTTTGTCCCGCCCGGAAAACCGGTTTATGGACTGCTCAAGGAACTGCAAAAACAAAAGGCACAGATTGCGGTGGTTGTCGACCAGTACGGCGGCACGCTGGGTGTTGTTTCTCTGGAGGACATTCTGGAGGAACTGGTCGGCGAGATCTGGGACGAGGACGAGGAAAACGTCAGCCTGTGTACACCCATCGGCGAAGGTGTCTGGCAGGCAGCCGGCGAGACTCATGTCGACGATCTGCTGGAGCAGATTGCGCCTGATGTGACGCTGGAGGAAGATCATCCGACGACGCTGAGCGGCTGGATTGTCGATCAGATCGAGAGAATCCCGGAAGCCGGGGAAAGTTTTGAACTGAACGGGCTGCAAATTCGAATTCTTTCGATGGATGAGCATGTCATCAAACGGGTGGAAATCCGTATTCCGAAAAAAGTCGAAGAAGAGACAAAAGAATAATCAGCCGGTCGGCTGAGTTCATATTTCCGGATTCGAAATAGTTGTCGGGTCCGGAATTTTTTTTTATATTTTTGCAACCTTTTCCGGGTTTGGATTGTATTAGCAGTAGATTCTACCCAAAGGAGCGGATAATACATGAAAAGAAGAATACTTGCATTGGCATTGACGGCTGCACTGGTTTCAGCGCTCAGCCTTCCGGCGGCAGCTGCCGATAATACGGCATCCGCCGACACTGCGACTGCCTCTGAGAGCCAGATGCTTCCGGACAGCGTCCTTTACTATGGAGAAATCAGCGAGATTTACCGGGATGACAACGGAAAGGTAACCGGTTTTCTGATGGAATCGGAGTATGCCGGGGAGCTGGTCGTCCAGGTCTCCGATCAGACGTTCTGGATTGACAGCGGCAAACAGACTGCGTCCAACCCGGATGATCTGAAAGTCGGTGAACGGCTGTATGTTTTCCACAGCCCGGCTGTCACCGCTTCATTGCCGCCGCAGTCGGCGGCATATGCCGTCGTCCGGAATATTCCGATGGACGCATCATGTGCCCAGTATCACGAGATCGAGGCGGTGACCGAAAATGAAGACGGCAGTCTCCGGATTACCACCAGCAATGGCAGCCTGTATCTGACGGTCGACGCAGATACCAAAGTCATCGCTTATAATGACGAACAGGAAGCCGGACTGGACAGCCTCCAACTGGGAAATTACGCGATGTTCTGGTATGGTGCGGTTGCATTGTCCTATCCCGGACAGGCGCACCCCAGTACCGTGATGATTCTGCCCGACATCGGGGAGAATACCCTGACCGGAACAGAAATGGCAGCTCTGTTGCAGACGTTGACGGGAGAAACTGCCCAGCTGTCTGAAACGGCGGCGGACAATGAACCGGTTACACTGGAAGCGTTTGTCACCGAACTTTGGAAGATGGCAGGCAGTCCGGAGATGCAGGGCTACTGGAAATTGAATCGGTTTGACGATGCCGGGAAGATTTCCTGGGGCGCACGCAATGCGATGAGATGGGCGGACAGCAACGGCCTGCTGGCCGGAATTGACGGAGATTTCCTGAATCCCGACGGCAATATCACCGAAGAGCTTGCCAAAGAGATTTTGGCAGAATACGCCGGTCTTACCGACTGACAATAAAAAAAGATGAGGGGAGCAGGCATTGCCTGACCTCTCATCTTTTGCTTTATCGGGACATTTTGTCCAGACATTCCAGAAGTTCGCCGATTTTTTGTTCAATTTCCGCATCGTCGCCGCTGTGCATGGCATCGCGGATGCAATGTTCGGTATGACCCTTGAGCACCTCGCGGTTTGCCTTTTTAATCAACGACTGCGCAGCGAGCAGCTGGGTCGAGATATCGATGCAATAGCGGTCCTCATCGATCATCCGCAGCACCGCGTCCAATTGACCGCGGGCATTGGAGACCAGACGTGCGACCTTTTTGTGATCGGCTTTCATTCGATTTCGGTGACCTCATAGCCCGCATGGGTTACAGCGTCCGCGAGCATTTCATCGGTAACCGAGTCATCCACTTCGACGTAAGCTGCTGCATCTTCCAGGCTGACATTAGTAGCATGGACGCCGTTGATTTCGTTGAGTGCTTTTTCAACCCGGCCGGTGCAGTGGCTGCACATCATACCGTAAATTTTGATGGTCTTTTTCATAAGATTACCTCCATTTTCATTTTCCGCAGGGATAGCAGCCTGCGGGGGATCTATTCTGGTTTCGGTCAGAGTTGCCTCTGCCGTATCAGACAGTTGAACCGACTGGCTGTCGGGAGCCTTCCAGAAGCGGAGCCGGAGGGCGTTGGTGACAACCGATACCGAGGAGAAGCTCATTGCCGCAGCCCCGAACATCGGGTTAAGTTTGATACCCCAGATGGGGTAGAGGGCACCGGCAGCGATCGGGATGCCGATTGCATTGTAGCAAAGTGCCCAGAAGAGATTCTGTTTAATGTTGCGGAGCACCGCATGGCTCAGCCGGACCAGCTTGACTACGTCTCTCAGGTCGCTTTTTACCAGAACAACGTCTGCCGATTCAATCGCGACATCCGTTCCGGCGCCGATTGCGACACCGACATCAGCACGTGCAAGTGCAGGTGCGTCGTTGATGCCGTCGCCGACCATTGCGACCTTTTTGCCGTCTTTGATCAAAGCGGCGACCTGCGCTTCCTTGTCCTGCGGAAGGACTTCGGCGATGACACGGGTCAGACCGAGTTTGTTGCCGATTGCTTCGGCAGTTTTGCGGTTGTCGCCGGTCAGCATGATGACCGAGATGCCCATTTTGCGCAGGGTAGCGATTGCTTCGGCACTGGTCTCACGAATCGGGTCAGCGATGGCCGCGATACCGGCGAGCAGTCCGTTTTCTGCGATAAAGACAGGCGTTTTGCCTTCATTTGCCAGCCGCTGTGCTTCGGCAGCGCCGTCGCCCAGCAAGACACCCTGCTGTTCCATCAGCTTGCTGTTGCCAGCCAGCAGCGTCCGTCCGCCGGATGTACCGCGTATGCCCAGTCCCGGCAGCGTTTCAAATCCACTGACCGGAAGCAACACCAGCCCACGTTTGTCCGCTTCACCGATCAATGCCTGCGCCAGCGGATGTTCCGACTGCTTTTCCAGCGATGCGGCAATCCGGAGCAGGGTATCTGCATCCTTGGCACCCGCGACCACCAGATCGGTGACAGCGGGATGACCTTCGGTAATCGTGCCGGTTTTGTCCAGCACGACGGTGTCGATATGATGCGCCGTTTCCAGAGCCTCAGCCGATTTGATCAGGATGCCGTTTTTAGCACCGACCCCGGTACCGACCATAATCGAAGTCGGGGTTGCCAGTCCCAGCGCACAGGGGCAGGAGATAACCAGCACTGAAATGGCGGCATTCAGCGCGGCAGGGATTCCCTGACCAGCGAGCATCCAGATGATAAAGGCGAGTACTGCAATGGAAATAACGACCGGTACGAATACACCGCTGATTTTATCTGCCAGCCGTGCAATCGGAGCCTTGGTGGAAGCAGCTTCTTCCATCAGCCGGATGATCTGCGACAGGGTAGTGTCCTCACCGACCTCAGTCGCCTCAAAGACAAGGTAACCGGTTTTGAGGACAGTTGCGCCAGTGACCCGGTCGCCGGGCTTTTTGGAGACCGGCATGCTTTCACCGGTCAGCGCCGATTCATCGACACTGCCGCTGCCGTCGATCATCTTGCCATCGACCGGGATGGTACCGCCTGCACGGACGACAATCCGGTCTCCACGCTGCAAATCAGCGGTATCGACTTCGACCTCGTTGTCACCCTGCAAAACCATTGCAGTAGAGGGACGAAGGGCGACCATTGCGCCGATTGCGTCGGAGGTTTTGGCCTTTGCCCTTGCTTCGAGGAATTTACCGAGACTGATCAGGGTCAGAATCATGCCGGCCGACTCGAAATACAAATCCATTGCGATGGTATGTCCGGCGTGGAAATTGCCATCAGCGATTGCGTACCCCAGCCGGATCAGCTGGACCGATCCGTAAACTGTTGCCGCCGCCGAACCGAGGGCAATCAGCGAGTCCATATTCGGAGCGCGCTGGAACAGCCGGGCAAAACCATTCTGGAAGTAGTGGAAGTTCAGATAAAGGATTGGCAGCAGCAGGAAAAACTGGGTAAGGGCAAGGGTAAAGAGGTTGCGGTCACCCAGCAGAAATCCCGGCAGCGGCCAGGAGAACATATGACCCATGCAGACGTAAAACAGTAAAACGGTAAAGACGCCGGAAATAATCAACCGATGTTTTTGTGCGGTGATTTCTTTTTTCTGCCTTTCAGCCTCCTGTTTAACCGCGTCCTTTTTCGAAGCCTTTGCAGCATTGGACGCGACGGATGCACCGTAACCGGATTTTTCCACAGCCTCGATCAGCTGAGCGGCCGAGACGGTATTTTCATCAAAAGTCACCGACGCAGAGTTGGTCATCAGGCTGACGGTTGCCTGTTGAACGCCCGCGGTTTTGCTGAGTGCCTTTTCGACGTGTGCCGAGCAGGCAGCGCAGCTCATGCCGGTGACATTGAGTTTAACTTTAGACATGAGAACCTTCCTTTCTGTACACGGACAGGAGAGGGACAGCTGTCCGATCAGTTCCCATCCCCTGGGGGTGGGGTGTGACTTAAATATATCATACCTTTTTTATTTTGTCAAGGGGTAGCAGGAACTATTTCAGCCGGCAGCCCAATTATGGTATAATTTTTTTAAAAAAGGAAAATTCGATGCAACCAACCCGCCCAATTTGTCGGTATATCAGGTGAGAGGCCCAACACGAGGATATCCACTTTTACAGTATGGGCAGGAAAGGGGAGACAAACCATGCAGGATGAGCAGATTATAGAACTATACTGGAAGCGGGACGAGTCCGCTATCCAAGAGACGGAACGGAAGTATGGCCGGTATCTGTACAAGATAGCCTGTAACATTTTACTAAATCAGGAGGACAGCCAGGAGAGCGTCAACGACACCTATTTAAAGGCATGGAACGCAATGCCGCCCACACGACCGGGCAGGTTATCCGTTTTCCTCGGACGGATTACCCGCCAGCTGTCGATCGACCGCTATCGCGCAAACAACCGGCAAAAACGGCAGGCGTCCACCTATGCCGCCTCACTCAGCGAACTGGAGGAATGCCTTCCGGACGGAGGAGATACCACACGGGAGGGGTTTGACCTGCGATTGCTGGCGGGTGCGATCAGCGCATATCTGCGGACGCTGCCGGCACCGGCGCGCAGGGTGTTTATCGGACGATATTATTATATGGATTCCATCCGGGAGATTGCAAGATGGGCGGGGATGAGCGAATCCAAGGTCAAAAGTATGCTGTACCGGACACGCAATGGACTGAAAAGTTATCTGGAACAGGAGGAATTTGCGGTATGAAGCGGGAACAGATCAGTGACGCACTGAATTTACTGGATGACGAGCTGCTTTCCGAGACCGACCGGATGCGGAACCGATCGGTCTGGCTGCGGCCGAAATATTATCGAGGAATTGGAGCGGCAGCCTGCCTGATACTGGTTGCAGCAGCGGGAATGCAGCTGCATCAGTGGCTGCACACCGGAGTCGATTGTCCATCTGAAATGATTGTCGGAATATCGGGCGATTCGTCCGAAAATACATCACCTCCTGTCCTGAGCCTGAAGGACTGGGACTGGGGCGGCATGGGATTTGAAGGATACATGGCCTATGACATCAGCGAACTGACCAGTTCCAACCCATGGGATGCTTTGATTCCGCTGGAGACCTTGCCGGTTTTCCGCAACAAGCTGACGGTCAATGAAGACTATCTCCTTCGCGGTGGGGATTTTGACCGGATGGAGGAGGTTTTAAAAGACGTTGCCGAACGGCTGGGACTGGACAGCGACAGCCTGACCATCACTGATGATGCACCGACCGAGGAAGAACGTCAGAAGTCAATCGAAAGATTCAAACTGACCGGAGGAGAGCCACCCGAAGGGTATTATGATCCGACCCGGCTGATGACCGAAGCGGACGGGGTTGAAATAGAAGTAAGTTTGGGCTTAACGGCTACGATCACGTTTGAACCGGCGGTCCCACTGCCTGAGGGGTACAACTTTGCCTTTTTTGCCAGCTATGCCGATTGTCAGAAAACAGCAGACTGGCTGCTGGAACAGTATGCCGGTCTGATGGATATGGAGCAGCCCACGACGGCAATTGACGGCGGCGACTATAACATCTACCGTCAGCAAAGGTATCAGATTGCATTTTATGACGCATCCGGCAGCTATCTTGACCAGCTGCTCAATTATAATTTCAACCAGACCGTTTTCTATTGTGGCGATGATGGGATGCTGTTGGCGGCACGCATTTACCAGCCTGATCTGTCCCAGAAGGTCGGCGACTATCCGATTATGACGGTTGATGAGGCGGCACAGCAGCTGAAAGACGGCAACTGTATTTCCAGCGTGCCCAGTGATGTCGTTCCATCAGACGAACCGTCCAAAGTTGAGTTGGTCTACCGGACAGGGGAGCGGGAAGGGTATTTTCTGCCCTATTACCGGTTTTATGTTGAACTGCCGTCGATGGAGGGAGGGGACGGGCTGAAAACTTACGGCGCGTTTTATGTTCCGGCAATTGAGCCGGAGTACCTCGAAGATGTCCCGGTATGGGACGGGAGCTTCAATTGATCAGTAATTTTGATTGAAAGTTTTACTCAAACGATAACCCCGGCAGCTGTCGAAATCATGCTGCCGGGGTTATAAGCTTTACGTATCCAGTTTTCCGTAATGAAGGGTATTTTCATCGCTGTCAAATACCGCGACGGTGAAGTTGAAAGAGTGCCGGTCGAGGATATCCTGAGCATCATTCTGCCGGTCGATCAGCAGGTAATAACCGTTTTCAACTTCCGGGAAAAGCGGGTTGCCGTTGTTGTCGTTCAGGTAGGGACCCTTCTGGTAAAAATCGTCCTCCAGTCCATAGACGAGAGCGGTTGTTGTTTCGTCCATCGGAAGCGGTTTCCAGTCGGAGTCGTTTTGTATCTGCTGCAAAACGCTGTCGTCCTCAAAAGTGAGTACGTCATATGTTGTCCCGTCTCCAAAAAAGCCATGATCTTCGACTTTGGAAATGACTGTGCTGTCAGACAGGTTAAGTCCCAGTTCACTGCCGATTTTACCCGACGGATTATTACCCGACTGGCATGCTGTCAGCATAATGGTCAGACTTAGCGCAGCGACAGTTGAAATGATTTTCCGCATAAGAAAAACTCCTTTCACATCCGACATTTTGTTTATCGCCGGAGGACAAGTATCTGCACCGGACTGCCGAATTCCTCGGCAAACGGACCTTCGACAAATCCTATTTTTTTGTAAAACGGCCTTGCGGCGGTGCCTTTAGGGTCACCTTCCCGATAGGTAGAGACGGTCACATCTCTGTCAGGCGGCAGCTGTTCCAGCATCAGCCGGACCATTTCCCAGGCAATATGCTGTCTGCGGCAATCGGGGTCGACCGCCAGAAAGCAGAGCTGGCACCTTCTTTTTGAGAACAGCAGGATACCGGTGAGTTTCCCATCGTTTTCGGCGCAGATAGCGCCGCCTTTTTGGATAAATGAAAGGACGGTTTCCCGATGTTCCGCGATGGCGGACTCCGTTTCCAGTCCTGGAAAGTTATCTTTTACTTTGACGACCAGCCGCATCCATTGTTCGATGTCAGCCGGTTTTGCAAATCGAATTGTCATGGCAGATCACCCGATTGATTACAGATTGGTTAGAACCAACGCTGCGCCGGAGACGATCAGCATCAGAATGACCAGTTTACGGACGATTTTTTCGTCGAGGAATTTTCCGCTCAGCATACCTGCTCCCAACCCGATCAGCATAAACGGCAGGAGAACCACCGCCTGCTTGAGGACATCGAAAGTCAGCAGCCCCCAGATCGTGTACAGGACAATCCGCAGCGTGTTTTCAATCACGAAAACGGTGCAGATATTTGCCTTGAATGAATGGCTGTCCTCCGTAACCCTTCCGAGGTAAGCGCCTAGCAGTGCGCCGACCCCATACAGTCCGCAGAGAATTCCCGACAGGACACCGATGACAATCAGGAGAGGTTTAGACTGGCGGAATTTTTTGCCGCTCCGGTCGCTCCAGAGCATTTCCGCTCCAATCAGGACGATGATGATACCGAACAGGATTTTGATGCTGTTTGTATTGGCATTTTTAAGAAAGAGAGCGCCGGGAATCATCCCGATCACGATCAGAAAAGCCAGCGGCAGGCAGATATTCCACCGGATGGATTTTCTTTCTTTCCAAGCGAGGATGAAGTTAGTGGGGTAACCGAGCAGCAGCTCAACAGGGGAGATATTGGCGTTATTGACGCCAAAGCTGAGGATGCTGGTAAAGACCAGCGTGTTTGCGAAGCCGCACAGACCCTTGACAAAAAACGCGGCGACCGTTGCAATAATCCAGTAGATCATGTTATCTAAGTCCTTTAGCCGTTATTTTGTTTTGGGGATACGTGCGACGGGGAGGTTCCAGCGGTATTTAGTCGCCAGCATCCGCACGATGATGACGACAGCGGCACCGATGATCAGCGCAAAGGAATCCGGAATCAGCAGTCGGCCGTAGATATAGGCCATTGCGCCGAGGATGGATGCACAGGCATAGATATGTTTTTTCAGGATATACGGAGTAATTCCAGCCATCATATCCCGCAGCAGACCGCCGCCGACACCGGTGACAACGCCGAGGAAGATTGCGAGGAAGCGGTAGTTTTCGTATCCTGCCGAAACGGCCTTTTGTGCGCCCAGCACCGTGAATGCACCGAGACCGATTGCGTCGAGGATATTCATCAGCTTTTCATAGCCTTCCAGAAACCGCATATCCAGAAAATACGGGTTGAGATAACAGATCAGGAAGATGACGCCGACCGTAATTGCTGCCAGCATAAAATAAACGGGGTTCTGGAAGGAACTGGGCGGAGTAATCTGGAGGATGATATCGCGGATAATACCGCCGCCGACAGCGGTCGTTGCGCCGAGGACGAGGACGCCGAACAGGTCGAGACGTTTACGGATGGCGACCATTGCACCGGAAGAAGCAAACGCAATGGTACCAATCAATTCGATGATAAACTGTATTTTCATTTAGAGCCCTCCCGCATTGCGATTGCGTCCAGCACCAGTTGCAGAGCGGTATCCGAGACGAGGAAGCGGATTTGCTGGCGGACGTCGCCGCGAATGCCATGGAACTCCTTGCGGAGGGTGACCTGATGCCATCCACAGCAGAGGGAGACATACACTTCGCCGACCGGTTTCCCCTCAGACGGTTCGGGTCCGGCATTGCCGGTGACCGCGACCGCGATATCCGCACCGGAAAAGCGGCGGACGCCGTCAGCCATCTCTTTGGCGGTTTCAGCCGACACAGCGGAGAAGTCCCGCAGGGTTTCCGGCTTAACCCCCAGCATTTTGACTTTCATATCATTGGAATAGGTGACCATCCCGCAGTGGAAGACAGCAGAGGAGCCGGAGACGTCGGTAATCCTGGCGGCGATCAGGCCGCCGGTACAGCTTTCTGCGGTAGCGAGAGTAAGACCTGCGCGTGCCAGCGCATGGACAACGCTTGTTTGCAGGGACTTATCCATCATTTTATCAAACGATACATAATCGAAATTTTCCATTTTCTCATGCACTCCTTATCTGGTTCATTATAGCATGAAGCGGGTGGAATGTAAACGGCTGAAGAACATTTTCCTCACACTGTTTTCGATTTTGAATAACTGATAATTTTGTATGATTTCTACGGATTTTGTCTTGCAAGATACGCGCTTTCGTGCTAGAATATCCTTAATTTGGAAGATATATTCCGATGAAACCGTGCTCGTAAACGGCTAAACCGGCCGTCTGCGGAAAACTGCATCGAATCGAGGTCCTATCAATGAATTGCAAACGTTCACTTGAATTAATCAGCCGTCTTTCGGACGCGAACGGTCCGTCCGGCTTTGAAGATGAAGTCACAGCCATTGTCCGGGAAGAGATGGAAGGGCTGACTGCCTGTTCGGAGGATTCACTCCGCAATCTGTATCTGTCCCGGCGGGAGAATACCGGCGACCGGCCGGTGGTGATGCTGGATGCACACTCAGACGAAGTCGGCTTTATGATTCGGTCGATTCTGGCGGATGGGACAATGCGTTTTCTGCCGCTGGGCGGATGGGTCAACTATACAGTTCCTGCATCCCGTGTACGGGTGCGGACGCTGGAAGGAAACTGGATTACCGGCGTCGTTGCGACCCGACCGGTTCATTTCCTGCCGGCATCCGAACGCGGAAAGGTGCCGGACATTTCGGAGATGGTGATTGACGTCGGAGCCGCGAGCTATGAGGAAGCGGTATCGATGGGGATGGAGACCGGCGCACCGGTTGTTCCGGACGTCGACTTTGAATATAATGAAAAGAACGGTGTGATGCTGGGCAAGGCATTTGACTGCCGTGCAGGATGCGGCGTGCTGTGCGATACCCTGCGGGAACTGGACGGGGAAGAGCTGGCGGTTGACGTGACCGGCGTGCTGTCCTCGCAGGAAGAGGTCGGAGACCGTGGGGTACAGGTTGCAGCCCGGACGGTCCATCCTGATCTGGCGATTGTCTTTGAAGGTGCGCCTGCCGACGATACTTTCACCCCACCGCTTGAGATTCAGACCGGACTGGGACGGGGCGTCATGCTGCGTCACTACGACCTCGGCATGATTACCAACCCGCGGTTGATGCGGTACACCCTTGATTTGGCGAAGGAATACGGGATTCCGACCCAGCAGGCAGTCAGAACCGGCGGACGCACCAACGGCGCCCAGATCAATCTGACCGGACAGGGTGTCCCGACGATTGTACTCAGCGTACCGGTGCGGTATGCCCATACCCATCACGGCTTTGCATCGATTCATGATTACGAGAATGCGGTCAAACTGGCGGCACAGCTGGTTCGTTCGCTGGACGAAGAGGTCATCAGCACATTTTAACAGATAATCTGGCGGCAGATGTTCGGAAAAGAAAGGAAGGTTTTTATGAAATTCAGCGACGGAATGTGGCAGGTCAAACCGGGTTTTACCCTTGAAGCGCCGGCCTGCAGTTATGCAGGGCGGTCGGATGCCCGCTCGGTTACCCTTTATGGTCCATATCATCCGGTCAGTCACCGCGGTATGACCCTCAACTGTGGTCAGATGACCGTCACCCTGTCTGCACCATCCGAAGGGATTATTTCGGTACGGATGGAGAACTTTATGGGTGCCTGCAAAAAGGGACCTGACTTTGTCCTGAACACAGCCGACTGCGGCACTGTCGAAAAAGACGGTGACCGGGTGATTCTGCACAGCGGCAAACTGTCTGCTGAAACGACCCTTCAAGGGGAATGGGGCATCCGGTTTTATTGGGACGGACGGCTGCTGACCGAGACCGGGTTCCGCGGAATGGCGCATCTGTATGACCCGGATGGAAATACATATATGCGGGAACAGCTGTCGCTGGATGTAGCCGAGCAGATTGTCGGACTGGGCGAGCGGTTTGGCCCATTTGTCAAAAACGGGCAGACGGTTGATCTTGTGAATGCCGACGGCGGCACCAACTCGGAACAGGCGTATAAAAATATCCCGTTCTATCTGTCGACCAAAGGTTATGGCCTGTTTGTCAACACGCCGGCGCAGGTTTCCTATGAAATCGGCTCGGAAGTTGTCAACCGTGTGCAGTTCTCTGTTCCCGGCGAGTCGATGGAGTATATGGTCATCGGCGGCGACAATTATAAGGAAGTCATCACCAATTATACCGGCATGACCGGCCGTCCTCCGCTGCTGCCTGCATGGACATTTGGGCTGTGGCTGTCGACCTCGTTTACGACCAATTATGATGAGGAAACGGTACTGTCATTTATTGATGGGATGCTGGAGCGGAAAATCCCGCTGACCGTTTTTCATTTTGACTGTTTCTGGATGAAGGAATTCCAGTGGACGGATTTTGTCTGGAACGAGGACACCTTTAAAGACCCCAAAGGGATGCTCCAAAAGATTCACGACCGCGGCGTCAAAGTCTGCTGCTGGATCAACCCCTACATTGCCCAGAAATCCCGCCTGTTCAAAGAGGGTCTGGAGCATGATTATTTTGTCAAGACCGGCGACGGCAGCATCTGGCAGTGGGACATGTGGCAGGCAGGCATGGCGCTGGTCGACTTCACCAACCCGGAAGCGGTCAAATGGTACCAGGGGTATCTGCGGCAGCTGTGCGAGATGGGTGTTGATGCCTTCAAGACCGACTTTGGCGAACGGATTCCGGTACAGGATGCCTACTATGGTCCAAAAGCCGCAAAATACGGCATTGTCTACCATGACGGTTCTGACCCGGACAAGATGCACAACTACTACACCTATCTGTACAACAAGGCAGTTTACGAATTGCTGGAAGAGGTCTATGGTCCGCAGAAAGCCTGCCTTTTTGCCCGCAGTGCGACGACCGGCGGTCAGCAGTTCCCGGTGCACTGGGGCGGCGACAATCTGCCGACCTATCCTTCGATGGCACAGTCACTGCGAGGCGGGATGTCGCTCGGTCTCTGTGGCTTTGGTTATTGGAGCCACGACATCGGCGGCTTTGAAGGTCAGTCGGACTACGACATCTTCAAACGCTGGACCCAGTTCGGGCTGCTTTCTTCCCATAGCCGTTATCACGGCAGCAATGCCTATAAAGTGCCGTGGCTGTATGGCGAGGAAGCGGTCGAGGTCACCCGTGCATTTACCAAACTGAAAATGCGGCTGATGCCGTATTTCTACCGGATGGCGGTGGAAGCGCACGAAAAAGGCCTGCCGATTCTGCGCCCGATGCTGTTGGAGTTCCCGGACGACCGGACTGCACCCTTTGCCGATACTCAGTATATGCTGGGCGACAGTATTCTGGTTGCGCCGGTCATGAACCCGGACGGAATTGGGGAGTATTATTTGCCCGAAGGCCTCTGGACCGACTGGTTTACCGGCAAGACGGTGCAAGGCGGCGGCTGGCATAAGGAAACCTATGATTATTTCTCACTGCCGCTGTTTGTCCGGGAGAACACGATTCTGGTACTCGGCAGCCATGACGACCGCCCGGACTACGATTATGAAGAGAACCCGGAGATTCGGATTTTTGGCATTCAGGAGGGTGCGACTGTCTCGACAGATGTGTTCTCCCAGACGGGCGAATGCAAATTTACGGTCACCGCGACCCGTACCGGCAAGACGGTCACCGTCCATATTGACGGCGAACACGGCAAAATCCGCATCGGCATTGCCGGTGGCATGCTGATGGAGCCGTCGGGCAATGATTTTTCGATCAGCTCGAATCTGCTCAAATAAGTAAATCATCCATCGGGAAATCGAGCGGCTGGTTGTATTTTCGGTAAAATGAGACAAGATACAGGTTGTCTGAGTCAGTTGGGCAGCCTGTATTTTTTATGCAATATTCATAAAATCCCCTTGCAGAGCTGAACTGCATTTGCTATAATAAAAACAGATGGAATCGGAATTGCCGCCGTATAGTACGGCGGCTTACAGAATATCAGATCAGCGAAGGAGACAGGACATGGACAAAAAGTATATGATTGCGCTCGACCAGGGGACAACCAGTTCCCGTGCGGTAATTTTCAACCATAATCAGGAGATTGTCCGGATTGCCCAGCGGGAGTATACCCAGTATTATCCGAAAGAGGGCTGGGTGGAACATGATCCGATGGAGATTTACGCGACCCAGTACGGCGTACTGATTGACGCAATGCTGCTGGCGGGGATTGAAGCGGAGGAAATCTCGGCAATCGGCATCACCAACCAACGGGAGACAACGATTGTCTGGGAAAAGGAGACCGGACGTCCGATTTATAATGCGATTGTCTGGCAGTGCCGCCGGACAGCGCCGCTGTGTGAACAGCTGGAGAGTGAGGGTTGGGGGGAGTATATCCGCCAGTCGACCGGACTGTTGATTGACGCTTATTTTTCCGCGACAAAGGTTTCCTGGATACTCGATCAGGTTCCCGGCTCTAGGGAACGTGCGGAGCGTGGGGAGCTTTGCTTCGGGACAGTGGATACCTGGCTGATGTGGAAGCTGTCGGGCGGCGAGGTCTTCGCGACCGATTACACCAACGCTTCCCGAACGATGATGTTCAACATCCATACCCGTAGTTGGGACCAGAAGATTCTCGACCGGCTGGGGATACCTGCGGCGATGCTGCCGGAGGTTCTGCCCTCGTCCGGGATGTTCGGTCATGCGCATATCAACGGTGTTTCGATTCCGATCACAGGCGTTGCAGGCGACCAGCAGGCGGCATTGTTTGGCCAGTGCTGCTGGGAAAAGGGACAGGTCAAAAATACCTACGGAACCGGATGCTTTTTGCTGATGAACACCGGTTCGGAACCGGTCGAAAGTCATAACGGGTTGGTTACGACAATTGCCGCTTCGGACGGAGCAGAACCGCGTTATGCACTGGAAGGCAGCGTCTTTACCGGTGGTGCAGTGGTTCAGTGGCTGCGGGACGAGATGCGGTTTATCGGGGAATCAGCCGATTCGGAGTATTATGCCCGCAAGGTTCCGGACACCGGCGGCGTTTATATGGTTCCGGCGTTTACCGGACTGGGTGCGCCGCATTGGGATATGTATGCACGTGGTCTGCTGATCGGCATCACCCGCGGGACCAAGCGAACCCATATTATCCGGGCAGCATTGGAGTCAATCGCTTATCAGTCAGCCGACCTGTTGGAGGCGATTGTTGCCGATACCGGCGCACCGATTGAATCGTTGTCGGTGGACGGCGGCGCTTCGGCGAACGCCTTTCTGATGCAGTTTCAGGCGGATATTCTGGGGGTAGAGGTCTGCCGTCCGGAGGTTTACGAGTCGACGGCATTAGGAGCGGCATACCTTGCAGGATTGGCGGTCGGATTCTGGAAGAAGGACGAGCTGCTGGCAGCAAGGAAGATTGCCGACCGGTACCTGCCGCAGATGGACGAAACGATTCGCGCCAAACGACGCCGTGGATGGAAAAAGGCGGTATCCCGTGCACTGGACTGGGCAAGGGAGGATGCGGAAGAGATTTGAGCAGAAACCGCCTGTCATTTTGATGGAAGAAGGTTTACCGATGAGTCAGGTGTTGTACCTCGCGGCTGATTACCCTTTGCCCAAACGTCCCAACCCACATGAACAGCTGCTGTCGGTCAATGAAGCGATTGCTGCCGGTGTATCGGATATTCCGGATTTCCTGTTAAAGGATGGAATAGACCGGGACGAACCGGATGCGATACTGGTCAGCGACCGCGAGGTCAGGTTTGATGTTGAGAATGGTACAGTCGCAGATGGAGATTTTGACGATGATTTTGCAATCTTGCCGGTCGAAAAGCTTTTTGGGATGCGGACTGAAAAGAAATATTGTGTGCTGTTGGAATGGAACCGGTACACACCCGGACGAGCCGGAATGCTGATTAAATATCTGCGTGAAAGGCTGACAGAAACGGATGAAATAGAGCTGTGGAACTGCTGGCTGGATGATGAACCCATTCATCAGATGCGGCGGGCAGTCGTTCGGATTGGAGAACTGACCCTGGAGGATATAGCGGAGCTGGACAGTCAGCCCGTTTCAAAGTTGCCGCTGACCGATTATTGTTTTTGCGTTATCCGTGGATAATGGAGGAATACAATGGATAAAATCGAAATTGTCAGAGACTATTTTGCCAGCTGGCTGCGGCAGGACCGGACCCGGTTTGCCGGGATTTTTGCGAATGATATCGTGTACTCCGAATGTTACGGGCCGGAATACCATGGACTTGGACAGGTGGAACGGTGGTTTGATGACTGGAACTGCCGGGGTCGGGTGCTGGTCTGGGATATCCGGGAGATATATCAGGACGGGGATCATCTGATTGCGGGATGGTATTTTCAATGTGTTTTTGATGGTGTAACAGACGGATTTGACGGTGTTTCGCTTATTCGATTTAATCCGGCGGGAAAAATCGTCTCACTCAGAGAATATCAGTCAAAATCGGAGCACATTTATCCATATGGTGAATAATTGACAGCAAAAAGCACCCGCTGCCGCGGAACCCCAAAAGGGTACACGGCAGCGGGTGCTTTGGGTTTTAATAGGACAGATTTCAGATCAAACCTGACGTTTGCTTGCAGCGTAAGCGTCGGAACGGGTAATCCAGTCGAGGAACTTTTCGACCTCCAGGTTCCAGAATCTCCATTCGTGGGTATAACCGGGGACGAAGTCGGTTTCAACTTCCAGACCGAGTGTCTCCAACTGTTTTACGAATTCCTTGTTTGCCTCATAAAGGAAGTCATTTTCACCACAGGCGATGTAGATTTTCGGGAGTTTTTTACCATCAGCGACGCACTTTTTCACCAGCGAGAGCGGGTCATATTCTTCTGCGATCGGATGTTTTTCCGCCTCGTCGTCACCTGCCAGCGAGTAAGGGTTCAGCTGAACAGCAGCCGAGAAAGCGCCCAGTGCTGCGAACCGTTCGGGGTGAGAGAACGCGTGCACCAGCGTACCAAAGCCGCCCATCGACAGACCGGCGATATAAGTATCTTCTGGACGGTCGGAGACAGGGAACATCCCCTTGACAAAGTCGGGGAGTTCTTCCGACACAAAGTCAAAGAATTTGTCGCCGTACATATTGACATAGGACTTGTTTTCAGCCGACAGCATGACTACAGCGATATTGCGTTCTTCAGCGAACAGTTCGACTTTGGTATAACCGGTCCACTGGGCATGGTTGTTGCCCATGCCGTGCAGCAGATAGAGGACAGGGTATTTGTCAGGTTTCTGATGATGTGGTTTTTCACCTTTGGGGAGGGTCATTCCCATCGATTCGGGAATCGTGACGGAGGGGATAATGACAGTGATGTCGACCGTCCGACGGAGGGTGTAAGAGATGAAATTACAGGTAAACTTTGCCATAAAAATCGTCCTTTCTATTCCATTTTATTTATTTACATTTCTTTCATTGCATCCGCAATTTCGATACAGAGATCTTCGGCCTGCGGGACAAAGCCCAGCCGGTCGATAAAGGCGTGGGAGACGCCGCGGTAACGGATGGATTTGACCGGAACACCCGCTTCAGCCAGCCGTTTGGCATACAATTCGTCCTGAATGCGCAGTCCGTCGTATTCACAGGAGACAGAGAGGCAGCGAGGCATGCCGGTGTAGTCTTTTTCCATCAGCGGAGAGGCGTAAGTTTCAAGGCACTGTTTTTCCGGGTCATCGAAGTACAGATTGCCCATCATGATTTCATCGTCATGTTCCTCATCTTTGGGGCGGGAGATAGCGACACGCGGGTTCAGTTCAGCTTCCTGAGAGGGGTCGAATTCATATTCCGCGATACTGAAATGATAGCCAGGGGTAGCGCTGCCCTTGAAGGTGACAGCGGCGTACATCGGGACCTGAAGTGCGACCATATGGGTTCCCCGGTCGCGGTCCATCAGCGAAACGACAGCCGTCATATTGCCACCGGCGGAGTCGCCGCCGACTGCGATTTTATGGGGGTCGATGCCGTACTCTTCGGCATGCTGGTAGACGTGACAGAGTGCAGCCCAGCAGTCGTTTACGCCATTAGGATATTTTTTCTCAGGAGCGAGGGAGTAGTCGACATTAAATACGACACCGCCGGACAGTTCTGCAATCAGCCGGCAGGGGTTTTCGACGGTATAAGGGGTGCCGCCAATCCAGCCGCCGCCATGGTAAAAGATAAAGCAGGGGCGGTTTTTCTGGTACTGGGTATCACGGCGGTAGTAGCGCCACAGGCCGACCTCATTTTCACCGTTATGGATGGTTTCAAACTTGGTATGGATTTCGACCGAGCAGATATTGTGGTTTGGGAAGCCCATCTGATCGCGCATTTTCTGGAGAGCCTGCTGCGGGGTTTGGGGTTTTTCATCTTGTTTGTTGTCCTCACGAGCGACCCAGTGCATTTTCATGCAGGCCTGTTCGTGGTGGTCAGCGCAGCCGGGGCGAGGTTCAGTGGGAGAGCGCTTAATGATAATCGGAGCGCCGTGGACCAATTCCGGGGTTTGCTGCAAATGCAAAAATTCCACATGACTTTTGTCGTATTCGCGCATTTTAGACATCCTTTCGATAGCAGAGATAAATTGGTTACAAAACAATCTGACAAAACAGGGCATCAAACGTTTTCTATATTATAACAGTTTTCGCACCGTCTGGCTACCAAAAAACGGACTTTTTTTATCAAAAAAATGGACCATTGAATGAAAAATCATATACAAAATGACCTTAATTGATGTTGAATTTCGGATTTTAGGTTGGACGAACAGGGGTTAAGGGAGAAGTGCCGAAAAAGCGGGTGGATAATTGTGAGAAACGCCTATTGTATTTTCTGGCAAAATCGGTTATCCTGAATATAACAGATACTTAATTTTTTTAATAAACTGGAGAAATCAAAACAGATGGATGGAAATAAAACAGGCGGTTTGTCGGAAGTTCGCCGGCGCAACCGCACCCATATCCGTGAGATCATCTATCGCCGCGCACCGATTACCAGAACAGAGATTGCTCACGAGCTGGGGCTGACTCTTCCGACGGTCACAACCAGTGTGGCACAGATGCTGGAGGATGGCCTGTTGACAGAGACGCTGATGGCGGAACCTGCCGGGAGTGCAGGTGGACGGCCACCGTTGCTTTTGGGGTTTAATCCGGAAGCAGGGCGTGCACTTGGCGTGGAGCTTGGGCCGTACGAGACTGCTGTTGTACTGACCGATCTGGTCGGGAATCCGGTCGCACAGACGTTGCTGCCGGCGGTTCAGGAGTATGACGAAATGCTGGAACAACTGGAAACGGCGCTTCGACCTTATTTAAATGAGGACAAGCTGATGGGCGTCGGACTGGGGCTGCCGGGATTTGTCAGCCGTGAGAGCGGCGAAGTGCGGACCTCGATTCTTGGCCGGAAATGGGACAATCGTCCGATTGCCGGAGATCTTTCCCAGAGGTTGGGTGTACCGGTGATGGTGGACAACAATGTCCGGATGCGAGCAGGCGGGCAGGCACTGTTTCACGGAAAAGAGACAGAGAATCTGTTTGCCTATCTGTTTGTATCCAAAGGAATTGCCTGTCCATTGATGATACGCGGGCGGGTTCTGTCCGGGTCGACGTCGGGAGCGGGCGAACTTGGCCATATGGTGATGCAGCCAGGCGGGAGGATTTGCCCGACCTGTGGACGGAGGGGATGTCTGGAATCACTGACCGGTGAAACGGCGATTTTGCGGGACTGTACCGAGCAGCGACAGGCCGGACGTGCCCGAACGCTTGCGGCCATCTGTGGAGACCAGCCGCCGGATATTCGGGCGGTGCTGCAGGCACAGCAGGCGGGAGATCCGGACATAGCGGAAGTGATGGAAAATGCACTGCGGTATTTAGGGTTGGCGCTGGCCAATGTTGTCAACCTGATTTCGCCGGCGCAGGTGTTGGTGGAAGGGTATCTGTTCCGATATGAATCCAACAAAGAGCTGTTGTTAAAATATGCGCGTTCTCATTTTTATGGTTTGAATGAGCAGCAGGTACAGATACGTTTTCTGGAGTTCAACCGGTATGGAGGTGCATTGGGAGCAGCGGCGGCAGTGATTGAGCATTTTTGTATTCAGGGAGAATAAGGTTTTCCGGTTTATCCGGCGGGTTGTTGGACGAACCAGAAAATTGGTACCCTGTTTATTAAAGATTTTAATAAACAGGGTACGAACTTTTTGACCACAGTTTATTAATTATTTTAAGAAACAGGAAGGAGCGCTATTGTGAAAAACATTCTGATTCTGCATGGAGGCGGACCGACTGCCGTCATCAATTCATCGTTGTATGGTGTCATCCGTGAAGCCAAAAGGCACGGTGATGTCGGGCATATTTACGCAGCTATCGGCGGCAGCGGCGGTTTGATGCGGGAACAACTGCGGGATTTGAAAGAGATACCGGACGCACGCCTGGAGCTGCTGCTTACAACACCAGGCTCAGCGATTGGAACTTCCCGTGACCGGCTGCGGGAAGCGGAATACCGGAAGATGGCAGAGGTTATCCGGAAATACGGCATTGACTGTATTCTCTGCAACGGCGGAAACGGGACGATGGACACCTGCGGAAAACTTTATCAGGAGTGTGCACGTCAGGGAATGGACGTCCGTGTGATTGGGATTCCCAAGACGATGGACAACGATATCGCCATCACCGACCATGCACCCGGATATGGAAGTGCTGCGCGGTACATCGCGGTCAGTACGCGGGAACTGTGCATAGACGTTGCGTCGATGCCGATCCATGTTGTGATACTGGAGACCTCCGGGCGGAACGCCGGATGGGTTGCAGCTTCGTCGGCACTTGCGGCAGGCGGCGGGTGTACGGGACCTGACCTGATTTATCTGCCGGAGCGGGCGTTTTCGGAAGATCAGTTTTTGCAGGACGTCAGTGGGCTGCTGACCCGGAAGAAAGGGCTGGTTGTCGTTGTCAGTGAAGGTCTGTGCCGGGAAGATGGCCAGCCGGTTGCGGAACCGTCTTACACGATTGGCCGGGATGTCTATTTTGGCGACGTCGGCGGCTACCTGGCGGGACTGGTACAGAAAAAGCTGGGGTATAAAGCGCGTGCGGAAAAGCCAGGATTGCTGGGGCGTGCATCCATCTGCTGTCAGAGCACAGTTGACCGGGATGAAGCGGTACTGGCCGGAGAGATGGCATGCCGTGCGGTGCTGGATGGCGAAACCGGAAAGATGGTTGCATTCCGGCGTGTATCCGATGAACCTTACCGTGTCGAGCCGTTTCTGGTATCGATCAACGAGGTCATGCTGACCGAAAAGAAGGTTCCGGACGCCTTTATCAATTCCAAAGGCAACCATGTAACCGACGCATTTATTCAGTGGGCTGCACCATTGATCGGCGGCCCGCTGCCGGAGATGGTGAGTTTTCGAAACAACTGATTCTGAGAAAACAAAAAAGGAGAACAGAGACTATGCTGGTACCAATGAGGGCGATTTTAGAGACGGCAGATCGCGGGAATTACGCGCAGGGTGCATTTAACGTCAATGCAGTCGCACAGGCGAAAGCGGCGATTGAAGTACATGAAATGTTTCGCAGTCCGGCCATTTTGCAGGGTGCAGACCTGGCAAACGGATTTATGGGCGGCCGAACAGACTTTGCAAACGCAACGCTGGAAGATAAAAAACGTGGTGCAAAACGGATAGCCGACGCGGTCCGGAAATTCGGTGAAACTTCACCGATTCCGATTGCACTGCACCTTGACCACGGCAAAAACCTTGATTCCTGCATTGCCGCAATTGAAGGAGGATACACTTCCGTCATGATTGACGGAAGCGCACTGCCGTTTGAAGAGAATGTTGCGCTGACCCGTGAAGTCGTGCGGTATGCCCATCCGCTCGGCGTGACGGTTGAAGGGGAACTTGGGGTACTCGCAGGGGTGGAAGACCATATTTTTTCGGAAACTTCCACCTATACCAATCCGCTCAAGGCGATTGAGTTTTTCAAAAAGACCGGCTGTGACGCACTGGCGATCAGTTATGGTACCTGCCACGGTGCGAATAAAGGCCGTGATACCAAAATTCGCCGGGAAATCGCGATTGCCATCAAAGAATCGATGCGGCATGAAGGAATTGACGGATTTCTGGTATCGCATGGTTCCTCGACCGTTCCGCAGTATATTGTCCGGGAGATCAACGCAATGGGCGGTAAAATCGAAAATGCCCACGGCATCCCGATTGAACAGCTGATTGACGTTTCCCACTGCGGTATCAGCAAGATCAACGTCGACACCGATATCCGCCTGGCCGTCACCCGGAATATGAAAGAACTTTTCCGGGATAACCCGTCTCTTCGCGAAAGCAGCTCGATCGGAGAAATTTACCGGCTGCTGGAAGCAAACCTGACGGCATTTGACCCACGCGTCTTTTTCCCACCGATTATGGATACCGTAACGACCGGAAATATACCGGACGCGGATGTCGGCAGCATTATCGACTGTGTAGAACGCGGCGTCAAAGAGGTCATCGGGACACTGATTGTCCAGTTTGGCAGTTATGGAAAAGCACCAGAAGTCGAACGGGTGTCCCTCGAACAGATGGCGGCGCGGTACCGGGAAAAAGGTATTTAATGAAAGGAGCAGCGCAATGAAATACATCTTTTTAAATCTGAAACGGTTTGATATTCCGACTGTTTTTGGCGGAGTCAACCGTCTGGCACCGATTGTTGTATTTGTTGTGCCCGACCGTGTCAAAGGCGGCGAACAGCCGACCAGCCACCGGAAGCTCTCCATTAAATACATCCTGCGGGAGCTGTACGCCAAAGGGGTTCGGAAAGAGGACATCCTGTTTATCATCTCCAATGGCCTGCATCCACGTTCGACCGAACAGGATGCCCGTGCAATATTTGGGGATGAGTTGTTTTCCGAGTTCTGGCCGACCAATCAGATGATCAGCCACGATTCGGAGGACCCGGAGAATATGGTTGATCTGGGACGGACGCGGAGAGGGGACCCGGTCAGTATCAACCGGTATGTATACGAAGCGGACATTCCGATTCTGATCGGCCATGTACAGGGCAATCCGTATGGTGGTTACTCTGGCGGGTATAAACACTGCGCGACCGGCATCACCAACTGGCGTTCGATTGCTTCTCATCATGTCCCATCGGTTATGCACCGTGACGATTTCACGCCGGTCAACGGCGGCAGCCTGATGCGGACCAAATTTAATGAAATCGGGATGTATATGGAAGAAAAGATGGGGCATCCCTTTTTCTGCTGCGACGCGGTACTTGACTCGAAATCGCGCCAGATTTCCATCTGGTCAGGATACGCAAAAGAGATGATGCCGCTTTCCTGGGTGGACGCAGACAAACGCACCTATGTCCATTGGGCAGAGAAAAAGTATGACGTGCTGGTCTTTGGGATGCCGCAGAATTTTCACTACGGCGACGGCATGGGTACCAACCCGATCATGATGATGCAGGCATTGTCGGCACAGGTTTTGCGCTTCAAACGGGTTATGAGCGACAATTGCGTGATTATCTGTTCTTCCATTTGCAACGGCTTTTTCCATGATGAGCGCTGGCCCTATCTGCGGGAACTGTACGAGATGTTCCAGAAAGACTACATGAATATCCTGCCGGACATGAACCGGTACGGCGAATACTTCGCGACCAATCAGGAGTGTATCCGCAAATACCGTTTTGCCAATGCTTTCCACCCGTTCCATGGTTTTTCGATGATGTCCTGCGGCCATATTGCCGAGATGAACACCTCTGCGATTTATATTGTCGGCGCACAGCAGCCGGGATATGCCCGCGGAATGGGGCTGAAAACACGTGCGACTTTTGAAGAAGCGCTGCAAGACGCGATGCGCAAATATGTCGGCAGCCACCCGAATATTCTTGCCCTGCCGCTCACCTTTAAGACCGCGTCGGTTCACCTTGGAATGAAGGACCCCTCCAAAGACGGAATGGATGCCTACGGTCACCGGAACGGCTGCTGTGGATAATCAAGCGATTGACAGAAAGGAGTAGCAGGGATGTTATCACTCGAAATGCTGGACAATACCCCCCAAAAGCTGCTGACCGATGAACGGGTCGCGATTGCCTGCCGGGAAGCGGCGCCGGTTTTGGAAGCAGTAAAAGCCGGAAAGGGACTGGACACCGACTCGATGGGCTGGATGGATGTCACCAAATGGGCCGGTGAACAGACCATTTCCCGTCTGGAAGAGATTGCTGCACAGGTTGCCGCGGTTTCAGACGCATTTGTCGTCATCGGCGTCGGCGGTTCCAACAATGCCGCGCGTTCAGTCGTAGAAGCTTTTCGCGGGAAGAGCGGGGTTGAAATCATCTGGGCAGGGAACACCCTGTCACCGGCGGCAATGAACCGGATGCTTTCGATGCTGGAAGGCAAACGCTTTACCATCGACTGCATTGCAAAGAACTTTGAAACACTGGAACCGGGAGCATCTTTCCGAGTGCTGCGTCAGCTGCTGGTCAGCCGTTTCGGAAAAGAAGAGGCCGCACGCCGGACAATTGCGACAGGTACACCCGGCAGCCGGCTGGAAGAAATCTGCCGGGAAGAGGGTTACACCTTCCTTGCATTCCCGACCGATATCGGCGGACGGTATACCGCAATGAGCAATGTCGGTTTACTGCCGATGGCAGTTGCCGGTCTGGATATCCGGGCACTGGTCAGAGGCGGGACGGAGATGCAAAAACAGCTGTACACACTGCCTGCCGACGAAAACCCGGCATTGAGATACGCAGTCATTCGGAATATGCTGTACCATGACGGTTACCATCTGGAGATGCTTTCCTCCTTTGAACCGCAGCTGAAGTGGTTTTATAAATGGTGGATACAGCTCTTTGCCGAAAGTGAGGGAAAATGCGGAAAGGGTCTGTTTCCGGTCGCATCGGAATATTCAGAAGAGCTGCATTCGGTCGGACAGTTTGTGCAGGATGGCAGCCCGATTCTGTTTGAGACGTTTCTGGATATCAAAGAGCAGCAGTCCAGCCTGATCTGTAACCCGGACGAGGTGGATGACCGGTTCGGCTATCTGGACGGGAAAGACTTCTGGGAAATCAACAAGGCGTCCTTCATGGCGACCCGTACCGCACATGCACAGAAACTTCCCTGCCTGACACTGACGCTTGACCGGCTGGATATGGAAACCTTTGGAGAGCTGTTTTATTTTTATCAGTTTACCTGCGTACTTTCAAGCGTCCTGCTGGGGGTCAATCCATTTGATCAGCCCGGCGTAGAAGCATACAAGGGATGGATGTTCAAAGCGCTCGGCAAGCCCGGCGCGTAAATTCAGGTCAGAAAGGACGGGAAAATAATACGATGGAAAAGTATAAAGACCCTGCATTGCCGGTTGACGAGCGGGTGGAAGATCTGCTGTCCCGGATGACGTTGGAAGAAAAAGCCGCGCAGTTGTGTGGAAATCTGGCGGTATCCTTTATGGAGGACGGCAAAGTGGATATGGATGCCCTTCGGGAGCAGTTTTCGGACGGTCAAGGCCGGTTTACCCAGTATTCACTGGTCGGAATTGCTGACCCGATGGTGATTGCCGAAGTCACCAACCAGCTCCAGCACTTTTTTGTCGAGGAGACGCGGCTGGGAATACCGGTTGCACTGCAATCGGAAAACCTCTGCGGGTATCCGGCGGCAGGCGGGACGATTTTCCCGTCGATGCTGAACATGGCGTCCACCTGGCAGCCGGAGCTGCTGGAAGCGGTCGCGGACATCATCGGGCAGGAGTCGAAAGCAGTCGGCATCAATTCAGCGATGAGCCCGGTTATTGACGTATCCCGTGACCCACGCTGGGGAAGGACTTACGAAACGTTCGGCGAAGACCCGTATCTGGTCAGCCAGATGGGCATTCACTATATCCGTGGGATGCAGCAGCACGGCATCGGGTGTATTGCCAAGCATTTTCTCGGATATGCCGAGAGCCAGGCGGGCCTCAACTGTGCCGCCGAACGGATTGGTGACCGGGAGCTGTACGAAACCTTTGCGACCCCATTTGAAGCAGCGGCAAAGGAGGCAAACGTCAGCGGCATGATGGCGTCCTATTCAGAGATTGACGGAAAAGATTGCGCGCAGCCTGTTGCGGGATACGATGGGATTTAAAGGAATGCTGACCTCAGATGGCGGCGGTGTCGCACGGCTGTATTCGACCAATAAGGTTGTACGGTCGTATGAGGAGGCAGGGCTGTACGCGATCAAAGGCGGATGTGACACCGAAATTCCGGTCGGCGGCACCTATAAGCAGCTGCCGCGGTATGTCCGGGAGGGGAAGCTGGACGAAGCGCTGCTGGACGAATCGGTCCGCAGAATCCTGACCATCAAGTTTGCATGTGGGCTGTTCGAAAACCCATATGTCGATCTGGACGCGGTGAAAAAGGCGATGACGAATCCCCAAAAACAGCAGCTTTCTTTGAAAGCTGCCGAACAGTCGCTGACCCTGCTGAAAAACGATGGCATCCTGCCTCTGACCGGCAAACCGAAACTTGCAGTCATTGGCCCACATGCAGACAGCCTGCGCTATCCGATCAGCGGATACACCTATCCAGCCTATCTGGAGATGATCGACGCATCCCGCGGCAAGGATTCAGACAAGATTACCATCGGCGGGATGAAGGACGAAAGCGCGAAAGAAGATGCTTCGCCCGGATACCAGGTCCCAAAGAAGAAAAAGTCCGGCGGCGCGTTTGCCAGCATGGTTGACCTGTTCAATGAGGAGCAAAAGGCACGGATTTGTGATATGACAACCAGTCTGCGCCGGGTTGGCTGCGCGTCACTTTATGAAGTCCTGCGCGAACGGTATACAGTCAGATACGCACCCGGCTGCGATATTGTCAAACCCGGTCAGGACGGTTTTGCCGAAGCAATCGCCGCCGCCAAAGAATCAGATGTCGTCATTATGGCACTCGGCGGCAACTGCGGATGGGTCAATGTGACCGGCGGTGAAGGCAAGGACCGTTGTTCACTTGACCTTCCCGGCGAACAGCAGGCATTGCTGGAAGCGGTCGCCGCGGCAGGAAAACCGGTGGTACTGGTGCTGTACGGACCCGGATGTTTTGCGATTCCGTGGGCGGACAGACATTGCAGCGCGATTGTACAGGCATGGATGCCCGGTCCCTATGCCGGAAAAGCGGTAGCCGATCTGCTGGACGGGACGATCAATCCGGGCGGCAAACTGCCGGTAATCTTCCCGCGGACAGTCGGACAGGTGCCCATTTTCTATAATCATAAGGTCGGTTCGGGGTATGAGGATGTGTACGGCGGCAATCCGATCTTTTCAGGTGGATATGTTGACGCCCCATCCCGTCCGCTCTATCCGTTCGGGTATGGGCTGTCCTACACGACGTTTGCACTGTTCGATTTGCAGATTGAGCAGACGGAGGTCCCGACAAGGGGTGGTGTCATCCGCCTTTCGGTCAGGGTCACCAATACCGGTACACGTCCGGGTGACGAGGTCGTCCAGCTGTACACCCATTTTAAAGATGCTTATGTGACCCGCCCATGGAAACAGCTGACCGGCTTTCTCCGAGTCAGCCTCACCCCAGGCCAGTCGAAACGGGTAAATTTTGCCGTTCAGACTTCCCAGCTTGGCTATTATAATGAAGAGATGGAGTTTGTCGTTGAACCGGGCGCACTGGACATCATGGTTGGTACGTCGTCGGCAGATATCGCATTTACCCAGGAAATCCAGCTGACAGGGGAGCGCTGGCCGCTTGCCGGACACAGAAGCTATACATCAGAAGTATATCAGCAGGATTGCTGAGAAACGCCGCAAACACAGACAGCCCAGCCGGGATACATCATCCCGACTGGGCTGTAATAGCGAACAGATATATGTGTTATTCTGCCATAGCGGGCAGGACTTTAGCGATCAGTTCCTGAACGGTCAGGCCCAGCATTTCTGCGCCGCGGGAGATGACCTCACGGGAGCAGCCGGCGGCGAACTTTTTATCCTTGAATTTTTTCATCACCGATTTAACTTCCATTCCTTCCAACCCGGTAGGACGCATCAGAGCGGCGGCACCGATCAGGCCGGTCAGTTCATCGACCGCGAACAGGTATTTTTCCATCAGCAGGGTCGGTTGGACATCGGCGCAGATTCCGTAGCCATGGCTGACGACAGCATGGATTACACCCTCGTCGATATCCAGTTCATGGAGCAGCTTATTGGCTTTGACGCAATGCTGGTCGGGCCACTGTTCAAAATCGATATCATGGAGGATACCGACGGTTTTCCAATAATCCTCATGGCCGGGGTCAGCTTCGGCGGCGATGGTACCGAGGACTTTACCGACAATCTGTGCATGCTGAAGGTGGAACGGCTGCTGGTTGTACTGTTTGACCAGTTCAAAGGCCTGTTCCGGGGTGGGAATATAGCTCATGACAAACGACCTCCTGAGAAGTAGAAGATAAAACAAAAGCTCTGATGTGATGACACATCAGAGCTTTCCAGCTGGTGCGCCCGACAGGAGTCGAACCTGCGACCTTTGGAGTCGGAGTCCAACGCTCTATCCAACTGAGCTACGGACGCGTTTCACAGCTTTTTTATTATAGCAGATTTGTTCGGGAAATGCAAGGGCTTTTTTAAAAAAACTGGAAATAAAAAAGATTCTGCCGCTGACCGAATGTCATAGAGGGAAATGATGCGAAAAACAGCGGGAATTCTAAGAAACGCTGAAAAAAGCTGACCACATACGGCGGTCAGTTTGGAAAATATGTACATTGCAGGAGAAGGAAGAATGTGATATCATAAAAATGGTTTTTTATTTTGGGTGAAAACCGCCCGCTGGATGCAATAAACGATTGACGAATCAAGACAGAGGTGTAAAATATGGGAGGATTTTTTGGCGCTGCGTCCCACGAAGATTGTGTATTTGATCTCTTTTTCGGCATAGACTATCATTCTCACCTGGGGACACGCCGGGCCGGAATGGCCGTGTACGACAAGGAACACGGATTTGACAAGGCAATTCACAATATTGAGAACGCGCCTTTCCGGACGAAATTCGAAAGTGAATCGGTCAACATGCACGGCACCCTTGGTATCGGATGTATTTCTGACTATGAGGCACAGCCGATTTTCATTCGTTCCCATCATGGCAGCTACGCGATCACAACCGTCGGCAAAATCAACAACATTTCGGAGATTCTCCAGAATGTCATCGACCCGAAGACGCATTTCTTTGAGATGCAGAACGGGGAGATCAACCCGACCGAACTGGTCGCGGCGATTATTGACCAGAAGGAGAACTTTATCGACGGCATCAAATATGCGCAGGAGATCGTCGAAGGTTCGCTGAGCATGCTGATTCTGACCCCGAAGGGCATTTATGCTGCACGGGATAAGATGGGAAGAACGCCGATCGTACTGGGCCAGAAGGAAGACGGTTTCTGCGCAAGCTTTGAAAGCTTTGCCTACCTGAACCTCGGCTACCACGATTATAAAGAACTCGGACCCGGTGAGATTGTCGTCTTTGACGCAGACGGTGTCAAAGTGCTGGCAGCGCCCGGCGACAAGATGAAGATCTGCACCTTCCTGTGGGTTTATTACGGCTATCCGTCTTCGTCGTATGAAGGCATCAGCGTCGAGAAGATGCGGTACAACTGCGGCCGGCTGCTGGCCAGACGGGACGATGCTCAGCCGGATATCGTCGCGGGTATTCCCGATTCGGGCACAGCACACGCGATCGGTTACGCGAATGAGTCGGGGATTCCGTTCTCCCGTCCGTTTATCAAATACACCCCCACCTGGCCTCGTTCCTTTATGCCGACCTATCAGAGCAAGCGCAATCTGATTGCCAAGATGAAGCTGATTCCGGTACATGATCTGATTGATGGACAGAAGCTGCTGCTGATTGACGACTCGATCGTCCGTGGTACTCAGACACGGGAGACGACCGAATTCCTGTATGAATCCGGAGCCAAAGAGGTTCATATTCGTCCTGCCTGCCCGCCGATTCTGTTTGGCTGCAAATACCTGAATTTCTCGCGTTCGACCTCCGAGATGGAGCTGATCGCACGTCAGGTGATCGACGAGCTGGAAGGGGAGAAGGCAAGCGAGGAGACTGTCCGCAGCTATGCTGACCCTGACAGCGAGAAGTATGAAAAGATGGTGCAGAAGATCTGCGAACGGCTGCACTTCACCTCACTGCGGTATCATCGACTGGACGACATGATCGAATCGGTTGGGATTGATCCGGACAAACTGTGCACCTACTGCTGGAATGGCGTAGAGTAATTACAGAATAAGTGCATTTAAGGCGGTTGCTTTCGGGCAGCCGCCTTGTTGTTTATCGTCCAATACTGGCGGGAAAATCCAATTTGATCAATATTTTTACTCATATGATTTTAACAGGACTGTGTTCCGATATCTTGTAATGATGAAGCAGGCGTGGTATAATGACAATCAATCAGGATTCAGAAAGGAGTTCTTTCATATGAAAAGATATGAATATATGACGGTCGATTTAAGTGCAGAACCTTCTTTTAATGTCCATGTAAAGCTAAACAAATATATAGAAAAGTTGAACGAATATGGAAAACAGGGTTGGAGACTTATTTCTGGAACAGATGACTGGAAATATTCTATTTTTGAGCGGGAAATAGAGGATAACAAGGCAGATTGATTTTGTATAGCAGCTTTTTGCTATTGGCGGAACTGCTTTTATATGAAACAAAGTGTATTTGGTTTATATTTTTACTCATATGGTTTTTAAAAGGTCACGGGGATGACTGAATCCAGACGCGATATTTGTTTTGGAACGGTATATTTCTATACACGTCCAAATGAAAACAGGCAGCGGTTTTTCACCACTGCCTGTTTTTGCGTAAAGCGGCCGCTCAGATTAGAGAGCGGCCGCCAGCTTATGAACCAAAGCGTTTGTCTCACTTTAGTTTATATTTTTACTCATATGATTTTTCAAAGGACACCGGTGTGATGGTGAACCGGAAATCAAAGGAAGCATCATCCAGCCGATACTGTTCAAGCAGTTCGGGTCCGCAGGAATTGGAACCGATGCCGCTCTGCTTGTAGTCGATGCACAGAACGGTCCAGGGAGAAGGATTGAGTTCATAGTTGTGCATCTTGTGGGTCAATTCTTCTTCGGTATAGCGGGAGGCGTTGAAGCTGAAGCTGTCACCCGAAATAAACAGCGCGGTGCGTTCATCGCCGATGGTCAGGTACTTACAGCCATAGTGGCTGCCGTTTTCCTGAGGCTTGAGGTAATCTTCATGCAGCTCATCCCGTTTTGCACCGAAGACACCCAGCCAGCTTGCGCGATGTTTGTCGGAGTAGCTTTCAAACGGACCATAACCATAGTATTCAATCTCGTCCATCTTATCCGGCAGCATCATCCGGATACCGAATCTGGGCAGGAAGACCATCTCGGCATCTCTGACGGCCTGGATTGCGCAGTCAACCTCACCATTGCCGTGAACGGTCCACTGGACATCGATATCCATAAATTTGCGAATCGAGTCAGCGGCAATCGAAAGGTGGGTGCAGAGGGTGACTTCTTCGCTGCCGACAAAGACGTCGGTGTCATAGGCTCTGGTGACAGCGCGGTCATAACCACAGTTCTGCCATTTTACGCGGACTTCGCGGTCGTTATCGGTGGGAGCGCGCCAGACGTTATACTGCATCGGCTGGCAGAGGAGGGTGGACTGGTCGAATACCATTTCCCGGAAAGCACCGGCAGCCTTGTCATAGACATAACGGAAGTTGCCGCCGCGGAGAATTACGGCATCATCATTTTCGCTGACTTCGACCTCATCTTCCTCACTGCCATCCAGCGGGCAGAGTTCAGCCAGCCGCTGACCGGCGGGGTTGCCGTCGCGGAGGATAATCTGGTCAAAGCCAAGTTCGTGTCCTTCATCCAGCAGTTCGGTAGCTTCTTTGAGCAGGTAGACAAACCGGACTGCCGCTGCATTCGAACCAGGCTCAGGAAGATCAAGGGTAACGGTGCAGCTCTGATGCGGGAGGATGTTGGGCAATTGAATTTCGAAAGCGTCAGCCGGTACGCCATCTTCGGAAACTTCGCAGACGACTTTCAGATAGTCATCGGTAGCAGAGAAGTCCATCAGGTTGGTAAAGGTAAAGCTGCCGTCTTCGTTCATCGCGGCGCGAACCGGACGGATGACATTTTTATATTCAGCCAGACCGGTCGACGGTGTGCGGTCTGGATAGACCAGACCATCCATGCAGAAGTTGCCGTCGTGGAGGACCTCGCCAAAATCGCCGCCGTATCCATAGATCGGTTTGCCATCGACGGTATTGCCCATCAGAACGGCATGGTCACACCATTCCCAGACAAACCCGCCGCAGAAGTTGGGATACTGCATGACCAGCTGCCAGTATTCTTCAGCATCGCCGGGACCGTTGCCCATTGCATGGATATATTCGCAGAGGACAACCGGCTTTTTGTTTTCGCTGTTTTCACAGTAATCGCGGATAGTCTGCAACGAGGGGTACATCCAGCTGCGGAGGTCGAGGTCGGCGAGTTCTTCCTTATAACTGTCATATTCGCCGGTACCCCAGTTTTCGCCTTCGTAATGGACCAGACGGGTATCATCATATTCCTTGACCCAACGCGCGGCGTTTGCAAAGCAGACACCCCAGCCGGCTTCGTTGCCAAGCGACCAGATCACAACCGACGGATGGTTTTTATCACGAATGACGTTCCGCTGGACACGGTCGACGATTGCCTCACTCCAGTCAGGGTCGGCGGCGATGGTGGGGTACAGTTTCTGATAATCAGCCGGATTGCCGGACGCGGTGCAGACACCGTGTGCCTCAACGTCCGATTCAGAAATCAGATAGAATCCCAACCGGTCGCAGAGTTCGGGCATCAATGGAGAGTTGGGGTAATGGCTGGTACGGACCGCATTGATATTATAGCGGCGCATCAGGGTAAGGTCGCGCAGCAGATCTTCTTCACTGACTGCATACCCTTTGACCGGGTCGGAGTCATGGCGGTTGACGCCGCGGAAGGTGACAGGTTTGCCGTTGACGAGGACGACACCGTTTTCCGTCCGGATTTCCCGGAAACCAACTTTCTGGCAGATGTATTCTTCACCGGCCTGAATCAGGACCGAGTAGAGATTAGGCTGTTCAGCATTCCAGAGCAGGGGAGCATCGACCGGAATCGAGATGACGCCATCAACAGCAGACTGGTTTTCGCCGGAAGCCATCCGATTGCCATCGGGGTCAAACAGCGTCCAACGGACTGGCAGTTCGCCGCGGTTGGTATAATCGATTTGCAGCAAGCCGTTGGTAAAATTATTTGACAAAACGGTTTTTACCGTCAGATCACGCAGATGCTGCTGTGGACGTTTAAGGAGATAGACGTCACGGAAGATACCGGACATTCTGAGCTTGTCCTGATCTTCGAGGTAACTGCCGTCGCACCATTTGAGAACCAGCGCGGTCAGATTGTTTTCGCCTTCCTTTATATAGGAAGAAATGTCGAATTCGCTGGTGGAATGGGAGACCTGGCTGTAACCAACAAAGCAGCCGTTGATCCACAGATAAATGCAGGAATCGACGCCCTCAAAATTCAAATAATACCGGCTGTCGGTATCAGCAATCCAGAACTCGGTCCGGTAGACGCCGCAGGGATTATCCAACGGGACATGAGGCGGGTCATAGGGGAAGGGGTAGCGGATGTTGGTGTACTGGTGGTGGTCATACCCGTGCATCTGCCAGACAGAGGGAACGGGTATCGAATCGAACTGATCGCAGGGTTCGTTTTCGTAATGGATCGAGATTTTACGGACGGAATCAAAATATTTGAATTTCCAGTCGCCATTGAGCAGAATGAAGCGGGAAGAGGATTCGCGGAAGCTGTCCATTGCTTCGCTCGCATCATCGCAGGGGATGTAATAAGCGCGGGGAGGTTCCGTCCCGACGTGCAGGATATGGTTATTTTCATAGAGGTTGTCGTAGATCATGTTATCCGACCTTTCCTGAATGTGTCCGCCAGAGAACGACAGTCAAAATCGCATTCAAGGCAGAGACAAAGTATTTCACTTTCAATATTACCATATCTGGCGCAAAATGCAAGTGCTTTTTGTCGGGAATGGGGGGAAGGCGGATACAAAATGTAAATAATACAGTCTGTATAATTCGGAAAATGTTGAAAACACAAAATAAACTGAATTTTAACAGCAATATTATTAAGGATTGTGTGGAAAAATCCAAAAAGTAACATTTGTAACAATGAGCGAAACAAAGTGTTACAATGGAGGGAACAAACTGTTTCACATGGTGTTACGTCGGACATTAACAGGATGTAACATCTCATTTTTCTAAGACGTTGTATCAAATTGCACAAAAACTGGATTTTCAACGGATTTGACAGTTTGCCACAATGTGGTTAGAATATAAGCAACGACCGGGGAGGATACGGCAGGCGCTCTCCGTTCGGTTTTGGATATCTGGTTCAGGGCGAAAGCCGTGGCCTGATAACAACCGTTCTGTCACGGGAATGGGAAACTTTTGAGAAGCGGACTTGTCCGCCGATCGGAAAGGAACGATTATAACGTGAAGAGGCTTATATCCAAAATAGCAGGTACGCTCTGCGTGATGTTTACCGGCGTCATGATGATGAATGTCACCGACGGCGTCGCGGAAACACAATATCTGTTTTATTTTCAGGACGGCGGCGAGACACAGCTGTATTATTCTTCTACCGGTTCGGTGGAGGAAGCGATGGAGGCTGTGGGCAAGACGCTCCACGAGAACGATTCTTACACAGTTGAAACCACCAGCCGGGACGTTTATACTGTAACGATTACCCGTGCGGATTACTGCTATGTTGAGGCGGACGGCGAACGGATGACCGTGTCTTTCCGGCCGGACGAAACGACTGTATCGGATGTCCTGGAGGAACAGGGAATTGTCCTCGGCGAGGACGATCTTGTATCCAGTGAGCTGACAGATCTGGTACAGGATGGCGAGACAATCAAAGTTTCGAGGGTGACATATGAGACCCGGTACGCGGATGAGGTCATCGAGTGGGATTATGATCTTGAACCGACCCGTTATCTGGCAGAGGGAGCTCTCAAGGTATTCTCGAAAGGCGTTGACGGTGAGAAACGTGTTGAGTACCGCGAAGTGTACATCGATGGCGAATGGGCACGTGATGAAGTTGTCGGCGAAGTCGTGACGACAGCTGTGACCAACGGCCGTGCACAGGTTGGGGACAGTGACGCACCGATTGATTATCTTGAACAGCCTGACTGGCTGACATTTGATGAACAGGGTATTCCGGAGCAGGCCACAAAGGTCATTTCCGGACTTGGAACCGCATATACTTCGAATGCGGGGGTTTATGGCGCGACCGGCCGGTATTTGTCGGAAGGTTACGTTGCAGTAGACCCGGATATTATTCCGTACGGGAGCAAGCTTTATATCGTGACGAAAGACGGCTCCTGGGATTACGGATATGCAATCGCGGCGGATACCGGCGGTGCAATGCTGAGCGGAAGGATTCTTGTCGATCAGTACATGAATTCCTATGACAGCTGCATCCAGTATGGCGTGCGCGAGGTGGACGTTTATGTTCTGGAAGATCTGGACGTTCACGATGAAATTGAATGACATCTCCCCCATAAATATTTCCCGGAAAGGCGGGCATCTGATATTGGTCAGATGCCCGTTTTTTCCGCCTTTTTTTATTTATTTCCATATAATATGGTAGAAACTGCGAAGCGACGCTGCCGGGAACGGGGGAAAATTGTGGAAAAGGGGAAAGAATTTACATCAAGTTAACATATCGGACGGTCAAAATATGTTACAATTCAGATACAGATTGTAATTATTCTGCAATCTTATGCACAAAGAAACATTTTTTGCTGGGAATTACGATTTTGCCTTGATTTTTTGTCATATATGCTGTATAATTAGAACAGATTCTTATATGATTTGTTGGGCGGGCGTAATTTTTCCTGCCTGCAGCTCCAGACAAAATATAAATGGGTAAAGGGGTAATAATATGTCCAACCGTCTTTTCCAGGGTGTTGTCCACCAGATGCGCGATGCCATTGACCGGGTGATCGGCGTAATTGATGAAAATGCGTCGATTATTGCCTGCAGCGAGCTTTCCAAGATTGGCACAACCGGAGATTATTATTCGGTCGATTTTGGTGAGTCGCACGATGTGTTTGTTCGCGATGGCTATACCTATAAGCCTTTTGGCCCTCATATCAAAGCGGATTATGCCGTTTTTGTCGAGGGCAGCGATGAGATGGCTGCACGGTATGCACAGATTCTTGCAATTTCCCTGTCGAGCATCAAGCAGTATTATGACGAGAAGTACGACCGCAACAATTTTATCAAAAACGTCGTTCTCGACAATATCCTGCCCGGTGATATCTTTACCAAGGCAAAGGAACTGCATTTCAATGTTGACATTACCCGTGTTGCTCTGTTGGTCAGAGTTGTTTCCACCAATGATGTTTCTGCCTATGATGTGATTCAGAATCTCTTCCCGGACAAACAGAAAGATTTTGTTTTCAACATCAGCGAGAGCGATATCGTCCTGATTAAGGAAATCAAGGCGGGCATTGACTCGAAGGACCTTGAGAAACTGGCGCGCTCGATTGTCGACACCCTCAGCTCTGAGTTCTATACCAAAGCGATTGTCGGTATCGGCACCAGCGTTGTCGGAATCAAGGATCTGGCGCGTTCCTTCAAGGAAGCGCAGGTTGCACTGGAAGTCGGAAAGGTATTCGACACCGATCAGTCGATTGTCAGCTATGACAATCTGGGAATCGCGCGTCTGATTTACCAGCTGCCGACGACGCTGTGCAACACCTTCCTCAAAGAGGTTTTCAAGACCGGTTCGATTGATTCGCTCGACCACGAGACGCTGTTTACGATTCACAAGTTCTTTGAGAACAACCTGAACGTTTCCGAAACTTCCAGAAAGCTGTTTGTCCATCGTAACACGCTGGTTTACCGTCTGGAGAAGATCAAGAAACTGACAGGTCTGGATCTGCGCGAATTTGACCATGCAATCATCTTCAAGATTGCGCTGATGGTCAAGAAGTATCTGAATTCCAGCCCGACCAAATTCTAAAAGCTGCACGATTTCCGTGGGTTTTTACCTGCGGAAATCGATTTTGCTGTAATAAGGGGAATATTTAAATGTGTTATCCTGTTTTCAGGATCGACACATTTTGCACAATTTTTGCGTTTGGCGGCAGACTGGGGGAAGCAGTTGGGACCGGGAGGGGAACCCGGTTATAAGGAGCCGGAGGGTTTCGGCGGAATCGCCAAACAGACCAAAGGAATGATCAAAAGATGATAGATCTGATTGACGTTTCATTCCAGTATGGGAATGGAACGGAAGCACTGATGAATGTAAACCTGCGCGTCAATCAGGGTGAGTTTGCGTTTGTTGTCGGTTCGTCCGGCGCAGGCAAGACCTCTATCCTGAAACTGCTGCTGAGGGAAACGGTAGCGACTTCCGGGCAGGTCATCGTCAATGGGTTTAACCTGAACAATTTGAAAAACCGGGAAATTCCGAAATTCCGCCGCAGTGTCGGGGTAGTCTTTCAGGATTTCCGTTTGATACCGGACATGACGGTGTACGAAAACGTCGCGTTTGCGATGCGGGTGACCGACCAGTCCAACAAGGCAATCCGTCAGCGGGTTCCGGAAGTGCTGGAGATGATGAACCTGGCGCACAAGGCCAAGCAGCATCCCTATGAGCTTTCGGGTGGTGAGCAGCAGCGTGTATCGCTGGGAAGGGCCATCATCAACCAGCCGCCGCTGATTATCGCGGACGAACCGACGGGCAACATTGACCCTGAATTTTCCTATGAAATCGTGGAAATGCTCCAGCAGATCAACAAGCAGGCCGGGACGACCATTCTGATGGTTACCCATGAGCATGAGATGGTGAAGTATTTTGGCGGCCGGACAATCAATATCGAAAATGGCCGCGTGGTATTTGACGATTATATTATTGGAGGGGCCAATGAGAGCAAGTAGTATGCGATATCTGATGCGAAGCGGGCTGAAAAACCTGTGGAACAATCGGATGATGACAATTGCGTCGATTGGGACGCTGATTGCCTGCCTGCTGATTGTCGGCGTTGCTGTCCTGTTTTCGTTGAATGTGGACAACATGGTCGAGTATGTGGGCGAGCAGAACGAGCTGGTCGTGTTTATGGAAACCGACACGACGGACGAACAGCTTAACGCAGTAAAAAATGTACTGGAGTCTAACGAGGGCCTGGGCGATGTCACATTCGTTTCCAGCTCGGAGGCTATGCAGACGATCGTAGATAAATATCTGGACGGCGACGCCGGCCTGCTGGAAGGAATGGACGACGACTTTATGCCGGCTTCCTTCCGCTGCAAGATTGTGGATCCTGAAAATGCGTCGGAGCTGAAGACGGAGATTGAACAGCTGGATCATGTGCAGAACGTCGAGGCACCGACCGAGATCACCGAATCGCTGGTACGGCTGCGAAAGATGATCAATATTTTCGGTGGTGCGATTATCGCGGCGCTGGTCATTGTATCGCTGGTCATTATCACCAACACCATCCGCGCGTCGGTCTTTACCCGCCGCAAGGAAATCAACATTATGAAGTATGTTGGCGCGACCAACTCCTTTATCCGGATTCCGTTTGTTGTGGAAGGAATTATTCTCGGACTGATTTCCGCGCTGATTGCGTTTGGACTGGTCTGGGGCGGTTACAACTTCTTCCTGGATATTGTCCGGCTGGAGAGCACTTCGCTGATGACGAGCGTGCTGGATCAGATCATGCCGTTCTCTCAGCTGGCGACCAGCGTGCTGGCTTGCTTCCTGATTTCCGGCATATCGGTCGGCTGTCTGGGCAGTGTGTTCAGCATGAGGGGTTATTTGAAAGTGTAAAGTATATAGACTTTACATCAATTTTAATGGTAATTTCGAAGCTTTACAACGGTTGTTCCAGCCGTCAGCCAGAGGTTTTGGCGGCAGTGGACAAGTGGACAACGAAGGAAGGAATGATCCTGAATTATGCAAAACGTTAAGCTCAATGGTCGTTCAAGACGGGTTGCCGTCTTCGCTATCACGATCGCTTTGACGGTTTCAGTGCTGTTCGGGGGCGGCTATCTGCAGCCTGCGCAGGAGGTAGCGGCCAGGAGTATCAGTGAGATGCAGTCTGAGCAGGAGCAGATTCAGTCGAAGGTAGATGCTGCCAACGACAAGATCGATGAACTGCAGGGCAAGATTGACGAGGAAGAAGAATATCAGCAGACGCTGACCGAACAGATCAGCCTGTATAAAGAGCAGATTGCGCTGTTTGACGATCAGATTGAAGCGCTGGAAGCTGAGATTGAAGACAAGAATGCCGAGATTGACCAGCTGGAAGAGAATATTGACCAGCTGGAAGAAGACATTGCAGCCAAACAGGTCGAGATTGAAGATACCTTCGAACTGTTTAAAACGCGGATGGTTGCGTTGTATCAGGCAGGCGAGACATCTTCGCTTGCGATGCTGCTGTCTTCGTCCAGCTTTGGCGATTTCGTCACCAACATTCGTCTGATGCAGGCGGTTTCCCAGAGTGACGAACAGCTGGTTGACACGCTGAAGACCCAGAAGGCGGAGCAGGAGGAGACCAAGACGCAGGTTGAGGTCACCAAGGGCGAGGTCGAAGAGGCACTGGTCAAAGTGCAGGAGGACGAAGAAGCGATTATCCTTCAGCGTGAGCAGAAGAAGGTCGCGCAGTCCGGGCTGGAAAAGGCATATGAAGAAAGCAAGACTGCTCAGGAAGACATGGAAGCGCTGAAGTCGCAGTATGAAGACGACCTGGCAAGTGCTCTTGAAGAGGAGCAGCAGGTTGAAGCGGAAATCCAGGCTTTCTATGCGGAACAGGCCAAGAAGCAGCAGGCAGCACAGCAGCAGGCTGCGCAGAACAGTTCTTCTGGCTCTACGACAACCAATATTCCGCAGGTCAGCGCCGGGGACTTAAGTTTCCGTTGGCCGCTGCCCGGCTACAGTTACATCAGCTCTCCTTACGGCTCCAGATGGGGCGGCTTCCATACCGGTATTGACATTTCCGGCGGTGGCGTATATGGCGCATCGATTGTTGCGGCGGAAGCCGGAACGGTCATTCTTGCAGCGTCGCACTACAGCTACGGCAACTACGTTATCGTAGACCACGGCGGCGGATACAGCACGCTGTACGCCCATATGTCGAGCATCGCATGCAGTGTCGGCGATTATGTCACTAAGGGTCAGACGATCGGTTATGTTGGTTCGACCGGCAACTCGACCGGACCGCATCTGCACTTTGAAGTGCGTATCAACGGTGCTACTCAGAACCCGCAGAGCTATGTCAGCCCGTAAGCTGTCACTGTTTTAAAGCCGGCGTTTTTTCCAATCGTTATTCATCAGGGCGTATCTGAAAATCGAAAAACCGGCGGTGGATGGCCGAAACGACTGTTTTGGCGTTCAGACCGGGGTTTGGCGGTTTTTTGGTACGCCTTTTTTGCATAGGGCCAGAAAGGTGGAAAATATCATGCAAAGTTGTTGGATGAAGTCACATTGTAAAAAACTTCTTACATATTTGATTGCAGCGTCACTCTGCCTGACGGCAGCATTTGGTAATCCTGGCGCGGTTATGGCCTCATCGCTGAGCGATCTTCAGGCCAAGCAGCAGCAGGTACAGGATCAGCTGGACGCTGTCAATGAAAAGATTGACGATCTGCAAGGTCAGATTGACGAAGCGGAAGAGTATCAGAGCGCGCTGAGCGAACAGATTTCGCTGTATAAGGATCAGATTGCGCTGTTGGATGAGCAGATTTCGTCGCTGGAGTCGGACATTGACAGCAAGCAGGACGAGATCGATCAGTTACAGCAGCAGATTGACCAGCTGGATACCGAGATTGCGGACAAGCAGGTCGAGATTGACGATACCTACGAGCAGTTCAAGACGCGGATGGTTGCGTTGTATGAAGCAGGGGAAACCTCTTCGCTTGCGATGTTGTTATCTTCTTCCAGCTTCGGTGATTTTGTGACCAATATTCAGCTGATGCAGGCCGTTTCCGAAAGCGACCAGCAGCTGGTCAATAAGCTGAAATCTCAGCTGGACGAACAGGAAAAGCTTAAAGCGCAGCAGCAGCAGGCCAAATCGGATACCGAGGCGGCACTGGAACAGATTCAGCTGGACGAGCAGGAACTGATGATTCAGCGTGAAGACCAGGATAATGCCCGTGCCGAACTGGAAACCGCCTATTCTGAGAGTGAGACAGCTCAGCAGGATATGGAGGCATTGAAGGCAGAGTATGAGTCTGACCGTGACGCAAAGATTGCCGAAGATCAGCAGGTTGAAGCGGAGATCCAGCAGATTTATGCCCAGCTTGCAGCCCAGCAGGCAGCCGCTCAGCAGGCCCAGCAGCAGGCAAGCAACAGCAGCAGCTCTTCTTCGTCTGATTCTTCCGGCAGTTCTGCCGGTTCAACGGCCGTTGTCAATACTGGAGATTTAAGCTTCCGCTGGCCGCTGCCGGGGTATTCAACGATTACTTCTGGATTCGGTTCCAGATGGGGCAGCAACCATACCGGTATTGACATTTCCGGCGGCGGCGTATACGGCTCGCCGATTGTCGCAGCAGAGTCCGGGACGGTCGTAGTCGCGACGACTCACTGGAGCTATGGCAACTATGTCATTGTCGACCACGGCAACGGCTATACGACTCTGTATGCGCATATGTCCAGCATCGGATGCAGCGTCGGAGATTACGTGACCAAGGGCCAGACGATCGGTTATGTCGGTTCGACCGGCGATTCGACCGGACCGCATCTGCATTTTGAGGTGCGTATCAACGGCGCCGCTCAGAATCCGCAGAATTATGTCAGCCCGTAATACCGCGCGTCTGTTTTGCATAAACTGAAATCAGAGCCGGCGTCCCGGAAGAAAGGGATGCCGGTTTTTGTATCACGGACTGACGGATGACAGAGAGGGAGTTATCATGAAGGATAAGGAGAGAATGAGCATGGAGCAGGGACTGTCTCAGACCGAGACAGCCCAGCAGGACGAAAACAGCAGCTGGCTGACGGCCGGCCATGGGCGCCGCCGGATACTGGCAGCGCTGGCAGTCGCTTTTTTCTGCGGCAGCTTTTTTACACTGGGAGCAGGGGGCATGTATCTGCGCTGGCAGCATCAGTCCCGCGGTGCGATTGCGGAAAAGCTGGAGGAGATTGAAAGCCTGATTGATGAATATTACCTGTATGATGTCGATGAGGAAGCGGCGGCGAATGGCATTGCGTCCGGGTATGCCGGCGCGTTGGACACCTACAGCTGTTATCGGGACGCAGAGGCATACGAGGAGTTCCAGGCGCATAACGACGGCGATTTGTGCGGCATTGGGATCACAGTTTCCTGGAATGGGGCTGACGCGCTGAATGTGCTGTATCTGCTGGACGATTCGCCTGCGACGGGAATTTTGCAGGCAGGCGATGAGATTGTCGGCGTCGAAGGGCAGTCGATCGAGTCGCTGGGGTATACCGATGCAGTGACAGCGATCAAGGGCGAGGCCGGTACGGAAGTGCAGCTGACGGTTCGTCGGGGAGATGAGCTGATGGACGTGTCGGTCAAACGTGCCGACGTCGTCAACAGCGGGATTTATTTTCAGCAATTTGACCAAATCGGCTACCTGCAAATCTCTGCGTTTAACAACGCGACTCCTGCCGCTTTTAAGGAAGCGGTCGAAGAGTTGATGCAGCAGGGCGTGACCGGGCTGGTATTTGATTTGCGGAACAACGGCGGCGGACTGCTGACCAGCGTATCAGAGATGCTGGATTATCTGCTGCCGGCGGGTGATCTGGTTTCCAAGACCGACAAGGACGGGAAAACAGTTGTACTTTACACCTCAGATGATGACTGCATCGACCTGCCGATGGCGGTACTTGTCAATGAATCGACTGCATCGGCGGCGGAACTGTTCGCCTGTGATTTACAGGAATATGGGGTTGCGACGGTTGTCGGGACGGTAACTTACGGAAAAGGTGTCATGCAGACAACCTACAGCCTGTCGGATGGCGGCTCACTGACGCTGACGACGGATTATTATAATCCGTCCAGCGGCAAGAATTATAACGGCATCGGTGTCATCCCGGACATTGAGTGCCCGCTGACCGAACAGCAGAAGGAGGATTTTGTCCACTTTGACCCCGACCATGACCCACAGCTTGCGGCAGCGCTGGAGGCGGTTTCGGTCGAAAAAACTTCTTGACAACAATCTGTAGATGTGTTATACTCCATAGCATAGGCGATGAAAAGAAAGAGTAGTCGTTTCCAAAAGTCTTCAGAGAGTGTCCGGTCGGTGCAAGGACATGGCGGGGAAATGATGAATACCTCTTTGAGCTGCTTCCTGAAACGGTTGAAAGTAGGGAACGCCGGGTCTGCCCGTTACAGCGGAAGAGAATGCAGGTTCTCTGTGAGGCCGGCTGCCGTGAGGTACCGGTGAACTGAGGTGGTAACACGGATGCCATTTGACTGACATTTCGTCCTCTGTCCCAATGCGGGGCAGAGGATTTTTTGTTTTGCAAGATAAAATCCCCGACGCAGATGGGAAGAATGTAAAGAACAAAATCGGAAGGAGAAAACAAACATGACTTGTTACGAAGAACTCAAAGCGCGCGGACTGATTGCGCAGGTCACCGACGAAAAACTGATTCAGGAACTGATTGACGGCGGCAAGGCGACCTTTTATATTGGATTTGACCCGACGGCGGACTCGCTGCATGTTGGTCACTTTATGGCGCTGTGCCTGATGAAACGTCTGCAGATGGCCGGCAACCGTCCGATTGCCCTGATCGGCGGCGGCACCGCGATGATCGGCGACCCGTCCGGACGCACCGACATGCGTCAGATGATGACCGTCGAGACGATTCAGCACAACTGCGATTGCTTTAAAAAGCAGATGAGCCGGTTTATCGAATTCGGCGAAGGCAAGGCGATGATGGTCAACAATGCCGACTGGCTGCTGAACCTGAACTATGTTGATTTTATCCGGGACATCGGCTCCTGCTTCTCGGTCAACAACATGCTGCGTGCAAAATGCTATGAACAGCGGCTGGAGAGAGGACTTTCCTTCCTGGAATTCAACTACATGATTATGCAGAGCTACGACTTCCTGGAACTGTTCCAGCGGTACGGCTGCAATCTGCAGTTTGGCGGCGACGACCAGTGGAGCAACATGCTGGGCGGCACCGAGCTGATTCGTAAGAAACTCGGCAAGGACGCAAGTGCGATGACGATTACTCTGCTGCTCAACTCGGAAGGCAAGAAGATGGGCAAGACCCAGTCGGGCGCTGTCTGGCTGGATGCTGAAAAGACCTCTCCTTACGATTTCTTCCAGTACTGGAGAAACGTCGGGGACGACGATGTCATTAAGTGCATGAAGCTGCTGACCTTTATCCCGCTGGAGGAGATTGAGGAGATGGAGCGGACGCTGAGCGGCGAAAAGCTCAATCCTGCTAAGGAACGCCTGGCATACGAGCTGACCCAGATGGTCCACGGCAAGGAAGAGGCCGACAAGGCACTTGCTGCTGCACGTGCAGTCTTCTCGGCTGGTTCTGACACCGAGAATATGCCGGTTTCGGAGATTCCGGCCGCTGAGGTCGAAGGCGAGATCGGCCTGCTGACCCTCCTGGTCAAAGCCGGCATCGCTCCCTCCAACGGTGAGGCAAGACGTCTGGTCCAGCAGGGCGGTATTTCGATCGACGGTGAGAAGATGACCGACCCGACCGTGATGGTGACGGTCCGTGAAGGCATGGTCATCAAGAAAGGCAAGAAGGTTTTCCGGAAAGTCGTGCTGGTGTAAGCAAAAAAGGATGAAAACAGGGGAATCGGGCCGAAAAAGCTGTGTATTCTGCTGTTTTGGAAGAAAATCTTTTAGAAAATCTGTCAAAAGACTTGCAAAACCCCGAAATCTATGCTATTATGTACTAGATATTGTTCCGCTGCGCAACAGTGCGGCGGAGGATATATGTTAATCACACATTATCCGGACAGTCCTCTGCACTGAGAATGCACGAATGTCTGAAATTCAGGAGGAAAAAACATGGACGCACTTAAACTGATCGCACAGTCCAGCATGAAAGCTGACATGCCCAAGGTCGAAGTCGGTGACTACGTAAGAGTCAACGTACTCATTCGCGAAGGCGACAAGGAAAGAATCCAGGCTTTCGAAGGAACCGTCATTGCTATGAAGCACGGCGGAATCTCCGAGACCTTTACCGTCAGACGTGTTGCTCACGGTGTTGGCATCGAGAGAGTATTCCCGATCCATTCGCCCAGAGTTGCTTCCGTTGACGTACTGCGTCACGGTGTTGTCAGACGTGCGAAGCTGTACTACCTGCGCAACAGAGTTGGTAAAGCAGCAAGAGTCAAAGAGAAAATCGTATAATTCGATGCACATGAGGAAGAAGGGGGCGGCAACGTCCCCTTCTTGTGCTATCCTGAGAAATTTTGCCGTACCGGAAAGGGCGGCTTTTCGCCGTTTTGCAGCGCGCTGTACGGCGGAATAACGATTGCAGACAGGAAAGGATGGATTGCTTTTTATGGCACCTGAGCAGAAGAGAACCAGCAACGATGAGGAAGTTGACAAAATACTGGCGGAGCTGGGAATTGGGAGCACGCCTGCCGCGAAAGTGGAATCTGCCGGAAATACTGTTTCACGACCGTCGGCCCCTTCACGGCCAAAGCAGCAGTCCACTGCTGCACCGGCCAAAAAGGACGATGGGTTCCAGATTGATCTGGATGCTTTTGATGATATCAAGAAGGAGACCGTTTCGGAGGAACCCAGGAAGAAGCAGCAGCCGGCAAAGCGTACATCTTCCGGCAAGTCTTCGCAGGCATCGTCCAGACGGCCTTCCCGCGGGAAGGATCAGCCGGCAGGTTCTTCAAGAGTTGATCTGAATGTTCCGCACCATGCCTCTCATCTGAAAGATGAGCTGGAGAAGATGGCAGTTTCTTCCTCGACCCAGACCGGACAGCTGACCAAACAGCTGCGTGCAGGCCGCAAGCTGGAAGAAATTACGGCGTCATTACCGGCACAGCAGCGCCAGGCAAAGATTCCGCATCCTTCCGAACGGGTGCAGAAAGCGGCGGCATTTGCTGCGGCAGTTGCGGCGGAGCAGCCGCAGAAAAAGAGTGTCGGAAAGATTATCCGCGGATGGATTATCGCACTGGTTATCGCGGCCGCGATCATCTTTGCACTGTTTTATTTTGTCATCCACATTGTCACGGTACAGGGCAGCTCGATGTCGCCCACACTGGAACAGGGTGACCGTGTTGTGATTTCCGGGCTGCTGTATACGCCGCAGCAGGGAGACATCGTGGTCACTTCGGACAATAATGCCCTGAAAAAGCAGCTGATCAAGCGTGTCATCGCAACCGAAGGTCAGACAGTCGAAATTGACGCCCAGGGCAATGTCATTGTCGACGGAACTATCCTGGAGGAAGGGTATCTTGCCGAGCCGACCGAATCGGCGGGCGACATGACCTATCCGATTACGCTGGGAGAAGGCGAGGTATTTGTCCTTGGGGACAATCGCGAACATTCGCTGGACAGCCGGCAGACTTCGGTCGGCCTGATCAATGTATCGGATATTAAAGGAAGAGTTTTGTTCCGGTTTTATCCGTTTGGTTCTTTTGGCGGTGTAGACTGAGAAGATAAAAGGTTTATAATGGAAGAGAAAGGGAAGTGGCAGGATGGACGAACTTGAAAAGACACTCGCTGAAGTTCAGAGCGCTGAACTTCAGCAGGAAACTTCTTCTGATTCTGAACCGTCGGATACGGCTGCTTCGGAAGAAGAGACTGCAACAGATGAACAGCCGGGGAAAAAAGCACATTCCCTCAAGACCGAGATTATCGAATGGGTCAAGGCGTTTGTCTTTGCCGGCGTGATTGTGGCGCTGATTTTTGGGTTTGTAATCCGCCCGGTTGAGGTCAAGGGCCATTCGATGGAGCCGACGCTGCAAAACAGCGACCGTCTGATCGAGTGGATGCTGTTTTATACCCCGAAACAGGGCGATATCGTCATTCTTTCGGAGAAGACCGGTCTGGATGAAGCGCTTGTCAAGCGTGTCATCGCGACCGAGGGCCAGACGGTTGAAATCAACGACGAAGGCGAAGTGCTGGTCGATGGGGTGCTGCTGGACGAGGATTATATCTATGAGAAGATCGACCAAGAGCATTACGGGGACTGGGATTATCCGGTCACCGTTCCGGAAGGCTGCATCTTTGTCATGGGTGACAACCGCAACCATTCGACCGACAGCCGGTTTGTCGAGGTCGGATTTGTCGACGTGGACGAAGTGATAGGAAAGGTCGTGCTTCGTCTGTCGCCGCTGTCGTCCTTTGGACTGATTGATTAAGGAGACTGGGTCATCCTGTTTTGAGATGATCAGATATGGAGGTAACTGTGGAACAGGTTCCGGCAATTCAGTGGTTTCCCGGCCATATGGCCAAAACCCGCAGACTGATGAAAGCCAATCTGCCGTATGTGGATATCGTAGTGGAATTGCGGGATGCAAAGATTCCGCTCAGTTCGGGGAATCCCGAACTGGCTTCGATGATCGGCAACAAAAAGCGGGTGATTTTGCTCAATAAATGCGATACCGCCGACCCTGCTGTGACCGCACAGTGGATTGCGTGGTTTAAAAAGAAGGGAATTGCAGCGATTGCCGTCGATTCCCGGAGCGGCAAGGGGCTGAATGCCTTTTTGCCAACTGTTCGTTCTGAACTGTCCGAGCTGCTGGCGCGGCGGGCAGAGAAAAACGAATCCGGTCGTCCAATCCGAATGATGGTTGTCGGCATCCCGAATGTCGGGAAGTCATCGTTTATCAACCGGATGGCTGGGGAAAAACGGGCACGGGTCGAAGACCGTCCCGGCGTAACCAGAGACAAGCAGTGGGTCACCGTCAGCAAGGATGTGGAATTGCTGGACATGCCCGGCGTACTCTGGCCCAAATTTGATGACCCGGCAGTCGGCGAACGTCTGGCGGTCACCGGTGCAGTTAAAGACCAGATTCTCGATCTGGAGCTGCTGGCGATGCGCCTGCTCAGCTGGATTCGGGACGGATATCCTGAGCTGCTGGCACGGTACAAGATCACGTCGGAGATGGCGGAGGGTCTGGAACCGTATGAACTGCTGGAATTGGTCGGCCGCAAACGCGGGATGCTGGTATCCGGCGGCGAGGTGAATACCGAGCGGGCTGCCATTACCGTTTTGGACGAATACCGCGGTGGAAAACTGGGGCTGCTGTCTCTGGAAACGCCTCCGCAGGATGAGGAATAATCAGGAAAAGAGGCGCTGCCGGCAATGACGCTGAATGAATACGACCGTTCCCTTGGAATCGAGGGACTGTGCGGGGTGGATGAAGCCGGGCGCGGTCCGCTGGCCGGAGATGTATACGCGGCGGCGGTGATTCTCGACCCTGAAAACCCGATTGATGGACTCAACGACAGCAAAAAGCTGACCGAAAAGAAACGGGAAGCACTGTATCCGGTGATTCTGGAGAAGGCGGCTGCCTGGTCGGTCGGTGTAGCGACAGTTGAGGAGATTGAAACATATAATATCTTACAGGCGACATTTCTGGCGATGCGCCGTGCGGTAGCCGGACTGTCTGTCCGGCCGGCACTGGTGCTGGTCGATGGCAACCGCAATCCCGGACTGGAACTGCCGACAAGGCTGCTGGTCAAGGGTGACGGAACGTCTGCGGCGATTGCGGCGGCGTCGATTGTCGCGAAGGTCTCACGGGACCATTATATGGCGGAGGTGGCGAAGGCATATCCGCAGTACCAGTTTCCCCGGCACAAAGGGTATGGAACCAAACTGCATTACGAGATGCTGGACCGTTACGGGGAGTCACCGGTCCACCGCCATTCGTTTTTGAAAAGTTACTACCGTAAAAAGGGAGAAGTTCCTCCGACAACCGGCAGTCGCGGCGAACAGCTGGCAGCCGGTTATCTGACCGGCCAGGGGTGTGAGATTCTTGCACGCAACTGGCATGCTCCCTGTGGGGAGCTGGACCTGGTTGTCCGGCAGGGTGAGATTCTGGCCTTTGTAGAGGTTAAGACCCGAACCCCGCGGATGATCGCAACTCCGGCGGAAGCAGTCACCTTCACCAAACGGCAGAAGCTGGTGGCGACGGCGGAGGAATATCTGATGCAAAACCCGCTGCCGTTGCAGCCACGTTTTGACATACTGGAAATATATCTGGATGAGGACGGAGGTTTTCTCCGGGCCGACTGGCTTCAAAATGCTTTTGATGCAGTTTGACACCATCTGTAGAAAGGAAGCAGACTTATGCGTCATTTTGATTTGCACGCTGATACGCTCAGTAAGTGCCTGAAAAACCGGAAGAGCCTGATACAGAATGATTTTGCGATTTCTGTAGAGCGCGGCCGGGTTTTCGACGAATGGGTACAGGTTTTTGCGGCTTTTGTGCCGGATGAATATCACGGCAGTAAGGGGTATCATCGTTTTCTGCTGGAAGCGGAGCAGCTGTCGAAAGCTTTTGAGGAAAGCGACCAGATCGTGCCTTACGACCCGAAAAATGTCCGTCCCGGCGTCTGCAATGCAATGCTGGCAGTCGAAGGCGGCGCCGCAATGGGCGGCCGGATTGAACGGATTGATGAGCTGTACCAGATGGGTGTACGGATGTTTTCGCTTTGCTGGAACGGGGAGACCGATCTGGCGGGTGGAACGGCGACAGAAGCCGGACTGTCCAGACTGGGGAAGGAAGCAGTCCGGGAGCTGGAAGCCCACAGGATTATCATCGACGTTTCCCATATGAACAACTACAGCTTCTGGGATTTGTGCGAAGTGGCACAGCGGCCGTTTATTGCATCCCATTCCAACTGTTTTGAACTGTGTTCTCACCGCCGCAACCTGGATGATTTGCAGATCAAAGAAATTATCCGCCGCAAAGGCCTGATCGGTATTAATTTCTACCCGGTCTTTGTCAACGGCGAAAGCGACGCGAGCTTCCAGGAAATCAGACGGCATATCCGGCATATCATCGCCCTGGGCGGCGAAGATTGCATTGCAGTCGGCAGTGATTTTGACGGAGCGGCGATGCCCTCCTGTCTGCCGTCGATTGACCGCATCCCAGACTGGCACGCCAATCTGTGCAAACACTTCGATCCGGAGACGGTCGAGAAGATTACCTTTAAAAATGCCCAGCGTTTCATGATGGAAAACCTGTAAAGCCAACTTGCTTTACAGGACAAAATATCCAAAAATATCCTTTTTATTTTAATGAAGGAGTGCAGACGATGAACTACAACAGCACCAGAGACAGCGGCTGTATCGTTACCGCCGCGCAGGCAATCGCACAGGGTATCTCGCAGGAAGGCGGGCTTTTTGTTCCCGAAACCCTGCCGGTTCTCAGCCGTGAGGACCTTGAGAAGATGATCGGGATGAGTTACAACGAGAAAGCAAAGATGATTCTTTCCCGTTTTCTGACCGACTTTACATCAGAGGAACTGGACTACTGCGTCGATAGCGCCTATAATGACCGGAAGTTTGATTCCGCCAATATTTCGGAGATTTCCCGCGTCGGGGATTCGGCCTATCTGCTGGAACTGTGGCATGGTCCGACCTGCGCGTTCAAGGATATGGCATTGCAGCTGCTTCCTTTCCTGATGACGACCTCTTCCCGCAAGACTGCTCCTGATAAGGAGATTGTCGTGCTGGTTGCGACCTCCGGCGATACCGGAAAAGCAGCGCTGGAAGGGTTTGCCGATGTACCGCATACCCGTATGCTGGTATTTTATCCGGAAAATGGCGTCAGCGAGATGCAGAAACTCCAGATGACCACCCAGTCGGGCGAAAACGTTTCGGTTTGCGCGATCAAGGGCAACTTTGACGATGCACAGTCGGGTGTCAAGAAGATTTTCACCGACCCTGTCATCGAGGCCGAGCTGGAAAAGAACGGCCAGATGTTCTCGTCCGCCAACTCGATCAACTGGGGCCGTCTGGTACCGCAGATTGTTTATTATATTGCTGCATACACCACGCTGGTGGAGCAGGGCGAGATTGCGATGGGCGAGACGGTTAACGTCACCGTTCCGACCGGCAACTTCGGCAATATTCTGGCGGCGTACTATGCAAAGTTGATGGGGCTGCCGATTGGCAAGCTGATCTGTGCTTCCAACCGCAACCGTGTCCTGACCGACTTTATCCGAACCGGTGTTTATGACCGCAACCGCGATTTTTATACGACAACCTCTCCGTCGATGGATATTCTGATTTCTTCTAACCTGGAACGTCTGCTGTACCAGCTGTGCGGCAAGGACGACGCGGTAATCCGCGACTGGTTTGGCAAACTGTCGTCCGAGGGAAAATATACCGTTTCGGACAGCGTAAAGGAAAAATTGCAGGCTGATTTCTGGGGCGGGTTCTGCGATGATGAGCAGACGGCTGCGACGATCAAAAAGACGTTTGAGGAATACGGCTACCTCTGCGATACCCATACGGCGGTCGCAGTCAAGGTCTATCAGGATTATACCGCCGAAACAGGCGACAAGACCAAGTGCATCATCGCTTCGACTGCTTCTCCTTATAAATTCAACGACGCAGTTCTGGCAGCGATTACCGATCAGGAGATTCCCGCCGATCCGTTTGAACAGGCGGAGATGCTCTCCCGGATTTCCGGCACAACGCCGCCTGCATCGCTGATGGCGCTGAAGACCAAGAAAGTCCGCTTTACCGATTCTGTTGACAAGGAACAGATGGTCGAAAAAGTCAAAGAAATGCTGAAATAAGGAAAGGAAGCGTTCATGAGTCTGTTTGCCATCTCCGATCTGCACCTGTCGCTGGGGGTAGATAAGCCGATGGACGTTTTCCGCGGCTGGGAAAATTATGTTGAGCGGCTGGAGGAAAACTGGAAGCAGCTGGTAAGTCCGGAGGACACCGTTGTAATCGCGGGGGACATTTCCTGGGGGCTGGACCTGGCCGAGACGGTCGAAGATTTTAAATGGATCGACCGGATGCCCGGCCAGAAAATCCTGCTCAAAGGCAACCACGATCTCTGGTTTTCCACCAAGTCTAAAGTCGAGCGTTTTTTTCAGGAACAGGGCTTTACAACCCTGAAAATCCTGTTCAACAACGCCTACCGTTATGAAGATCTGGTCCTTTGCGGGACAAGAGGCTGGATGAACGATCAGACGGACAAAAAGGTCCTCAACCGTGAGTGCGGGCGGCTCCGATTGTCCCTCGAAGAGGGAAAGAAGCTCGGAGGGACACCGGTCGTCTTTCTGCATTATCCGCCGGTGTACGGCAGCGGGGACTGTCCGGAGATCCTGGAGGTTCTGCACCAGTACCAGATTGAACAGGTCTATTACGGGCATATTCACGGCTATTCAGCGGGATATGCGATCAACGGTGTGCGGGAAGGAATTCATTTCCAGCTGCTTTCTTGTGATTATCTCCATTTCACCCCGATGAAAATTGTATAAATTGTAACAAATGCAAAATTGGTGTCAAACTACTGGCTTTTTTTACAAGTTTGTGGTATAATGAACCTTGCGTGTTAAGTAAATCATGTCTGCCGGAAAGACAAGCTTTTTGGCGTCTGATCCGCAGAGAATACGATAGGAAGGAATGTTTCCAATGTTAGTGTCCAAAAACCCTGTTGAAACCAACAAGTATGAACTGATTGTCTCGGTTCCTGCCGAGGAGTTCGCAGCTGCCTGCGATAAGGTATTCAAAAAGAGAGCAAAACAGTTCCAGGTTCCTGGTTTCAGAAAAGGCAAAGCTCCCAGAAAGACGATTGAAAAGCTGTATGGCGAAGGCGTCTTCTTTGAAGAAGCAGTCAACGACGTTGCACCTGTTGCGCTGCAGGCTGCATACGACGAGTCCGGCCTGGAGATTGTTGTCAGACCTGAAGTTGAGGTCACTGCTGTTTCCAAAGAAGAGGGCGTTACGATGAAGGCAACCTGCATCGTAAAACCTGAAGTTGTCGTCAAGAACTACAAGGGCATCAAGGCATCCAAGGATGTTGCTCCTGTTACCGATGAAGAAGTCGACGCTGAAATCGAAAGAATGCGCAACCGCAATGCCCGCACCATCACGGTTGAGGACCGCGCAGCTGCAAATGGTGATATCGTCAACATCGACTTTGAAGGCTTTGTCGACGGCAAGGCTTTTGAGGGCGGCAAGGCTGAGAGATTCAACCTGACCCTCGGTTCCGGTCAGTTCATCCCCGGTTTTGAAGATCAGATCGTTGGCCATAACACCGGCGACGAGTTTGATGTCAATGTTACCTTCCCGGAGGATTATCAGGCTTCTGAGCTGGCTGGCAAGCCCGCTGTCTTCAAATGCAAACTGCATGAGATTTCCGCTAAAGAGCTGCCCGCTCTGGACGACGAGTTCGTCAAAGACGTTTCCGAGTTCGACACTCTCGATGATCTGAAGGCTGACATTCGTTCCAAGCTGACTACCAGCAAGGAAAATGCTGCCAACACCGCTTTTGAGAACACCCTGATCGACGGCGTCATCGCTAACATGGAAGGCGAGATTCCTGAGGAGATGTTCGACGCAAGAGCTGACGAGATGGTTCAGGACTTCGAATACCGTCTGTCCTCTCAGGGCATGAGCCTGGATGTTTACATGCAGTACACCGGAAGCACCCGTGAATCTCTGCGTGCCTCCTTCAAAGAGCAGGCTACCAGACAGGTCAAGGTTGCGCTGGCACTTGAGAAGATTGTTGAAGCTGAAGGCATCACCGCAACTGACGAAGAAGTTGAGGCTGAGGTCGCCAAACTGGTTGAACAGTACAAATCTCAGAATATCACTGCTGAGCAGATCAAAGCTGCTATGGGCGATCAGCTCAAGAACGACATTGCCCAGAAGAAGGCTGTCGAACTGATCAAGAGCACCGCTGTTGCCGAGTAATCGGGGGTTATTCCCGGACGTTTTCTGGAAAGAATTCACGGAAAAGTTCCATTTTCCGGTATAAATTCTTCATGATTATCGGTCAGAATAGAAGACGCAGTGTATAAGGGGTGGGGCCTTCTGCCTCACCTCTTTTTGTAGTTCCGGCGCCGCTTATCGCGGCAGAGGCCGGCGACTCTATAGATTCAGGAGGGTTTATCATGAGTTTAGTTCCAATGGTCGTAGAACAGACCGGACGCGGCGAGCGTTCTTACGATATTTTTTCCCGGCTGCTGAATGACCGCATTGTCATGCTTTGCGAAGAAGTCAACGATGCGTCGGCGAGCCTGGTTGTAGCACAGCTGCTGTACCTGGAAGGCCAGGACCCCGATAAGGACATCCAGCTGTATATCAACAGTCCTGGCGGAAGCGTAACGGCCGGCATGGCAATTTATGACACCATGCAGTACATTAAATGCGACGTTTCGACCATCTGCATCGGTATGGCCGCATCGATGGGTGCATTCCTGCTGTCCAGCGGCGCCAAGGGCAAACGTTTTGTCCTGCCCAACGCGGAAGTTATGATTCATCAGCCTTCCGGCGGCTCTCAGGGCCAGGCGACCGACATTATGATTCAGGCGGCGCATATTCAGCGGACCAAAGAGAAACTGAACAAGATTCTGGCAGCCAATACCGGAAAGCCGGTTGAACAGATTGCGGCAGACACCGAGCGTGACAACTGGATGACCGCGACTGAGGCGGTTGAATACGGCCTGGTTGACAAGATGATTGAAAAGCGCTGAGCGCTCAGTTATCACGAAGGAAAGGTCAGGTAATGAAAACTTATGGCTGATTACGGCGATAATTCCATTCGGTGCAGCTTTTGCGGAAAACGGGATCACAGTGTCCGCAGGATGCTGCATGCGGGGAATGCAAATATCTGCGACGAATGTGTCGCGCTTTGTTATCAGATGCTGTCGGAGGAGGGGCTGTTCCCTTCGGTTGCTGATGCACGTTATAAACCGGTAGCCGGCGACGAGGATATCACGCTGCTGAAACCGGCGGAGATCAAGGCTGTTCTCGATCAGTATGTCATTGGTCAGGATAAGGCGAAGGTCACCCTGTCGGTTGCGGTTTACAACCATTACAAGCGGATTCTGCATGAAAGCACCGACGACGATGACGATGTGGAACTGCAAAAGAGTAATGTCCTGCTGCTGGGTCCGACCGGTGTCGGCAAAACTTTGCTGGCACAGACACTGGCGAAGATTCTGAATGTTCCGTTTGCGATTGCGGACGCGACGACGCTGACCGAAGCCGGTTATGTCGGCGACGACGTTGAAAACGTGCTGGTCCGTCTGCTGCAGGCAGCTGACTTTGACGTTGAAGCAGCCGAACACGGCATTATTTATATTGACGAAATCGACAAGATCACCCGTAAATCGGAGAACACTTCGATTACCCGTGACGTCAGCGGCGAAGGTGTCCAGCAGGCATTGCTGAAGATTCTGGAGGGTACCATCTCCAACGTACCGCCTCAGGGTGGACGCAAGCATCCCCAGCAGGAGATGATTCAGGTCGATACCAGCAACATCCTCTTTATCTGCGGCGGCGCATTTGAGGGGATTGAGCGGATCATCGAAAAACGTACCGATTCTTCCACCCTCGGTTTTGGCGCGGATATCCGCAGCAAAAAGGAAATCACCAAGGGCGAAGCACTGAAGAACCTGATTCCGGACGATCTGGTCAAATTCGGCCTGATTCCGGAGCTGGTCGGCCGTCTGCCGGTCGTCACGACGCTGGAAGACCTGAGTGTCGACCAGATGGTTCGTGTCCTCAAGGAACCGCGCAACAGTCTGCTTAAGCAGTATATCCATCTGTTCAAGCTGGATGATGTTGAGCTGGTGATGGGAGACGATACCCTGCGCGCGGTTGCTGAAGAAGCGATTAAGCGTAAAACGGGCGCCCGTGGTCTGCGCAATGTCATGGAGGATACCCTTAACCAGCTGATGTTTGAGGTTCCGTCCGACCCGACGATTGCAAAGGTTACGATTACTCCGGAAACGGTCCGGGAGGGTGCTGCACCTGTACTGGAATACCGCCAGCCGGAAAACCCCAAGCTGAAATCGAAAAACTGACAGCGATTATAGCAATATGCCAAAAAGCCACAGACGAAATTCGCCTGTGGCTTTTTATGTTTCTGTTCCGAGTTTATAAACAAACGCAGAACCGGGGGAGAGTTGATTCCGGCTCTGCGTTTTGGGTCACCTGCTGAGAGCAGGCAGGTATCTGTTTATTTTATCCATCCAGTTCTTCGCCGTTGGAGCCGAAGACTTTCTGAATCCAGTAAAAGCTCTTTTTCGGGACTCTGCGCAGGTCGCGGAGGTCTTTTTCGGTACGGTTGACGAAGACAAAGCCATAGCGTTTGGCCATTTCACAGTGGCTGGAGAGGATGTCAATCGGTCCCCAGGTGACATAGCCCAGGCATTCAACTCCGTCTTCCTCGATTGCTTTCTTCATCTGGATGATATGGTTCTTATGGTATTCGATGCGTTCATCGTCCTGAATCAGGCTGCCGTCTTCCGGCAGCTCTTCGCGGCAGCCGACGCCGTTTTCAAGGATAAAGATCGGCTTGCCAAAGCGGTAATACATCTCGTGCATCAGGGTACGCAGGCCGACAGCGTCCTTTGCCCAGCCCCATTCATTGTATTTGACATAAGGGTTCTTAATGCCACCCTTGCCGGCGACTGCGGCAGGAGGCAGCTGCTGGTCGAAGTCCTGCGCCTTGACCGTCTGGCTCTGGTAGTAGCTGAACGCGAGGTAGTCGACCGTATTAGACAGGATTTCCTCGTCGCCTTCTTGGAATTCCGGCATCCAGCCGTGTTTGGTCAGATAATTGACCATAAATGCGGGGTATTTGCCGTTCGCAAAGACACTGGCATGGAAGTAACTCAGATAATCGTTGCAGCGAAGGGCAAAGTTGACATCGTCAGGGCAGCAGGTTTCGGGATAGGTCGGCGTTGCAGCGATCATACCGCAGATCTTGGCATCGGGAGCAACTTCCCGCAGGACCTTGACAGCCTTGCAGTGGGCGAGGAAAACATTGTGGTTAACCTGATAGAGGAATTTTGTCGGGTCGACGCCTTCCGGAACCCGCTCCGCGTTGGAGAAAATCAGTCCCATCGCATGGAGGTTCTGTTCGTTGAAGGTCATCCAGTGCTTTACCCGGTCGCCATAACGGGTCATAATCAGCCGTGCATACCGTTCAAAGCAATCGACTACATACCGGCTGGCGAAGCCGTTGTAATCCTTTTCGAGGTGATAGGGGGTATCAAAGTGGTACATGCAGATCATCGGGGTGATGCCGTTGGCGATCAGCTCGTTGATAACATTGTCATAAAACTGCAGGCCTTCCTCGTTGGGCTCATCGTCACCGTTGGGGATAACACGCGCCCAGCAGATCGAGAACCGGTAGAAGTTGCAGCCCATCTTTTTCAGCCAGCCGATATCTTCTTTATAACGGTGGTAGAAATCGATGCCGACCTTCCAGTCGGAGAAGCGGGGGTCGGTCGGACGGACATCATAAATCGACAGACCTTTGCCGCCTTCATCCCAGGCGCCTTCGGCCTGGAAAGAGGATGCAGAACCGCCCCAGTAAAAATTCTTCGGTAAACTCATGGCAAATCTTCCTTTCTGTTAAAATGGTTGGGTTTGGAAAATTTTATCTTGCTTCTATGATAGCTGATTTACCTGACTGTTACAAGGTGTTTGCACAAAATCATCAGATTCTGTAACATTTTTGCTGCCAGGCCGAGAAATATTGTAAAAACAATAGAAAATGTGTGAAATCGTCTGATATTGTAAAAAAACGATTGCAAATCGACTGTTAACGGAGTATAATATCTTCTGGAATTGGATATTCTAAATGAAATTGTCCTTAAAGGGAGTGAGAGTGTGGACGCGTTACCTGGTCGATCGTGTCATGACAAAAACAGAATAATGCGGCGCACGGAAAGGACAGACAGATAAAGATTTGCCCCTTCTTTTCGGTGCGCCCGGAAGGAAGGTTTTTTTATGGAAAAAAAAGAGCAGATTTTAAAGCTGATTGAAGACAAACATTTTTCCGAAGCACGGATGCTTCTGGAAGATGAGCATCCGGCGGATATTGCACAGCTGCTTGACGAGATGGACTCGGTGCAGGGATGCCGTACCTTCCGGCTGCTGCCCAAGAGTCTGGCGGCAGAGGTCTTTTCCTATCTGGATTCGGACAACCAGCACCGGCTGATTACACTGCTGTCGGATGCTGAGCTGAAAAGAATTCTGGATGAGATGTATATGGACGATACGGTCGACATGCTGGAGGAACTCCCCGCCAACGTCGTCAAACGTATTTTGCAGCTGAGCCACCCGGACACCCGCAGCGAGATCAACCGTCTGTGCCGGTATGAAGAGGATACCGCCGGCAGCATCATGACCACTGAGATGATCGACCTGAAACGGTCGATGACGGTCAAAGATGCGTTTGACCTGATTCGCAAGGTCGGAACGGATATGGAGACGATCTACACCTGCTATGTTACCGATGAACAGCGGGTGCTGGAAGGTGTGGTCACCGTCCGCGACCTGCTGCTGCATCCATATGAAGCGAAAGTCGGAGACCTGATGGATGAGGACCCGCTGTCGGTTCAGACAGGGGACGATCAGGAGACAATCGCCCAGATGTTCCAGAAATACGATATTTTGACTCTGCCGGTTGTCGACTCGGAAAAACGTCTGGTCGGTATTATCACCATCGATGATGCGGTCGACGTCATCCAGGAAGAGAACACCGAGGATATCGAAAAGATGGCGGCTATCCTGCCCGGTGACAAACCGTATCTGAAGACATCGGTATTTGACCTGTGGAAACGACGGATTCCGTGGCTGCTGCTGCTGATGATTTCCGCGACCTTTACCGGAAACATCATTACGTCTTTTGAGGACAAGCTGTCCGCATATATCGTACTGACCGCCTATATCCCGATGCTGATGGACACCGGCGGAAACTGCGGTTCACAGGCTTCCACTACCGTTATTCGTGGCTTGTCTCTGGGTGAAGTACAGTTCCGGGATATTTTCCGTGTCATCTGGAAGGAAATCCGGGTTGCGGTTTTGTGCAGTGTGACCCTTGCTGTCTGCAACTTCTTTAAGCTGTTGTTGGTTGACCGGCTGGAGATGATGGTTGCGCTGACCATCTGCATGACGCTGGTAGTTACGGTATGCTGCTCCAAGCTTATCGGCTGTACGCTGCCGCTGTTTGCGAAGAAGCTGGGATTTGACCCGGCGGTTATGGCAAGCCCGTTTATCACGACGATTGTTGACGCAATCTCGCTGCTGGTTTATTTTGGCTTTGCGACCATTATTCTGCACATCTGAGACGATGTTCAGCTGCCTGACAGTTATTCTGCCGGGCAGCTGTTTTTGTTTATTGCATATTTGGAAAAAGGCGCGCTGCAAAGAGAATTTGCAGCGCGCCTTTTCAGCGGTTACGACAGCCTGAAAAGGCTCAGCCGATTACTTTTTCCAGATATTCCCGGCTGGCCTTGATGCTGGCGAGCGGGGAGAGAGGAGTGGTATAATTTTCTTCGGTGCTGTGTGCACAGCAGTCCAGCTCAACGATGATGTAAGGAGCGTAGTCCATTTCGGTTACCTTTTCAACAATCGCGGGGATATTCATGATACCGGTACCGACGACGCAGATATCGGTCGGATTGGTACGGCTGAAAATCTTGTCGCGATAGTTTTCCTTGGTCATATCGGTGACGCCCTCAACCAGGTTGATCGGGTCAGCAGATTTGCCCATATCCTTCTGATGGATGAGTTTTGCTCTGGAGCCGAGCTTTTCAATCAATTCAACGGGGTTCTGGCCGCCGCGGGTTGCCCAGAAGGTATCGACTTCGAAGGATACCAGTTCCGGATCGGTCAGTTCAACCAGCCATTCATAAGCGGTCTTGCCTTCGATCATATAGAATTCCTGGCAGTGGTTGTGATAGAGGAAAGCCATGCCATGTTCTTTAGCGAGAGCGCCCATTTCATTGCAGGCAGCAGCGACGGTCTTGACTTCATCCATGGTCGTCATAACGGTCATTGCCAGAATAACAGCTTCTGCGTGCATTTTAACGTTGTCTTCAACGATTTTGACCATATCCTCATGGGTCGAGGTATAGGGGTCAAAATAAACATGGCTGCCGATCGCGGTCAGGCCCAGTTCAACCAGCTTGTTGCCGATTTCCTCAGGGGAGCAGACTTTTCCGTCCGCATTTGGACGGGGACTGACGTATTCGACATATTTATAGCCAGCTTTGGCGACGTTCTCCATCGTTTTGAGGTAATCTTCTGTCAGCTCACCCATGACCGAGAAGAGCTGGACTCCAACTTTCAGTTTCATCATTACATAACCCTTTCCTGGCTCAGACGAGCCTTAATGTCAAATTCATTATATCTGATTCCACTGGAAAAGTCAAATGATTGTTGCTTTTTTTGTATCAATAGTCACATTTTTTACATTTCCCGTCTGTCCGCGCAACCTGCGGCATATGAATGGGGTATAAAACGCCAGCAGGGGGATGGATATGACAGAGAGTTTTGAAGAGATGAAAGCCCGTTATCTGAAACAGATGGAAGAGATGCGGGAAAAAGTGGACCGTCCGTCTTCGACGGTGGCCGAACCGGTGCAGAATGTAGCCGTTGCTTCATCGGTTGTCCGGCAGGAGGAGCCGCCGTCCAATCCGTCATCGCCGTTTCTGGCTGACGGACAACAGCAGATGGCGGATACTCCGATGCAGGAAATGCCGGTACAGCCGCAGACAGACAGTGAGAAAGCTCCCGCCATGGGAGAGGAGCCGATGTCAGAGCAGCCATCGACCGAACAGCCACAGTCTGGTCAGCGGTCTGACCGGGAACCGGGAGACACCGGCGAAGGGTACATGACAGTCTGGGTCGTGACGGCAGATGAAGCATTGCCGGTTGCGGGAGCAGAGGTTGTAATTTCCCGTATGATTGACGGAGATCAGATGTTACAGGGCATCGGTACGACGGATATCAGCGGCAGGACGCGCACTTTTGCACTGCCGACGCCGACAGCGGCCATGTCCCAGTCTCCGGACAATCCGACGCCGTTTGCCCGGTATGACGTTTCGGTCCACGCAGACGGGTTCGCACATGCACAGTATACCAATATACCGGTATTTGACGGCATTCAGTCGGTTCAGCGGGTCGATCTGGTACCGTTCACGTCCGACCGACAGGACGTCGTTGTTGACGAACAGAGCAACACCCTCAGCGAGCTTTCTCCGGAGGATGCGACTGTGGAAGAAGGTGATGTCGGTTGACTGGGATTCCGATCATACCTGAAAAAATCACGGTGCATCTGGGAAAACCGAGCGCCTATGCGGCCAATGTCACCGTTCCGTTTATTGATTACATCAAAAATGTCGCCAGCAGTGAAATCTATCCGACCTGGCCGGAGAACGCCCTGCGCGCCAATATTTACGCACAGGTGACCTTTGCCCTCAATCGGATTTATACCGAATGGTACCGCAGCCGTGGGTACGATTTTGACATCACCAATTCCACCCAGTACGATCAGGCCTATGTTCATGGACGGGAGATTTTTTCCAACATCTCCGACCTGGTCGATGAGCTGTTCAACGACTATGTGCGCCGTCAGGGGTATATCGAGCCGTTGTTTACCCAGTTCTGTAATGGAACGACGGTCACCTGCGACGGGCTTTCTCAGTGGGGAACGGTCACTCTTGCCAGACAGGGGATGACGCCGTTTGAGATTCTGCAATATTATTACGGCAAAGATATCGAGATTGTATTCAACGCGCCGGTCGGCTCAGTTACGCCGTCTTATCCCGGATACCCGCTCGGACCTGGAGCAGACGTTGCCGATGTGCGGATTTTGCAGTCGCGTCTCAACCGGGTTGCCCGCAATTATCCGGCAATTCCACGGCTGACGGTCGATGGGATTTTCGGACCATCTACGACAGCGGCAGTCAAAGCGTTTCAGAAGATTTTTGGGCTGACCCAGGACGGAATTGTCGGGCAGGCGACCTGGTACCAGCTGGAACGGATTTATGTTGCAGTCAAACGATTGGCCGAGCTGCAAAGCGAAGGCTTTTCACTGGAAGATCAGAGTGCCCAGTTCCCATCCGTTCTTCAGATGGGAATGCGAGGAAGCCCGATTGCGGTATTGCAGCACCGGCTGGATCTGGTTGCCGCCTTTTACGATACTATACCGGACATTACGGTCGATGGAATTTTCGGTCAGGGCACCAAAGATGCGGTGATTGCGTTCCAGAACCGGTTTGGTCTGAATCCGGACGGGGTTGTCGGAAGAGCGACCTGGAACGAGCTGTATCGTGTTTACCAGGATATTGTCAGAAGCGAGCTGTTGTTGTCTCAGCAGGATATTCCGTTGGCCTGGAACGGCGAGGTACTGCGGGTCGGAAGCCAAGGGGAGCGGGTCCGGCTGCTCCAGGAGTATTTGAATACAGTTGGCAGCGTCTGGGAAATCCCACAGATTCCGGTGACCGGGTATTTTGGCGATTCGACCCGCAATGCGGTCCGGCTTTTCCAGGACCTGTTTAACCTTCCGCCGGACGGGATTGTCGGGAAACAGACCTGGGATGCGCTGACATCGCTGTATCTGGATGTACGCACTGGACTGACACGTGTTCCTGGTCAGTATCCGGGGACCGTGCTGAAAGAGGGGGACTGAAAAGTGGATGAACGCCTTGCAATTTATGAACTTCAGGATGCGCTGGAACAGATTCTGACCAGCCGGGGATTTCCGGGGGTCGTCTATCCAGACGGCATCTTCGGACCGGAGACAACCGAAGCGGTACGGATGTTTCAGAAGATGGAAGGATTGCCGCAGACAGGAGAAGTGGATCGCACGCTTTGGGATTTGATTCAGACCCGGCTGACTGAACTGATCGAGCAGGGAAGAATTCAGCCGCTGCCGGTCTTTCCAAACGACAGTTTTGTCCTCCAGCCGGGGGCAAGCGGACTGCTTGTCGGACTGATTCAGGGGATACTGATGCAGATCGGCGAACAGTTCGGCAATGTTCCGAAGCCGTCGCTCAGCTATGAGTACGATCAGACGACATCCGAAGCGGTTCGTGTGATTCAGCAGATGGGCGGGCTTGAACCGGATGGAGCGGTAGACCGGCAGACCTGGAACCTGCTGGTTCTGCTGTATACCCATCTGGATTAGACGGTATTCGGTGTAAGGAGAGGGCGGACAGCTGCGCTTCCGCCCTGTTTTGCTGCCAAAAACAACAGAATAGCCAAAGAGTCGTCAAAATCCTCCAAATTATTTTACGCGGATGTGTTTGCAAATAGATCGTAATTCAGATATAATATATACGTAAACATGTCCAATAAAAACTTTAGGAGGAAATTGCTCATATGGATTCTATTCACGAGGTTTCGATTCCGGTCGGTTCTCTGAGCATCATTGGAATGAAAGGCTGCGAGGAAATGGCGGCCAAGGTTGATGCGTACCTGTCGGAGTGGCGGGGTCAAAGACATGGCGAACTGATGAAGGACGGCGATTTTATTGGATACTGCCGTGACAGCTACCTGCTCAATGCTTCCTGCCCGCGGTTCGGAGACGGCGAAGCGAAAGGCACCCTGAAGGAGACGGTCAGAGGACATGATTTGTTTATCATTGTTGACTGCTTCAACTATGGTGTAACCTACAAGATGTATGGAATGACGGTTCCGATGAGCCCGGACGACCATTTTGCCGATCTGAAGAGAATGATTGCGGCAGCAAATGGCAAGGCCAGAAGAATCAATGTAATTATGCCGATGCTGTACGAAGGCCGTCAGCACCGCCGTGCCAGCCGTGAGTCGCTTGACTGCGCGCTGATGCTCAAGGAACTGGTGTCGATGGGCGTTGAGAACATCATCACTTTTGATGCACATGACGCGCGCGTTCAGAACGCAATTCCCCTGAGTGGCTTTGAAGACATCAAACCGACCTATCAGTTTTTGAAGGCAATGGTCCGCAACATTCCTGACCTGAAACTGGACAAGGATCACCTGATGATTATCTCTCCCGACGAAGGCGGCATGTCCCGTTGTATGTATTTCTCGTCGGTACTGGGTGTTGACCTGGGTATGTTCTATAAAAAGCGGGATTACTCGGTGATTGTCAACGGCAAGAACCCGATCGTTGCGCATGAATTCCTGGGCGACAGTGTTGAGGGCAAAGACCTGATCATCGTTGACGATATGATTTCTTCGGGTGAGTCGGTTCTGGATATTGCATCTCAGCTCAAAGCTCGTGGAGCAAACCGGATCTTTATCTGCACCACCTTTGGTCTGTTCTGTGAAGGTCTGGAAAAATTTGATGCTGCTTATGAAAAGGGCAACATCTCCAGAGTATTTACGACCAATCTGATCTACCGCAGCCCTGAACTGCTCAAACGTGAATGGTATTGCCAGGTTGATATGTCGAAATACATCGCATATATCATCGATTACCTGAATCATGACCAGTCGATCAGCCCGCTGTTGGACCCGGTTGAGAGAATCAACCGTCTGCTTGAAAAAGCACGTGCTGGACAGGCATAATCAAAAGAGTAAAAAAGGGAAAGGCTTTGTCTGCTGTAAAAAGCAGGCAAAGCCTTTTTTGGTGTTATTGATGGACAAACTGGTTTTTGTCGGCGGAGTAGACGTAACCGACAGAGGCCAGTTTTTCACGGATTGCAGCAGGGTCGGTGCTCTCCGCCTTGCAGCATTCCTCCAGACTGGAATAAAAATCCCGCAGCCGGGTGTTGATGACACTCAGCAGGATAAAGGGATCGTTTGGAAGGCTCATGACAAATCCGTCTCCTTATTTCGATATTTATTTCTATTATAGCGCCTGATGGCCGACCATTTTTTGACAAGGTGTAAATTTTTTTGATAGGGTCTTGATTTTTGCGGAAAAATGCGGTATATTATATTAGCACTCAAAAATAATGAGTGCTAACCTACTTAAAATATGGCGCCCATACGGATGCCAATGATATATCGAAAGGAAGCATTTTTGATGGCTAAGAAAGAGTTTAAGGCGGAATCCAAACGCCTGCTGGATTTGATGATCAATTCGATTTATACCCATCACGAAATTTTCCTGCGTGAGCTGATTTCCAACGCAAGCGACGCACTGGACAAGATGTATTATCGTTCTCTGACCGAGAATGACGGAATGTCGCGTGAGGACTTTTATATTCGCCTGACAGCCGACAAGGAAAACGGTACACTGACCGTTTCGGATAACGGCTGTGGTATGACGGCTGAGGAACTGGAAAATAACCTCGGTACGATTGCAAAGAGCGGTTCGCTTGCTTTCAAGCAGGAGAATGAGGCAAAAGAGGACATCGACATTATCGGTCAGTTCGGTGTCGGTTTTTATTCAGCGTTTATGGTTGCCGATCATGTGAAGGTTGTTTCCAAACCTTATGGCAGTGAACAGGCATGGTGCTGGGAGTCTGACGGTGCAGACGGCTATACGCTGGAAGAGACTACTAAGGATTCGTTTGGTACCGATGTTATCCTGACGCTGAAGAAGGATACCGAGGACGAAAAGTTCAGCGATTATCTGGAGAGCTATCGTATCAGCCAGCTGGTAAAGAAATACTCGGATTACATCCGCTATCCGATCAAGATGATGGTGGAAAGCGAACGGCTCAAAGAGGGAACCGGCAAGGATGGTAAGGACCCGGAATACGAGACCTATACCGAAGACCGTACCCTGAACAGCATGGTGCCGATCTGGAAGAAGAGCAAGAGCGAGGTTACCGAAGAGGATTATAACCGCTTTTATCAGGACAAGTTCTTTGATTATACGCCGCCGGCTCGCGTGATTTACTCCAGCACAGAGGGCGCTTCGACCTATCATGCGCTGATGTTCATTCCGGCAAGGACGCCGTATGATTATTATTCCCGCAACTATGAAAAGGGATTGCAGCTGTATGCGAGCGGCGTACTGATTATGGACAAATGCGCCGACCTGCTGCCCGATTATTTCAGCTTTGTCAAAGGTCTGGTCGATTCGGAAGACCTGTCGCTGAATATTTCCCGTGAGATGCTCCAGCATGACCGTCAGCTGCGGCTGATTGCATCCCGTCTGGAGAAGAAGATTAAGAGCGAACTGAAGTCGATGCTCTTAAATGACCGTGAGAAATACGAAGCCTTCTTTAAGAACTTCGGCCTCCAGCTGAAATATGGCGTTTACTCCGATTACGGCGCACATAAAGAGCTGCTGCAGGATCTGCTGCTGTTCTACTCGTCTTCTGAGAAGAAGATGGTCACGCTGGAAGAGTATGTTTCCAGAATGAAAGAGGGACAGAAGTATATCTATTATGCCTGCGGCGAAACGACCGACCGGATTGACCGGCTGCCTCAGACCGAGCTGCTCAAGGATAAGGGGTATGAAATCCTGTACCTGACCGATGATGTCGATGAATTCGCACTTCGGATGATGATGAAGTTTGACGACCACGAGTTCAAGAACGTCGCAGATAAGGATCTCGGCCTTGAAACAGAGGAAGAGACCAGCGAGTCCAAGAAGCTGAATGAAGATAACGGCGAGCTGCTGCGGTACATGAAAGATGCTCTGGGCGAGAAGGTCACAACTGTCCGGCTGTCTGAACGGCTGAAATCTCATCCTGTCTGCCTGTCGGCTGACGGCGGAATGTCGCTGGAGATGGAAAAGGTGCTCAACGCGATGCCGGGTGGCATGCCTGACGGCCAGAAAGCGCAGGCACAGCGTGTGCTGGAAATCAACCCCGCTCATCCGATTTTTGCCCGTCTGCAAAAGCTGTTTGCCGAGAATCCGGAACAGGTTAAGGAGTATGCCGGCCTGTTGTACGATCAGGCGCTGCTGATTGAAGGACTGCCGATTGAAGATCCGGTTGCCTTCTCCAACGCAATCTGTAAACTGATGGCAGAATAATTATTTTGTATGTATTTTGCCGGGGGCACGTTTGACAACGTGCTCCTTTATTTTTTGTTGTAAAAGAATGAGATTTTGTATCACATCTTGCTTTCCTGGCGCTAATATGGTATTCTTTTATAAAAAGCAAAGGAAGTTGATAACGGATGATGATGGGCTTTGGGTTTGATTTGATTTCCTCCCTTTTTCCCATTCTTTTTTTGCTGGTCTTTGTTATTGTGATCGGCACTTTTATCGTGACATTTGTCCGGGGGATCAGCCGCTGGAATCGGAACAATCATTCGCCTGTGCTGGATGTCGAGGCGACAGTTGTCTCCAGACGTACCGACGTATCTTCTCATATCCATCATGATGGCAACAATATGTCCCATCGTCATCTGTCGACCAGCTATTATGTCACCTTTGAAGTGGCAAGCGGTGACCGGATGGAGTTGACGGTCAGCGGACAGGATTACGGTATGATGGTCGAAGGGGACCGCGGAATACTGCGCTTTCAGGGAACCCGGTTTCTGTCTTTTCAGAGGAAGTGAGTCACTTGAAAATTACGGCACTGATTGAGAATCATTCGGATGGGGTATGTACACCCCGTCACGGACTATCGCTTTATATTGAAACGAAGCTGCACCGGCTGCTGTTTGATCTGGGACCGGATGAAACGGTGTTTGATAATGCAGAGAAGCTGGGAATTGATTTAACAGCTGTTGACACCGTTGTCATCTCTCATGGTCATAATGACCATGGCGGCGCTTTAGGGGCATTCCTGGCCCGTAACCATACTGCACGGGTTTATCTGCAAAAGAGTGCTTTTCGTCCCCATTATTCCACTTCCGGCGGACTTCATTCCATCGGACTGGACCCGTCGCTGGAAGGGCATCCACAGCTGGTGCTGCTGGATGGAGGCGCACGTCTGGACGAAGAGCTGACGCTGTTTACTGTCGGCGAGGAGTATCAGCGGTACTGCTCCGAAGCAAACAGCAATCTATTGTCGGAAGGTGGCCCGGACCGGTTTGAGGATGAGCAGAACCTGATGATCGATTCACAGGTCCTGGTGATGGGATGCGGGCACCGAGGCGTCGTCAATATTCTGGACGCGGCTCCCTGCACCCCGAAGGTCTGTATTGGCGGGTATCATCTGATGAAGCCGCAGACAGGAGAGATGGTTCCGGAAACGCTGCTCGAAGGGATAGCGGCGGAGTTGCGCCGCCGTCCGGTACGGTATTATACCTGTCATTGTACCGGTCAGCAGGCGACCCGGATTCTTAAAGGACTGGTGCCGGATATGCACAGCCTGTCCTGTGGGGAGACAATCGAGCTGCCGTAAGCAGACGCCTGAAAAATGGAAAGGAATTCAAAAACTATGACGATACAGGAAAATTTATCCGCAAAAACCGTTTCTGAATTGAAGGCAGAGGCGGCCAGAGTTGGCTGCACTGGTGTTTCCAAACTGAAAAAGGTGGAGCTTGCCCAACGGCTGGCGGAATTTCTCGGTCAGCTGAAGGTTATCGAACGTCTGCTTCTGGCGGTCGAAGAGTCCGAGTTTAAACAGCTGAAAAAGGCGCTGCGCACACCAATGAAGGCATTTGACCTGCCATCGCTTGAACGGCTGGGGTATGCGTCTGCATCGAAAGACGGACTTGCAGTGTTAAGTAAAGAGATGAGCGACTTTTCGCTGGCAACGCTGCAAAAAGCGTTTTATGATACCCGCCGCCGGCTGATGGTCCTGAACCGGTATCTTACGGCATTTGCTGCCTTTTACGGGATTGTGGAGCTGAAGACAGTGAAGGAGCTGCTGCTTCGGTATGAAGGAACATCTCCGGCATCGCTTACCGAAGATATTGCGTTGCTGGGGACAGCGGTTCACAGCTATTATATTAAGGATGACAAAGTAATCGCTGCCGGTCTGCCGGAAGGAAAGGTTGCCGTCATTGCTGCACAGCAGGCGGGTAAACCGCGCGCTGCTCTGAATAAAACTGAGATTCTGCGGTATGCTGAACCCGGATATTGTTGCCGGCCGCATGAGCAGGCGGATTTCTGCGGATTTTTGCAGAAGCGTTTCAGATGTTCGCCCCATCAGGCAGCTGAACTGGCTGAAAAGGTTTGCCGGCTGATGCAGCTGGACGGCGAACTGCTTCCAGTTGTCAATGCGGCGCGGGATATGGGACTGGATCTGGAAGATCTGGAAGACGTCCGGGATTTTTCGGAAGCATTCGAGACGTTGTATCGTCATTATCCTCTGTGGGTACATTGTGGATATACCGCAATCGAGATGGAAAGACTGCAAAGGGAATCGGAACATAAAACGGCTGAATAAGCGCATAAGCATAAAAGAAAAGGGCAAAGACTGGATAAACTGGTCTTTGCCCTTTTGGCGTTGTATTCAGATTCTTGTGTCAAGAAGCGTAGAGTATTTTTCACGGAACTGATCAAACGTACCGTCTTCAAGTGCGGCACGGATTCGTTCCATCAGCGTGTTATAGAAGTAGAGATTGTGCATGACGGCCAGCCGCATGGCAAGCATTTCATTTGCTTTAAAGAGGTGGCGCAGATAAGCCAGCGAATGTCTCTGACAGGTCGGGCAGTTGCACTCGGTATCAATTGGGCCGTCATCCTCGGCGTACTTGGCGTTCATGATATTGCGGATACCGTGCCAGGTGTTCAGGTGTCCATGGCGGGCGTTGCGGGAAGGCATGACACAGTCAAACAGGTCAACGCCGCGTGCAACTGCTTCGATGATGTTGCCAGGGGTACCGACGCCCATCAGGTAACGTGGACGGTCGGTCGGCATATGCGGGGTGACGACATCGATAATCCGGTACATGTCCTCGGTTTTTTCGCCGACAGCCAGACCGCCGATTGCATAACCGTCCAGGTCGAGTTTGGCAATCTCTTTCATATGTTCGACCCGCAGGTCTTCATAGATACAGCCCTGGTTGATGCCGAACAGCATCTGGTGAGGGTTAATGGTTTCAGGGAGGGAGTTGAGCCGTTCCATCTCCGCTTTGCAGCGTTTGAGCCAGCGGACAGTTCTGTCACAGGAGTTCTTGGAATACTGATGGGTGGAGGGGTTTTCAACACACTCGTCAAATGCCATCGCGATGGTAGAACCGAGATGGGACTGAATCTGCATCGAGATTTCCGGGCTCATGAAAATTTTACGTCCGTCGACATGGCTGGCGAAAGTAACACCTTCTTCTTTGATTTTGCGCAGTGAAGCGAGCGAAAAGACCTGGAATCCACCTGAATCGGTCAGGATGGGGCCATCCCAGCCCATGAACTTGTGCAGGCCGCCCATCCGGTAAATCAGATCGTCGCCGGGACGGACATGGAGGTGATAGGTATTGCACAACTCAACCTGGCAATGCAGGTCTTTCAGGTCGTAGGAAGAGATACCGCCCTTGATTGCGGCCGAAGTGCCGACGTTCATAAAAGCGGGCATTTCAATTTTGCCGTGAACGGTGGTAAAGGTTCCGCGGCGTGCGCGGCCCTGCATGGTAATCAGTTTGTACATTCGTCTGGTCCTTTCTCCGTATCAGTAAATAAACATTGCGTCGCCGAAGCTGAAAAACCGGTATTTTTCCTGCACAGCAATCCGGTAAGCATTCATAATATGATCATAGCCGGCAAGCGCAGAAACCAGCATGATCAGGGTGCTTTCCGGCAGATGGAAGTTGGTAATCAGCGCATCGATGCACTTGAATTCGTAACCGGGATAGATGAAGATATCTGTCCAGCCTTCTGCCTCGCGGATTTCACCGAAGAAGGTCGCGACACTTTCCAGCGTCCGGCAGCTGGTAGTGCCGACTGCGATGACACGGCCGCCGTTTTTCTTGGTTTCATTGATACGGGCGGCGGTTTCAGCCGACAGGTAGTAGTGTTCCGAGTGCATCTTGTGGTCGAGGACGTTTTCTTCTTTAACCGGACGGAAGGTTCCAAGCCCGACATGGAGGGTAACTTCAGCGATGCCGACGCCTTTGTCCTTCAGTCTCTGCATCAGCTCAGGGGTAAAGTGCAGCCCGGCAGTCGGAGCGGCAGCGCTGCCTTCTTCTTTGGAGTAGACAGTCTGGTAGCGCTCCTTGTCTTCCAGTTTTTCGGTGATGTAAGGGGGGAGAGGCATCTGGCCGATTTCGTCGAGAATGGAGTAGATGTTTTTGTCGGGTGCATGGTAGAATTTAACCAGCCGGTTGCCGTCTTCAAAGATATCGATTACTTCGGCTTCCAGCAGGCCGTCGCCGAAGGTGTACCGAACGCCCATCTTTGCCTTTTTGCCCGGCTTGACCAGGATTTCCCAGACGTCCTGCTCTTTCTGTTCCAGCAGCAGGAATTCGACATGGGACCCGGTATCTTTTTTGTGGCCGTAGATGCGGGCAGGGATGACGCGGGAATTGTTGACGACAAGAAGGTCTCCGGGACGGAGGATCGATTCAAGGTCGTAGAAATGGTAATGCCCGATTTCACCGGTCTGTTTGCTCAGCGTCATCAACCGGGAATGGTCCCGCTGGTCGAGCGGGTGCTGGGCGATCAGTTCTTTGGGGAGATCATAATAAAAGTCACTTTTTAACACAAAAAATCCTTCCATTCCGCCGCCAGATGCGGCTGATTATCAAATTGCTCATCATAATATACCAAAAATGCGGATATTTTACAAAAAGCGATTGACACCCGGTCGGTTTGGTGATATGATGAGAATAACTAAATACCCATTGGTCAGAGGTGCGGCCTGCAAGAGTATATGTGCGGAGAGAAACCTTCTTCTGTGAAACACATAAAAAGGGTTTGCCGCCGAAGGAAAATGTAAGGGTTTTTACATTTTGCCTGGTTCTGCGTTTAAGAGGCGCCGGACTGTCATCACAGGTTTGATGGAGAGCTGATCTGAAACTGGTGCCACGGCGCACCTGGATGCAGTATCTTTATTATAAGCGATGACGAGCCGGTTTTCAACCGGTTTTTTTACTTTTATTCAAAACATCGCTTTGCAATGGGAAAAGGAGAGGAAAATGATGAAAAAATACAACGTTGGGATCATCGGCGCGACCGGCATGGTCGGACAGAGATTTGCGACTCTTCTGGAAAATCATCCGTGGTTTCAGGTGACTGCGCTGGCTGCTTCGGGCAGAAGTGCCGGCCAGACCTACCGTGAAGCGGTGGAAGGACGCTGGAAGATGAAGACCCCGCTGCCGGAGTCGATGGCAGATCTGGTGCTGTTTGATGCCACGAATGATATCGACCGCATTGCAGAAAAGGTCGACTTTGTTTTCTGCGCGGTCAATATGCCCAAGGCGGAAATCCGTGCGCTGGAGGAAGCGTATGCCCGTAAGGAAATTCCCGTTGTCTCCAACAACTCGGCCCACCGCGGCACACCGGATGTTCCGATGGTCGTGCCGGAGCTGAACCCGGAGCATATCGAGGTCATCCCTGCACAGAGAAAGCGCCTGGGCACCAAACGTGGGTTTATTACCGTTAAATCCAACTGCTCGCTCCAGAGCTATGTTCCTGCATTGTCTCCGCTGCGCGACGTGTTTGGACTGAAAACGGTGCTGGCCTGCACCTATCAGGCAATTTCCGGTGCCGGCAAGACGTTTGAAACCTTCCCTGAGATTGTCGACAACGTCATCCCTTACATCGCCGGGGAAGAGGAAAAGAGTGAACAGGAACCGCTCAAGCTGTGGGGACATGTCGAGAACGGCGTGATTGTCAATGCTGACAGCCCGGTCATTACCTCTCAGTGCCTGCGTGTTCCGGTGTCCGATGGCCATACTGCGGCAGTTTTTGCATCTTTTGAGAAGAAGCCGGAGATCGAAGAAATCAAGAAGATCTGGGCTGAATTCAAGAGCCCGATTCATGATCTGGGCCTGCCGTCTGCTCCCAAACAGTTTATCCATTATTTTGAGGAGCCGGATCGTCCCCAGGCAAAGCTGGACCGTGATATGGACGGCGGTATGGGCGTAGAAGTCGGACGTCTGCGCGAAGATAAACTGTTTGATATTAAATTTGTCTGCCTTTCGCACAATACCCTGCTGGGTGCTGCGGGCGGTGCAGTGCTGACTGCCGAGCTGCTGGCGGTCAAAGGGTATTTTGACTGAGCCATTTTTTGGAGGAACACACATGAAAAAGAGAATCTTTACCGGTGCGGGTATTGCAATTATTACCCCGATGAACCCTGATGGAAGCATCAACTATGAGGAGTTTGGCCGGTTGATTGACTGGCAGATTGAAAACGGAACTGACGCGATTATCGTATGCGGCACAACTGGCGAATGCGCGACGATGTCGGAGGAGGAGCATCTGGACTGCATCCGTTTTTGTAAGGAACATGTAGCCGGACGGGTTCCGGTCGTGGCTGGCGCCGGAAGCAACGACACTGCATTTGCGATCAAGATGGTCAAAGAATGCGAGGAGATCGGCGTAGACGGTCTGCTGGTTGTCACACCTTATTATAACAAAACTTCTCAGCGTGGCCTGGTTGCCCATTATAAAGCAATTGCAGAGGCAACCAGCCTGCCGATTATTATGTATTCGGTTCCTTCCCGTACCGGTGTCAATATTAAGCCTGCGACCTGCAAGGAACTTTCCAAGATCCCGAATATCGTCGGTATTAAGGAAGCGAGCGGCAACATCGATCAGGTAACCGAAATCAAGGCACTGTGCGGAGACGATCTGGATATCTATTCGGGCGAAGATGGCATCATCACCCCGATTCTTTCGGTCGGCGGCATTGGTGTTATTTCGGTATTGTCCCATGTTTGCCCGCGTGAGACCCATGAAATCTGCCAGAAGTATCTGGACGGAGATGTCAAGGGGAGCGCTACTTTGCAGCTGAAGTATCATAAGCTGGTTCAGGCTCTGTTCTCGGATGTCAATCCGATTCCGGTCAAGGCTGCAATGAATCTGATGGGCTGGAATGTCGGTCATTGCCGTCTGCCGCTGGTGGATATGGCACCTGAGGCAGAAGAGAAGCTCGCACAGGTGATGCGGGAATACGGCCTGATTCAGTAATCAGGAAAAAAGCAGCGGAAAGCTGTATTGGGATGTGAAAAGGAGTTGTCTGTCATGAAAAGAATCATCATCTGCGGTTGTCAGGGAAAGATGGGGCATGTGCTGGAAAGCTGCATTGCTGAGCGGGATGACTGTGAGGTTGTCGCCGGTTTTGACATTGTGACCGAGCCGAAGAAGCCCTATCCGGTGTTCAGCCATTTTGCAGACTGTACCGTGGATGCGGACGTTATCATCGATTTTTCCAATCCCGCTTCGCTGGATCAGCTGTTGGATTTTGCCGTTTCGCACAATATGCCGCTGGTAATTGCGACCACCGGCTACAGTGAACAGCAGACGGCTGCTATTCATAAAGCCGCAGAGACAATTCCGGTATTCTTCTCGTTTAATATGTCGCTGGGCGTAAACCTCATGGCGGAGCTGGCCAAAAAGGCCGCTGCTTTCCTGGGCGGACAGTTTGACATTGAGATCGTCGAAAAGCATCACAACCGCAAGGTGGATGCTCCCAGCGGCACCGCGCTGATGCTGGCAGACGCGATCAATACCGCTCTGGCAGAGCCTTGCAGTTATACCTATGATCGTCATTCGGTCCGCCGCAAACGGGAAAAGAATGAGATTGGTATTTCTTCTGTCCGCGGTGGGACGATTGTCGGGGAACATGAGATTATTTTTGCCGGCCGGGATGAGATCATCGAGCTGAAACATACTGCGATGAGCCGGGAAATCTTTGCAGTCGGCGCGGTCAATGCTGCGGTTTATCTGGCAGACTCGATTCTGCCGAGAATTTATACGATGTCGGATCTGCTCTGATGGTGGAGGAATGGTTATGAAGGTTATTACCAAGCTGAGTGTCATGCAGGACGTGGCGCTGGTCACGCTGAACAAGGTGCCGGCAAACGTTGAATTTGTCTGCAAAATCTTTGACCGGCTGGACGAAGAGGGAATCAACGTCGATATGATTTCCCAGTCGCCGCTGACCGGGTCTTATGTTTCCATCTCGTTTTCGACCAGTTCGGAAGACATGGTCAAAGTTGCAGCTCTTGCCAACGAGATCAGCAGGGAATACCCTTCGGTCCGGCCGCTGATCAGCCATAATAATGTAAAGATTTCGCTGTACGGGGAAGAGATGCCCCGCTACCACGGAATTGCGGCCAGTGTCTTCCGGGTGCTGAAAAACTGCGGGACGGATGTGCTGCTGATTACCACCTCTTCGGTGGACATTTCGGTACTGGTCAATGGTGCCAGCGCAGAACAGTGTGTGGCTGCATTGACCGAAGCATTTGAATTGTAAATTTTTTGTGAATCAGCACGGTATTGCTTGCTATTTGAGCGGTACCGTGCTAAAATAATATCTGCATTACGCACGCGGTCTGTTTCTCTGCGCAGGGTGCCAAACTGTGTTGGTCGCGCAGCACACGCCGCGGTGGATACCGGTCCAATTTAAAACCGGGAAAACCAAATTTTTTACAGGAGGACTACGCAAATGGCAGTAGTATCTATGAAACAGCTCCTCGAAGCTGGCGTACACTTTGGTCATCAGACCAGAAGATGGAACCCGAAGATGGCTCCTTATATCTTCACCGAAAGAAACGGCATCTACATCATCGACCTGCAGAAGACCGTTAAGAAGCTGGACGAGGCTTATAACTTTGTCCGTGACGTTGCTGCAAACGGCGGCGAGGTTCTGTTTGTTGGTACCAAAAAACAGGCTGGCGATTCCATCAAGGAAGAGGCTGAGCGCTGCGGCATGCATTATGTCAACGCAAGATGGCTCGGCGGTATGCTGACCAACTTCAAGACCATCCAGAAGAGAATTGAACGTCTTGCACAGCTGCGCAAGATGGAAGAAGACGGCACTTTTGAGCTGCTGCCCAAGAAGGAAGTCGTCAAACTGAAACTCGAAATCGAGAAACTCGAAAAATTCATCGGCGGTATCAAACAGATGAAGACTCTGCCTGCTGCACTGTTCATCGTTGACCCCAAGAAGGAAAAGATTGCAGTTTCCGAAGCAAGAAAGCTGAATATCCCGATCGTTGCAATCGTTGATACCAACTGCGATCCTGACGAAGTTGATTATGTTATTCCCGGCAACGACGACGCTATCCGCGCTGTCAAGCTGATCGCCGGCGCTATGGCAAACGCTGTCATGGAAGGCCGTCAGGGTCAGAGCGACGCTCCTGTTGTTGAAGAGGAAGCTCCCGTCGAGGAATAATCTGCTGGAAAGCTACCCGAACAAACCTGAATATTTAGGAGGAACATAATCATGGCATTCACCGCTAAGGATGTAAAAGATCTGCGTGAAAAGACCGGCTGCGGCATGATGGACTGCAAAAAAGCTCTTGCCGAGAGCGACGGCGATATGGACAAGGCTATCGAGTACCTGAGAGAAAAAGGACTGGCTGCTGTTGCGAAAAAGGCGAGCAGAATCGCTGCTGAGGGCTTGGTTGTTGTCGTAATCGAAGGCAATGTCGGCGCTGTTCTGGAAGTCAACGCTGAGACCGACTTCGTTGCGAAGAACGAAACCTTCGTTGCTATGTGCAACAACATCGCTGCTACCATCGTTAAGCAGAACCCTGCTGATGTTGACGCTCTGATGACCATGCACTGCGAGAACACCGATATGACCGTTGAGGAAGCTGTTCGCGACAGAATCCAGGTCATCGGCGAGAACATGAAAGTCCGTCGTTTTGTCCGTATGGAAGGCAACCTGGTTTCCTACGTTCATGCTGGCGGCAAGATCGGCGTTCTGGTCAACTTTGACACCGACTGCGCTGATAAAGATGCTTTCAAGGCTGCTGCAAAAGACGTTGCAATGCAGATTGCTTTCTCCAACCCGACCTACCTCTCCAAGGAAGATGTTCCTGCTGACGTTGTCGCAAAAGAGAAAGAAATCATCCTCGCTCAGATGGACAATGATCCTAAGATGGCCAACAAACCCGAAAAGGTTAAAGAGGGCATCGTTATGGGTAAACTGGGCAACTTCTATAAAGATGTCTGCCTGAAAGAACAGGCATTTGTTAAGGACGAGAAGATGAGCGTTCAGGCTTACCTCGACGCACAGGCTAAGGCTATGGGCGGCAAGATCTCTCTGGTTGCTTATGCTCGTCTGGAAAAAGGCGAAGGCCTTGAAAAACGTGAAGACAACTTCGCTGATGAAGTTGCCAGCATGATCAAATAATTGATATTTGGCTGATAAAAGGGTCTGGAACCAACAGGTTCCGGACCCTTTTTGCGTAGTTTTCCTGCCGGGATTTGTCAAATACGGTCAGATGCTTGTAATTTTTGCTGTAATGTGCTAAAATGTAAATACCTTTTGGATGATTTGCGGCGCAGATGCCGCCTTTCATGATCTGCTGTAATAGATGAGGAAATATAGATGAAAAAGTTTTTGATCGTATTGATCGCTGGACTGGCAGCGGCTGTCGCGGTTCAGTCGGTCTGGGGAATGACAGCCGGTGAAACCGAGGCAGAAATTCAGGCAACGATAGACAGCCAGCAGTCGGATTCCTCTGAACCATCTGAACCGGAACAACCGGAGTCCAGCGAGCTCTCTGAACCGGAATGGCAGCCGCAGACGGTGCGGCTTGTTTCGGCGGGGGATAACCTGATTCATTCCTCGCTGTACGAACAGGCGGCTGCACGGTCGACCGACGGCGGGTATGATTTTGGGGCGCTGTACGAAAATGTCGCGGATTATTTTCAGGAGGCAGATATTGCAACCCTGAACCAGGAAACTGTCATTGCGCCAAGCCGCGCGCCTGCGACTTATCCCTGCTTCAACTCACCGCCTGATCTGGCCTATTATCTTGACACCCAGTGCGGCTTTGATGTGCTCAACCTTGCGAATAACCATTGCCTGGACCAGGGAACTTCAGGACTGGAAGAGTGCCTGACATTCTGGGAGGAAAACTATCCGGATATTCTCACGACGGGTGTTTACCAGAATGCGGAAGATGAGGCCAATATCCGGACCAAAGAGGTCAATGGGATTACCTTTGCGTTTCTGGGAATGACAGAACTGACAAATGGACTGTCGCTTGCATCCGATTCGGATATTGTCATCACACAGGCATTGGACGACGCGGGAATGGAAGAGCTGCGGACCCAGATTGAAAAGGCAGACGAGCTGGCGGACGTTGTCATTATGAATGTGCACTGGGGCAATGAGTATTCCTTTACACCGACCGAACGGCAGGAGTACCTTGCCCAGCAGATGACCGACTGGGGTGTTGATATCGTCATTGGACACCATCCGCATGTCCTCCAGCCGGTTGAAACGCGGGAGACAGCGGACGGCCGGACGGCACTGATTGCCTATTCCCTGGGAAATTTTGTGTCGGCACAGGCAGATGCCTATTGTCTGATCGGTGGGGTGCTGGACTATACCGTCACCCGACAGGAGGAAGGCGGGGAAGTGACGATCAGCAGCTATTCGCTGGAGCCGGTCGTCACCCACTACGATTCCGGTTATCAGAACAACCGCATCTATCTGCTGGATGATTATACCGACGAACTGGCTTCGACCCATGGCGTCCGGGCACGGTACAGCAGTTTCAGCCTGAGTTATATTGACAGTCTTTTGCAGGAGGTCGTCGGCAGTGAAGCACTTGCCGGCGTAACGCTTCCATAAAAATGTTATCGATAAATTTTTGATATAGAAAGGTCGTATTCCTATGCAGTATTCTTTTTCCGACAGAATCAGCAACCTTCATCCGTCTGCTATCCGTGAAATTCTGAAAAACAGTGACCCAAATGTCATTTCGCTGGCGGCAGGCAACCCTGCGGTTGAATCTTTCCCGGTAGCCGAGATGAAGGAAATTGCCGACCATATTTTTGACACCGCTTCCGGCGTCGCTTTCCAGTACGGCATCACCGAAGGTTATCCTCGTCTGCGTGAGCTGGTTATGAAACGCCAGAAAGAGAAATACGGGATTGGCAATGAAAATGACGATATTATGATTATCTCCGGCGGCACTCAGGCGATGGACCTTTCGACCAAAGTTCTGGTTAATGAAGGGGATACCGTTCTTTCAGAAGATCCGGCGTTTGTCGGCGCACTGAACACCTTCCGTTCGTATGCGGCCCATCTGGTCGGCATTCCGATGGAAGACGACGGAATGGATATCGCGGCGCTTGAGAAGGCACTGAAGGAAAATAAAAATGTCAAGATGCTGTATACCATTCCTTCTTTCCATAACCCGCTCGGCATCTGCACTTCACTGGAAAAACGCAAGGAGATCTACCGTCTGTGCAGCGAATATGGCGTGATGATTCTGGAAGACAACCCGTATGGTGAGCTGCGGTTTGACGGGGAGGATATTCCGACCCTCAAGTCGATGGATACCGAAGGAATTGTCATCTATACCAGCTCCTTCTCGAAGGTTATGTCCGCCGGTATCCGTCTGGGATTTGTTATCGCGCCCAAACCCGTTCTGGACAAGATGGCAGTCGGCAAACAGGCAGTTGATACCCACTCCAACCTCTTCTTCCAGATGCTGATTGCGGATTATATGGAAAAGTATGATTATGACGGACACATCCAGATGATTCGTGACCTTTACCGTCATAAGAGCGGTCTGATGCTGGATGAAATCCGCAAAGGTTTCCCTGCAAGCGTCAAGTATACTGTCCCGCAGGGCGGACTGTTTTTGTGGTGCACGCTGCCGGAAGGGGCAGACATGCTGAAATTTGTTCAGTTTGCCAAATCTAAAGGGGTCGCGATTGTTCCGGGTATTGCCTTTAATGTCGACGAATCGGCTCCCAGCCGCTGCTTCCGTCTGAATTACTCGACGCCGACCGATGAAAAGCTGGTCGCCGGTACCCGGATTCTGGGTGAGGCCCTGCATGAATTCCTGGGCGAATAAGCAAAATATTTAAAATATTTTCTGATTTTCGGTCATAGAAACGGTATCCTTTCCTCTTGACAAGAGGAAAAAGGGGTGCTATACTTTTTGTAAACCGATGATTGAGAAGAGTATCCGGGCGGTTTGCCTGTACAGAGAGTGCCGTATCTGGTGGAAGCGGTAGCTGGCGGCTCCGGTGAATGGACTCATGAGGGTGGAAAGAAAGGCGGGGAATATACCTGCTGAGTAATGTCCGACGGTTTTCTTTCGCCGTTATTTGGAAAGAGCGTATGTTGGTACGAAGATTTGGGTGGCTACGAAAAAGAGCTTTGAGGGCTTCTTTCCCATGTCGGGAGAGGAGTCCTTTTTGTTTTGACGATTCCCTTTTCCTCGTAAAATTCGATGAAAGGAAGTTCTTATTATGGAACAGCAGCAGAAAAAAAAATCAATCCTCAGCGGTATTCAGCCGACTGGCGTTTTTACCCTTGGCAACTATATCGGAGCGGTCAAAAACTGGGGTCCGATGCAGGATGAGTTTGACTGCGCCTATATGATCGCTGATCTGCACGCCATCACCGTCCGGCAGGACCCGAAGGTTTTCCGTCAGCAGATTCTGTCCTGTTACGCACTGCTGCTCTCCTGCGGCATCGACCCGGAGAAGAGCATCGTCTTTATCCAGAGCCAGAACAAAAACCATGCACAGCTGTCCTGGATTCTGTCCTGCTATACCCAGTTCGGCGAACTGTCCCGTATGACCCAGTTCAAGGATAAGTCGGCAAAACACGCCGACAATGTCAATGCAGGCCTGTTTACCTATCCGTCTCTGATGGCAGCGGACATTCTGTTGTATCAGGCAGATCTGGTTCCGGTTGGTGCCGACCAGACCCAGCATCTGGAACTGACCCGCACGATTGCCAACCGGTTCAACGGCGTTTACGGCAATACCTTCAAACTGCCCGAAGGATATGTTCCCAAAGCCGGCGCGAAGATCATGTCGCTGGCTGAACCTACCAAGAAGATGTCCAAATCGGATGAAAACCCGAATGCCTGCATTCTGATTCTGGATGAGAAAGACCAGATTATCAAGAAGTTCAAACGTGCGGTCACCGACTCGGAGATGGAAGTCCGTTACGGTGAAGGAAAGGACGGCATCAACAACCTGATGACCATCTACGGCGCGGTTACTGGCAAGTCGATGGATGAAATCACTTCTGAGTTTGCCGGAAAGGGTTATGGAGATTTCAAGGTTGCAGTCGGTGAAGCAGTTGCCGACCATCTGCGTCCGGTCCGCGAGGAATATGCGCGGCTGATGGCAGATAAGGGATATCTGGAGAGCTGCTACCGCAGAGGCGCCGAGCTGTCGGAGAGAATCAGTCATCGCACTCTGGAAAAGGTTATGAAGAAAGTCGGATTTATTCTGTAATTTGCCAGCTGCAATGTCTTGTACATTGCAGCTTTTTTATTGGAGGGGACTCAATGTTTTCGATGACATTTCGGTGTGTGACCAGACGCTTGGTCATCCGCAGAATGCATCCGGACGACTGGCAGGACCTGTATGCCTATCTGTCCGATCCGGATACCGTCCGCTATGAGCCGTATGAACCGTACACCCGTCAGGAAGCGAGACTTGAGGCGGCCAACCGCGCAAACTGCCCGGAGTTTCTGGCGGTCTGTCTGCTGACCAACGGACGGATGATCGGAAATTTGTATGTCAGCTGTCATAAGGAGGATGGCTGTGAACAGGGGAGCGTATATGAGCTGGGATATATTTTCAACCGGAAATACCGGGGGAAAAACTATGCTTTTGAGAGCTGCAACGCCATTATGCAGCTGCTCTGGAAGAATTCCGGCACCGGGAAAATCTTTGCGGAATGTGACGCGCGCAATACCCGCTCCCGTCATTTGATGGAGCGTCTGGGAATGCAGATGGAAGCAACATTCTCCGGAGAAGACTTTACCGGTGAGCAAAAACAGGCGCTGCATTGCCGCTATAGCATCTTGCGGACAGACTGATGACCTTTTCATTATTTTATTTGCTATCCATTGACAGATATTGTATATATTTGCTATAATAGAAATGTTATTACGGGTTATTGAGGAGCCGGTATTGTCCGGGAATACACCTGTATGATGGAAAGGATGATTGTTAATGAAGTGTCTGGTGCTGGACTACGGTGGAACTGCGCTCAAATATGGACTGATTGATACGGATGCCAATCTGACGGAACAGGGTGAAGTTCCTGCACCCAATCACTCGGTCGAAGAATATCTGCAGGTTACCGGAGAGATTTATGACCGGTATAAGGAACAGATTGACGGAATTGCAGTCAGTATGCCCGGAACCTTTACCGACGATGGCGTGCTGGTCAGCGGCGGCGCTTACCTGTCGATTCTGAAAGACCAGAATATCGTTGAACTGCTTGGAAGCCGTTGTCCGGTGCCGGTTGCGCTGGAAAATGATGGCAAGGCGGCTGCACTGGCGGAGGCCTGGAACGGCAACCTGAAGGACTGCCAGGATGGTATCGCCATTATTCTTGGAACCGGTGTCGGCGGCGGTATTATTAAGGATCGCCGGGTCTATCGGGGACGTCATGCGGCCGCAGGTGAATTTTCCTATCTGGTGACTGGTGGAGAGCTGAGCATTTATAATGCCGCGACCTATACCTGTTCGACCGAAGGATTTGTCGAACGGGTAGCCATTATGAAAGGCGCCGAACGGCTGAATATGTACATGATGTTTTCGCCGGAAGCCGCTAAAAAGGAGATTGAACGGCTGAGAAGCAGGGTCACCGGTCCGCAGTATCCTGATATGGAGATGAATGGATTTACGGTGTTCAAGCTGCTGGAAGAGGGCGACCCGGATGTTACATACCTTTACAACGAGCTGCTGGATAACCTGACCCGCATGATTGTCACACTGGCCCATGTCTGTGACCCTGACCGTTTTGTCATCGGCGGCGGTATCAGCAAAGAACCCCGTCTGATTGCCGATCTGCAGCAGCGGGTCGCTAAGGTGAAAGAACAGTATATTATCGCCGTGCCGGGATTTGATGTACAGCCCTGTTACTATCGCAGCAGTGCCAATCTGTATGGCGCAATGTACAACTGGCTGCAAAAATATCATCCGGATCAGGTATTTTAATCATAGACGAGGTGACAAAAATGAAGTGTCTGGTTCTGGATTACGGCGGGAGTGCCATTAAATACTGCGTGATGGACGACCAGTCCAATATGGGACAGACCGGTGAAGTACCCGCTCCGCTGGAAAGTCTGGAGCAGTTTGTTGAGACAACCGGCCAGATTTACGATCAGTTCAGCAGTGAAATTGACGGAATTGCCATCAGCTTTCCGGGAACGCTGGACATTGAAACCGGGACGCTGTATGCTGGCGGAGCCTATCTGCATCTGCTGGAAGGAAAGTCGATCTTTGAGGTACTCAAGGACCGCTGTCCGCTTCCAATGACGATTGAAAACGACGGCAAGGCGGCAGCACTTGCAGAAGCATGGAAAGGCAATCTGAAAGACTGCCGGGATGGTGTGGCAATTGTGCTGGGAACCGGCATCGGCGGCGGCCTGATTAAGGACGGAAAAATCCACCGCGGCAAGCATTTCGGGGCAGGTGAATTTTCTGCTATCGTTACTGATGGCGGCACCAATATCGTCATGCGTGCCGCGACTTATACCTGTTCGACCGAGGGAATCGTAGAACGGGCAACGGTGATGAAGGGTGCCAAAAAGGCTCATATGTTTTATATTCCGATGATGGAAAATCTAGATCCCAATGCGGTACAGGCGCTGCGTGACCGGGCGGTGGGGCCTCAGTATCCCGATCTGGAGATGAACGGCTTCGAGCTTTTCCGTCTGCTGGAGGAAGGCGACCCGGATATCAAGATGCTGTATGACGAATTTATCGCCAGCAACGTCCGTATGATTATCAATGTCGCGAACATTTTTGACCCGGACCGGATTGTCGTCGGTGGAGGAATCAGCAAGGAACCCCGGCTGATTGCCGATTTGCAGGCGGCTGTACAGAATGTTCTCAATTACGGCATGTCGGTTGTAACGGGAATTGATGTCCAACCCTGCTATTACCGCAGCAGCGCGAATCTGTACGGTGCAATGTACAATTATTTGCAGCAGCGCGCACCGGAACTGATTACCCACTGAATTTTATAATATTGCTATTTCATTTTGCCAGTATGATTCAGCGGCCTGTAACAGGCCGCTGAAATTATCAGGGAGGGGAATTTATACCATGATTTTGACAAGTGTTCTTGAAGCAGCACTGGAAGAGGCTGTTTCAACCGGCGCGGATTACGCCGAGATTTTCGCAGAAGATACGACCAGTGGTCTGACCGATCTGGTGGATGATCGCATCCGCAATGCACTGAACCGCCACAGCGTCGGTGTCGGTGTGCGGGTATTCAAGGGACTGCGGTACGCTTATGCCAGCTCAAGCGGCCTGTCTGCCGAATCCGTCCTTTCGGCGGCGAAAAAAGCGGCGGCAGCACTGGCGGCTGGTACTGCACAGTTGCAGCTGTCTCATCTGTCGGGCGGCAGCTGTGAGAATCATCATCCGGCAAGCAATCCCGGTTCCGGGGTGCCGCTTGAAAAGAAAGTTGTGCTTGCCAGACGTGCTTACAAGGCAGCGAGAGCATACAGCAGTGAGATCAGCCAGAGCACGGTCAGCCTGTTGGATTTTGACCGCAATATTTTGATTGCGACGTCTGATGGACTATTGGTGACCGACCGTCAGGTCCGCAGCCGTATTAAAATCAATGCAGTTGCCAGCCAGGGCAGTGAAAACCAGATCGGTTACTGTGGTCCTGGTGCAATGGAAGGATACGAATTTTTTGACGAGATCGATATTGAAGGTACTGCCGCAGAAGCAGCCCGTCAGGCTGTGACGATGCTGCATGCTGGCTACTGCCCGGCAGGCAGAATGCCGGTCGCAATTGATAACGGATTTGGCGGCGTTATCTTCCATGAGGCCTGCGGGCATTCGCTGGAGGCTGCGTCGGTTGCAAAAGGCATGTCGGAATTTGCCGGCAAGCTGGGCCAGAAGGTCGCCTCCGAAAAGGTCACCGCAATTGACGACGGCACAATTCCCGGAGCGTGGGGCAGTGTCAATATCGACGATGAAGGAACGCCCAACCGCCGCCGTGTGCTGATCGAGAAAGGTGTCCTCAAGAGCTACCTTGTGGATAAGCTCAACGGACGGAGAATGGGAATGGAAACAACAGCCAGCTCCCGCCGTCAGGATTATACCTTCCCGCCTGTTTCCCGAATGACCAATACCTTTATCGCACCCGGAACCGATACCGATGAGCAGATTATCGGGTCGATTGAATACGGACTTTACGCCAAAAAGCTGGGCGGCGGTTCGGTCAACCCGGTTACCGGCGAATTCAACTTCGCGGTCAATGAAGGCTACATCGTTCGCAATGGTCAGATTTGTGAACCGGTACGCGGTGCATCGCTGATCGGACGTGGTTCGGAAGTTATCCGCAACATTGATATGGTCGGAAAGAACCTTCTCCGTGAGCAGGGAATGTGCGGCGCGTCCAGCGGCTCGATTCCGACTGATGTCGGTCAGCCGATGATTCGTGTCAGTGAAATCACCGTCGGTGGTCGTGAATAAGGAGGGCGTATCAGAATGGATTTTGCACAGTTCAGTGCCGCTGCGGCAGAATATGCCCGTGAAAACGGCATTTCAGATTATCAGTTATATTATCAGGCAGACAGCTCCGATCAGTTCAGTGCATTTGGTGAAGAGATTGACCGGATGTCGAGTGCACAGGTGGAAGGTGTCAGCCTTTGCTGTTTTGTTAATGGAAAAATGGGCGTTGCTTCGACTGAGGCGTTTACCGAAGAAGAGATTCCGGCTTTGTTTAGCCGTGCAATAGAAGCGGCGGGTTTTTCAGGTGATGATACACAGGAAACGCTGTACACCGGTGGTGAATATCAGCCGATCGACTGCCTTAAAACGGAGATGTCGGATGCTGCTGCCGTAAAAGAGCGGCTGCTTTCAGTTGAGCAGATCGGTCTGAAGGCAGACAGCCGGGTTCAAAAAGGGTTGATGTCCGGGATTTCCAACATCACCAGCCGTCGGGCAATTTCCAATTCTGCCGGACTGTACCTGGAAGGCGAAGGCAGCATGTCGGTCTTTTCGGTCAATGTCGTAGCTACCGATGCGGAGGGCAAAAAGTATAATGACCACGTTGTCGAGGCCAAAGCCGACAGTCGGGAGATGGATATCGAAAAGCTGGTCGGACGTGCAGTCGAAAAGACCGTCGCGCAGATTGGCGCGGCGCCGGTTCCCAGCGGACATTATCCGGTCATCTTTGATTGCAGCCAGATGACGGCGATGCTGGAGATTTTCTCGTCGGTATTCTCGGCAAGTCAGGTACAGGACGGACTGTCGCTGCTCAAAGGCAAGGTCGGACAGCCGATCGCGTCGGAAGCGGTCACACTGGTGGATGACCCGTTTTATTCCGGCAGCTTTTTCCCCTGCACGTTTGACGCAGAAGGAGTTCCGACCCGGACTAAGACGGTTATCGAAAATGGCGTGCTGAAACAGTTGCTGTATGACCGCGCTGCTGCCCGTAAAGATGGGGTCGAGAGCACCGGCAATGCTTATCGGTCCAGTTATGACGCACCGGTCACGATTGCACCTTTCACTTTTTATATGAAGCCGGGCGAGATGACCCGTGAACAGCTGATGCAGAAGGCTGGAAAAGCAGTGATGATTACCTTTATGAAGGGTGCGCATGCAGGTGCTAACCCGGTTACGGGTGATTTTTCGCTTGAATCCAAAGGTTTCCTGGTTGAAGATGGAAAGATTGTCCGCGCAGTGGAAGAAATTACCATTGCTGGAAACTTCTACCAGATGCTTAAAAGTATTACCGCTGTCGCAAATGATCTGTCGGTTAATACAGAGGATGGAATTTCCTGCTGTGGTGCGCCGTCGGTTCTGGTCAGTGATCTGGCAGTTGCGGGATGCTGAGGAGGAAAAGATTCATGGAACTTTTATCGCCCAAAGCAATTGAATATGCGGAAAGTTGTCAGCAAGAACTGGAACAGCTTCTGCTGACCCTCTGCCGGATTCCGGCGCCATCTCATCAGGAGGATGAACGGGCAAAATTCTGCCGGGACTGGTTTGTTCAGGCCGGTGGAAAAGAGACCTATATCGATGAGGCAAAAAATGTGGTTTGTCCCTGGCATGTCACGGAAGATAAACCGATTATCGTCTTTATGGCACATACCGACACGGTTTTCCCGGACTTGACGCCGTTTGAACCGGTTGTCACCGATGATCGAATCAGCTGTCCTGGTGTTGGGGATGATACCGCCAACCTTGCGGTATTGATGCTGGCCGCACGGTACATGATGGACAATGAAATCCCGATCGGATGCGGCGTTTTGTTTGTCGCGAACTCCTGTGAAGAGGGTCTGGGCAATCTGAAAGGCAGCCGTCAGCTGATGAAAGACTATGGCAGTCGTATCCGGGCGGTCATCTCGTTTGATGGCTATCTGGAGGGAATTACCCATCAGGCTGTCGGTTCTCATCGCTATCGGGTCGAGATTCGCACACCGGGTGGACATTCTTATGCCAACTTTGGCAAACCGAATGCGATTCATCTGCTTTCTGAGCTGATTCATACCCTGTATCAAATCAAAATTCCGGAGGGAATGGGGTATACGACTTATAATGTCGGCTGCATCGAAGGTGGAACGTCGGTCAATACCATCGCGCAGAATGCGTCGATGCTGTATGAATACCGTTCGGATGATAAACGGGGACTGGACTATATGCAGCAGGCATTTGAGCAGACAGTGGCGGACTGCCGTGCAAAGGGAATCGATGTCCGGGTGGAAAAAATTGGCGAGCGTCCCTGCTCCGGAAATCCCGATCCCGGCATGATGGAGTGGCTGGAAAAAACTGCTCAGCAGGCCGTGAAGGAGTATGCCGGTGTAATGCCGGGCCTTGGCTCCGGCTCCACCGACTGCAATATTCCGCTGTCAATGGATATTCCGGCGATTTGTCCGGGTGTCGTATCAGGCGGCGGCGCCCATACCCGCGAAGAGTACATCCTGCGCAGCAGTTTGCTGCCGGGATTGAAGGTAGGGCTTGCACTGATGGTCTTATATATGAAATGATATGAGACAGCATCTGAATGTTTGGTGAATTTCCTTGATTTACAAAGTAACCTATGTTAAAATAGCAGTATCTTAATGTAGACAGGAAGTTGCCAATGAAATATAAAAAGATTGTGCGTTGGGGTATTGCTGCGGCAGCTGTCGCGGTAGTTGGAGTCGTGTCGGCCGCATTGTATCTGCGGTACGGCCGGCTGACGCCTGATCTGATTTTGAATGCAGAGACGTTTGGCACGGAATCGGAGATTGAGCTGATATGGGAGGACTGCTACGGCGGCAGCGTCCGTCTGACAGACGAAGAACAGACGGTAGCGGAACTGAAACTTGACGGCGATAAAAACGGTACACTCGTTTTTCCTGCCCAGCCGGTGGGAACATACACCGTCGAGTTGGTTTCCTCTTTTGGCAAGGTACTGGACAGCGAACAGCTGACGGTTACCGACAGCATGATTTTTGCCGAACAGACCGTCACCCAGGTCGGTGACGCTACTGCTATTCGTATCCAGGCCGATGACCTGGGCGAGGATGCCTGGATCGGCGTGTACGAACGCGGAAAAACACCGGGCGTTGATGACAGCTTTTTGTGGCAGCCGGTAGCGGATGGCATCGCCGGAACGTCGATTTATTACCCGCCGCAGATGCGTGGGTCGATTAACCTGTTCAACCGGTATGCCGGCCAGTATACTGTTTATCTTTTTGCGGATGAAGGGTATACAGTGCTGGGCAGTTGGGATTTTGAGACACAGGAAGACCCGGATACCCTTGCAATGCGGTGGGAACCGTATGAAGAGGTGTCTTCACCGGGTGATTCTTACGGACAGGTTGTCCTAGTTGGTCGTCCGTCCAGTCCGGACAAGGAGTCCCTCTGGATTTGCTGGGGAAGTGACAACCAGCTGCTGGAAGGATATGAGCCGCTGTTTTGTCTGAACGCCTATGACCATTATCCGGTCAGCGGGCAGATATCCTCCTGCTCGGTCTTCCCGGAAGGTGCAACGCAGCTGTTGGCCTGCGCGGATGACAACGGAAAACCGGGTGAGGTGATGATCAGCGTCTCGATTCAGCCGGAACTGCGGCATACTGAGACGGAAGAACCGAACTTTTCGTTTGCAGCAATTTCAGACACCCATGTGACTGGGTTCCTGCTGGGACACAACAACTGGAATTATTTCCGGGCACTGTCCCAGATTATGGACGTTGAACCGAAGGTCGATTTTATCGTCAACAATGGCGATATTACCGATAATGGCTCGGAAAAGGAATATCGCGTCCTCAATATGATTGAAGGACTGGTCGGCGATTTGCCGCCGGTTTATTATTCGATCGGCAACCATGATTCGGATAAAAACAAGTCGGATTTTGACCCATTGCGCACCCGTTTTCTGGAACAGACCGGAACGGATGAGGTATACTACAGCTTTGAGCAGGACGGGTGTACTTTTATTGTCCTGGGCAATGAAGGAGCCGCGGAAAGTGGTGACCCGGACTACGCTTATCTGTCGGATACTCAGCTGGAGTGGCTGGACCAGACACTTTCTGAAGCAGAAGGTTTTTCGTTTGTCTTTATTCACCAGCCGCTGTTTGAGACGGTGGCGGCTACCTATGAGGTATCCGACCTGTCGGATTCGGACGCAGTCAGGAAGATTGTGGACAAATATCCGAATACGCTGGTGATTTCCGGACATACCCACCGTTCGATCTCCGGTACAGTTGCACTGGTAAAGGATGGGAACGCTGGTTTCTTGCATGATGGTGTCGTATCCGCCGTCTGGGATGGTGTACAGGACACCGGTGACAGTCAGGGCCTGATTCTGTCGGTCTATGACGATCATATCCTGATTGAAGGCCGCAGCTTTGAAAAAGATGCCTGGTTACCGCTTTGCAGCTGGAGAATCGGGCTGGGTGCGTCGGGAAATTGATAAATTGAAAGAAAATTTACAGATTCCTCATGCCTATTTGCAGTTTTTATGGTTTATCCACTTGTTTTATTTGTGTTTTTGTGGTAAAATAGTGATAGCGTTAAATCTGGCTGGGATTTGACCAAATAAAAAGGAAACGGAGAAAAAGACCCATGGCTATTTTCAATAAAGATAAAAAAGGCAAAAAGAAAGAAGACGAAGTAGAAGAAGGCGTTGCTTCCGCAGCAGCTTCTGAAGAGGCTCCTAAGATTTCGATGACCAAAGGCGGTCAGGAATCCGCTCCTGCTCAGGATAAAAAACCTGGTAACAATGTTAAACAGTTCAGCGGTCCTCAGGCTGAGCTGATGAAGAAGATCGAAAGCATTGCAAAAGCAATGTACGAAGGCAAACGCGACTGCTACCTGATTCTTGACCCCCGTACCACGCTGGAAGAGCTGGAAAAGGGTGAGAGACTTCGCCCGCTGATCAGCCCGCTGAATCAGCAGCGTCCGCTGCCGGTTATCCGTATTGCGACTGGCTCCATTGTTGCAGATCAGGTTGCAAGAAACTATAAGTGTGTCTGCGAGGATACCGCACTGGTTGCGAAGATTCCTTTTGCCAATATCTTTACCCTGCTGAACAACCTGATGGTTCCCGGCATCTTTGGCTTTGTCGTATATGAAGGCGGCAAGGAATATGTCGGCAGCACTGTTCATATGTGCTCTTACGTTATCAGCGAACTGCTCCAGAAGGATGCAAAACCTTATCTGGATCAGGCAAGAGCAATCCAGGCTCTGCACAACATCCGTGTTTCTCACAGCAAGTTCTACATGATCGCTGCTGAGGGAACCACCAGAGAAGATGCACAGTCCGGTAAATTCCGTCCTGCTTTCATCGGCCAGAATGGCAGAGCTGTCTGCCCTGTCTTTGGTGTAAAGTCGGTTGCGGAGAACACGGTTTCCAAGATCTCCCAGAAGATGATGCTGGTTGAGATGAACACCAACCAGATGATCGATAAACTGACTGAGATTCAGGTCAATTCCGGCAGAGATTTCCCGATCCTGTTTGCTGAAGCAGCCGCTCCGCACGTAATGGCTTCTTCTGCCTTCATCAGCATGGTCTGCGATATCAACCGTATTGCAAAACCGGCTGTCCTCACACAGCCCAAGGTAAAACCGGAGGTTGTTACGATGGATGATCATGCTGAATCTGAGCCCAAGATCGAGGTTGTTGCTTCCAACGATGCTCCTGCTCAGGAAGAATCTTCCGATAATAAGACTGAGGAATAATTCTCTTGTCTAAATTGACAGGCTGTGCTGACTGCACAGCCTGTTTTTTGGTTTATCTGCGGAAAAGCTGTCCACGACTTGGAAAAAGTGGACAGCTTTGGTATAATCAATCGGTCCTTCCCATACATATGAAAGGCGGGTGGAAAAGCCATCGCACCATTGCGAAGGAAAGTTCCATCCGGGAAAGGAAGGATTTGATGAAAACATTCATGCGGAAAATGGTTGTGATGATGATTCTGATGGTATGCTGCTGTCTGCCGATGCAGGCAGGGGCGTCAGATGGCCAGATCGGCTATACGGCGGTTGAACAGGAAATGCTTGGGTACATCGTACAGCAGGAGGCTGGGGGCTACAGCCTTGAACATAAGCAGGTCATCGCGCAGGTCGTCGTCAACCGGGTGCGTTCCGATCAGTTCCCGGACACAATCACCGGCGTTCTGACCCAGAAGAATCAGTTTTCTTCACTGTCTAACTGGTATTCCAAAAAGAACAAGCCGGACACAGATACGCTGCAGGCGGTCGAAAACGTCCTGAGCGGCAGCTGTCAGGATATTACGATGGGAGCGACCTTTTTCTATGCGCCGCAATGGGCCGGACGTTCAGCGGCCAGCTGGTTTGAGAACAGCCTCGACTATCTGTTCACATTGGACGGGCATCGCTTCTTTAAAGCAGGATAAATAACAGGAAAAACGCCTTCCACATTCATTGTGGAAGGCGTTTTGGAAAAGAAGAGAGGAAGATGTCTTTTAAAGTTTGGAATATCCGTAACTGTTGACCATTGCGTCAATACGCTGTCCAGCTTTGCAGAGAGGGCAGTCCGAGCTGTGATAAATCTCATAATCCGGAACTTCAGCACCGGTGAAAATGGCGCTGATCGGGATATCCTGAACCTGATCGACTGCGCTGAATACCGCTGCAATGCCGACCGGCGTTCCGCCGTAATAATGTACACAGTCAAGCGCACGATTGATGGTCTTACCGGTTGTAACCGAAGCGACCAGCAGGACTACATGTTTGCCGTTGACCATCTTCTGGACATTATCGCGGAGCAGCATCTGGTTAGAGGGGTTGATCTCCGGGGTAATGACCGCGATAGAGACGTCGCGGTTGATGCCGGCCAGACCGGAGTTAGCAATTGCCCTGGCCAGAAATGCGCCAATGATTTCGGTGCCATCCAGGCAGACAATCGTATCAACCGGTGTGTTAAAGAAAGAAGATGCAAGCTCTGCCGCAGCTTCTTTCGCCATCAGATGCATACTTTTCAGAGAGGTCATATCGATATAATAATTAACATGGGAATGGCTGGTCGCAAAATGACCGGGGATAATCTTGATGTTGACGCGGGGATGCTGATGAGATGTAATTTTAATGCTTCTGGATTCCATAAACAGGTGCTCCTTTCATACGTGAAGGGAAGGCAACAGCCTTTCGATATAGCTATTTTAACACAAAAAATATAAAAAGTAAAGTTCTTTTATCTATTTTATCCATATAAAATCAACCAAAATAAATGGCTGTAAATCGTGCAATTCTTCTTGAAAAATGGGCAAAAATCAAGTATAATAGATAAAAATAAGCGAAAAATGGCCGAAAGAGGCATTTTTGGCAAAATTAAATCGGTAAGCGGCGTCTGCACGCTCAGCAAAGAAAAGGACTGAACACAATATGAAAATACGCGACATTATAAATGCAAGGCCCGTTACAATTTCCTGCGAATTGTTTCCGCCGAAAAAGGACAGTGATTTTGCAGGTGTCCAACAGGCTGCAAGAAAGATAGCCGGCCTGCATCCTGATTTCATCAGTATTACATATGGCGCAAGCGGCGGCACCTCCAAAAATACGGTCGAAATTGCTTCGATGGTTCAAAAGGAATGCGGGATCACGTCGATTGCCCACCTGACCTGCTATTCTTCGACGCCCGAAGAGGTCGATCAGGTAATCGACAAGATCAAGGAAAACGGGATTGAAAATATTCTCGCGTTGCGTGGCGACCCGCCTCGCGATACTTCTGTCCCGATTCCCGGCCACTATAAACATGCGTATGAGCTGATTCGGCAGATCAGACAAAAGGGTGATTTCTGCATCGGTGCGGCCTGCTATCCGGAAGGACATGTTGAGTGCGCCAACCGCGATCTCGATCTGGATTATCTGAAGATGAAGGTTGACGAAGGTTGCGATTTTTTGACTACCCAGATGTTTTTTGACAACAATATTCTGTACCGCTTTCTGTACCGTGCACTCGCAAAGGGAATTGACGTACCGATTCTGGCTGGAATTATGCCGGTGATCAATGCACGGCAGATTCAGCGTTCGGTTCAGTTGTCTGGTACCGAACTGCCCAACCGCTTTTGTGGAATTATCGACAAGTTCGGTTCTGATCCTGCCGCAATGAAACAGGCAGGCATCGCATATGCAACCGAACAGATTATTGATCTGATTGCCAATGGTGTCAAGGGAATTCATCTTTATACGATGAACCGGCCGGATATTGCCGAAGCGATTTTCCACAATCTGTCGTATATTCTGGGACGTGGAGAAAATGTTTGAGAACCTGAACCGCCGGGAAGTCTGGCGGTATCTTGGCTATAAGGACAATCAGCCGGATGAGACAGTCTGCCGGATGATCGAAGAGATGGTCGGGATGGTAGAAACTGCAGCTGCACCGAAGCAGGTCAGCCGCAGAGTTGAATGTAAAATTGAGGACGATGTCATTTGGTTGGGGACCCGGCAGGTACGCAGCTGGTCACTTGCCAGACATCTGCAGGGCTGTGATGAAGCCTTTTTGTTTGCCGCTACGCTGGGAACCGGGATTGACCGTTTGTTGCAGCGATATAACCGATTGCAGGTCAGCCGCGCCGCCGTATTGCAGGCCGTTTCTGCCGCAGCGGTTGAGGAATGGTGCGACCAGTGTCAGAAACAGCTGGAGGACGGGCTGGAGCCGGGTTTATATCTGCGTCCGCGGTTCAGTCCGGGTTATGGCGATCTGCCGCTGGAATTTCAGAGGCCGCTGTTGGAATCGCTGGAGGCCGGCAAACGGATTGGCATCGAACTGACGGACACGCTGTTGATGACACCGACCAAGTCGGTGTCGGCGATTATCGGGATCACCAGCGACAGGAAAAGCTGTTCGGTCCATCGTTGTGTGGCCTGTACCAAGGTTGATTGTCCTTTTCGGAAAGAGTAAGGAGTGAAACAGATGAACTTTTTTGCTGAACTGGCCGGAAGCCGGATGCTCTTCTTTGACGGAGGAATGGGGACGCTTTTGCAGGATGCCGGCTTAAAGCCGGGTGAACTGCCGGAAAGCTGGAACATCTCCCATCCGGAGACGGTGCTGTCTGTTCACCGGCAGTATCTCGAAGCAGGTGCCGATTTTATCACGACCAACACCTTTGGAGCGAATCCTCTCAAACTGCATGGCAGCCCATATACCGCACAGCAGCTGACCGAAGCCGGTGTGCGTCTGGCACGTCAGGCAGTCGAACAGTCCGGCAAGAAAGCCTTTGTGGCACTGGACATCGGGCCGACCGGAAAGCTGCTCAAGCCGTTGGGCGATCTGGCGTTTGAAACGGCGGTCGACGGGTATAAAGAGATGGTCAAAGCAGGCGTTCGAGCAGGTGCAGATTGCTGTATCATCGAAACAATGAGCGATACCAGCGAAATGAAAGCGGCGGTATTGGCGGTTAAGGAAACCTGTTCGCTGCCGGTTTTTGTGACGATGGTATTTGATGAACGCGGTCGGTTGCTGACCGGCGCAAATATTCCGGCAGCGGTCGCACTGCTTGAAGGGTTGGGCGTTGACGCAATCGGTCTCAATTGCGGGTTTGGACCGGAACAGATGCTGCCGTTGGTGGACGAGCTGCAAAAATGCTGTTCAACGCCGATACTGGTCAGCCCGAATGCAGGATTGCCGGTTGTGGTCAACGGACAGACAATGTACAATGTGGCTCCCGATGAATTCGCGGCTGTGATGGCGCAGATTGCTGAAAAGGGTGTCTGGATGGTCGGCGGGTGCTGCGGGACAACCCCGGCGCATATTGCGGCAGAGGTTGAAGCCTGCCGGAAGATCAGTCCGCGTCCACTGCCGGTTTATCACCGGACAGTCGTTTCGTCCGGTTCCTGCGCGGTTGTGCTGGGAGATAATCCGGTGGTCATAGGGGAACGCATCAATCCGACCGGCAAAAAACGGTTTAAACAGGCGCTGCGGGATGGAGATATCGATTATATCCTGAACGAAGGGGTGCGCCAGCAGGATTGCGGTGCCGACATCCTTGATGTAAACGTCGGCCTGCCTGAAATCAATGAGGCCGAAATGATGGAAAAGGTTGTCAGCGAATTGCAGGGAATCCTCGACCTGCCGCTGCAAATCGATACCACCAATATGCAGGCGATGGAAGCGGCACTGCGCATCTATAACGGAAAGCCGATGATCAACTCGGTCAACGGCAAACAAGAGGTTATGCGGGAAGTCTTCCCGCTGGCGAAGAAATACGGCGGCGTTGTCGTTGCACTGACCATTGATGAGACTGGCATTCCGGAGACGGCAGAAGGACGGCTTGCAATTGCGGAAAAGATTGTCCGTACTGCCGAAGAAGAATACGGTATTTCCCGTGACAACCTGATTGTCGATGCGCTGACAATGACCGTCAGTTCCAGCCCGGATGCGGCGGACGTTACCTTAAAAGCCTTGTCGATGATTCGGCAGAAATTGGAGGTTAAAACGATTCTGGGCGTTTCTAATATTTCGTTTGGTCTGCCCAGACGAGAGATTATCAACAGCGCGTTTTTCCTGTTGGCGTTGCAGGCCGGACTGGACGCTGCCATCATCAACCCCGCCAGTGAACCGATGATGCAGTCGCTGTATGCCTACCGGGTGCTTGCGCAAAAGGATGCTCAGTGTACGCAGTATATCGAACGGTATTCTCAGACAACAGCCGCGCCTGCATCTACAGCGCCCGCTGCTTCAGGAATGACGCTGGAAGACGCAGTCCGCCGCGGTTTAAAGGAAGAGACCGTACAACAGACTCGCACGGCACTTGAATCAGCTCAGCCGCTGGATATTATCAACGACCGGCTGATTCCTGCGCTGGATATAGTGGGAAAGGGGTTTGAAAAGGGAACAATCTTTTTGCCGCAGCTGCTGATGAGTGCCGAAGCGGCAGGAGCGGCCTTTGACCTGCTTAAAGAGGTAATGCAGGCTTCCGGTACTGAACAGCAAAAGCGCGGCAAAGTCGTGATTGCGACGGTCAAGGGTGATATTCATGATATTGGCAAGAATATTGTCCGGGTGCTGCTGGATAATTACGGTTTTGAGGTCATTGACCTCGGAAAGGACGTTCCGCCGGAGGTCATTGTCGATACGGTTGTGCGGGAAAATGTACGATTGGTCGGCCTGAGTGCGCTGATGACGACGACGGTCCCGTCGATGGAGGAAACAATCCGCCAGTTAAAAGCAGCAGTTGACTGCAAGGTGATGGTCGGCGGCGCGGTGCTGACGCAGGAATATGCTGACCAGATTGGCGCAGATTATTATGCAACGGACGCGATGAGTTCTGTACATTATGCGTTACAGGTTCTGTCGCCTGAGACGTGATCACGTGATAAAAGGAACTGCCTCCGGATACAGATGATGTAGCTGTATCCGGAGGCAGTTTTGTTGTCGAAAACATTGCTTTTTAAGTGGATATATGTTAAACTAAAATAGGTGTTTTGCGCAGAATACTTTTACCTGTCTGCGCGGAAAATAAGCATTTATCTTGATAAGGAGGATTCGTCATGGCTTATATTCAGGACGTTTTTCCCATTGTCCAGAAAAAAAATCTGGCAAAAAACATATTTGATCTGACCATCTCCTGTCCGCATATTGCCGCAGAGGCAGTCCCCGGACAGTTTGTTCATGTCAAGGCTCCCGGATTCCAGCTCAGAAGACCGATTTCGATCTGTGGAATCGACAAAGTAAAGGGAACCATTCGGATTGTATTTGAAATTCGCGGCGAAGGGACCGAGAAAATTGCGGGTCTCAACCCCGGTGACCTGATCGATGTCTTTGGCCCTCTCGGTCATGGATATACGATCCTTCCTCCTGAGTCCAAGGTGGTTGTCATCGGTGGCGGCATTGGCGTACCGCCTCTGCTCCAGACTGCGGCCGCTTACGGAAAAAATGCGACGGCCATTATCGGCTTCCGCAACGCTGCGGCTGTTATTTTAAAGGAAGACTTCGAGAAAAACGGTGCACGGGTCATCCTTTGCACTGATGACGGAACAGCTGGTGTCCATGGCTTTGTCACGACTGCACTGGAAAAACTGCTGGCAGAAGAAAAGCCGGATCTGATCTGTGCCTGTGGCCCGATGCCGATGCTGAAAGGCGTTGCTGCGATGGCAGAAGAAAAGGGGATTGCCTGCGAAATCTCGCTGGAAGAGCGGATGGCGTGCGGCGTTGGTGCCTGCCTCGGATGCGCCTGCAAGACGGTGAAAAACGGCGTGGAAGGTTATTCTCATGTCTGTAAAGACGGCCCTGTATTCAACAGCAAGGAGGTTCGGTTCTGATGGCAGATTTGCATGTAAAGGTTGCCGGTGTTTCCTTTAAAAATCCGGTCATTCCCGCATCGGGTGCATTTGGTTTCGGACGGGAATACGAGAAGCTGTACCCGCTTTCCCGGCTGGGCGGCATTTCCTGCAAGGGCACAACCCTGAACCTGAAAGACGGCAATCCGCCTCCCCGTATTGCGGAGACTCCGTCCGGCATGCTCAATTCGGTTGGCCTGCAAAATCCTGGTATCGACCACTTTATTGAAGTGGAGCTGCCTTATCTGATGCAGAAAGACCTCACCATTATTGCAAATGTCGCTGGTTCGACTGTTGAGGACTGCATTGAGATTGCTCATAGATTGGAAGGGACAGCGGTCGATATGATCGAGCTGAATATTTCCTGCCCAAATGTTAAACAGGGTGGTGCTGCTTTCGGAACCAGCCCGGAGATGGCTGCTTCGGTCACACGTGCAGTACGTAATGCGACGACCAAGCCGCTGATGGTCAAACTCAGCCCCAATGTTACCAGCATCGTCGATATCGCAAAAGCGGTTGAAGCAGAGGGCGCCGACGCAGTTTCACTGATCAATACGCTGCTCGGCATGCGAATTGATATCAATACCCGCCGTCCTATTCTCCGCAACAATGTCGGCGGCCTGTCTGGTCCCGCCGTCTTCCCGGTTGCCGTCCGAATGGTCTGGCAGGTCGCGAATGCCGTTAAAGTTCCAGTTGTCGGAATGGGCGGCATTGCGTCTGGTAAAGATGCGATTGAAATGATGATGGCCGGTGCTTCGGCTGTACAGGTTGGCGCGGCGATTTTTGCCGATCCGTATGCACCGATTCATATCATAGACGAGATGAATGAATGGCTGGACGAGCACGGCATTGCAAGTGTTAATGATATTGTCGGAACGGTACAGCCCTGGTGATACCAGACATTGAAACAGAAAGGAATAACCTTTATATATGAAAATCATGGCAGTAGATTACGGAGATGCACGCACCGGGCTGGCAGCCTGTGACAGAACCGAATTTCTGGCGTCTCCGATTGGTGTAATCGAGGAAAGAAACTTCTATTTTACGATTCAGAAGGTTGCAAACGCTGTTCAGGAGTACGGAATCCAGATGGTTATTGTCGGTTATCCGGTCAACATGAACGGTACCATCGGCCCGCGCGCTGAGAAATGCGCACAGTTTGCTGAACTGCTCAAAACCAAGGTTGACGTTCCGGTTGAGCTTTGGGACGAACGTGCAACGACGGTGGAAGCGCACAATTACCTGAATGAGACCAACACCCGCGGCAAAAAGCGGAAAGAGGTCATCGATGAGGTAGCCGCTACCATTATTCTGGAAAGCTATCTGACTTATCGGCAGAATATGAAAGCAAAGGCGGCAGCTGAGGCAAAGGAAGAAAACGATTAAACTTGTATGCAAAAACGGACAGAATGCCCCAAAAAGGTATCTGTCCGTTTTGTTTTGCCGTAAAAGCAGAGAAGTATGGCTTATTTTTTACGGCGTTTGTTAAATGCCGCAATCGGATTGCTGTTCATTGCAGATTCTTTCTGACGGTCGGAAACATGGGTGTAAATCTGTGTGGTATTCAGATTGGCATGCCCCAGAATCTCCTGCAAAACCCGCAGGTCGACTTCACCGTACTGATACATCATCGTTGCGGCGGTGTGACGGAGTTTATGTGTAGAAAGCCCCATACCGCCAAGTCCGGCACGCTCCAGCGAAGCGGTTACGATATTCTGTACCGAACGCTGACCGAGCCGCTTACCCTGTGGATTAAGGAAAAGCGCTTCTTTATCGACAACCGTTTTAATATGGGCCGCGCGGTTTGGAAGATAGGCTTCGATGGCATCCAGACAGGCCTGATTCAGATAAATCATCCGTTCCTTGTTGCCTTTGCCCAGCACGGTCAGCGTGTTTTCCCGAATACTGTTCAGATTCAGCCCGACCAGTTCGCTCAGACGCATACCGCAGTTGAGAAACAACGTCAGAATGCAGAAATCACGGGTATAGGTCTTGGAATTGCTGTCCAGGCTCGCCAATAAATCGAACGATTGTTCGAGCGTCAAAAAATGGGGAAGTGCGTTGCGATCATTTGGCAGCTCAAGGTTTTCTGCTGGATTGGACTTGAGCTTCTGGGTGATATTAAAGTAATAACGGAAAAAGCCGCGGATAGCGGAAGCTTTGCGGGAACGGGTTTTGACCATATCGCCATCGACAGCCAGCTGGTTGAAGAAAGCGTAGATATCGCTGAGGGTGACGGATTCAACAATCGAAAAATCCAGATCGCTGATATCAACTTCATCCTGTGAATAGTCGCTTGGCGCCAGACCGCGCCGAACCTTCATAAACCGGAAAAAGCTGCGCAGGTCGAGAAAATAATTTTCGACCGTCAGTTTGGAACGTCCTTTGATGGTCATCAGATAAAAAAGAAAGTCCTGCAAAAACTGTGGTGCGCTGGAATAATCACTGGGTGTATAAGACATTTTATAGATCACCTCGAACTGGAAACAGATGCGTGTCAGGGGGACTGGAAAAATCCAATATCAAAAACTTCGCATAATTTCAGTTTTGCGAAGTTTAGGGAAGTCAAAAAGGAGCAGCAGCCCTCCGGCCGACTTACGCTGTCGTTGCGGTTTCCAAATGGCTGCTGGTCTTGTATGGTGTTTGTTTTGTTGTAGCTGTACTTTTGAATCAACATTTTTATAATAGTAACGAAATTCGACTGGTTCGTGATCGTTTTTATTTTCTGCTGCGTATAGCTCGTGATATCCATCGTCCAGAAAAACACGCAGATAATCTCCAAAGTATTCAGCCAACCGCGACGGTTTGTGGATACGGATATCTTTCAGCTGTTCCAATGGCACCCATTCGACCGAACCCTCGTCCGACGCCTGCCGGTTCAGATTCCCTTCAAAATCGCTGCTTTTGTACAGATGCACCATGTATTTGCCATCAGCGCATTCCCAGTGAATCAGTCCACAGGCCTGGATGCTTTTCAGCCGCAGGCCGGTTTCTTCGTAGACCTCACGGATTGCGGATTCTGCCAGACTTTCACCGGCTTCCGCATGTCCGCCAGGAAACGTATAGCCCGTCCAGTATTTTTTGCGATCTTCCACAACGACCATATCCCGTTGTTTGTCGTATACCATCACCATATTGGTAATTTCTGCCGGGAAATTCGGTTTCATTGGTTGTCTCCTTTTGTCGGCTACGTTTGTGATTTTTTTAACAAAACGCTGTCAATCCAGAAAGAGACGAATCTCTTTCTGGATTGTGCTATTATTATTCCTGGTTCAGAATCTTCAAAAGCATTTCCCGCATGATTGCCGGGTTACCTTTGCCTTTGGAAGCTTTCATGCACTGGCCGACAAGGAATCCGAGCGCATTAGTCTTGCCGCCGCGGTAATCGTCAATCGACTTCTGGTTTGCAGCTGCGACCTGATCGACAATCTGCTGGAGTACCGACTGGTCGGAAACCTGTGCAAGCCCCTTCTCTGCCACAATATCAGCCGGCATTTTGTCCGAATGCAGCATCTCTTCAAAGACGGTATTGCCTGCCGAACTGGAGATTTCCTTCTTTTCCAGCATCTCAATCAGCTTTGCCAGGTGGGACGCAGGAATACCGATCTCAGCGATTGACTTGCCGGTTTCATTGATGACACGGGAAATCGCGCCGAGAATCCAGTTGGCAGCATCTTTTGGAACGATGTTGCCGGCAGCGATGACTTCTTCAAAATAAGCAGCCTTTTCAACCGACTCAACCAGCAGACGTGCTTCCTCTTCGGGAATAGACAGGGTCTGCATGTAACGGACGACCTTCTTGTTGGGCAGTTCCGGAATGGATGCCTTCAGCTCTGCCAGATGGTTTTCGTCCAGGACGATGGTCGACAGGTCAGGTTCCGGGAAGTAACGGTAATCCTGTGCATCCTCCTTGGAACGGAGCAGGAAGTTGCAGCCTTTAAGGTCATCCCAGCGTCTGGTTTCCTGGGAAATGGTGCCGCCGTTTTCCAGCACTTCGATCTGACGTGCAGCTTCATATTCGATTGCACGAACAGCGCCGCTGAAGGTGTTGACGTTCTTCATCTCGACACGGGTGCCGAACGGTTCGCCGGGTTTGTGTACCGAAACGTTGATATCGCAGCGGATGGAACCTTCCTGCATCTTACCGTCGGAAATGCCGAGGTAGATAACGATTTCGCGGATCGTGTCAAGGTAAGCCTTTGCTTCAGCCGAGCTGCGCAGGTCAGGCTCCGATACAATCTCAATCAGCGGGACGCCGCAGCGGTTGAAGTCAACCAGCGTTCCGGCAAAGCTTTCGTCGTGAATCAGTTTGCCAGCGTCTTCTTCGATATGAATACGGGTGATGCCGATTCTCTTTTCTTTGCCATCGACCAGAATGTCCAGATGGCCGTGCTCACACAGCGGAATATCAAACTGGCTGATCTGGTAAGCTTTCGGCAGGTCGGGGTAAAAATAGTTTTTACGGTCCTGTTTGCTGACCGGGTTAATCGTGCAGTTCAGAGCATAGCCCATCTTAACCGCATAGTCGACGACCTTTTCGTTCAGGGTCGGCAGCGTGCCCGGCATACCCATGCAAATCGGGCAGCACTGGGAGTTGACCTCAGCGCCGAAGGAGTTGCGGCAGGAGCAGTAAATTTTGGTTTTGGTATTCAGCTCACAGTGGACTTCAAGGCCCACAATCATCTCATAACCTTTGGTATCCATTTCTTTCAGTCCATCCTTTCTCAGCCAAGCGTGCGGGAAAGATCAAACCCGCCGACTGCCTTTTCATAAGCAAAAGCCGTGTTCAGCAGCAGCTGTTCGCTGAACTTGCCGCCGATCAGCTGGCAGCCGATCGGCATCCCCTTGCTGTCAAAACCACAGGGAATGCTGATTGCAGGCAGGCCGACGATGTTGACGGTGACCGTCAGAATATCGTTCATGTACATCTTGACCTGATTATCGCTGTTTTCGCCGAATTTAAATGCGGTGTCGGGTGCAGTCGGGCAGAGAATGACGTCTGCCTGTGTAAATGCCTTGCGGAACATATCCTGCATCAGGTTCTGGGTGAATTTTGCTTTTTTATAGTAAGCGTCGTAGTAACCGGAGGACAGTACATAGGTACCCAGCATAATCCGGCGTTTGACCTCTTCACCGAAGCCTTCGCTGCGGGTATTCTCGTACAGGTCTTCCAGCGAAGTATAATTCGGGCTGCGATAGCCGTATTTTACGCCGTCAAACCGTGCAAGGTTGGAGGAAGCTTCTGCACAGGCAATAATATAGTAAGCAGCCAGCGCATAGTCAGGCTGCGGCAGTGTGACCGGAACCAGAACAGCGCCCATTTCTTCATACTTGTGGGCAGCGTTCATGACCGACTGACGGACCTCTTCGGTTACGCCTTCGCCAAAATAAACATCCGGAATACCGATGCGCAGGCCCTTTACATCGGCAGACAGGTTGTCTTCAAAACGGGGGTATTCTCTGCGGACCGAAGTGGTGTCCATCGGGTCCTTGCCGCAGATGACGCTGGTCAGCATTGCAACGTCCTCTACACAGCGGCCAAACGGGCCGATCTGGTCGAGCGAAGAAGCAAATGCCACCAGACCAAAACGGGAAACACTGCCGTACGTCGGTTTCATGCCGACGACGCCGCAGAAGGATGCAGGCTGACGAATCGAACCGCCGGTATCACTGCCCAGCGCAACGATTGCTTCACCGCTGGCGACAGCCGCAGCCGAACCGCCGGACGAACCACCGGGAACGCGGGTGGTATCAAAGGGATTTTTGGTCTTTTTAAAGAAGCTGGTTTCGGTAGAAGAACCCATTGCAAACTCGTCCATGTTCAGCTTGCCGGTGCAGACGAAGTCAGCTTCTTCCAGCTTGTTGATAACAGTTGCATTATAAGGAGGGACAAAATTGGACAGCATTTTGGAAGAGCAGGTCGTCCGCAGTCCTTTGGTGCAGATATTGTCCTTAATGCCGACCGGAATACCGGCCAGGCTGGAAAGGGTTTCACCGCGGGCAATTTTTTCATCTACTTCAGCCGCTTTTTTCAGAGCACCCTCTTCATTCAGGGTCACATATGCTTCAATCTCGTTTTCCTTTTCTTTAATACGGGAAAAGACCGACTTGGTCACCTCAGTGCTGGAAACCTCTTTATTGCGAATCATCCGGGACAGTTCAGTCGCTGTCAGACGATAAAGTTCCATTTAATATTCATTCCTTTCTTTTCAGCTCCAGCCATCCTGCCGGAGCAAATCCGCCGCTTCAGGCGACGCAGTGAATTATTCTTCTGCTACAGTCTTGGGGACGACGATACAGCCTGCCTGTACCTCCGGTGCATTGGCGATCAGTTCGTCACGGCGGTATTTCTGTACAACCTCATCTTTACGGAACTCCATCGGGTTATCCGGGTCGATCAGCGGACCACTTGCGTCCAGATCCGGGAGCTTTTCGACCATTGCGACGATGTTGGCCATCTGTGCCGCAAATTTTTCTTCCTCTTCGGGGTTAAATTTCAGCTTGGCCAGTTTGGCCAGCCGTTTGATGTCCATATCCATATTCGTTATCCTTTCTTCTTTATAATCAATGTTCATCATGACGATTGCTCATCAGATGGGATCATCTCAAGGAATTGCTGTTCGGTCAGGATAGTGATACCCAGCTGCTGTGCTTTGGTCAGCTTGCTGCCGGCGTCCTCACCTGCCAGCAGATAGCTGGTCTTTTTGGAGACCGAAGCGGTGACTTTGCCGCCGTTTTGTTCAATTAGCTGGGTTGCCTGTTTGCGGGTCAGGCTGGGGAGGGTTCCGGTCAGTACAAAGGTACTGCCAGCCAGAGCCGTTCCTTTTTCTGCAACCTCCTCGGTCATTTTGACGCCGACACGGGCAAAGTGTGCGACCAGTTTCCGGGTTTCTTCCCTGCCGAGGTATTCCAGCAGACTGTCGGCGATGACTTCACCGATACCGGGAATGATCGCTTCTTTTTTCTGCCAGATATCGTCTTTTGTGGCAGCCAGAAGCTCATCCATAGAACCGAAGTGAGCAGCAATCAGCTGTGCGGCCTTTTCGCCGACATTACGGATACCCAGTCCAAACAGCAGCCTGGCCAGTCCGCGGTCTTTGCTTGCAGCAATCGCAGCCGTCAGATTGGCGGCGGAAATCTCGCCGACCCGTTCAAATCCGGTCAGCTGTTCAGGACTCAGTTCGTACAGGTCCGCGACCGAATGAATCAGGTCGTTATCGACCAGCAGGTCGACCATTGCAGGCCCAAGTCCTTCGATATCCATCGCGTTGCGGCTGGCAAAATGGACGATACTCCGCTTGATTGTCGCCGGACATGCCGGATTGATGCAGCGGATGACCGCCTCGTCGTTGTCCCGGACCGTTTCACTGCCACAGACCGGACAACGGGATGGAATACGGAACGGTTCGCCGTCTCCATGCCGTACAACCTTCAGAACTTCCGGAATAATTTCTCCCGCCTTGCGCACCAGAATGGTATCACCAATGCGGATATCCTTCTGGGAAATAAAATCCTGATTGTGCAGCGTTGCCCGGCTGACCGAAGTGCCCGCCAGCGTCACACTGTCGAAAACCGCAGTCGGTGTCAGCGCACCGGTTCTGCCGACCTGTATTTCGATATTGCGCAGGACGGTTTCCTTTTCTTCCGGTGGGTACTTGAAAGCGACTGCCCAGCGCGGAAACTTGACGGTAGCGCCCAGTGTTTCCCGCAGTGCCAGATTATTGATTTTAACGACTGCGCCGTCGATATCAAAGTCATTTTGATGCCGGCGCTCATTGATCCCGTGGATATCCTCGATTACGTCCGCAAAGTCCGTGTAGACCGGAAATTCAGGGATAACCTTGAATCCGAGCGACTGGAGAAGTTTCAGCCCTTCTGCATGGGTCTGGACAGTTTCTCCCTCAATCTGCTGGATGTTAAAGATAAAGATAGAAAGGCGGCGTGCAGCCGTCACTTTCGGGTCTTTTTGCCGGAGACCGCCTGCCGCAGCATTGCGGGGATTTTTGAAGGGCTCTTCATCGTTTTCCATCTGACGGGTGACCAGTTCTTTGAACACCGACAGCGGCATATAAACTTCGCCGCGCACTTCGAGATACGGCAGCGGACGGCTAAGCTTTTTGGGAATGTCCTGAATGGTCGCCAGGTTCATCGTCACGTCCTCGCCGACAAAGCCGTTGCCTCTGGTCGAACCCCGAACAAACAGCCCGTTCCGGTATTCAAGAGACACCGACAGCCCGTCGATTTTCGGTTCAACGGTATAAGACGGATGTTCGTCTACCTGTAGACAACGGTTGTGGAAGGCCCAAAGCTCTTCCTCACTGAAAACGTCCTGCAAAGAGCCCATCTGGACGGTATGGGTTACCTTATCAAAAGTCGTATAAATCGCATCACCGACCCGTTGAGTCGGTGAATCGGGGGTAACCCAGTAGGGATGTGCTTCTTCTTCCGCCTTGAGCTGCTGCATCAGACGGTCATACTCATCGTCCGGAATTTCCGGGTTATCCATCGTATAATAAAGTCTGCTGTAATAATTCAGCCGATCCACCAACTGACGGTATTCGTTTTGCTGCATGGCCAGGCCTCCTGATTCTCATATTTTCCCATGAGGAAAAATGTTTTCCATTGAAGAAAAATTCAATCCACTCTATTATACCACATTTCCAGTATTTTCGATAGAGCGTTTTTCCATTTTTCTCCGGACAAAATTATTTTTTGCATTGCGAGAGGTATTGTGCATTATTACAAAAATGCGGGTATAATTTTGGTATAAATAAGTCTGTGATAAGCCTTGACTTTTTATGCAAAAACGAATATGATAATAATGTAACCGATTACATGAGAAGGCGGGATGAGATGGCAACCATTAAAGATGTAGCAAAAGAAGCAGGTGTTTCTGTAGCAACCGTATCCCGCGTTCTGAATGGAACCGACCGAGTTCGTTCTGAAACGGTCACTGCGGTACAAAACGCGATTGAAAAGCTGAATTATCACCCCAATTTTCTTGGCAGAACGCTCAGGCGGCTGGAGACGATGAAAATTCTGGTGGTCCTTCCGACGATTTCCAATCAGTTTTATTCGCGCGTCATTCGTGGTATCCAGTCGGTGGCGATGCTGCAGGGCTATCATGTCATGCTGGTCACGACCGAAAATGACCCGGAGGCTGAGACCGAATATATCGAGATGGTACGCCGGAGGCTGTTGGATGGGATTATCTTCCTGTTCTCCACGCTGGATTCTGAACAGGTCGCCAGCTTAGCGGCCGAATGCCCGGTTGTTGTCGCAAGTGAGACAATCCCCGGCCTGACCGGCGTCTCTTCGGTGACAATCAATAATCGTGCTGCGGCGTATGATGCCGTTCGTTTCCTGATTGAGAATGGCAACCGGCGGATCTCCTATCTGTCAGCAGGACGGCTGTATGGTTCATCTTTTGAACGTCATCAAGGAACAATTGATGCGCTAAAACAGGCTGGTCTGACGATGGATGAGCGTTTTTTGCTGGATGAGGGTCTGACCTATAAAGCCGGGCGCAGAGCTGCAAAACGGCTTTTGGAAATGGATGACCTTCCGGATGCTGTCTTTTCTGCATCGGATGCCGCTGCAATCGGGTTGATGCACACCTTGATGGAGGAAGGAATTCTCGCCGGACGGGATATATCGGTAATGGGATTTGACAACAACTCCATTGCGGAATACTATAATCCGGCTTTGACGACTGTCGCGCAGCCACAGCTGGAAATTGGACAGAAGGCAATGGAACTGCTGCTGAAGAATATCCGCAATCCGGAAAGTCCTGCGGAACAACTGCTGCTCCCCCATCAGCTGGTGATCAGAGAGTCGGTTCGGTTAATCGGCAAAAAAGAGGGCTGAATACAAAAGCCCACTGTTTTCATTTGGCTCCTGCTCCGTTGCGGAGTGAAAATAATAAATATCAGAGAGGATGTATTACTTATGAAACTTGGCGTTATGGCTGTCCTGTTTGGCGACAAGGATCTGAAATGGGTCTGTGATTTTCTCGTCTCCAAAGGCGTTCAGACGATTGAAATCGGCTGTGGTGGTTTCCCTGGCAAAGCAATCTGTGATCCTGAAATTCTGCTGAATGATGCAAATGCAATGCAGCAGTTCAAGGATACGCTGGCTGCTTCCGGTCTGGAGATCAGCGCCCTGTCCTGCCATGGCAACTATATCCATCCGAACAAGGAAATTGCTGCTAAATTCGAGCACGATCTGGACAACGCAATCAAGCTGGCTAAAGAGCTGGGCGTTGACACTATCAACTGCTTCTCCGGCTGCCCTGGCGACTGCGAAGAATCCAAATACCCGAACTGGGTTACCTGTGCATGGCCGACCGACTTCCCTGAAATCCTGAAATGGCAGTGGGAAGAAAAGCTGATCCCCTTCTGGAAGAAGAAAGTCGAATTTGCACGTGAATACGGCGTCAACAAGTTTGCATTTGAGATGCACCCCGGCTTCTGCGTTTACAACGTAGAGACCCTGCTCAAACTCCGTGCTGCTGTCGGTCCTGAGATCGGCGCCAACTTTGACCCCAGCCATCTGATCTGGCAGGGGGTTGATCCTGTTGCTGCTATCCGTGCTCTGGGCAAGGAAAATGCAATCTTCCACTTCCATGCAAAAGATACCAAGATCGACAAATACAATACCGCAGTCAATGGCGTTCTCGATACCAAGAACTTTGCTGATGAAAGCAACCGCAGCTGGATTTTCCGCAGCGTTGGTTACGGCAACGATTACGCTTACTGGAAAGACATCGTTTCCGCACTGCGTATGGTTGGTTATGAAGGCGCTCTGTCGATCGAACATGAAGACAGCCTGATGACTCCTCTGGAAGGTCTGGACAAGGCAATCTCCTTCCTGAAAGAAGTACTGATTTTCCAGCCCAAGATGACCGAAATGTGGTGGAACTAATCCTGAACAGGATGCTCTGCCCGACATCATAAGGTAAAGTACATAAAAAGCCGCTGCTGATTTGGCAGCGGCTTTTTACTGTCCCAAAATGTCAGCGGTACTTGACAATCCGGTCTGGAGTGGTATCATGATAATAGCTTGTAAACGAAAGGATGGAGGTTGAGTTGACAACCAAATACCAGATTCTTCAGCTGCTGGAACAAAGCGGCGGCCGGTTACTGTCAGGCGGCGAAATTGCCGAGCGTTTATCCATCTCCCGGACAGCCGTATGGAAACAGATCAGTGCCCTTCAGCAGGAAGGTTATCAGATCACGGCAGAACCCAGCAAAGGCTATCTTTTAAAGGACAGCGAAGTGATATCGGCCTATGAGATTCAGAAGCGGCTGCAAACCCATACCCTCGGACACGACCTTCGTTACTTTCCGGTGATCGATTCGACCAATACTTATGCCAAAAATACGCCCGATCTGCCGGATGGCGCAGTTGTCGTTGCATCTCAGCAGACAAACGGTATTGGACGGCTTTCAAGGAAGTTTTACTCTCCTGAAAAGGCCGGTGTTTATCTGTCTATTTTGCTTCGTCCGCATATGATCGCGATGGCGGATATCAGTACGATTACCCTTCTGGCAGCAGTTGCTGTTGTCGACACCGTCGAACAGCTGACCGGCGTCCGTCCGCAGATCAAATGGACGAATGACGTTTATATGAACCGGCGCAAAATTTGCGGTATCCTGACCGAAGCCTCGATTGAAGGTGAAAGCGGGATGATTCAGAGTATTATCGTCGGTATAGGCATCAATCTCTATCAGAGTTATGAAGATTTTGACCCATCGATTCGTGATATTGCGGGTTCGGTGCTGACGGAGACGGGCAAACGGATTCATCCGGCTGATTACGCGGCAGCCTTGATCAAAAATTTTGAAAAGTATTATGTCGATGGGCAATTCCCCAAAAATAAAAAAGAATTTTTAAAGATCTACCGCGATGCCCTCTTTTTCCTTGGTGAGACGGTACAGGTGGTATCCTTCAAAGAAACCTACCCAGCGGTTGCGGTCGATATCAATGAACAGGGCGAGCTGGTTGTCCGGAGAGAAGATGGCTGTCTGGTCGCATTGAACAGCGGTGAAATCAGCCTCAAACTCCAACGAAAATAAAAGTCCATGAAAAAAGCGTTCCGGCTTATAAAAACCGGAGCGCTTTTGCTTCTTATTGGACAGAGATCAGGCGACGCCGCTTGCGACGACAACCATAATCGTAATCGTACCCAGAACCGTCCATGCGAGGAACAGCGGGAATACCCATTTAACCCATTTCTTATAATCCACACCTGACAGTGCCAGGCAGGCCATCATCGTTCCACTGGTCGGGAAGATGATGTTGGACAGTCCGTCGCCCAGCTGGAAGGCGGTTACAGCCGCCTGACGGGTCACACCGACGACATCGGCCAGCGGCGCCATAATCGGCATAATAACGGTCGCCTGACCGGAGCCGGAGTTGACAAAGAAGTTGAACAGCAGGTTGAACCAGAACATCACCGGTCCTGCCAGAAAATGCGGCATGCTGTTGAGTGCAATTCCCATCCCGTAAACAATCGAATGCAGGACCGAACCGCTGGTCAGGATAACCGATACGCCGGAAGCAAGACCGATCAGCGTAGCGGAAAAGGTCATCTGCTGGGAACCTTTGAGGAAGCCCTGAACAAAGCCATTGATGCCCATTTTGGTGATAAACGCCGCGAACATTGCGACAATCAGCATAATGGTTGCCATATAGCTCATGCCCCAGTTGTATTCCAGCGATCCGTAGGTGTAAACGCCAAGACCGACGACCAGTCCCAGCAGCGCCAGCACATGACGCCAGGTAAACGGAGCATTGATGGAAGACTCGTCTCCATCAAACGCTGCATCCCCCATCACACTTTTAGACGGGTCTTTTCGGATTTTGAGTGCATAGCGCATAATGTACAGCAGCGTCGGGATGAAGAAAACCAGCCAGATGATGCACCGGAATCCAAAACCGGATAGCTGCGGTATATCTGCAATCTTTTGTGCGACCTGGACGGTCATTGCACAGATCGGGCTGGTTGCGTAACCGCCATAGGCTGCGAGGTACATGACCGACAACCCGACAATCTGGTCCATTTTGAGCTTTTTGGCCAGCAGAATACCAATCGGTATAACTGCCACGACCGGGTTTGCCATAACGCCGGTTGCGCCGAGCAGGCTCATAATCAGCACCAGAACCGGGATAATCAGCATCGAACGGCTGCCGAGTTTACGCATCAAAAAGCTGAGGAATCCATCCACCGATTTGCTTTCGATCAAAACGTTGAAATAACCGCCGACCAAAAAGGTAAAAACAATAATGGAAGATGCGTTGCTCATTCCCTGGAATACTGCATCCAGCAATCCCCAGAGACCGACAGGACTCTGGTCTACCCGATGGTAGCTGCTGGGGTCAAGGGTACTGCTGTCCGGGAGGGTGTTGTACTGACCGGCCGGCACCAGCCATGTCAGGACAACCGACAGAATCATAATACAAAATACAATGACCAGCGCATTGGGAAACTTTTTCTTTTGCGCTGTATTTTTTGTTTGCTGCGCCATTTTATACCCGCCTTTCAAAAATCTTCCGGCAAAGCCAGGATCGTTGCGATCATCTTTTTGCACTGGACTGGCAGAGAGGATATTTCCGCATGTTCCTGTAAGGTGTGCGGACCTTCACCCATAACGCCAAGGCTGCACAGTACCGGAATCCCTGCTCTTGCGACGAACGCGCTGTCCGAACAGCCACCCTGACAGGTCCCATTCGGAGCGGGCAGCCCCATATCCAGACAAGCCTGCTGATAGACGGCGAGCAGCTGATCGGTTTTTTCAACCGGTTCCATCGCCGGATAAAAGCCATTCGGAGTCATGCGGCACCGGGTCTGTGCAACTGTGGGATGCTCGCACAGTTCACACAGAAAAGCCTCAGCCTCTTCATATTGTGCGTTCGTCCAGTACCGCACGCCGACGGTAAACCGGCAGTAATCAGGAACGATATTGGCACCTTTTCCGCCTTCGATTCGACCGCAGTTATAGGCCGTGCCGGAAAAGTCGGTCTTTTTCTCGATTGCCAGAATCATTTCCGCTGCCTGTCGGATGGCACTGATTCCCTTTTGCGGTTCTTTACCTGCATGTGCTGCCCTGCCTTCGATCTCGATGACAAAAACGGCGCCGCCTTTGCGTCGGATGGTTACGTCGCCGCCGGGCATGCCGGTTTCACAGTTGAAAACCGCCGCACAGTCGGCCGTTTCCCGTTCGAAGATTTTCCCGCCTTCCCCACTGGAAAGGGCGTGTGCGACCTCCTCATCGCCTGACAGAATCAGTTTGAGCTGACGGTCGTGATAGCCTGCCGCTTTCAGGGCACGTATCGCATAAATTGCTGCGACAACACCGCCTTTGCAATCCAGTACACCGGGACCGGTTACGATATCACCGTTGACCAGAAAAGGTTCTGGTCCGAAGCTTCCGACTGGATGCACGGTGTCCATATGTCCGATCAGCGCAATCGGTTTGCATTTGGCCGGACCGGTCCAGGCCATGAAAGTTGGGCCAGCCTTTTCAAAGCTGAACATCTTCCGGTTCATTCCCATCGCATCGCAGTAGGTGTCCAGATGGGCTGCAATCCGGCCGACAGCTTGACGGTCAGCGGATGGGCTTTCAATGGAAACGATGTTTTTCCAAAGGCTGACCATAGCGTCCTGATGGCTGTCTATATAATCAAAAGCTGTTTGTAAGAGACGGTTCACACGGCTTTCTTCCTTTCATTTTTCTGTATATTTTGTCAACCTGTATGACGAAACTTGAGATTATTATACTACAGCTACAGCGCTTTAGCAAGTCTTTTTGCTAAAATATCGGTTTTGATGTTTTGTATGTCAATTTTCTTCGCTTTTTTGACAAAAATGCGAAAATATGATAAAATGTAATCTGTTGTAAGCATTTTGTTTATGTTTAATCAGAGAAAGGATGAACTTATGACCGGTATTTTGAAAAAGACACTCGCCGCTGCTATTGCAATAACGACGGTTGCCTGTATGACCGCTGCCACTGCGAATGCAGGCTGGATTCAGGATTCCTCTGGCTCCAGCTATCAGTATACGGATGCAAATGGAAACATGGCAGTCAACTGTTGGAAATACATAAATGGAAACTGGTATCGCTTTGATGCGAATGGCAATATGGTGACCGGATGGTATTTTGAAGATGGCGTCAACTACTATCTCAAACCAAACGGCAGTATGGCCAGAAGCTGGACGCTGATTGACGGAGAGTGGTACGCGTTTGATTCAAGCGGTGTTCCCCGTTCGGGATGGCTGTATTATCAGGACAACTGGTACTATTTCGATACCAACGGAAAGATGCTGACCTCCCAGTGGATTGAAAACACTTATTATCTGACCGAAACGGGTGAAACTGCCCGTGGATTTCTGACGGTTGACGGCGTGCTGCGGTATTTCCGCACCAACGGCGCGATGTCGAAAAACTGGGTTTATGATAACGGCACCTGGTATCGCTTTGGTGAAGACGGAACCCTTCAGACCGGATGGATTGTCGATGGAGACAAACGGTATTTTGCCAGCTCGGATGGCAAGATTCAGACTGGCCTCATTCAGATTGATGGCATCAATTACAGCTTCGATGATGAGGGCCTGCTGATTGCTTCGGGAGTTACCGGAACGCCGGAAGCCGCCTATTCTTCCGATGGAAGCAAGGAAATCGTCGCGACCGGTGAAAAGGTTTCGCTGACGATGTACGCCAACTATGACGCCAATTATTTTGGCTCGCTGCTGGAACAGTACAACGTCTGCACGCAGGCTGATTTCCTGAAAGCGGTCAATACCTGGCATCCCTTCAAGTATAATGATCAGATTCCGGATGGACTGCTTTACCGTTATGAAGGGTACCTGTATCCGACCAAATACACCTTCTATACCGGACAGAGTGCAGATGCGGTTGTTGAGATGATGCTGATGCAGTTTGAGCAGAATGTTGGCGACGATATGGTCGCACAGTTTAGCGCAAAGGGCTTTACCCTGCATGAAGCAGTCACCTTTGCATCGATTCTTCAGGCAGAAGGCGGTTCCAGCAGCTATCGTTATTCGATTTCGGCTGTCTTCCAGAACCGGCTGGCTTCTCCGGATTATCCCCGTTTGCAGAGCAATCCGACAAGAACCTACGCTCAGAAATATATTTCTGACAATGCGGAACTCGCGGCGGCATATGATACCTATCAGTGCAAAGGTATTCCTGTTGGTCCGATCAATAACCCCGGTTCGGTCGCGTTTGATGCGCTGCTCAACCCGGACCCCGACTGTGATGCCTTCTATTTCTGCAGCGATATGAATGGCAAGGTTTACTTTGCGTCTACTCTTGCGGAGCATAATGCCAACCGTGAGATCGTAGAACAGGTAAATGCGGAAATTGAAGCGGAGAAAGCAAAGGAAAGCGGCGTTTCTCAGGCGTCTGCTGACCAAGATACTGCACAGTAATGCTATTATCTGAAAAATCCCGGAGGCAGACAGCTTCCGGGATTTTTCATGCTACGAATAAAGATATAAAGAAACCGCCCCAAAATTTTGGGGCGGTTTCTGCGTGAGGATATCATCAGGACAGTTCAAACATACCGGTATAGAGCTGGTAATATTTGCCCTTTTGAGCAATCAGGGTTTCGTGGTTGCCGCGTTCGATAATCCGGCCATTTTCCAGAACCATGATCGCATCCGCATTGCGGACGGTCGACAGACGGTGAGCGATGACGAAGGTCGTGCGCCCTTCCATCAGCGAATCCATGCCTTTTTCAATCAGTGACTCTGTTCTGGTATCGATGGACGAGGTCGCCTCATCCAGAATCAGGACCGGCGGGTCAGCGACTGCTGCACGGGCAATTGCGATCAGCTGACGCTGTCCCTGAGAGAGGTTGGCGCCATCGCTGGTCAGCATGGTGTCATAACCATGCGGCAGATGGGTGATGAAAAAGTCAGCGTTTGCCAGTTTGGCTGCGCGGTGGATTTCTTCATCCGTTGCATCCAGTTTGCCGTAACGGATATTGTCCGCGACGGTACCGGTAAACAGGTGGGTATCCTGCAAAACGATCGACTGGCTTCTGCGCAGCGCCTTTTTATCAATCTTATTGATATTAATGCCGTCGTACCGGATTTTACCGTCCGGAACATCATAGAAGCGGTTGATCAGGTTGGTGATGGTCGTTTTACCAGCGCCGGTCGAGCCAACAAATGCGATCTTCTGTCCGGGTTTTGCGTAAAGGCTGATACCGTTGAGGACCGTCTTTTCGGGAACATAACCGAAGACGACGTTGTCAAATTCAACCTTGCCCAGAACTTCGGTATAGGTAACGGTACCATCCGCTTTGTGGGGATGTTTCCAAGCCCATACGCCGGTGTGTTCTTTGCATTCGGTCAGCGTGCCATCAGGCTGTTTGCGGGCATTGACGATGGTGACATAACCGTCGTTGACTTCGGGTTTTTCATCGATCAGGTTGAAGACACGTTCCGCACCTGCCAGTGCATTCAGGATGCTGTTGACCTGCTGAGAAATCTGAGAAACAGGCATCGAGAAGTTACGGACATACTGCAAAAACGCGACGACTGTACCAAGCGACAGGATATTCTTGATGGCCAGGATAGCACCGACAACAGCGGTAAGCGCATAATGGATGTTGGTCAGGTTGGCCATGATCGGCATCATCGAGTTTGCATAGGTGTTTGCCTGAGTAGCAGCGCTGCAAAGTTTGTCATTGAGTTTTTCGAACTCTTCGACTGCCTTGTCTTCATGGCAGAAAACCTTGACGACACGAACGCCGTCCATCATCTCTTCGATATAGCCGTTGACGGTGCCCAGTGCCGCCTGCTGTTCTCTGAACAGCCGACCGGAACGTCCGCCAAAGAAGCGGATGACAACCAGCATTGCGGCAAACAGCAAAATCAGCAGAAGGGTCAGCTGCCAGGAATAAATCAGCATCATGACCAGTACCGAAATGACGGTGACGCTGGACGAGATCAGCATGGTCATCGAGTTCGAGAGCAGTTCACGAAGGGTATCGATATCGTTGGTGTAGCGGCTCATCAGTTCGCCGTGGGTATGGGTATCAAAAAAACGAATCGGAAGAGCTTCCATGTGGTTGAACATATCGACACGGATGTTGTACAGAGTCCTGGTGGAAACGTGCAGCATCATACGGGCAGATATGTAGGTGCAAAGAGCGCCGATAAAATAAACCGAACCCATTTTGAGCAGGGTTACAATAAATCCGCCCATCAGTTCATCGCTATAGTCCAGAACCATCGGTTCGAGATAATCGTCGATGATGGTTTTCATGTACGATGTACCGATAACGCTGGCGAGCGCACTGAAAATAATAGCGACAGTGACGACCAGCAGATACAGTTTATATTCAGCTAAGTATTTGACAATTCGACGGATAACAGCGCCGACATTTTTCGGCTTTTCCATCGGACGTCCACCTCTGGGTCCTGGCATTATTCTCTCGCTCCTTTCTGCTGCTGCTGATATACCTCACGGTAAATCTGGTTGCGCTCCATTAGTTCAGCGGGCGTACCAAAGTCATCGATCTGACCGTCGTTCAGGACAATGACCTTATCGGCATCCTGAACGGAGGTAATTCTCTGTGCGATAATCAGGGTAGTTGTGTCGGACAGTTTCTCACGGAACGCCGCACGGATGCGCGCATCCGTAGCGGTATCGACAGCACTGGTCGAGTCGTCGAGGATGATGATCTTCGGCTTCTTCAGCAGCGCACGGGCAATACACAGACGCTGTTTCTGACCGCCGGAGACGTTTACACCACCCTGTCCCAGGTCGGTATCCAGACCATACGGGAAGGACATAATAAACTCGTAAGCGTCTGCCGCTTTACATGCTTCAATGATTTCCTCATCGGTTGCGTTTTCATCGCCCCATTTCAGGTTATCGCGGATAGTACCCGAAAACAGAACGTTTTTCTGCAAAACCATCGAAACTGCATTGCGCAGGGTATCTTCTTCATATTCACGGACGTCAACGCCGCCGACCAGCAGCTGACCTCCGGTGATATCATACAGCCGCGGAATCAGCTGAACAAGTGTCGACTTGGCACTGCCGGTGCCACCGATGATACCGATTGTTTCGCCGGACGCAATTGACAGGTTGATATGCTGAAGGGTCAGATTGTTGGGATCTTTGCTGTAAGAGAAAGAGACGTCTTTGAATTCGATAGAACCGTCTTTTACTTCTGTTACAGGTTTGCTGACTTCCTTGATGTCCGGTTCTTCGTCAAGAACTTCGCAGATACGGCGCATCGAAGCCATCGAAACGGTAAACATCATGATAACCATCGACAGCATCATCAGGCTGGTCAGCGTCTGCATGACATAGCTGATAAAGGAAGAAAGCTTGCCGACCTGGAATGTACCGTTGATGACCATGTTGCCGCCAAACCACAGGACTGCCAGGATACATCCATACATGCACAGCTGCATAACAGGGCTGTTGAGGATGATCAGCTTTTCAGCACGCAGCTGAGCTTTTCTGACCTGGTCAGCCGAATCGTTGAACTTGCGGTTTTCATAATCCTCACGGACAAAAGCCTTGACGACACGGATGCCGGTCAGGTTTTCCTGAACCGAGGTGTTCAGTGCGTCATACTTTTCCATCATGATGCCAAATCTCGGATGTGCATTCGACATAATCAGGAACAGACATACCGCCAGAATCGGAATGACCACAATGAATACGGTCGACAGACTGGGGTTAATCCGAATAGCCATAACGGCGGCACCGATCATCATGGCCGGCGCACGGACTGCCATACGAATTGCCATCTGGAAAGCATTCTGAGTGTTGGTAACGTCGGTCGTCAGACGGGTTACCAGAGACGCAGTTGAGAATTTGTCGATGTTTGCGAATGAGAATGTCTGGACCTTACGGAACAGTTTTGCACGCAGGTTCTTCGCAAATCCCATTGCGGCATGAGCCGCGCATACACCGCCGCCTGCGCCGCAGGCCAGCGAGAGCAAGGTACATAAGATCATCAGCACACCCATGCGGATGGTATAATCAATGTCCTTGTTCTGGATTCCGTAGTCGATCATGTTTGCCATAATCAGTGGAATCAGAATTTCCATAATTGCCTCACCCAGCATGATGATGGGCGTTGCAATCGCGTACTTCCTGTATTCACCGATACAGGAGACCAGTTTCTTGACCATACAATTCCTTCTTTCCTCAATGAATTGAATAGATGTATGAGAAAATACGCAGATCAGTGATCATTCCTGCATATTTTTCAGCACAACCATTAACAGACGGTTGAGTTCCTGTTTTTCCTGTTCAGACAGTCCGGCAACCATCTTATCGTTTTCCGCATCCAGCCTGCGGTGCATCTCATTATGGAGCGCCTTACAGGCGTCGGTCTGCTTGATTTCCTTATTTCTGCCGTCGGTATCGCTGACCCTGCGGCTGACGAACCCTTTTGCTTCCAGCCGCTGCAATAGTCCGGTTACTGTCGGATTGGACAGATGCAGGTGCTTTTCAATCATCCGCTGGTTGACCTTTTTGCCTTCGCTTTCGCAGCGGTCGAGGTAAACCAGCAGATGCATCTGAGAGGAGGTCAGGTTGAGTTCCTGGAGATTTTGGTTGAAACGGTTTTCAAAAGCCAGATGAATAAACTTGATTTTGGCGCCAACTGGAATCTCCGATTCCGGAATCTGGCACGAATTTGACATTTCTCTGCTCCCTTTCAGTATAAAATCTGGAATGCTCTAGCTCGCTATACTATAGCACGCTATTTATTATAATCCTCTCATCAGCAAAAGTCAATAGTGTTTAAAATTTATTCATTAATTAATTTTCCAGTCACAATCACCCTGGCATTGTAACCCAGTCTGATAAAAGGCAGTCATACCTTTGACCATCCATTCCAGGTCTTTTGCACCGGCAGTCTCCCAGGAGGAGTGCATTGCCAGCTGTGCCATTCCGATATCGACCGTCGCAATGGAGACATGACGTCCCGACAGATTTCCCAGAGTAGACCCACCCGGCTGATCGGAGTGGTTGTAGAATGCCTGTACCGGCACGCCGTTGGCTGCACAGATACTGCGGAAGACTGCGGCGGACACTGCGTCAGAGGTGTACTTCTGGTTGCCGCTGAACTTGACGACGATGCCTTCGTTCATCCAGACACGGTTGACCGGATCAGAGGTTTCCGGATGATTGGGATGTGCCGCATGGGCGTTGTCAGCCGAAACCATGAAGCTTCCGGCCAGACGGCGCTGGTGCTGTTCAGCGGTCAATCCGCGGACAGTATCGATGCGGGACAGCACATCCGAAAGGAAGGTGGAGTCGGCGCCCTGACGGGTACAACTGCCGACTTCTTCGTTGTCAAACAGGCAGCAGACGGCAACGTTTTTGACTGCTTTTGCTTCAATCAATGCAGTGACTGCCGAAAAAGTACAGGCCAGGTCATCCAGACGTGGGCAGGAGATCAGTTCCTCTTCGACTCCCCATGTTGTTCCGGGCATACGATTATATACATACAGATCTGCGCCCAGTACGTCTTCTTCTTTTACACCGGCCAGGTCTGCCATTTCACCCAGCAGACCATCTTCCTTTCCACCGAGGCTGTACAACGGCAGCATATCCGTCTGACCTTTGAGAGCCATACCGCCATTGACACCGCGGTTCTGATGGATGCAGAGGCTCGGAATGACCAGCATGTCTTTTCTTGCGTCCACAAGCTGAGGTTCAACACCATTAGATGTCCGGATCATCAGCCGTCCGGCAATCGACAGCGGCCGGTCCAGCCAGCTCATGGCAATCGCACCGCCATACATTTCAGTGTCCAGCATCGAGTATTTGCCGCCACAGCTGGCAATCCCCTTCTGTTTGATCTTAAAGCAGGGCGAGTCAGTGTGAGCGGAAACCAGCTGGAATCCGGCATCTGCTTCTTCCGGCAGGCGGAAAGCGATCAGCGAGGAGAGTCCACGGGTTACAAAGTATCCTTTTCCCTGTTCGAGTTTCCAGCTGTCTCCCTCTTTCAGCTGTGAAAAGCCGGCAGACAGCAACAGTTCCTGCGCCGAGGAAGCTGCATGGAATGCAGTCGGAGAGGATTCAATATACGAAAACAGACGGTTATTCAGATTGTTCATACCAAAGTAACTTCCTTCCTTAAAGTGATACAGAAAAACTGTCTTTCAAAAGTATAGTCGCTTTCATTTATAAAGTCAACGGGGCCGATTGGGAAATCCAGATGGTATGTATGAAAATATATCCCCCAAATCCCGAATTTTACTTGAATAAGTTGCATCGGTATGCTATAATTTAACTAATCAATATCTGCCAGTCTGCCTGTCGGCGTGATCCGGCAATGAACAGAAAGGAATTGTCTATGCGCGGAATTTACAGCTCTGTAACAGACATCAGAAGAAAGGTATTCACAGAGGTTGCCCGTCTTGCCTATGAAGGCGGCGACTATTCTCGTATCGAAGAGCTCCCGTATAAAATTGTACCGGGAGAGGTAGCAACCTATCGGGACAGTATCTTTCTGGAAAGAGCGATTGTAGGCGAACGCCTGCGGCTCTCCATCGGTCTGCCTCTGCGTCCTCTGGACGCGCATGCTCCTGTTTCTCAGGGCATCGAAGAAAGTGCCATTGCGGAAAAGTACTATGATCCGCCACTGGTCAACATTATCAAATTTGCCTGCAACTCCTGCCCCGAAAAGCGTTACTTTGTAACCGACGGATGCCAGGGCTGTCTGGCACACCCCTGCACCGTTGTCTGCCCGAAAAATGCGATTTCCATCAAAAATGGCAAGTCGGTCATCGATGAATCCAAGTGTATCAAGTGCGGACGCTGCAAAGACGCCTGCTCTTATAACGCGATCATCAAACAGGAACGTCCCTGTGCCGCTGCCTGTGGCATGGACGCCATCTCTTCCGACTCGCTCGGACGCGCAACCATCGATTATGACAAGTGCGTATCCTGTGGTCAGTGTATCGTCAACTGTCCTTTCGGTGCGATTTCGGACAAGGGTCAGATCTTCCAGACCATCCATGCAATTCGGAGCGGTCAGCGTGTTATTGCGGCGATTGCACCTGCATATGTTGGTCAGTTTGGCCCCAAGGTCACCCCTGAAAAGCTGCTGACTGCCATCAAGATGTTGGGATTTGACAGCGTAACTGAGGTTGCGATCGGCGCTGACTTCTGCACCATTGATGAGGCGGAAGACTTTGTCAAGAAAGTCCCGGCTGAACAGCCCTTTATGGCGACCTCCTGCTGTCCTGCCTGGTCGGTTATGGCCAAAAAATGTTTCCCGGAATTTGCACCTTATATCTCGATGGCACTCACCCCAATGGTTCTGACCGCCCGTATGATCAAGAAAATTCATAAGAACTGCAAAGTCGTCTTTATCGGTCCCTGCTCTGCCAAGAAGCTGGAAGCAAGCCGGCGTACAATTCGTTCGGATGTTGACTTTGTTCTTACTTTTGAAGAACTGATGGGTATGTTTGCTGCAAAGGATATTGATCCTGAGACGGTTGAAGTCGATCCTGAGGTTCTTCGTTCCAACCCGCTGGGCATTGCGACGGCTGCCGGCCGTGGTTTTGCGGTCAGCAACGGTGTTGCTGGAGCGGTTGCGGATGTTATTCGTGAGATTGACCCTGATCGTGAAGTCAAGATCATGTCTGCTCAGGGCCTTCGTGACTGCAAGAAGATGCTGACGCTGGCAAAAGCCGGACGGTATGATGGTTACCTGCTGGAAGGCATGGGCTGTCCGGGTGGCTGTGTTGCCGGTGCGGGCACCATTCAGGCACCCGCGAAGACTGCGGCGATGGTTGCTCTCCACGCAAAGAAGGCGGAAGGCAAGGTTGCAACCGATAACCCTTACAAGAGCCTGATCACCAAATTGGACTAAGCCCATATCATTTTGTATATGGCTGTTTTGATCCCACTTCGGTATTTTCCGGAGTGGGATTTATTTTTGCGGCAAAAAACCGTCCCGGACTGTTTGACAAAACAGTACAGGACGGTTTTTGAATCTATATGGACAATTACATCTGATGCAGCATGCCGGTTACAATTTCAGCGGCATCATTGGCTGCGATCTTTTCAAACGTTTCAAAGCTCATCTCGGCATCATCGTCCGCATTGTCGGAGATGCTGCGGATAATAACGAACGGAATGCCATTGACTGCACAGGCATGTGCAATCGAACCGCCTTCCATTTCGATTGCCATCGGCTGGGTACGGGCGACGATATCATCCCGGACCGACTTTTCGCAGATAAACTGGTCACCGGTCGCGATTCTGCCGGCATATGCAGTCACCTTTCCCTCACATGCTTTCATTGCCAGCTGGACAAGTGTGGGATCTGCGGTAAAGCCTTTGACAAACGGGTAGTTGTGGCTGAGGATTTCCGGGTCCATGTCATGGTAAACCGCATCGGTTGAGACCACAACATCCCGTACAGTCGCCTTGCCCGCGCCGCCTGCAACGCCGGTATTGATTACAGCGGTTACCTTGAACAGGTCGATCAGCAGCTGGCAGGTCACAGCTGAATTAACCTTGCCGATTCCGGAACAGACCAGCACGACCGGGACTGAACCGATTTTTCCACTGTAGAAATGGCGTCCTGCCGCGACAGTTTCCTGACAGTCGGTCAGGCGGGTTTTCAAAAGTTCAACCTCACTGCCCATAGCTCCGATAATTCCGATTTTTGTCATCCTTTATGTTCCTTTCCTTTTTCAGTTATCCGGATGCGAAACCCGATGGATACCGAAAATTTTGCGCAGCAGCCCGGACATGAATCCGGACGGCTTCATCACAATTACTTTCATCTGAGAAGCCTCCCTTCTGCTTTATAGTACGCAGAAAGGCCTGTCTCGGTTCCCCTGTTTACGGGAGAGCGGACAGAATTACCAGCAGTCTGCCTTCCCGGACGGAGATACTGGCGGGATACGTTTCGACCGAGTTGCTGACGCCGAGCGGGAAATTCTGATCGAGTGAGGCATCCTCCAGCGGATAGCTCAGCCCGCGCAGAGTAATTCCGCTGCATCGTTCAGTATACGAAAAGATGGAAACATGACGGTACCCTTCGGGGACCTGAAGGGACTGTTTTTCCAGCATCGTGACCCAATGATGGCCATCGACCAGGACGCCGCTGCATTCCCGGTCTTTCAGAAAAGCCAGCGTTTGAAATGCTGCAAAGGTGTGATCCAGACGTCCGCCCAGTGCTCCATACAGCATAAATTCCCGGTAGCCCAGCTCAATCCCCCTTTTGACCGCCAGCATCAGGTCGGTATCATCCTTGCGAACCGGAAAGAGTATCGAACCTTCAGGGACCTCATCACTTCCCAGAGAGTCCATATCCCCCATCACAAGGTTGGGTTTTACCGACAGCAGAGCCGCATTGCGCAGCCCGGCGTCGGCAGCAATCAGATAATCATCCGGCAAAACCGGCGGAAGCAGCGGTGTTTTTTCCAGACTGCCTGCTCCGAAAATGACACATCTTCCCATCAATTTTTTCCTTCCTCGCGCTGCCAGTCAGGGATTTTCATAGCTTCTTCATACAGTGTTACATAGCTTTCATGCCGGCTGGGGCTGATGAGGCCGTTTTCAACAGCCTGTGTGACAGCGCATCCCAGTTCCCGCCGGTGAGAGCAGTCGACAAAACGGCACTTGTCCAAAAAAGGCGCAAACTCACGGAAGCAATATTGCAGTTCTTCCTTGCGAATTGGCTCATACTGTTCCAGTTCAACGGTCGAAAATCCGGGAGAATCGGCGACATATCCACCGCCCGGAATCGGATACAATTCAACCTGCCGGGTGGTATGGCGTCCTCTGCCGAGTTTGTTGCTGATTGCGGCAGTGCGCAGATCGAGGTCAGGAAACAGCCGGTTGAGCAGCGTAGACTTGCCGACGCCGGTATTGCCGATAAAGATACTGACTTTTCCCTGCATCATCGACAGGATTTCCTGTTCATTATGGATATCCTCGCCGGTCAGAATGACGGTAAAGCCCGCTTTGCGATAGATTTCAGCGAAAGAGTCATCCTCTTTAAGGTCATTTTTGGTCAGCACAATGACCGGTTCGATCTTTTTGTATTCACATACCGCCAGCATCTTGTCCAATACAAAGGTGTTGGGGGATGGTTCTGTCGTCGAGACCGTCATCAGTGCAAGGTCAATATTTGCGGCTTTTGGACGGACCAGCTCATTTTTTCGCGGCAGAATCTCGACGATGTTGTCATCTTCAATCCGGACGTAATCCCCTGCCAGCGGTGCAATCCCGCGTTTGCGGAATATTCCGCGTGCTTTGCACGGCAGAATCGCGTCATCCGTCTGCACATAAAATGCGCCGCTGATTGCCTTGATAATCAGCCCCTGTATTGTCATAAAACATCTCCTTTTGTCCTCAGCGCCTCATTTGTCCTGTATAGATTTTCCCCGCCAGGTCAATGGCGGGGAAAATACAACGCTGTTATTGGTTTTACATACGCTTATTTTGCTTATTCGAAGTTGGCAGCTCCCGGACCATCTGTGGAACCGGGACCTGATACATCACCCGGTCCGGCATTTCCAGCTGTTTCGCCAGGTCCATCATATTCGCCAGGACCGCCGGAACTGGACGATTCTCCAGGCGTCACATCGCTGCCGGGACCAGCGCCAGGTCCGGTAACATCGCCGTCCGGATTGGACGGTTCTTCAGGACTGCTGCCGGTGACGATGGAAGTGTTGTAGTCGCTTGAGACACTGACTTCGCCGGTGTCAAAATTGATCGAGTAAGAGACATACCGCTGTCCGTCCAGCGAGACGGTCACTTCCTGCTGACCTCTGCCGGTGACATTCAGGACCAGCGAAGAGTTGGTCGAAGGATTGACGGTCATGCTGCCGATGTCGACACCGTCCATATACAGGACCATCGTATAATCAGCGGAGTTGCTGCCTGCCGGGAAGTTGATCTGAACAGGAACCGTCTTCTGGTAACCGGAGCCATTGCTGACTTCCAGCTGGATGGTTCCACCCTCTTCCGGCACATATTCGTTTGCCGCGATACTCTGGCTGACGACGATACCGGCCGGCTGATCACTGTCAACCTCAGTCGAGGTGACGGTCAGTCCAACCGCTTCCAGTCTGGCGGTTGCCGTTTCCAGCGTCTGTCCGCGGACTTCCGGGACTTTCAGTGCCGCGGTGACATTGCCGCGGCTGATATAGATGGTGACAACAGAGTTCTGTTCAACCTGTGTACCGGCGACAGGGTCGGTCGACAGGACCTGATCGGCCGGGATGTCAGAATCTTCATCCGTTTCCTGTGTCTTGATCGAGTAGTCGAGTCCCATCTCGTGCAGCGTTTCTTCTGCCGTACTCAGGTCTTTGCCGACCAGATCAGGGACATACAGAGTTGAAATTCCATCGCTGACTTTGATACGAACGGTACGGTTGACTTTGACCGTCGTACCGGCGGTGACGTTCTGATAATAGATAATGCCAGCGGCATACTGGTCGGTCATTGCCCGTTCTTCGATGACATAATCGAACTGGCCGTATTCTTCGCTGTTCTTTACCTCATCATACGACATACCGACCAGATTGGGCATGACGATTTCGCCGACATCCTCATCACGTCCCCAGTAGAAGAAGCCCAGCATAACCAGAATGACAGTCAGACAGCAGGCCGCAGCGATACCAGTCAGAATCAGAATACTGGGGCTCTTTTTAATCACAATAATTTCCTCTTCTTCCGGGTCGACCGCCTGACGTGCCTGGCGGCTGTTCTGGACCGGCTGTCCGGATGAACGGCGCTCCAGCGAAGAGGGTTCGACCGCACGGGTATACTGATAATGGAACCGGATAGCGGGATTTGCCTTAAAGGCATCGACAGCTGCCAGCATTTCTTTTGCAGAACGGTAACGCAGATTTTTGTCTTTCTGCATCGCCTTATCGCAGATTTCACACAATCCGATCGGAACTTCCGGATTGACCTGACGCAGCGGAACCGGCTGTTCATGGATATGCTTCATCGCGACTTCTTCAGGCGTCGCGCCGTCAAACGGTACATTCCCGGAGAGCATCTCATACAGCAGTACACCCAGTGAATAGATATCGCTCTTGGCATCCGATTCTTCACCGCACGCCTGTTCCGGGCTGATATAATGCACCGAACCGATTGCCTTATTCTGACCGCTGCGGATATCCTCGCGGGCAAAACGGGCAATGCCGAAATCCATTACCTTGATGGAGCCGTCACGCTGCAGCATGATATTCTGGGATTTGATATCCCGGTGGACGACACCGTGGTCGTGGGCATGCTGCAATGCACGCAGAATCTGTTCCAGAAAGTGCACCGCGTCTTTCCAGCGCAGATGCCCCTGATGGTGAATATACTGGTTCAGCGTGACACCGTCGATATACTCCATGACGATATACTGGTCTTCCCCGGTAAAATTCACATCGTATATTTTCACAATGTTGGGATGGTCCAGCACCGCAATGACCCGTGATTCATTTTTGAACCGTCTGACAAACTCTTCATTTGTCAAAAACTCCTGCTTGAGCAGCTTGACGGCGACAATCCGTCCGTTTTCCTGCAGATCGACCGCTTCAAAAACATTAGCCATTCCGCCGCTGCCGATCAGTTTTTTCAACTGATATCTTTCACCCAACGTCTTACCGATATATTCCATATGCAAACCATTCCTTCTTGATCGTGAAACCCGTCATCAGTTTTCGATAACGACGACGGTAATGTTATCATAGCCGCCTTTGCGATTGGCAGCAGCGATCAGCTGTTCCGTCACCTCTTCAATCGGATGGGAGGAAAGGACGTCTCCCATCTCCCGGTCACTGCACAGTCCCGACAATCCGTCGCTGCACATCAGCAGCCGGTCGCCCGGCGACAGCTGTAAATCCAGCAGGTCGACATCGACATCCGGTGCAATACCGACCGCACGGGTGATAATATTCCGGTCTGGGCGCAGCCGCGCCTCTTCCGGCGTAATCTGTCCCAGGTCAATCATCTCCTGCACCCGTGAATGGTCCCGCGTGACCTGATAAAACTGGCCGCCATGCAGTTGGTAGAGCCGGGAATCTCCGACATGGCCGATATAAGCGCAGTCCGGTGTGATAATCGCCGCGAGTGCGGTTGTACCCATTCCGGCAAATTCCGGCTGGTTCTGTGCCTGTTCATAGATTTGGCGGTTGGCTTCAAAAATTGCCCGCAGCAGCAGGTCATGCAGTTCATCATCCATCATGCCTGCCCGGATATTGTCACGAACGACAGATGTAATCATTCTTTTTGCGATGGCACTTGCCTGATCGCCGCCCTTTACGCCGCCCATGCCGTCGCAGACCAACGCAAAGCCTATTCCGTCACACAAAACAGCAATACGAAAGGTATCCTGATTGGTTTTTCGGATCATACCGACATCCGTTTTACCGGCAATTTTCATCGGCAGCGCTCCTTCCTGTGATCTGAATTATTTGCTGATCGCCGTTCGCCGCAGCTGTCCGCAGGCAGCGTTGATATCTGCACCCAGCGTTCTGCGGATGGTCGCGTTGATTCCGCGCGATTGCAGCAGTTTCTGGAATGCGTAGATCTGCTGGCGTCCGCTCTGATGGAACCCGGCTTCCTCGACATAGTTGACCGGAATCAGGTTGACGTGGCAGAGCATTCCTTTGAGCAGACCGGCGAGTTCCTCTGCCTGTTTTGCATTGTCGTTGACACCGCGGATCAGCGAGTATTCATAGGAGATACGGCGATGGGTTTTGTCGGTGTAATACTGGCAGGCTTTCATCAGCTGTTCAATCGGGTAACGGTGGTTAACCGGCATGATTTCATCCCGCACCTGGTTATTGGAAGCATGCAAAGATACCGACAGGGTGATCTGCAAATTCAGGTCAGCCAGCTGGTAGATCCGGTCGACCAGACCGCAGGTTGACAGCGAAATATGCCGGTGGCTCATGCACAGCCCGTCAGGTGAACTGACCAGCTCCAGAAACCGCAGTACATTGTCGTAATTGTCCAGCGGCTCGCCTATGCCCATCAGCACCAGGCTGTCAATCCGTTCGCCGGTATCACGAGCCGGTGCATACACCTGCTCCAGAATTTCCGAAGGGGTCAGATGCCGGACGAATCCGGCCTTGGTTGACGCACAGAAGCTGCATCCCATCTTGCATCCCACCTGGGTGGAGACGCAGACGCTGATTCCATGCTCATACCGCATCAGAACACTTTCCACATACTCCCCATCTGCCAGACGGTAAAGGTATTTAATCGTTCCATCCACCGCCGACACCAGCTTGCGTTCGATGGTGAAGGATGTAATGCTGCACTGCTGTTGCAGCTGACTCCGCAAAGAGGCCGGAAGATTCTTCATCTCGTCGAATGACAGCACCCGTTTTTGGTGCAGCCACTGAAAAATCTGCTTTGCACGAAATTTCGGCTGCCCCAATTGCTGTATAAATGTTTCCAGCTCCGGGATGGTCAGCGACTTGATATCATAGGTATCGATGATACTCACGCCCTTTTACTAAATCTTGCAATATAAAACCCATCGTAGCCGCCCATTTGCGGCATCAGCGTGACGGTATATCCGTCATTTTCCAGCTGTCCAAAGACATCCGGAAGTGCTGATGGGGTAAAATCAGGATGCGCTGCCAGAAAAGCAGCGGCGACCCTGTCATTTTCGTCTTTGTTGAGCGAACAGGTGGAATAAACCAGTATTCCGCCCGGCCGCAGATAATTGGCCGCATTATGTAAGATGTTCAGTTGGATTTCCGGCAGTCTGGCAATCTCTTCAGGGCTTTTGCGGCGGATTTCCGGCTTTCTCCGGATAACGCCCAGCCCTGCACAGGGAACATCGCACAGTACCCGGTCAGCTGCCGGGAGTGCAGGATTAAACTTTGCCGCATCTCCGGTCCCAGCCTGAATACAGTGAATGCCCAGCCTTTGGGCACCGTCCGCAATCAGCTGTGCCCGATGAGGATGGAGGTCAAAGGACAACAGCTGTCCTTTGTCTCTCATCAGCTGCGCCATCGTAAAGCTTTTGGAACCGGGTGCAGCGCACAGATCCAATATCGTTTCACCCGGTTGAGGGTCGACCGCCTGTGCACACAGCTGGGAAGCGGCATCCTGTACATAGCAGCGTCCTTCCCGGATTGCAGCCAAGCGACCAAGTGATCCGGTTTCTGATACCGTCAGGCAGTCATGCAGCAGCGGATGAGGGCTGACTTTGATTCCCTCGCCTGCCAGCTCGGCCATCACTGCTTCATGGTCTGTCATGAGTGTATTGACACGCAGCTGAATCGGCGGCCGTCCCAGACAACTTTCCGCCAGTCGCAGCGCCGTATCCATTCCGTAGTCCCGTTTCCATATTTCCAGAATCCAGCGCGGCATCGCGTATTCCACTTCAGCCCGCTGCATCGGATTTTCTGGAAGCGGGAGCTGACCGCCTTTTCTGAGGAAGCTGCGCAAGACGCCATTGACAAATCCCGCGGCACTTTTCTTTTTTGAGTGACGAATCAGGTTTACACTTTCATTGACTGCCGCAGAATCCGGTACGCTGTCCATCCATTTGATCTGGTAGAGGGCGATCGACAAAGCGGCAACGACTTCGTTGTCCAGTTTTTTCTCCGGGTTCCCGGTCAGGCAACGGATCATCCATCGAATGGTCACATCCCGTTCGAGGACACCGTAAAACAGCTGGGCGGCAAACTGTCGTTCTCTGCCGTCGTCCAGCTCTGACAGCAGGCTGTCCAGAAGGAGGTTGGAATAGGCCCCCTGCTGCATCCGCAAAAGTCCTTTATAAACTGCTTCACGGGCAGATATTTTGCGAGCCGGCATCACATACCCTCCTTTGTCACATCTGTTATTCACCGAGTTTTTCACCCGGCACCGGGGGTCTTCCTCTCAAAAACGCGTCACCGGCCATCCGGCGTCCGCCTTCATATTGAACAGAAACCAGTTCCACAGCGCCCTCTTTGCAGGCGACGATAAACCGTCTGGAGTCGAGAATTTCTCCAGGTGCACCGCTCTGTGTGACCAGTCGGCTTTCATACACTTTAAGCCGTTTTCCCTTATACGTTGTTGTTGCAGCCGGCCAGGAAGACAACCCGCGAATCTGGTTGTGGATTTCCCGCGCTGTTTTATTGAAATCAAGCGGGCAGAGGCTCTTATCCAGAATCGGTGCATAGCAGGAAAGGCTGTCATCCTGCGGCGTGCGCAGTAATGCGTCTGCCTCCAGCTTTTGCAGTGTCACCAGCAGCGTTTCAGCGCCCATTTTAGACAGGCGTGTATACAGTTCATCTGCCGTTTCATTTTCTCCGATCGGGGTTTTGACCTGTTCCAGCATATCGCCGGTATCCAGACCTTCGCCCATAAACATCGTGGTAATACCCGTTTCCGATTCACCGTTCAGGATTGCCCACTGGATGGGTCCAGCACCGCGGTACTTGGGCAGCAGCGAAGCATGGACGTTGATACAGCCGTACCGGGGCAGTTCCAGCACCCGTTTGGGCAGAATCTTGCCGTAAGCGACTACGACAATCAGATCAGGTGCGCAATTTTTGATCATTTCAAACGACTCATCATTGCGCAGGCTGGTCGGCTGGAAGACCGGGATTTGATGAGCAACCGCCAGCTCTTTGACAGGCGGCGGCACCAGCTTATATCCTCTGCCCTTGGGTTTATCCGGCTGGGTAAAGACGCCGGTCACCGGATAACCGGCGTCCAGCAGCTTTTGCAGACAGGGGACCGCGAAATCGGGCGTCCCCATAAAAACAATATTCATATCAAATGCCCCTTTATTTCTTCACTTTGACATGAGCCTTGACCCGTCTCTTATTTTTCGGCGGTTGTTCATCCGGGTCAAGCATTCTGGTTGCGTGGTCTTTAAAGACGATACCGTCAAGATGGTCGATCTCATGGCAAAATGCACGCGCCAGCAAACCGGTTCCGGTGATATCAAACCAGTTTCCATGCCGGTCCTGCGCATGAACAGTGACCGAATCCGGGCGTTCAACGAGGCCATACTGTCCTGGGAAGGACAGGCAGCCTTCGCTTCCCTCCTGAGAGCCGGAGGAACGGGTAATCGTCGGATTGATCAGTTCAATTCTTCCCTCGCCGATGTCGATAACGACCACCCGGCGCAGAATTCCGACCTGGACACCTGCCAGACCGACACCCATATGCTGGGCCATTGTTTCAGCCATATCGTCCAGCAGTGTGCCGAGCTTGTCATCAAAAACGGTAACCTCGCGGGAGGTTTTGCGGAGCATCGGGTCTCCTTCATATACCATATTACGAATAGCCATTTTCTTTCATCCTTTACTATCTTAGCCAATATCCCCATTCATATCCACATAGATATTGGTTTTGGAAAAAAGCCGGTTCCGTGCGGCCTCAGCGATAACCGAGCGCAAAAGATTGCGAAACCGGCGGTTATTTTTGCATTTGAGGATAATCCTCAGTCGGAACCGTCCATTGAGACGGTAGACATTTGCTTCGGATACGCCGAGCAAAACGCAGGGCAGCTGCGGCACAGCATCGGTCAGTGCACGGGCAAGAAGCGAATGCAGCTGACTGGCGGTCTGACGGACAGCGGATTCATTGCTGCTGGACAGCGCGACCACGGCCAGATCGCAGAAGGGCGGCTGCAAAGCAGTTTTGCGCATGACAATTTCGTCAGCATAAAACGCTTCATAGTCCTGCCGGGCAGCATCCTGAATCACCGGATGTTCGGGAGAGATGGTCTGAATATAAGCACATCCGTGCTTTTCATACCGTCCGCTTCGTCCAACCACCTGGGTAATCAGCGAAAAGGTTTTTTCACCGCTTCGGAAATCTCCAGAGTACAGATACTGGTCTGCGCCCAAAACGCCAACCAGTGTGACATTCGGAAAATTCAGTCCTTTTGCCACCATCTGGGTTCCGATCATAATGTCATATTCCCCTGCCTCAAACTGGGAAAACTTTTCCTCGTAGGCATATCGGGAATAGGTCGTGTCGGTATCCATCCGCAGCAGACGTGCCGACGGAATCCGGCTGGCAATCAGGTCTTCCACCCGCTGGGTACCGGTGCCGACCGTCCGCAGGTGGGTAGAACCGCAGGAGGTGCAAGGCTCTTCCAGCTTTCTGGTATAGCCGCAGTAGTGGCACATCAGATAACCGTTTGTCTTGTGATAGGTCAGCGATACACTGCAATTCGGGCAGCGGATAACCTCTCCACAGTCCAGACAGACCGCGAAAGTGGAATATCCACGCCGGTTAATCAGGACAATCGACTGCTGACCCTGTTCATAGTTTTGCAGCAGAGCCTCTGCCAGCTGGTCACTGATCGGAGAGAAGTTGTAATTCTGTTCCTCCTGCATCATATCAATCAGCCGGACATCCGGCAAATCTGCTGTTCCAAAACGTTCTTTCAATGTAAAAAGGTGATACCGTCCAGTTCGTGCAGCATAAAAGCTTTCAACGCTTGGCGTCGCGGAGGCGAGCAGCAGCGTTGCCTTATGCTGGACACAGCGCAGTTTGGCGATATCCCGTGCATGATAACGCGGCGAAGAATCGGATTTATAGGAATGTTCCCCTTCCTCGTCCATGATAATCAGCCCGATGTTTTCGCAGGGAGCAAAAACACTGCTTCGGGTACCGATCACGATTTTGGCCTGACCACTGCGGATACGTTTGTTTTCATCCAGTCGTTCGCCAACCGACAAACTGGAGTGGATAACCGCGACCGCGTCGCCGAAATATCCGCGGAATTTAGCCAGCATCTGCGGGGTCAGTGCAATTTCCGGCACCATCAGAATGACCTGACGGTCATCCGACAGAACATCCTCGATCAGCCGGATAAAGATGGACGTTTTCCCCGAACCGGTTACACCAAACAGCAAGGCAGCGTTGGCTTCATCCGCACGATACAGTGCCGAAATGCCTTCATATACTTCCTGTTGCTTTGCAGACAGCAAAATCCGGGAAGCATCCATTGGTACACGGGGCTGCGGTGTGCGCAGGACCTCTTTTTCCGTTTCCAGCAGGATTTCCTTTCGAATCAGGTTTTTGACTACCGATTCCGTCACACCGGCCATATAAGCCGCTTCCCTTTCAGGGAGCGCGCCATGTTCCTGTAATACCCGCAGAACTTCCCGCTGTTTAGGCGTAAAGCCTCCGCCGTCGGGGTCAATCCCTGGTGCAATCGACACCAGACGAATAATTTTGTCCCCGACTTTACGGGTAACGAGTGTTTCTTTAACAAGAATTCCCTTTTCAGACATCTGTTCAGCGGTCAGGGTGCGGCTGCCGGACCCCGGTCCGGTAAACAGCAGATCCAACTCCCGCTGGCCATCTGCCCGCAGCATCAACCGGATCAGTTCCTGCTGATCGGTCGGAAGGTTTGGGATGGTATCCTGATAGAAGTCAGATGCAATCGAAAAGCGGGTTTTCGCGGCGACAGACAGTCCGGAAGGAATCAGGCAGCGCACTGCATCGTAATAGGTACAAAAGGCCGTGTCGACCATGAACTCGATGATGGTAAAGCCCTCTTCATTCAGAATCGGCTCTTCATCCAATACCGAAATAATCGGTTTTGTCCCGATCACTGTCTCATCATCGACAGAAAAGACCATTCCCTGGGAAAGGCGGTTGCCTTTCCCGAACGGGACAAGTACCCGGACACCGCGGCAGATCGACTGCTGCAGAGCGGCAGGCACAGAATATGAAAAGAGTTTATCAAAGGTAAACCCGGTTTTTTCGACTGCGACCTTTGCCACCAGCGGCATCCAAATCCCTCCCAGCTGCCTTTAGCGTCAGCAAATGATTATTCCAGAATCGTATCGTCCAGATCTGCCGCGTCTGCCGAAGTAATGACGCGGTCATGGATAACACCGATATCTTCGCTTTCGATCATTTTGTAACGGCCTTTTGCGAAATCATCAACCGCCATTTTAACCGGTTTTTCGGTCAGGATTTCATGTTTTTCATCGGCGATCTGAGAGATTTCTCTGGCGCGTTTTGCGACAGCGACAACGAGAGAATAATAGCTCTGACCGGGTTTGAGCAGTTCAGGGGCGGAAGGTCTGTGCATCATAATAAAAACTCCTTTTTGACAGCGGCCTTTAAGGCGGCGGATTTTTCTTTCAATTTGGTGAGCTGAACCTGCTGTTCAGGGGACAGCGTCCCGGAAGCAGCAGCCTGGGAGATTTCGACGATCTCGGAGAAGTCCGCGACGGCGTCTTCCAGTGCGTCATTGATGACGACAAAGTCATATTTGTCGATCAGGCGAATTTCGTTGAGTGCCTGTGTCAGACGCTTGTTGACCGTTTCCTCGTCCTCAGTGCCGCGGCGGGTCAGCCGGTGGCGCAATACCTCCATCGAAGGCGGTACGACAAAACAAAGCACCGCTTCCGGGCAGGCTGCACGGACATTCATTGCACCCTGTGTCTCAATGTCCAGCATGACATTGACGCCTTTTTCAGTCTGTTCCTCGACCTTATCGCGAGGTGTACCATAGTAATTGTCGCAATACTGCGCATATTCCAGCATTCCGCCGGCAGCGATTTTGCGTTCAAATTCCTCGCGGGAGATAAAATGGTAATGTACGCCATCGATTTCTCCCGGACGGGGTGCACGGGTTGTATTGGATACCGAAAAATACAGCGGATGATTTTTGCCATATTCTCCGAGTATCGTCCCCTTGCCGCTACCGGACGGGCCGGACAGAACCAGCAAAATGCCTTTACTCATCTTCATTCTCCTCTTCCATCTCATCATTCTGGACAAAACGGTTTGCGACCGTTTCCGGCTGGATTGCGGACAGAATGACATGACCGCTGTCCATGACAATCACCGCGCGGGTCCGGCGGCCATAGGTCGCGTCGATCAGAACGCCGTTGTCACGTGCATCCTGGATAATACGCTTGATCGGTGCCGATTCCGGGCTGACGATGGTGATAATGCGTCCGGCGGATACCATGTTGCCAAAGCCGATATTGATCAGTTTCATCTGTCTCATCCCTTTCAACTGATTACTCCAGATTCTGGATTTGTTCCCGAATCTTTTCGATCTCCGATTTGATGTCCACAACCCGTCGGGTAATTTCGACGTCCTGGCATTTGGAGCCAATCGTATTGGTTTCCCGGTTCATTTCCTGGACCAGGAAGTCCAGTTTTCGACCGACTGGCTGATCGGTTTCCAGCAGTTCGGCGAACTGTTTCAGATGACTGCGCAGCCGGACTGTTTCCTCATCAATCGCCACACGGTCGGCAAAGATTGCCGCTTCAGTTACCAGCCGCGTCTCATCGATATTTTTATCGGCGAGCAGCTCAGCAATTTTCTGGTACAACCGGTTATAATATTCTTCCTTTAACGCAGGCGCACGTTCTTCGATATACGAAAGCGTCTGCGCGATATTTTCCAGCCGTCCTTCGAGATCTTCCTTAAGCTGTCTGCCTTCCTTTTCACGCATCCGTACAAAGGCGGCAACTGCCTCCTCAGCCACGCCGCGCACTGCTTCCCAGACCTCCTCCGGGTCCAGTTCCCGTTTGCGTACCGTAAAGACGTCCGGGAACTGAATCAGGTCTGAAAGCCGCAGGTCGTCCAGCAGATCCAGTTCACCTGCACTGCTGCGCAGGGCTGCCAGATAGCCGCGGGTAATATCGACGTTGAGGGTAACCTCATTTTCTCCGCCGCCAATCAGCTGAATCGAAACGGAAGCTTCGACCTTGCCGCGGGAACAGCCGTTCTGGACAGCGGACTTGATTTTTTCCTCAAGAAATTGGTACGCCTTGGGGATACGGGAAGAAAATTCGAAATAACGGTGGTTGACCGACTTGACTTCGACGGTAATATCGTAATTTCCAACCACTTCATGGCCTCTTCCATATCCGGTCATGCTTCTGAGCATAATATTCAGCCTTTCTCCTGCCTGGCAGGAAGTTTTATGTCGAGAGCGCAATTGCGCTTATCTTCATTATTGTAGCAGATTTTGCTGCCTGCGGACGATTTTATTTACTTTTATTTCATACTTTTCATATTTTTTTTACATTTGCAGCAGAGCAACAAGAAAGGCACCGCAAAACACGGCGCCCTTCTGCTACAGTTATCAGCTGAGTGTAACCAGAATATTCTGATCGTCAGCCGAAACAAAGATCTGTTTTTTATCGGGAATACCTTCCAAAATCAGCGAAGCAATCCGGTCTTCCACTTCACGGCGAATGGTGCTGCGCAGATCACGCGCCGCATACTTACCGCCGCCTTTGCGTGCAAGCAGCCGCAGAGCTTTTTCGTCGTATCCAAAGGTATATCCAAGGTCCTGCAGCGGACCGGTCATTTCCTTCATGGCCAGATCGGCGATCTTGCACAGCGAGTCTTCCGACAGCGGGTTAAAGACGACAATCTCATCCACTCGCGCCAGAAATTCAGGACGCAAAAACTGAGACAGCGCATTCAGCGCCTTTTCTCTCGAAATATCCGCCTCTGTCTTGTTAAAGCCGACGATACCGGTCTTGTCGCTGGAACCAGCGTTGCTGGTCATGATAACGACGGTATTTTCGAAGTTGACGGTACGACCCTGCGCATCGGTGATTCTGCCTTCGTCCAGAATCTGCAGCAGGATGTTCATGACATCCGGGTGTGCTTTTTCGATCTCATCGAACAGTACGACCGAATACGGACGGCGGCGAACCTTCTCGGTCAGCTGGCCAGCCTCATCGAATCCGACATAACCGGGAGGCGAACCAATCAGACGGGAGACGGTATGCTTTTCCATATATTCCGACATATCGACCCGAATCAGCGGATCAACCTTGTTGTCGAACAGTCCTTCTGCCAGGACTTTGGAAAGTTCGGTTTTACCGACGCCAGTCGGACCGACAAAGATAAAGGAAGCAGGACGTCTCTTTGCAGAGAGGTGTACCTTGGACCGGCGAATTGCGGCGACGACCGCATCGATTGCCTGATCCTGTCCGATAATCCGTGCTTTCAGTTCGGCTTCAAGGCTGCGCATTTTAGCGCCGACGTCTTCGCTGACCTTTTCAGCCGGAATACCGGTCCACAGCTCGATAACACGGGCAACATCATCCATTGTAACCCGAACATCTCTGACCTGCGGTTCCAGTTCCTTGAGTTGTTCTTTGACATTGATAATATTTCCCTTGACTTTGGCGATGGCTTCATAGTCCATCTCGCTGGCAGTCGTCAGTTCCTGTTCCTGATCGTTCAGTTCTTTAAGCTGACGGTTGAGCTTTTCAACCTCGGTCAGGACAGTGCTCTTGATGGAAGCACAGGCCGCCGATTCATCCAGCAGGTCGATTGCCTTGTCAGGAAGGAAACGGTCGGTGATATAACGCTCCGAAAGATTTGCACAGGCGATCAGGATATCATCCGGAATATACACTTTGTGGTGCTGCTGATAATACTCTACGATTCCACGCAGAATTTCAATCGTCTGAGCGACAGTCGGTTCATCGACATTGACCGGCTGGAAACGCCGTTCAAGTGCCGCATCCTTTTCGATATTTTTACGATATTCGGTAAAGGTCGTTGCACCGATTACCTGAATTTCTCCACGGGACAAAGCAGGTTTGAGGATATTGGCAGCACTCATCGAGCCTTCCGAATCCCCTGTACCGACGAGGGTATGTACCTCGTCAATAAACAGGATAACATTGCCTTTTGCGCGAACTTCATCGATCAGTCCCTTCACGCGGCTTTCAAACTGTCCTCTGAACTGGGTACCCGCGACAAGAGCGGTCATATCCAGCAGATAGACTTCC
>CALXCO010000002.1 GCA_944386805.1 uncultured Clostridia bacterium
CTACTGCCGCGCTACTGGCAGAATCCCAAATTGCCCGCGAGCTGCTTTGGCTTACGCCGCAGCCCTTCCGGGCGCACTATACAGCTTAAAGAAACGCCCGTAAACAGTCATAATAAGCAGGAACGAAAGGACTGTAATGAACAGACCGCCGATAAGCGTTACCGCCCATAGCGGAATGCTCTCAAAAAAGCCACAGTCCTCGATTGTCGTTACCATCTCAGCCGGGAGCGTTGTCTGCTGCGGCGAGCCGAAGCCTGCGGCATTCATAATGGTTGTAATCGTACCTTGTACGATATTGAATAGCGCCAGCATCAGCTCCATACCGTAGGTGATCGCACCTTTGGCAAGAGCGAACCTGATAAACAGCTTCAATGCGTGTTCCGGTTTCTTCACATCGGAGAACGAACCGCAGGTTTTTACCATACCGACTACGAAAAATAAAACGAGCAGTGCCAAGCCGATAGCCTGGACAGCGCCGTTTATATTGACAATCACGCTCCATATACCGCCGCCTTTGAAGTTCTGCGGCGTCGTTGTGATAAGCGTCCATATTTCAGATAGCTTCTCATTCCAAGTTTCAAGGGCGTTTTCGAGATTTTGCACAACCCAGTTATCACTCAAATTGACGCACCTCCTTTACAAATTTGGGGCATACCCGATTTTTCGGATATGCCCCTTTTGAGTGTTTCCTTGCTTAACCCGTAATGAGAGTGAGAATTTCCTTTGCAAAGGTGATGATGACACCGCCTGCAAGGGTAAGGAAGCCATTGGCTCTCTGCGAAGGATCGTGAGATTTCAGGGAAAGACCGACCTGAACAATACCGAAGCCGAGCAGGATAAGTCCGATTGCACGGATGAGTCCGAAAATGAAATCGGACAGATTGTTGATAACGGTCAGCGGATCTCCGCTTGCCGCAAATGCGGTCATAGACATACAGCCGATAAGTGCCATACAAAGCACAACGGCGCAGTAGGCACGAAAGCCCTTTTTAACTTTTCCGGTCATTGGCAGTTTCTTGGTTTCCTTGTTGTTGGTTTTCTTAAAAATATTCATTGTGTTTACCTCCATAAATTTAATCATTTTCAAAGTCCTCATCTGAGAGGAGTTCATAATTGGTTTCTGCCACTTCTGTTTCGGGAGCCTTGTATTTATCAAAGCTCAGAAGCTCGATGGTAGCGACATCGGACTTCACTTCGCCGTGTTCGTAAACGCCGGCTTTTCCGTCTGCGGTCAGCGCCACATTGGGGTGCTTGAGAATATCGTATTTGAAATCAAGCACCGGACGCTCACCACGGATAAAGAGAATTGCGTAACGGTTATCAAGCATACGAACCTCGTCCGGGGTTAGCAGCTCTCGACCGCTGATTTGGTAGTTGGTTGAATAACTGCCGCTTCGACCTTCGCTTTTGCCGTAGGTGTTGGTATCAATCGTAGATTTGCCGAGCAGCTCGCTCACATATTTGTGTGTGGACTGTTCGTTGCCGCCTAAATACAAAAACTCGTCGCAGTTACCCACGATGCTTTCCCACTGCTTCTCGAACAATGCTTTGAGCTGTGCCAAGTTCTGCAATATGATACTGACAGATACCGAGCGAGAACGCATAACGGAAAGTATCTTGTCAAAGTCATCAGGCAACGAAACATTGGCAAACTCGTCCATCAGGAAATGAACAGGGATAGGCAGGCTGCCGCCGTGAATATGGTCGGCGGAATAAAACAACTGCTGAAAAAGCTGTGTGTAAAGGATAGATACCAAAAAGTTAAAGCTCGTATCGTTATCAGGTATCAGGGCAAATAGTGCCGTTTTCTTTTCACCGAGAGTTTCAAGCTCCAGCTCATCGGTTGAGGTGAGTGAAGCAAGGCTTTCAAGGTTGAATTTCTCCAAACGGGCGGCAAGGGTAATCTGAATGGATTTCAGCGTTTTTGCCGAGCCTGAATGGTAGGAATGATAATACTTGAGTGCGATATGGTCGGGGTTCTCATATTCCAGTTCGGAAAAGAGATTATCAAGGGGCGAGGGTCTTGGTTCTTCCTCGTCCTCAATCGCACCGGCTCTGAGCATTTCCATTATCATTGCAAAATTCTGTTCATCTTCAGGAGCTTCGTAATGAAGATAGAATACAAGTGCAAGCAAAAGCATTGACGCTGCCGTGTCCCAAAAGGGATCGTTGCTTTGAGAACCCTTCGGCGTGGTACTCTTGAAAAGGTTGGTCACAAGTCTTTGAATATCGTTGTCGTTCTGTAAGTACACAAACGGGTTGTAGCAATGGCTCTTTTCCATAGAGATAAGGTCAAGAACCTTAATCTCATACCCCTTTGCTTCAAGCAGCTTTCCGACATCCCGGACAATTTCGCCTTTCGGATCGAGTATCACAAATGATGAGTTGCACTGCATCAGATTTGGCTTACAGTAAAATCGGGTTTTGCCTGCGCCCGAACCGCCGCACACAAGAGTGTTAAGATTGCGCCTGTGCTTTTTGGCGTTAAGTCCGATGCTCACATTCTGAGTCATCAGCTTATTTTCGCTTTTGGGCGTTTGGCAGTATTTCTTATTGACAGCTCGTGCGTCGCCCCATTTAGCAGAGCCGTGTTCCTCCCGGCGTCTGTAATTCCTGCGTGTTGAGAAATAAATGCCGATACCGAAGCCGTAGCACAAAAGCAAAACGAGGACAGTTTTTAGGCTGTCCTCGCAAAGTTCTATTTGGAACGGGTTATTAAATACTGTCATCAACTTCGGAAGTATCTCCGGCAAGCCGCCTTTAACGGACGGTGCAATCAACAACGCAAGCCAGACTACGGGAAGTATGCCGATTACGGAAAGAATGACAGCAGACTGCTTATCATCTTGCTTCATCTCGGCGTTTTTCCTTTTCTATCACCTTGAACTTCTTTTGCGGGGCGTGACCGACCTTTACGATCAGTTCATCAACGGCGTCGGTAGACTTGCCCTCGCTGCGAAGGTCGTTGCGCTTCTCATTGAGGGAGTCAATCACGATACCGTGTTCATATTCGTCCAAAGCGACAAAGTGCTGGCGTTCTCTCATTTCTCTTTACCTCCGTTATCTGCTGTCACGGCCTTTGGAGCGTTCCTGCTTTTGGCGGTACATCTCCTCGGATACACGGGAATGGATTTCATTCATAGCCGTGCGGGTTTTGGAAAGCTCCGCACGGATTTCCTTCGGCTCTTTGTTCTTCCATTCCTCCGGGATACGGTTGATAGCAAAGTTTTTGGTGTCCACGCCGTACTTTTTGCAGAGCATATAGCCGACGCACATTGCCTGAAAGCCCATATCCTTGCGACTGTAAGAGTCGCTGTCGATAGAAAGCTGTGCGTGGCCGAGTTCCTGCGCTACGCACTGGCAGAGAGCAACGCTGTCGCCAATATCTTTCTTGACAAAAAGCGTCTGCTTCTCATTATCATAAAAGGCTCCCATCTGCGGATGCGGAAGTTCGGGTGCGACCTCCACGATAACCGGAGAGGTGTCGATCATCACGGCAACGAGAGCCTGCGGATCACGGTTGACGGTAGGAGCCGGAGTCTGTCTGCCTTTGGTCTGCGATACATCAAAGACCTTTTTGACGTTATAGGAAACGCCCGGTGTACCGTCTGCCTTTGTGTACTCAACGGGTTCAAGAATGGAGATACTCTTTGCACCCTTATTGATAGATACCTTTTCCTCCGCCCAGTCACCGAAGTCTTTAAGCTGGGTGGCTTTTGGGTACTGGTTATAAATGAGCAGAGCGTTTGCGGCGGAATAGCGGTCGAGCCTTGCCTGTGTATCAAGAAAGCCTCTGAACTTTTCGCCGTCCTGAACGATTGCGGTCGCCGTATCGTCAATCATCTGATAAACGGCGTCCTTTTCTGCCTGTTTCTTTGCTTTCCATTCTTCGGGGGAAAGCTGCGGCTGTCTGTAGCCGCCCTTATTCGGTTTGAAATTATTTGTCATTGTAGATTACCTCGCTTTGTTTTTATTTCTGTTTTTCTTTTTCTTGGGTTGCTGATGGGTGGTCTGATTGGTGCGGTTTTGGGACTTGGGTTTCTCTCCCGATTTATCAAGGTCGGTGCGGTCTGCTTCTTTTTCCGTTTTCGCCTGTGCCTTATACCGTTCGAGCTTTTCACGGACGGAAGGCTTTTCTTCGGCTGATTTGGAAATACCCTTATCAGATTTACCATCGACCTCGGCGGAGCTTTGCCTTGACGGAGGGTTTTTGTCCGTCTTGGCGACCGTGGGGTTTTCGTGAGATGCCCCGTCCTTCTGAATGGGCTTTCCCATTGCTTCCTCCACAATCCTTTCGCCCTTTGATTTGGTCGGCACTTCGTTTGCAAGCTCCTCACGCTGGGCAATGCTCTTTTCCGCATTGGCAACGATGGAACCCTTATCAACATTGCCGAGTTCAAAGCGGTCGAAGATACGCTGAATTTTAGAAGCGTCCTCCGCACGGGCAATAATATCCACCGGGGCGTTATCGTCCTTGCTGTATTTGTCCCTCAGCACGCAGTAAAGCACACCGTACTTCTTTGCCTGTTCGGTAAACTTCTTCAGGTCTTTATTCGGAACGGAAAAGACCTTGAGTTCCTTTCCCGATTTGAGCATATTGGTAAGGCGTGCTTTGCCTTTGGTTTTCTGTTCCTGCTTCAGCACAGAAACAAGAAGAACGGTCAGCTCCTTCGCCGCCGTTCCCGTTAGTTTTGCAGCTACTTCAAAGCCTTCAAGCGAAAGCCTGACAACCTGTTCCGCTGCGTCACCGCCTGTATTCATAATCACGGTTCTCCTTTCTGTTGTTCTTGATTTTTTCTTCATCTGCAAGCACCGCATTTAAGTTCTCCCGCATAACGCCGGAGCGCTCAGCGATACCGTCGCAGAGCCGAACTTCCTTGCGGAGTTCTTTTAGCCTTTCGGATAAGGCTGAAATCTGTTGCCTTTTGCCGGACAGCAAATCATCATCAATATTTACTTTTCGTATTTCGTTTCGGAGATGTGTTCTGTCGGCAGTAAGGCTTTTGATTTCGTCCTCAACCTTTGACTTATATGAGAAAAGCTGCTCGGAGGTAGAGATGTGTTCTCTGCCGAGCAGCCTTACCTGTGCGGTTATTTGGTCGAGCTTCATCAGATCTTCACGGAGAAGATAATGAAGACGAGCCGAATTTTGTTTTTGATACTTCGGCAGATAGCCTAACTTATAGCAGTAATGAAGGTACAGTCCGTACAGACCGCCGACCTTTCGTATCTTATGCTCCCGTGTCAAAAGGACATATTGCTTCGGGCGGTAGTAATAGCCTTTTTGAAACGGCTCTAACCGAACCCTGTTCCGGTTTTCATAGATACGCTCCTTTATGCGGTCGAGGGAATAGTCATCACCGAGCCTTGTCAGTCGGATATTCTTTTGGTATCCCTTTACCCTTAGTACCTGATACTTGTGGTTCGGGGAATCGTCAAAGGACGCCCCCATCTGACGGAGAATATATTTGAAATCGGCATAACTGTTGCTCTTTGAAATCGCTTCATCAATCACAGCTTTTGCAGAGTCCACATAGTTGGGCATCCCTGCTTCGTGGAGCTTCCTGGCATAGTAGTTTTTGCCTGTGCCACGCTTCGGATTTTCAATCACATCAAGCTGGTGCTGTCTGCAAAGCTCGTCTGCAATGTGCCGGAAATACCGCCAATGCTTCTCGTTGTTCTGCATTCGCTTTCCGTCAACAAAGGAAACGGAGTTCACAACAAAGTGGCAATGCAGGTGCTTGGTGTTCAGGTGGGTTGTTACCACGACCTGAAATCTGTCGCCCCACACACGCTTGGCAAATTCCGTCCCGATCTGCTGTGCCAGTTCGGGAGTGATATTCGGTTCGTCCTTAAAGCTCAGATACCCGTGATAGGCTTGGATACCGTCGCATTTGTCGAACTGCTCCTTGACCGTTACGAACTGGTCACGGGCGGTAGCGACATTACAGTTAATGCCGCCTACATAAAACTCTCGCTCAGTCTTTTCCTCGTCCTTGGCGTATTGCAAAACATCGGCAAGCGCCTGATACTGCTCCGGCGAATATTCTTTTGCCGCCGTCTTTTCGGGATTGGTCGCATAGTCAATCACTTGGTCAAGGCGGGCTGTCACTTTCCATATCTTGCTTACTGCCATTTCATCTCACTCTTTTCGGGACGGAGAAACTGTCGCTCCACATCCGCCTGAAACTTATGCCAGCGCTCGGCTTCCTTCTGAAGTTTCTGTGCATCGACAAAGCTGAGTGAGTTCGCCTGTGCCGCAAGCTGATTGATGTTGTTGCCGATAGAGGATAACTGACGCATCACATCATAGAAACGCTCGTCAGGTCGCTCCTTCGGCTCGTAACCACGCACAAGTAATCTCACAAGTGCGGCTTCGGTCAGGCAGGTTTTCTTGGCTTTCTTTTGCAAGTCCTGTGCTTCGTCACGGGAAAACCAAAACTGCTTCTTAACAGTTCTTCTTTTCATTTGCTTCGACCTCCTTTTTCATAGAATCAGTTTTGTAAAGTCGGTTGATTTGCAGGCAGCACATAAAGACAACGCCTATACAGCCGCCAAGCAAAAGTCCGACGATGAATAAGATAAATTCTGTCATATAGAAAATCCTTTCTTATTGGGGTATTAGGGGCAACCCCTAACAAGCGATTTACTGTTTTTGCCCGATAGGAGTAAAAACAGTCTGCTTGCTAAGATAATGCAGACTCTCCGGGTTGCCCCGTTTCTCTTTGAGATTAGCGTTCCGCTTCTTTGGTTTTAGGCTTAAAAGGAACGGCGACAATCTCGCCGTTTACCTTTGCAATGCGTTCGGGATATTTGAATTTTTCCTTGTACTTCACCGCAAGGTTCTTCGGCAAACTCTGAAAGTTTTCCGATTCGATAGGTGCATAAGCGATAAAGAACTGACCGAAAATGATGTCAAGCATTTCACGGGAGTTCTCTTTCATATAACACTTTTCAATCTTCCAACCGTTCTCGCCGCCGTGTTCGGCAGACATATATCCGTCCAAACGCAGGCAGGGATCAGTCCCGTCAAGGCAGGAAGCATAGATGGAATAGCCGCCCATGCCGGACTGAAACGCTTTATTGTTTGAGCTGATTACATAGGTTCTGGACTCCTCGCTGTACGGTTTATCGAAGCTGTCCTCGGTAAAAACGACATACCCGGTGAGGTGTTCCTTACGGTTGTTCTCGGCTTCTCGGAAGCGTTTTGTCATCTCCTGATAGCTCATTTCCACCGTTTCCGGCTCGGCATAAACGGCACGGTTTGGCAGCATACCGTTCATCTTGCTTTCATCATTACAGATGATTGCGACCTCATCCTCAAAGGGCATATATTCTTCAATATCGCCGCCTACAATTTTCTGCATTGCTTCAAGGCTGTCCTCAATTTCAATCATCTTCGGGTACTTGTTCGGCTCAACAAGCAGTACGGAAATCATATTTTTCTTTTCCGTATCCGTAAAAGTCCTGCCGAGCTGACAGTCCTTCGGCTCAAAATCTATGGGCTTAAAGCCGACGCTGTCGCAGAAATAAAAGCAATGCGGGTGCATCGGATCTTCCATAACCTCCACCACATCGGACACCGAAAGGGAACGGTCTTTGTACCCTTCGGGGTGGTTCAGATTAAACATCTGATACACATCTTCGAGGGTTTGGCAGTCAACCTCGCCGTCAAAAACCTTATCGTAGATTTGGGCATTGACAGCTTGACTGCCTTGCAGCTTTTCCAAAAGCTCGTATCTCATAAAGGCGACATTGTTGGTGTCACGCTTCATATTAACCTGATAAATTCGTATATTCATCGTTCAAAACTCCTTTGCTTTGATTTGTAAATTCCTAATTTCATACAAAGAAAGTCATTGAAGTCCTTGCCGAATTTCGGTGGACTGTCAATGACTTCGTAGCGGTCGGACAAAATGATTTGAAGCGCCTGCGTCGCTTTTCTTCCAACCTCATCATTATCAAAGTGAAGCACGATCCGCTTGATTTCCGGGTGGCTTTTCAAGAACCCTTCCACCGCTGCGGGGACTTTGCTTTCTTCGATTTTTTCTCTCGGTGCGTAAACACCGGCAAGGGAAACAAGGTTTTCTTTTCTCCAATTACCTCCGTTCATTTTGATTAAGGTCGCATAGGAAAGAGCGTCAATCGCACATTCGTACAGGTGGACTTCTGAATTGTTTGAGCCTTCAAGACGGAAAGAATAGTGCTTGTCACTGCCCGATGCGTCACCCATAAGTCTTGATTTGTTGGTGGCTCGGTAGGCGGCATAGCGTGGCGTTCCTTTCTCGTCCTTGCCGACAAACACGGCATTGTGATAAGGCAGGCTCTCAAAAATCAGCCCCTTTTGTATGCAGTGCGTGATGATTTCATAGTCGATGCCCCTGCCGAAAAGATACCCTGTAATCCTATCTGTGGAAGCACTTTTAGGGGGCAGTTTGAGTTCTTTTGGCGTTTCTTTTTTGGGAGTGCAGTAATCGGTCGGAAGTGCAACCTTGCAACCCATAATCGTTTCTACGGCTTCATGAAAGGAAAGACCTTTGACCTTTACAAGATAATCGAGGGCAGAATTGCCCCCGATACCTCTTGACCACCACATCCATTTGCCGTTGGAAATCTTCAAGCTGTCGTGGGTACGAGTAGTGTAGGTGTTACCGGAAAAGCGTACAAGCTCATTCGGCTCATAGGCTCTCAGGTAAGTGAGTAAGTCCATCCGCCTTGCTTCCGTAATAACCTCCGGCGCAATATACGGCATTTACTTCACCTGCTTTCACGCTGTTTTTCTCTGCGTTCTTTTACAACATCTTTGGCAGTATCGTCAATCGAGTCACGCAGCATAGCTGTCTCGGATACATCCGATTTGAGCCAGTCCTGATACGCCCTGTCCAACGGGTATTTTTCGAGGTACAGTGCCTTTGCTTCTTTCTGATCACGCTGGCTATCCTCCAAAATGCAAAGAATGTTTTCCTTTATGACTTTCTCATAAGCTCTCTCAATGACCTGTTCACTCGGCAATTCTTTCAGCTCGGCAATCAGATCATCGTATTCTTTCTGCGCCTTTTCATAGAGCAGATCGTTATAATCAACCGCCATTTTCATCAACTCCTTTCATCGTTCACGGTCTTTGCTTTTCGGCGTCGGTTCTTCGTCGCCCTCATCAGGCTCGCCGCCGACAATCTCATTCTCACGCTTATCCACATTGAGAAGTGCGTTGAGTTCGTTCAGTCTTGCGGTTTTGGTTTTGAGTTCTTCTTCCTGATTGAACGGTTTTTCCACATCGACCTTTGCCGTTTCAAACTGCGTTTTGACATTTTCAAGCTCCTGTTCGTTTATCTCCAAACGCTTCGGAAGTCCCTCAAGAGCGTTATCCAAACGGGTAATGTTGCCGAAGGTATCCGTACCGAGCGACACAGCATAACCGAGTTCGCCCTTGAGTTTGACCTTGTATTCCTTCGCAAAGGTATCAAAGGAAAGCTCTGTCTGAAAGCCACGGTACTCTCCGAGAGGAATAGGATCGGGACTCGTCATAGCCTGACACGCATCAAGAATTGCATTACCGGCGTCCGCTTTCTCGGAATAAAAAACACCCTTGACCGTCATTCCGATAAAGCTATCGTCAAGCGGTTTCGGGTGCTGTTTTGCTCTCTCAATATCGGATTTCAAGCCCGCAATCATATCAGTTCGTCTTGCGATCTCCTGCGGATAGAACTTGATAATCTTATCTTCAAGAGCATATTTTTCAGATAAGAAGTTGGATTTAAGCAGGCGCAATTTCTGCACCTGAATATCCAAGTCCATTTTCTCTTTGATATACGGATTGCCTGTTGCAAGCATTTTGATTTCAGCATAGGACAGTGCTGTTTCGTCAATATCCTCGCAGGAACGGACGGGCGATTTGCTCGTCATAATCTGCGAAGCGAACTTTTGCTTTCCCTCCACAAGCTGATAGAGGTAAGCGTCGAAGGTTTCCTCGGTCACGAAGCGGTAAATATCTACCTCAAGGTTTTCGTTGCCCTGACGGATACTTCTGCCGAGTCGCTGTTCCAAATCGGAAGGTCGCCAAGGGCAGTCAAGGTCGCTGGATGCGGCAAGTTTATTCTGCACATTAGTACCTGCACCCATCTTCTGAGTGCTTCCCATTAGGATACGGACATCACCTTTGCGGACTTTTTTGAACAGCTCCAGCTTCTTTGCTTCGGTGTCCGCTTCGTGAATGAATTTTATTTCTTCGGCGGGTACTCCACGCTCTATGAGTTTCTTACGAATGTCATCATACACGGAGAAATTGCCGTCGTTTTTCGGAGTGGAAAGGTCACAGAAGAATAACTGCGTCAGCCGTTTTTCCTTTCCATTTTCCCAAGTTTCAAACATTGCGTCCACACAGGCGTTCAGCTTACTGCCCTCAAAGTCGGGGAGCATTGGGTTAATCAGTCGTTGGTCAAGAGCCAGCTTTCTGCCATCGTTGGTGATTTTCAGCATATTATCTACGCTTGCGTCCACCATACCGTTGCGGACTTTTTCTGCTCGCTCTGCAAGCTCGGCTACCATCTGCTTTTGGATTTCAGACGGCTTAACCGAGATGTTGTGATAAACTGCTTTCGGCACGGGTAAGTCAAGCATATCTGCGGTTTTAATGTCCGCAACCTCTTTGAACATCGCCATCAGCTCAGGTAGGTTGTAGAACCTTGCAAACCTTGTCTTTGCTCGGTAGCCTGTTCCTTCGGGTGTCAGCTCCACCGCCGTAACGGTTTCGCCAAAGGTGGATGCCCACGCATCAAAGTGTTGCAGATTATTTTTCACAAGGGTGTTGTACTGCAAATATCTCTGAATTGTGTAAAGCTCCACCATAGAATTGGAGATCGGAGTTCCGGTTGCAAATACCGTACCACGACCACCCGTAATCTCGTCAAGGTAGCGGCACTTCATAAAAAGGTCGCTGGATTTCTGAGCTTCGGTCTGTGCGATACCACCCACATTCCTCATTTTGGTATAGAGGAAAAGGTTCTTGTAATAGTGGCTCTCATCAATAAAAAGCCTGTCCACACCGAGTTCCTCAAAGGTCACAACATCGTCCTTTTTGGACTGGTCGTTGAGCTTATCGAGCTTCTGTTTAACGGATTTTTTCGTGCGCTCCAACTGCTTGACCGAGAAATTATCTCCTCGGTTTCTTTTCAAATCTGCAATGCCGTTGGTGACTTCTTCAAGCTGCTGTTCAAGGATAGCTCTCTGCCGTTCAATGCTCATTGGGATTTTCTCAAACTGAGAATGCCCGATGATAATAGCGTCGTAATCCCCGGTAGCAATTCGACCGCAGAACCTTTTGCGGTTTTTGGTTTCAAAGTCCTTTTTCGTAGCCACCAAAATATTTGCGGACGGATAGAGCTGCAAGAACTCCGACGCCCATTGCTCGGTGAGGTGGTTTGGGACTACGAACAGTGATTTACTGCATAATCCGAGCCGTTTCGACTCCATAGCAGCCGCCGTCATTTCAAAGGTTTTGCCTGCACCAACGGCGTGTGCAAGAAGCGTATTGCCGCCGTAAAGGATATGCGCTACCGCATTTCTTTGGTGTTCCCGCAGTTCAATTTCGGGGTTCATACCGTTAAAGGTAATATGGCTTCCGTCGTACTCACGGGGACGAATACTGTTGAACTTTTCGTTGTAGAGCTTGCATAGTCTTTCTCTGCGCTCAGGATCAGACCATATCCAGTCCTGAAAGCCCTGCTTAATAAGCTCCTGCTTTGCCTGAGCGATAGCAGTTTCCTTTTTATTCAGGATTGCTTTCTTTTTGCCGTCTGCATCTTCCTCATAATCGAAGATACGCACATCCTTCAGGTTCAGCGTTTCCTCGATAATCTTGTACGCATTGATACGGCTTGTGCCGTAGGTACTGTACGCTTTGACATTTCCTCGGTCGTAGGATTTGCCCTCGATATTCCATTCTCCCGTGTACTCGGAAAAATGGATTTTGATGTTCCACTGTGCATATCTCGGCGTTCCCAAGAACTCAAACACAAACTGCTCTACAATCTCAGGCGGAAGCCAAGTCGCACCGAGTCGGACAGAAATCTCACTTGCCGTCAGGTCTTTTGGCTGCACCTTTTGGAGCGCTTCCACATTGATACTGTATTCTTCAGGTGAAAGCTGTGCCGATTTTTTTGCCCAGACGAGTTTTTCACGGACATTGCCGGAGAGATATTCGTCAGCCATAAGGTACTTTGCTTCGGTGCTGTTCCCGTACCCGTACATCGGGTTTAAGAAGATAACACCTTTAAGGTCGGCAAAGATTTCTTCCTCGGGTTTGCCTGAAAGCTCACACATATATTCCATATCAATACAGGCTTTTTCGCCCATAGATACGGCAAGCGCTTCGCTCGAAGTGTCTACCGAGGTAACAGGGGTATGGGGTTTAATTGTTCTCTTAAAGAACATATCCGCTTTCTTTTCAAGCTGCCCGTCATCGCCCAAGACTTCAAGAGCCGAGAGCAAAGAGAAGGAGCTGTCCTGTGAGAAAGCAGAAGAATTGGCACGGCTGTTTATAAGACCGTACTTCGCCGTAAAGGTATCATAGAGGCTGTTTAGCTTTGCCTGTTCCTCCTTGATTGCCGAGTCGGGATAATCTTCGGTCTGCAACTCAATCAGGTTTCTGACACAGTCACGGATCGCAATCATACCCTTAATGCGGTTTTCTGCGGTGGCAGAAACATCAACGGGAGCCATTCGGCTGTTTTCCCGAAAATAGATTTTGCCGTCCACAAGCGTATAGGAAAAGTTTCTAACGGTCGGATCGGCGGGGATGGAATTATCTTCTTCGGTGAGTTCATCTTCCACTTCATAAGCCGTAATCTCACCGTGAATGTTTGCAACGGCTTCGCTGAGCTGCTCTGCAAGGTCAGCTCCCTCATACGGTACACAGAAGGGTTCAGGACCGAAACGCCCCGATACCATTTTCATCTCGCCGAGTATCATTTCGGGATGCTCTACAAAGTAGCTGTTCATCGCAATGCCGTTCTCGTCTGTGCCGAGATGCACCCAGTCAGGCTCAATATCTACAATGCGGTCACGCTTTTGCAGGATGAGAATATCCGAAACGACTTCCGTTCCGGCGTTGCCCTTAAAGGTGTTATTCGGCAGACGGATAGCGCCGAGCAGGTCGGCTCTCTGTGCGATATACTTTCGGACTGCGGGATTTTCCTTGTCCATCGTTCCTTTGCTCGTGATGAGCGCCATAACGCCGCCCGGTCGAAGTTTATCAAGGGACTTTGCGAAAAAGTAGTCGTGGATCAGGAACTTGTGCTTGTCATACCTCTTGTCGGGAACTTTGAAATCCCCAAACGGCACATTACCCACAACGGCGTCAAAGAAGCTGTCGGGTAGATTAGCCTCCTCAAAGCCCTGTGCGGCAATAGAGGATTTTTGATAAAGCTGCTGTGCGATACCCGCCGAAACGGTATCAAGCTCAACGCCATAGATTTTACTCTCGCTCATTGAGTCGGGCAGCATACCGATAAAATGACCGATACCGCAGGAAGGCTCCAAGATATTGCCCTCACGAAAACCTAACTGCTCCATAGCCTTATATACGGCTTTAATAACCGTAGGCGGAGTGTAGAAAGCAGTCAGGGTGCTTTCTCTTGCCGACTCATATTCTTCAGGAGTCAGGATATTTTTGAGCATCGCATACTCGGTGTGCCAAGCTCCTGCTCGTTCATCAAATGCTTCGGGAATACCGCCCCAACCGACATATTTCGACAAGATTATCTGCTCGTCAAGTGTAGCAAATCGGTTTTCTTGCTGACATCTTTTCAAGACCGTAATCGCCGCATAGTTGCGGTGGAAACGCTCTTTTTTATTGACTTCTTCAATCTCGTTATTGGCAAAGTCAAAGTTGTGTCGTTCGGACATTGGGATTTCAGGGTGTAAGTCAAAGGACTGCACCTTACTTTTTTTCTGCTTTTCCCAAGCAGGAACTACGGGGGCAGAAGCCTTTTCCACACGCTCAAGTTCTTCTTCGGACAGATAAACAAGGTCATCAAAGGAAAGGTTCTTCAGACCTCGCTCGGTCATATCCTCAAGACTGTCGTACTGTTCGGTGCGGATAACCGTACCGTCCACAAGGGTTTCAATCTTGAAGTCTACAAGGTTGACATTCGCCTGTATTTCGTGCTTATCATCTTCGGTCGTTGTGTATGCCACATTGACTTCGGAAAGGTTAGAGTAGTCCGCACCCTCGTCACGCTCAAATTCTTCTCGACAGTATTCGTCAATAATCTCCTTAGCAATATCAAGGGAAGATTTCAGATACGGACTGTCGATAATCTCAACGCCCTGCGGCGACGGATCAAGCTGTGAGATAAAGTCCTGCGGAATGGTCGTTCCGTCCCTGTCCTTATACAGAACAATTTTCATCGGAACGCCGTAGTAATTTTCTTCCTTAATGTCCTTTTCAAACTGATAGGGACTTGTGTATTCGATGCTCTCACGAACACGCCCGTCCGTATGAAGGTAATCAATTCTGCCGATAGGCTTTGACTGTACCGGAGCTTCCTTGATCGTAGAAACAATGGAAAGAACCTTGCGCTCGCTGCCGTCAACGGTTGAAACCGCAAGGTCAAAACCTCTGTCGGTCAGCATATTCATATAGGTTTCGAGGGTGTGCTGCGGGAAGCCCACCATAGGAACTCTCTCGCTGTCGCTTATCGCACGGGAGGTCATCACAAGGTCAAGAGCTTCAGCAACCTTTTGTGCGTCCTCGCCATAGGCTTCAAAGAAATCGCCAACCTGATACAACACAAGACTGTCGGGATTTTCGGCTTTCACCGCAAGATAACTTCTATACGGTTCTCTTACACGGTCATAAACCGGCAATGCGTTCGGCTCATTCTGCCCAGCCATTCTGTTGAGTTCTGATTGATGTTCCGTTTCAAATTCCTGAATATCCTTGTGGATTTTGAGAATGTTTTCGGGTGTGAACTCGGTATAGTCGCAGTCCATCTCATAGTCGTTTTCCGCTTCCATAAAGAAAGGCGTGTTGATGTCAGCCAAAAACTGATCCGACATTTCTTCAAGGTCGGAAACAAACCTATCCGTGTTTTCGGGATGGTTCGCAATATCATACTGTTCGATGAGTTCTTCAAAAACAGTGAAGCCCAAATCACCTGAGACATACTGACCACCGGCATTTGCGTCGGGATTAAAATATATCCAATGAACAAGGTCGTTTCCGCTATCCAAAGATATTCTCACCTTTGTGTTGTCCGTGATTTCTTCGGCTGGTAAAACCTTTACTTTCAGATGGTCGTTCATCGGGTTTTCCTGAACCTTTTGGTCGAACTCGGCTCTTGTCATTTCCTTATTGAACAACGGGAACTGCGTATCATAGAGCATTACCCGGTCATTGTCAAAGGACAGAATTTCATACTCGTTTGCACCGAGATAAACGGTGTTGCCAAGATGATATTCATATCTTTCGTTGCTCGGTTCAGGCTCTTTCTTTTCGGGTGGTGCAGTAGAAAGGATTTCTCGCTTTCTGCGTTCCTCTGCGGCTTCGGCTCTGCGAATTTCGTGTTGCTCAAGCCACTCAGGGTAGAGTTCCTTTTCTTTCGGGTTCAGGTATCTATCCATTTTAATAAGCTCAGAAATGCGCTTTTCAACCTGATTCCAATTCAGAAGCACTTTGACTTCTTCGCCGTTTACATTCTTCGAGATTTTGATGCCTTTGCCGTCGTGCTGCTCGTCAATGCCCGTTCCGGTGATAACGGGGTAAGAACCGCCCCAACCGTATTCATTTTTCAGGAAATCCACATTTTCTTTCTTTGAAAGGCTCTTTTGAAACTGCTCATAAATGCGGAACTTTCCCTCCGACACGCCGCTTCCACGGGTGAGAACAGCGTCGATGATCTCCTGAGAAAAGGAAAAAGCAGAGGGTTTTGTTACCTCTGCTTCGTAATTGAGCATTAAGCTCATCTGCCCGTCTATGGAGGGCAAGGGTTTCATTGTGTCCTGAAGCTCGCCCAAAAGACGCATTGCTTCAAAATGTTTGGCTATCACGCCCCAGTCGTAAAAGCTCTGCTTTGTACGGCTAAGATAACTACCTTCCCAAAGCTGAAGCACATTCTGATAAGTCTTGTAGCCGACTCGTCTGCCGTCGCCCAGTATCACTTCGGTAAAATCATTATTGAAAATACTCTTGATATACTCGGTGCGCTTGTCCTCGTCGGCTACACTTTCGTAAAATGCACGGATTTCATCTTTGGTGGCTTTCAGGTGGGGTGTGGTTGCAAGGATTTCACGGATAGTATCATCGTGACCGAAGAACGGAAGGCTTCTGTCCTCGTTGCTTCGGTCGTAATACTCTAAGCGAAGATTACTTCCTTCATCACGATTTCCTGAACTCGGCTCTTCAGGTTGTTCATCTTCCGAACCCAACTCATCATATCCGTCGCTTTCAGGCTCTCGGTCAAGCCTTCCTTCGCCGCCATCTCTTTCGTCAAGCGTTCCTCCATTTCGGTCGCCGTCTGTTCGATCTGCGTCAGATGCTCGCTCAGCTTGCAGCTCGTCAGGAGATTGTAATACAGCACCTTGCGGTTCTCTTTCAGGTACTTCGCCCTCATTCGGGAGTACCGTCCCATCGGCGCTTCCAGCTGTTCCGGCAGCTCCAAATTGGGCAGTCTGTAATCGCCCTGCATCGTGTATGTCAGCTCGTTCATTTTGTGGACTCCTTTCTGTGTTTTGATTTCTGCCTATATTGTAATCAGGCTTTCTGTTTTCTGCAATTATGCGATTTTGCCTATCAAGGGACATCACTGTTTTTGCAATCTCGGTAAGTCCCATTTCGGCAATGTCGCTGGTGGCAAAGCCCAGGGCATTAAGCGTACCGGGCGTATTGAAATTGATAATATCCTCAAAATCTTCACGCTCGAAATATTCCTCCGTATCAATGCCGAGCCGTTCCATCATCATATATGCCACGCTGTTGGTAACAACTTTTCTGTATATGGTGGAAATATTGTCCTCGTCCAGTTCCTCCAAGAAGCTGTCGTTTACAGAGTATAGCAAATCACGGGTATAATCGGGAAGATTGTCCTCGGCGGCGTTTTGTGCCGCACTCATAACTGCGTCCGCAAGGCTTTGGCTGTTATTCAGCGTTCCAAAGGTGCTTTCAAGGGTTTCGGTGATTTCCTGCTCATATTCCGGCTTCATTTCCCAAATAGGAACAGGACGGGAATACTTGCTCGGATGGGTGTCGGAAATGTCAAAGTAATGGATAAGACGCTGGCGGCTTCTGCTTGCATCGTCGTCAAAGACCGCAATACCGGTTGCACCTCGATTAACCCATCGACCGAAAGTGCCGTTCCAACGCTCAATTTCAAGAACTGCGGTAGCGTCCGGTCGCTGTGCGAACACCAAAAGCTGTTCATCGAAGCGTAGCTTATAGTTTCGGCAGGCAGAAGTCAAAAAGGCTTCCCAATTCTGCGGAGAGGATACCACCGTCTTGCAGGTACGGTCGTACAGTTCGGAAATAAGGTCATATTTACGAGCCATCGGGAAACACCTCCTTATCTTTCATAATCTTTGTTCCGTTTTGGCTTTACAAGTTTTCCGTTTTCGTCATAGTTTTTCGGATCGGCGGCAGGAACTTTCCACCCAAACATTGAGCCAGTCTTCATTGCTTCGGCTTGTCCCTTTGTAACACCGAGCTTACGGTTCATAGAGTCGGCAAGCTCTTTCATTTCACCGGGAACGCCGTCTGTCAGGTCTGTTTTGTAATATCCGGTTTCGCCTTTTTGGATAATGCCGATTTCATTGCTCGTCGGCAAGTACACATAGCATTGCTCCGGCAGAGAGGAACGAAGCGGAATAACGGTATTTCCGTTTTGCTCCATTCGCTCGGCAAACTCGCAGATATGATAGAGATTGTCGCCCACCTCAAGGTGGTAATCATCGATATATCTGCACTCTCTGTCGTAATGCTCACCGCTGCTTAAAGTTATGCGGATTTTATCTCCGTCAGGGATAGTGAACTGCTCTTTGTAGTGCGGATCAATAAAGCGGATACCTTTTTCGGCTTTTTGCAGATGATTGTCAAGCCACTCCCGCTGATAGCAATAGCAGTACAGATTGTACTCTCCACGGTTGGGATTTAACCGCATTAAATATGAATACTGTTCGGTATCAACACGGACGCCGTAATGATTACGGTCATCCTCGTAGCTGCTTTCGGGATGTTCATAGCAGAATTTTGACATAGTGCTTCTGCCGCTTAAAAACTCGCCGTCCCCGAAACGGCAGGAGTTTATCACCAAGTCAAATTCCTTTTTGAAATCGTCGGTCTTTAAGTCCTTTCTGAAATCGTTCCAAGTGGAATAAAACTCTTTTCCCGTACTGCCGAAGTCTGCTCTCAAATACCCGATAAGTCCCGTCTGCATAGAAATCTGCTGGCTTTGGCGGAAGGTGTATTTTCTTTCGGCAGGGTTCATAATTCGGTAATCCATATTTTCACCTCGCTCTCTCGATATTCTTCTTTTGCCGGGGAATATCGAACCCGTAAACGGCGGCAATTTCATCACCGAGCCGCCTTGTCACTCTCGTTATATCGGCTCGTGTTGCCTTGCCATCGTAAATCTTTGCTTTGAGATTTTCAACCTGACTGTCTGTTGCGGTGTCCTTATACACACGGTAGAGGTAATGATTTGTCCCGTCGTGATGAACGGCGTCGGCACGGAGATCTCCGTACTTGTCCACATACCACTCGCACATATCCATTTGGGAATACAAACAGTCTTTGATATTGCCTGTCTTGATTTCCGCATACCCGTCATAACGACCGTCCCAACGCCCGATGTCCGCCACAACCAAGATGGGCTGTGAGAGCTGAACATTCAGGTTCATACGCTCGTCACCGAGATAGTCGGAATTGATTTCGTACATTTTCTGTATCAGTTCATCTTCGGACAGGTCGGGGTACTGTTCTTCAAGGTCTGCCCGCCAGTCCTCAAAATCAAGGTGAATATCGCTCCAGATAATATGACGGTCATTCTGCTTGCTGCTCATCTGTACCACCGCCTAAGTAGGAGAACAGCTTGCCCGATTTGGTTGCTTTCTGAAGCTCCATAATCACCGTCATATCCTGAATGGTGATGTTCGGGATTTTCAAAATGCTTTCCATAGATAGTCCCTGCAAGTCCTTTTCGGTTCTGCATTTCGCATCAAAGAGCTTGTTTAAGACTTTGACCTTCTGCTGAAGGGTAATTGTATCTTTCATAGGTCTGTACCTCCTTATCGTTCTCTGTCTTTGTTTTTATTGCTTCGGTTCATAGCGGCAATTTTTTCTTTTGCCCAGTCCGGCATACATTCGGGCTTTACTTCGCCCATAACATCCATTCTTTCATATCGGGTATTTTTCCCGGTATGAAGATTGGTGCAGAACACAGCGCTTCCTCGGCTGTTTGCCGACGCACCGAAACCGCCTGTAACCAAGTAGAGCTGTCTGTCGGCTCTCTGAAATTCAGGCTTTAATACCTTCGGATCAATGGCAATAACCCTGCCGTTGATGTCTTTTGAATAATGGTCGGGAATACAGTCTGCTTCGGTAATGACCGTGATGGGAATATCCAGCTTTTTGACCTGCTCTTTGAACAGCTCCGCTTCATTGGCAACACGGCTCCCGAAAATGTGGGCAATTTCAATATAGTCATCGCTTACCACACATTCCTTGCACAGTTCAAAAAGGTCGTTTCGCTCTACAAAGCCGCACAAAAATTTCTCTCCGTTTGTGCTTTGCTCATTGGAAGCCAAGATAACTTCCTTTTCGCCCACATTGACCGAGCTGAGTACCGTATAATCTCCGATCATTCGTTTTTCCTTACCCATTGCCTTACCCTCCGTTAATGTTGATTACGATTACAACAGAGCCGTCTTGTTCGTTGGCACTGTTGCGGGAAAGCTCAGGAAACAGGGACTGCACACGCTGCCTTGCTCTGCGGATAGACTCAAAGCACGGAAGTCCGTATGCCTTGTAGTTATATGCCAAATCTTCAAGCGGAAGTTCGCCTGCGCGAAGATAGTCGGCAAAGCGGTTGTAGTAACGGTAGAAAAGCAGCATATCCTCATTTCTCGTTTCGGGACAGTCCCGAAGAATTTGCAGAACCCGGCTTTCAACTGTTTTCATTGTTTTCATAGGCTCCTCCTTAAAAAGAATAAGGGGACGGAGTATTTCATCCGCCCCCCGTAGGTTATTTCTTCTTTCTGTTTTTTACCTGAAGAAAGATAAAGCCGCCAATTATAAAGGCGACCAAAACGATTGCGATAATTGTTTTAGGTTCCATTATTCAGAATCCTCCTTTTTCTTTTTTCTAACACCTGCATAGACTGTCACGCCGATACCGGCAGCGGAAGCACCGAGCAGAGCAAGCCACAAGCCGAGCTTGCTGTTATCTCCGGTTTTCGGAGTGTCGATGACAACATTGTGCATTTCCACAATCGTGGTGGAGTCGGTCATAACATTTGCCTTTTTATCGGCAGGTCGGGAGTAAGGTGCAGATACCTCGTCGGCTACCTCAGACACGGTGTATTCACCGATGCGGAGTCCCTCGATGAAGATTTCGCCATTCTCATCGGTTTTGAGCGTTACATCATAGCCGTTTGCTCCGGTAATACGGAAGGAGAAGCCTTCCACCTTGCCGTCAGAAGATGTCTTGACGATTTTCAGGTTTCCTTTCATTGCCTCGTTGATAAAGCCAACGCCCGCCTTGTTCTCCACGGAATAGGTCATACCGTCCGTTTCAATGAATACGGGATAAATGCCTGTATCAAGCAGGAAGCCCTCCGGCGCTTTGGTTTCCTTTATGAGATAGTGACCGTAAAGCAGGTCTTTCATCTCATAAATTCCTGCTTCGCTTTCGATAAGAGTACCGATCAGCGTATCACCGTCATCCTGCTTTCCGTCAGCGTTGTTGTCGTGATATACTTCAAAGGTCGCTCCGGTCAACTTGTTGTCGGGGAAGTCTGCATCCACTTTGGTAAGCGTGATATTGCCACGAACAAACTCGTTTACGATTTCGATTACGACAGCCTGTTCATTTTCGGCAATGTTCACTTCATATACGGTTTCGTTCAGGACAAAGCCTGTCGGCTGCTCGATTTCTCTTACATACCAAATACCGAACGGAATCTGCTCAAAAGAAAAACTGCCATCTTCTTTTGAAGTGACAGTCATCAAAGCGTTTTCCTTTGTAAATTCGGTATCGTTGGACTTAAAGAGTCCGATCAGCGCACCGCCGAGAGGTTCGCCGTTTTCATCGACCTTCCTGCCAGATACAGAGCCGTAGATGAGGTTGTTTTCGATTGCTTCGCCGTTATTGACCGCAAGCTGAACCTTTGCGGTTTCCTGTCCCGCATACTCAAATGTTACGGGGTACTTGGTATCCGAGAGGATATAATGCTCATCGGTGGCAAGCTCTTTTACATAGTAGCCGCCCATAGGCAAGTCGGTTTTAACCGTACCGCTTCCGCTTTCATCAAGGGTAACGATTTCAATTAACCCGTCAGCAGGGATAGAAGTACCGCTTGCAGATACAAGCTCCTCGGCGGCAAACAGACCGAAGCTGATATTTTTCATTTCACCGTTCTGTCCGATACCGAAAAGATTGCTTGCTTCAAGCGTTTTCTTCAAGCTGATTTCAACCTTCTGTCTTTCATTCACGAAAGAGGTGGCAGTTTCCGTCACGGAAACATTCTGTCCGGCATACACAAGCTCTGCGGTATGAATTTCATCATTCAACACCATACCGTAAGGTGCTTTGATTTCTTTGACTTCATATTTGCCGAGATAGAGTTCACGGCTCTTGGCAAGCCCATCTTCGCCCGTAGTAACGGTATCCACAACCTCGCCCTTTGTGAAGCGTACTGTTCCGTCAGGAGTAATAATATCCTCGGCTGTACGGATTTCATAAACCGCACCCGAAAGTCCGGCGATTTCAAAAATCGGCTGGTAAATGACCTCGGTATCCTCCGAGCCGCTTACGCTTACACCGTAGAACACTTCGCCGGTTTTCTCTACGGTGATTGTGCCTTTCTGTGCCATATTCGGCTTATCCACTTTAATCACTGTAACCCCGCTTTCTTCGGTAGCGTTATCCTGCGTTACATCAAAGTACACAGGAGTGCTGTCGAGAACATATCCGTAGGGAGCCTGAACCTCAACAAGAGAATATCCCTTGCCGTATTCCAGCTTCTCCGGTGTCACAAGACAGCCGTTTGCGTCGGTGTAAAAGGTGTCGATTGTTGTCGGAGTCGGGTAGATAAAGGACATCGTAACAAGATTTCCTGTCGGATCGTAAATCTGAAAGCCTGCTCCGGCATAAGGAATGGTCTTGCCGCTTTCTGCGTCCACCTTGACAACCTTGATATAGCTTTCAAAGTTTGCATTGTTGATAAGATAGCGGTAGGTCTGTCCGTTCTGAGCAATGAACACATCAAAGTCCTTCATCAGTTCACGGCCTTCCCAGCCGGAGGTCTGATGAACGGTATATACGCCGTAAGGCATATCCTTTGTCTGTCCGAAGCCGTTTTCGTCGCAGACGATAATATCTCTCTCATCTTCCTCAGAAGCGGTATAGTTTCCTGCGGATTTGAGGTAGATTTCAAAGGTTGCACCGCTTTCAGGCGTTTCAATCTTGGTTTCTCCATCGTCGGTATGCTTGATGATGGCGATATTGCCCTTGATAACCTGCTCGTTAACATCGTTTGCAGTCTGATTGTGTTCCACGGTATAAAGCTGCGGTTCAGCACCAACCTTATGGATTGTGGTGTCAAGCAGATAGCCCTCGGACGGAGTGATTTCACGGATTGTCCAGTCATTGTCGCAGACATATTCCTTCGTGGTGAACTGCCCGTTTTTGTCCGTAACATATTTGTCCACAAGGGTTTCTCCTTTATAGATACCGTAAACTGCTCCGGCAAGGGTAGCGCCGCCCTGGGCGCTGCCTTCTTCACGGTCGCTCTTTGTCACGGTCACGGTAAACTTTTTGAGAATGTTTGTGAAATTGCGGGTAGTAACCTCTTTCCACTTAACAGGTGCGGTCTGATTAGCAGGGACTACATAACGGATAGCTGTGTCCATTTCCTCGATGGTGTAGGGCGTTGTGCCTGAAATCAGGACATCCTTAAAGGTAGCAACACCGTTCTTATCTGTCACGGCATACTCATCAACGGAAATACCGGAAAGAGATGTGCCGTAAAGGTGGAAGGTAACGCCCTCCACAAGATTATCCTCGGAGGATTTGATTACCTGAAGGTCGCCACGCTTGAGTGTATTGCTGAATGTGACCGTTGAGGTATTTCCCGATACAATCGTAACCCTCTGCACATTCTGCGGCTCATACTTTTCCTCGGTCAGCTCCGTAACGGTATATACGCCGGGCATAAGTTCAATATCCACCGTGCCGTCCGCCTTTGTGGTGACGGTCTGATTCACGCCGTTTCCGGTAATGTTGAACTTAATGTTTGCCACCTTTCCGTCCTCGGAGTGCTTCACGATATGACCGACTCCGGTGGTTTCTGTCTTGATTTTGAGATAGAATACGACCGGATCTTCCGCACCCGACATCATTGTCTGCTTTCCGGGGTATCCCCAAACGAGGAAGTTGCCGTCAATACCGGGTACATTCTTTTGCGCCGTAACACTAACGGCGGTTTCAATCATCTTGTTTGAAGTAAAGGTGTATTTGTTGCCGCTTCTTGAAACGGTAATACCGCTTGCGCTGAACTTAATATCCGACAGCGTATTATTCGTATCGGTCAGCGTAAGACTGTAATTATCTGCCGCCTGATTGTATTTCAGCGTATAGGTGGTTGCAGAGCTGCTCTTATTGGAAGCAAAGCTCGGAATGGTTGCGTGGCTCTGCATTTGCGTAAGAAGCCAGTCATAGCACTTCTCGGCAGGTCTGCCTTTGATGCACTGATAGTAGGTGTCGGCAGGAACACCGTAGCTGTTTGCTTTGAGAGTAGTCGGAGAGGTACGAAGCTGCTGTTGATATTCCCACAGAATTGTCTGCGTCGCCATAGAGAAGTCGTCCTCATTTGTCCCGCTGATCGGTGCTGTTGTACCCGGGCGCCAACCATACACGGAGGTCAGCATAATTCCGTACTGTGCCGTTGTCGGCAGGTTCTGAAAATATGAGCTGTTCTTGCCGTTTACGCTGCTATAGGTTCCTCCGGCGTTATAGTCAATACCGGACTCAATACACATAATCTGTCGGGAACCGCTGCTGTCCTTAATCATCAGCTTGGTTCTTCTGTGGACTCCACTCGCAGAATGAAGGCTCGTGTTGCCATTCTCATCATAGGCAATATATTGATGACTTTCAGGAGAATAGTAATAGTCACCGTCCGATCCGAAATAGCGGTCGCCGTAGTATGCGTCTACGGTTTTTCCTTCCTCTGCTGTAAAGGCGAAGGCGGAAAGCGGAAGGGACATAATGCACATAACGGCACACAGGAGTGCGGCAGTTATGCGCTTTCCTTTTGATTTTGCAAAATTTTTCATTTCGGTTTAACCGTCCTTTCTTGATTTGGGTATAAAAAAGCCCTCTGTCTTTTCGGGCAGAGGGTAGGTTCTCACGAACTCAGTACAGGAAATATATCCGGTAGCTGCCGCTTCCAAGCGGTTCAATATATATCGTGAAATATTCGATTGGTGCGCCGCCGTAAGCGGTGATAATATCCGGCATCGACTGCACATAGTCCGTGAGTTTTCTTTTCAGGCGTTCTCCCTGAAACGACTCGGAAGCCGTAACAGGCGTCGCCCACGAAGCATTGTCCGGTGTGATCGCCGTTCCGTCATCGGTTGTAATATGAGTAAGTCCCATAGAGCAGCCGAGAGAAATGAGGTCGCTCCGAATTGCTTCAATGTCAAACTCGTAGTCGTAAGCTGTTTTTGGCTTTACTTCTTCCGTAGGCTGTTCTGTCGGAGGTTCTTTTTCCGGCTGTACAGGCTTTTCCGGCTCTTTTGTTTCTTCGCTTACGGTCGGTTTGGGCGCTTCGGGCTTTGGTGTTTCTGTTTCTGCCGTTGGTGCGGCTGGAATATCCGTTTTGTCGGCTTCAACTGGTTTCTTGCTCTCTGTCGGAGCAGTTTCAGGCTCGTTACTTTCCGATGTAGGCTCAAAAGATGTTTTCTCCGTTTCTGTTGCTTTTTCAGGCTCAATTTCTACGGTCGTATCCGTTTCATCGGAAGTTTCCGTATTACTCACCGAAGAAGAACAGTCGGCTATATCCGAGCTTTCCAAAATATCGGCTTTTTCAGCATTACATCCGCACATTGAGGCAAGGAAAATGAGAACCAAGCCAAAGCACAAGATTTTGTTTTTCATTGCGATTCGCTCCTTTCGCCTTCATTGTAGAAAGTTCTCTGCAATTTGACAAAGGTGCGAATAGGCTAATCTTTTATTTTAGCAACCACCTCCTTTAAGTGGGAATGATGCGAATTGTTTGAGATAGCTTTAAGTTATGGAGATAGATATATATTGAGAGATAGTTATATATCTTTCTTCGGTAGGTTAGCTTGTACTTAGGGGTTAGAGTGTGAGGAAGGGGAAACGGAAAATGTTACTCCTGCTACCTTGCGTCACGCTCTGCCCGCTTTCTCAAATAACCCGCATAATGCTCCAAAGCCTTGCAGACATAATCCTCTGTTTGGTTAAGGGGAATATTCTTCGGGATATACTGTCGCACCTTATCCCCACTAAGCACAATTCTCTCACGCTGATTGGGTTTCTGCTCCGACATAATGGCTTGTATGGCTTCGGGTGTGAGCTTCTTTTCTTCAAACATCTTTCGCATACGGATTGTTTGGTCGTGGGACGGAGTGCAGTCGTTCAAGTCGATTTCGTCTACCAAATCACGCTGGCAGTCCTCGTCAAGAAAAGAAATCTCAACGGCAGGTCGCATTTTCATTCTGCCCTCGTCCACAAGGTCAAGCAGTTCGGGGACAAGATTGGTCAAGCGAATATATCTGCGAATTTGCTCACGGCTTTCTCCAACTTCGTTTGCTAAAACCTCGTTTGTTCGTTGCCGTTCAAAATCTGACACCACTGGTGTCGAATTTTCTTTTTTTGGTCTGCCTGCTTGCCTGTTCATTGCTTCCAAACGCATTTTGTATGCGAACGCTTTTTCCGAGGGAAGTATCTGCGACCTTTGAAAATTGCTTTCCACCATTAAGATGGTTGCTTCATCTCTTGTAAGGTCAACTACCTCACATCGGAGCGTTTCAAAGCCTGCAAGCTCACACGCTCGTTTTCTCCTGTGACCGGAAACAAGCTCATATCTGCCGTCCTCTTTTTGACGGACGGTTGCCGGGGTGATAACCCCACGCTCCTTGACGCTCTCAACAAGCTGCATCATATCTTCATCGTCACGCACCTTAAAAGGGTGGTCGGGAAAATCGTCTATCAGCTCTAATGGAATATCCCGGATTTTTGCGAGTTTCGCATCGTCTCTCATTTCCTGTGTTGAGAACAGGTCATCGAGCGTCGGCAGAGTGAAGTCGCTCTTTCTTCCTGCCATCGGCTAACACCTCCTTTGTCAATTCAGCGTAAGCCTTCGCCGCAGGACTGTTCGGTTCATACTTATATATGCTGACACCTTTCGACGCTACCTCTGCGGCTTTTACTGCCATAGGAATGGCTGAGTGATATATCTTAATCACGCTTCCGTAGTTTTTCCTCAGTGCGTCCGCCGTGCTTTTCGCAAGGTTTGTTCGGTTATCTACAATATTCAGTAAGATACCGTCAATCTTCAGGCTTGGGTTGATATGCTGCTTAACCTTCCCGATGGTCTGCATAAGCTGTGTCATTCCTTTTGCGGGAAGATACTGAGCCTGAACGGGGATGATTACGCTGTCTGCCGCCGCTAAAGCGTTCAGAGTTACCATACCGAGGGAAGGCATACAGTCGATCAGGATATATTCGTAATCGTTCTTTACCTTATTCAGATAGGTTCTCAAAACAGTTTCACGGCTCATAGTCGTTACAAGCATCATTTCCATTGCGGACAGTTCAAGGTTTGCGGGAAGCAAATCAACATTTTCCTCGTGATGCAGAATACCGAAATGCGGGTTTCCGTTTTCTTCACGCATTATCTCGGATAACTTAGTGGTAATGGTAGTCGGCAGACTGTCATTATCTTTCCATCCGAGGCAAGTCGTGAGGTCGCCCTGCGGATCGGCATCTACAAGGAGTACCTTTTTACCTTGCTTCGCAAGCCCTATCCCTAAATTGACCGTTGTGGTCGTTTTGCCTGTGCCGCCCTTCTGATTGCAGATAGCAATGGTTTTACAGTTTGGCATTGGCTTTCCTCCTTTCGATAGATTTATAGCCGGCTGTGTTCAGACGGCTATGTATCAACGCAGTATTTGTTTTCAACACCCCCTGCGTAAAGCTGTTGCTTTGTGTGGGAAGCACATCGGTCACGGTTTGCGAAACCGTGTCATAGGAATTTCACCTCTGCCGGGTTCTCCGCCAGCTCCGTAGAGAAGTATCATTATCATTCTGACTGTCATCGCCGTATCAGGTGCAGCCTGACACTTTTACCAGGGATTCTCGCTCGCTCCGTTTCAGAGGTCTTGGCGTACCCGATAAGGTGGCTCATCATCAGAACTAAAGTCCGATGTGCCTATATATTCAGTTGTCAAGGAACAGCGAAAGAGTTGCTCCTAATCGGAGTTAAGAAATAACCCTTTCACTTGTTCGGACTGGGAGAGGTCAAATTATCGGGTGTTTTTGAAAAAAGTTTGAAAAAATTTTTTGAGTTGGGAAAATGAAAAAAGCCGCCTATCCCGAGAAAGGAATAAGCGGCTTGCTTATATAGCTCTATATTTTATTTTTTGAAAAGGAAATGACTACGAAACAGTACGCACTATGAAAGCCTTTTTCTTTGCTTTCATCATCTTTAAGATGACTTCATCAACAGCGTCGGTGTATCTGCCTTGAGCCATAAGTGCGTTCTTTTTATCTATAAGCGAATGTATGATTTGAGAGCGTTCCTGCTCGGTTAGATTGATATAATACTTCTTCATTTGTAGTCCCTCCATTCGATTACAGTATATCCATAATCGTTGCCAGCTTCAAATATGCAAAAAAAGAACCCCGAACTATACAGTCCGAGGTTCTGTCGTAAACTTCGTTAAATGCCGAGTTTACAAGGCTTTTTTATTCAATTTACAATGTAGCCGTTACAATGAAGCCACTGGATTAACAATTTACGATTCTCGTGATTTACGACACGCATTTGTCGTAAAAGACGAGCGATGCTCAAAAAGTCATTTGTCGTAAATCTGTCGTAACCCCCGTTTTACGACATTTTTTTGGATTAACAAAACGCCGCAAACGCTGTCAAAACCTGATTTTTATGGGTTTTTAGTCCGAGAGGGGCTTCATTGTGGGGAAGAGCAGAACGTCGCGGATAGAAGCAGAATCGGTCAGCAACATGACCAGACGGTCGACACCGAAGCCCAGACCGCCTGTCGGAGGCATACCATATTCCAGCGCAGTGACAAAATCATAGTCAACCTGTGCGCGGGTCTCAGGATCGATAGCGCGGCGCTGTTCCACCTGGCGTTCAAAACGGGCCTTCTGGTCGATCGGGTCGTTCAGCTCACTGAATGCGTTGCCGAACTCGGTCGCATTGATGAAATACTCAAAACGTTCGGTAAAAGCAGGATCAGAAGGTTTGCGCTTAGCCAGCGGGCTGATCTCAACCGGATAGTCATAGATAAAGGTCGGCTGAATCAGGTTTTCCTCGACAAATGCGTCAAAGAACTCGGCAAGAATTGCGCCTCTGGTCGGGACTTCCGGCAGCTCAACGTGATGTTCTTTCGCACAGGCGATGGCATCCTCGTCGGTCTTCCAGTCGTTGTAATCCACGCCGGAATACTTCTTGACTGCTTCGACCATCGTCAGGCGCTCCCAGTGACCGAGGTCAATCTGGTGACCCTGATAAGGGATAACCAGCGAACCGCAGACATTCTGAGCAACCGTCTTCATCATATCCTCAACCAGATCCATCATACCATGGAAATCGGTGTAAGCCTGATACAGTTCGACAGTGGTAAACTCCGGGTTATGTTTGGGGTCCATGCCCTCATTACGGAAGATACGGCCGACCTCATAAACCCGTTCAAAGCCGCCGACGATCAGTCTCTTCAGATACAGCTCGGTCTCGATACGCAGAACCATATCCATATCCAGCGTATTGTGATGGGTCAGGAACGGGCGTGCCGAAGCGCCGATCTCAAACGGAGTCAGAATCGGGGTGTCAACCTCCAGAAATCCACGTCCGTCGAGGAATGCCCGCAGTTCCCGCATAATCAGACTGCGGCGGACAAAGGTTTCCTTGACCTCAGGGTTGACGATCAGGTCGACATAGCGCTGACGGTAACGGGTTTCCTGGTCCTTCAGGCCATGGAATTTTTCAGGAAGGGGGAGAAGGGATTTGGAAAGCAGCTGGATGCTGTGGGCATGGATCGAGATTTCGCCTTTCTGGGTACGGAACACCATACCTTCCACGCCGATAATATCGCCGACATCCCATTTTTTGAAGCCCTGGTACTCTTCGGCTCCGATATCATCCCGTTTGACATAGACCTGCATCCGGTCGCTGCCGTCGCGGACGTCGCAGAAAGACGCCTTGCCCATGACACGTTTGGACATCATACGGCCGGCAATCCGGACCGTTTTGCCCTCCATCTCATCGAAGTTTGCACGGATATCAGCGCAATGAGCAGTTACGTCATATTTGGTGATCTCGTAAGGGTCAGCGCCTGCTTCCTGCAGTGCCGCGAGTTTTTCCCGGCGCACCCGCGCATGTTCGGAAAACTCCCGTGCTTCCTGCGCTGCGGCCTGTGCAGTCTCGGCTGCGCTTTCCGGCTGTTCTCTCAGCTCTTCACTCATCTATATTCCATTCCTTTCGTACTATCTCAGATATTGATTTCGCGAATCTCAAGGGTAAAGACCTTACCGTTCGGGGTATTGACCTCGACAACGTCGCCGACCTTGGCGCCGGAGAGAGCCTTACCGATCGGAGATTCGTCGGAGACCTTGAGTTCGAGCGGCTCGACCTCAGCAGAGCCGACGATGGTATAGGTCTGTTCTTCGTCCAGCAGCGAGTTAAAGACGCGGACCTTAGAGCCCATATGGACCTTTTCATTGGTCATCTCGCTTGCTTCGATGACACGGGCATTTTTAATGGTCAGTTCCAGTTCAAGAATGCGCGCTTCGTTCATTGCCTGGGCGTTTTTGGCCTCATCATATTCGCTGTTCTCGGACAGGTCACCAAAAGAACGGGCAATTTTCAGCTGTTCGGAGATTTCTTTACGTTTGACAAGTTTTAAGTTATCCAGCTCGTCCTGGAGTTTCTGAAGACCTTCGGAGGTCAGAACGATTTCTTTTGCGTTTTTCATATCGGTTGCATTCCTTTCCACGGGCCAAAAACACCCGAAAATACGGGCATTGCCTGCCCGTTCGCATATAGATACAAATTAAATTATACCGGTTTGCACTCCTTTTGTCAAGCCAAAAAAAGCCGCCCGATTTGACGGGAAAAAGGCAAAAATGCTGTCTTGGGGACAGACGTAAAAAAGATAGCCGGAGACTAAATACACATAAAAAGTATCTGCATGATATAGATTCGTATAAAAAAGGAGACCCCATACAGGGTCTCCCAAAGAAAAGTATTTTCCGATTATTTGCCGACAACTTCTTTGACCGTCTTGACGATGTTTTCAGAAGACAGGCCATAGAGTTTCAGCAGGTCTACTGCCGGGCCGGACTGGCCGAACTCGTCGTTTACGCCGATCTTCTTGACCAGGCAGGGGCATTTTTCAGCGCAGACATCCGCAACTGCACTGCCCAGACCGCCGATAATCGAGTGTTCCTCAACGGTAACAATCTTACCGGTTTCAGCAGCTGCCTTGACGATCAGTTCTTCATCCAGCGGCTTAATGGTATGGATGTTGATAACTCTTGCGTCGATACCCTCAGCAGCCAGCTGCTCAGCAGCGACAATCGCTTCGTTGACCATCAGTCCGGTTGCGACAATGGTGACATCCTTGCCGTCGCGCAGGGTGATACCCTTGCCGATCTCAAAGTGATAGGTCGCAGGGTCATTAAATACCGGCACAGCCAGACGGCCAAAGCGCAGGTAAACCGGTCCATCATGTTCGATCGCAGCTGCAACAGCAGCTTTTGCTTCGACATCGTCCGAAGGAACGATAACCGTCATGCCGGGGATGGTCCGCATCAGCGCGATATCTTCGCAGCACTGATGGGTTGCGCCGTCCTCACCGACCGAGATACCGGCATGGGTTGCGCCGATCTTGACCGGCAGGCCAGGGTAACCAATCGAGTTACGGACAACTTCAAATGCGCGTCCGGCAGCAAACATCGCAAAAGAAGAGGCAAAAACCGTCATGCCGGCAGCTGCCAGACCAGCTGCCACACCCATCATGTTTGCTTCTGCGATACCGCAGTCAAAGAAGCGGTCAGGATATGCTTTTTTAAAGATACCGGTCTTGGTAGCAGCGGCGAGGTCTGCGTCCAGAACGACCAGATTCGGATATTTAGGTGCCAGTTCCTTAAGGGCATTGCCGTAGGATTCTCTGGTTGCAATCTTTTTCACGTCAGCCATGATTAAGCTCCTTCCTTTCTTCTCAGTCCAGCGCCGCCAGAGCTGCATTCAGCTCAGCCTTAGCCTGCTCATACTGTTCAGCATTGGGGGCGGTGCCATGCCAGGACACCTGATTTTCCATGAAGGAAACGCCTTTACCCTTGATGGATTTCTGGATAATGGCGGTCGGTTTGCCCTTTACTTCACGCGCTGCCTTGAAAGCAGCCTCGATCTGATCAAAATCATGGGCGTCGATTGCGATGACATTCCATCCGAATGCGACGAATTTATCGGTAATCGGATAAGAGGACATGACCTCGGTGATCGGGCCATCGATCTGAAGGTTGTTGTTGTCGATGACAGCGACCAGATTGTCCAGCTTGTAGTGTGCAGCAAACATAGCTGCTTCCCATACCTGGCCTTCTTCGATCTCACCGTCGCCGAGGATGGTATAGACACGAGAATCCTCTTTTTTCAGCTTAGCTGCAAGTGCCATGCCGCAAGCGGCCGAGATACCCTGACCCAACGAACCGGTCGACATTTCGACACCGGGGGTATCGTTCATATTCGGATGTCCCTGCAGTCTGGAACCGATATGACGCAGGGTTGCAAGCTCTTCGACAGGGAAATATCCACGTTCAGCAAGAGCTGCATACAGTGCCGGTGCAGAATGTCCTTTGGACAGCACCAGGCGGTCGCGTCCCTCCATTTTAGGATTGGCAGGATCAATATTCATTTCCTTCCAGTAAAGATAAGCCAGCGTATCGGCAATCGAGAGAGAACCACCCGGATGTCCGGATTTTGCGTGAAAGGTTCCTTCGATGATACCAAGACGGATACGGGTCGCGATTTTCTGGAGATTCAGTTTCTCTGCGCGTTCCATAAAAATGATCATTCCTTTCTGTTGGTGCCTTCAGAATATGGACTGTTTATGCTCGATGATATAGTCGATTGCCTCGGCGACCGCACCAGCGGTATTGTCCGCCTGGGTGGTCAGATCGGCGAGTTGCTGTATCTGCGGGGGAGCGTTCACGGGCACAACCGAAAAACCTGCCCAACTGAGCATTTCGCGGTCATTCTCGTAGTCTCCCATCGCAACAACTCTGCTGCGCGGGACCCCCAGCATGTCGGCAAGACGTGCAACACCGCTGCCCTTGCCGCCCGATGCAGGCAACACCTCATAAAGCATTCGGTCACTCCTCACTAATTGTACACCATCCACCGGGTGTTTGTCCAGATACTTTATCAAATCTTCCATATATTTTTCATCACAGACAAACATGAACTTTACCCATGGCAGATGTTCGATTGCGGAAAAGGTTGTTTTTTCATGTGGAATCAGATGACGTTCCACCAGATGCCACTGCATATAGGGATGCCAGTTGAGCAGGTAGATCATATCCGGTGCAAAAATTTCGATTCCCGGCACACCGCCCGGTGCATCCTGAAAGTCTTTCATTACCTGCAAGGCAAGCTTTTTGGCTTCCAGCGGAATTTCGGTATACCATAACGGACGTTTGTCTACCGGGTCGTAGATCATGCCGCCGTTAAACAGCACACAAGGGGTTGTAATCCCCAGCTTGCTGATAAATTCCTCGACCATCGGAACCGGCCGGCCTGTTGCAAGCGCAAACTGACCACCTGCGGCGGTGAATCGCTTAACCGCTTCGATGTTAGCCGGTGGGATCGAATCGTCATGGCAGATCAGCGTTCCGTCACAGTCGCATGCCATCAAAATGCCCTGCATCAAACCGGAGGTAATCTTTTTCCCACGGCGGAGTTTTTCCAGAAACCGGGTAAAGTATGCAGGCAGCTCAGAATCCAGTTCCAGACGCTTGCCGGTTACCGGGTGAACAAATCCGATGTTCTTGGCGTGAAGGCACTGCCCTCCCAATTCGGTAATCACCTTTTGCGGCCCATACAGCGGGTCACCTGCGACCGGATGTCCGATAGCAGCCATCTGGACACGAATCTGATGGGTGCGACCGGTCTCCAGCGTCAGCCGGACATGGGTAAACCCTTCAAACCGTTCGAGGACTTCATAATGGGTAACCGCTTCTCTTGCGTCGGGTGCCAGCGGGGAAACAACCGCCATTTTCTTGCGGTCGGCGCTGCTTCTTCCGAGGTAATTCCGCAGTGTCCCCCGTTCCTCTTTAATATTCCCGTAAACCACCGCCTCATACTGACGGGTAAAGGAATGTTCCCGAATCTGGTCAGCCAGTCCGATATGTGCCCGGTCAGATTTTGCGACAATCAGCAGCCCGGAGGTATCCTTGTCAATCCGGTGGACAATTCCAGGCCGCGCTACCCCGCCAATTCCCGACAGCGAATCACCGCAATGATACAGCAGCGCATGAACCAGTGTCCCGGTATAATTGCCGGGTGCCGGATGCACAACCATTCCTTTTGGCTTATTGACCACCAGCAGGTCGTCATCCTCGTACACAATCTCCAGAGGGATATTTTCCGGAACCAGTTCCATTGCAGCAGGAGCCGGGATATTGACCTGCACCTGCATACCGGCGGTCAGACGAGCATTCTTATCCTTTTTGACCGATGCCCTGCCATCCAGCTGCACATTTCCGTCCTCAATCAGCTTCTGTACAAAAGAGCGTGTCCGCCCATCCAATTGTTCGCAAAGCCAGACATCCAGCCGTTTCCCCGCATCTGTTTCCGAAACGGTCATACAAACGGTTCCGTCCGCCTGTTCAGGCTCTTCTGTCAGCAGTTCAGTATCTTGATAGATCATGCTGTTTTCCATAATCGCCAGCCTTTCACTGCTTTTTAGCTTTTGCTGCCTGCTCCGGATTCTTTCCCTCGCGCAGCATCTCGACAAACAGGACCACCAACAGCACCGCCGTTCCGCAGGTCACGCAGATATCGGCAAAATTGAAAACCGCAAAATTGATAATCCGAAAATCAATATAATCGATGACATAACCCCGGTAAACCCGGTCGATCAGGTTGCCGACACCGCCGCCGATAATCACAGCGGTTGTAAAAAGGGTTGCAGGCTTGCGGATTTTGCCCATCATAATCCCGGCGATCAGCACCAGCAGCACCAGTGCCGTCACCCAGATGAGCAGCCATTTCTGCCCCTGCATCATACCAAAAGCCATTCCCCTGTTTTCCACATAGGTCAGGTGCAGCACGCCGTCCAGCAGCGAAATATCCCCAATCGGTGCAAGACGTGCCTTGACCAGCAGCTTAATCAGCTGATCGGCGACCGCCAGCACAGCCGACAGCAGCAACGCAAGATAGGGTACCATACTTTTTTATTCCTCCCAGAGATAAAACCAGCGCCCTGCCCCATCTGAGCTTAACCGTTCAGCCGGGACAGGGCGCAAATGTTTCGTTCAGTTATAAAGATTACAGCAGGCTTTTGACAACACCGGCACATCTGGGACAGAGGGTCGGATGTTCCGCATCACTGCCGACAGTCGGCAGGACCTTCCAGCAGCGTTCGCACTTGCCGCCTTCGGCGCGCAGTGCTTCAACTGCCAGTCCTTCAACGTCACCGGCAGACTCTGCCGCACCTTTGACGACCTCTGCCTGAGAGACGATGAAGATGTCAGCAAGCTGATCTTTCATCGAGGACAGGACGTCGTACATCTCGCCATCGCAGGTCAGGATAACCTTTGCTTCCAGCGATTTGCCGAATACCTTGGCAGCACGTTTTTCTTCCAGTGCTTTCTGAACCGCACCGCGGACCTTTTCAAGGGTTTCCCACTTTTCAGGTTCGGACACGTTGATACCAGTCAGCTCAGGCATATCGTTATAGAAAACGCTGCCCTTATCCAGACCGGAGCGAATCGGCATATGCTGCCAGATTTCTTCGGAGGTGAAGACGAGAATCGGCGCAATCAGGCGGACAACCGATGCGAGGACATCATAAATGGTAGTCTGTGCCGCACGTCTGAGGACGCTGTCTTTTGCTTCACAGTACAGGCGGTCCTTGATGATATCCAGATAGAAGGAGGACATATCAACCGTGCAGAAATTGAGCACCGCATGGAATGCGACATGGAAATCAAACGCTTCATAGCCGCTCTTGGCTTCACGGATGACCTCATCCAGACGGCCGTATGCCCATTTGTCCAGCTCAGTCAGCTGTTCAGGTGCAACCGCGTCGGTATCCGGGTTAAAGTCACTGATGTTACCGAGGATATAACGGGCTGTGTTGCGGATCTTACGATACGCTTCCGCCAGCTGTTTGAAGATTTCTTTAGAGCCACGGATATCGCTGTGGTAATCAGAGGAAGCAACCCACAGACGGAAGATATCGGCGCCATACTGGTCGATGATCTCCGAAGGAGCGATCGAGTTGCCGGCAGATTTGTGCATTGCCTTACCTTCGCCGTCGACGACCCAGCCATGGGTGCAGACTGCCTTGTAAGGTGCAGGCAGGCCGCAGGCGACAGCGGTCAGCAGCGACGACTGGAACCATCCGCGATACTGGTCAGCACCCTCCAGATAGAGGTCAGCAGGCCAGCTCAGTTCCGGACGCTGTTTCAGAACGCCAAAGTGGGTGGAACCGGAGTCAAACCATACATCCAGAATATCCTGTTCCTGTTTGAAGGAATGACCGCCGCATTTCGGGCAGGAGAAGCCTTCCGGCAGGAAGTAATCCGGAGTATGCAGGTACCAGGAATCGGAACCTTCTTTTCTGAACATCTCAGCAATTGCTTCAATCGTGGCCTCGTTGACAATCGCCTCGCCGCAGTCTTCGCAGTAAAGGACAGGAATCGGAACGCCCCATCTTCTCTGACGGGAGATGCACCAGTCATTTCGGTCACGGACCATCGAGGTAATCCGGTCACGGCCCCATTCGGGAATCCACTGTACATCGTTGATTGCCTTGACAGCGTCTTCCTTGATTGCGTCAACCGAACAGAACCACTGTTCGGTTGCACGGAACATAACCGGCTCTTTGCAGCGCCAGCAGTGCGGATACTGGTGGACGATGTCTTCTGTTGCAAGGATAGCCCCGCATTTGCGCAGATCCGCAAGAATCGGGCCATTGGACTCAGCGGTCTTCATGCCGGCATAAGGGCCGGTCTCCTCAGTCTGACGGCCTTCCGCGTCAACCGGAACAATCATCGGGATTTCGGGGTATTTCTGGCAGACGATAAAGTCGTCTGCACCGAAGCCAGGCGCAGTATGAACGCATCCGGTACCGGAATCCAGCGTGACATGGTCGCCGACGATGACCAGCGAAACGCGGTCATACAGCGGGTGACGGGTCTTCATATATTCGCAGTCGAGGCCGGTAAAGTGGCCAACCAGCTCATAATCCTCAATACCTGCGATCTTCATGACACCGGGCGCCAGCTCAGATGCCATGACATAATATTCATCACCGGTATGAACGAGGGTATAATCAAAATCAGGATTCAGAGAAATTGCAAGGTTGCCGGGGATGGTCCAGGTCGTAGTCGTCCAGATGACGAAGTAAACCTTGGAGACATCGACGCCCATCTTGGCAAAGAAGCCCTTATCATCGGTGACCTTGAACTTGACAAAGATCGAAGTGCAGGGGTCCTCAGCATATTCAATCTCAGCCTCAGCCAGTGCGGTACCGCATTCAGGGCACCAGTAAACCGGCTTCAGGCCACGATAGATCATGCCTTTTTCTGCCATCTTGCCGAAGACGCGAATCTGTTCCGCCTCAAATTCCGGCTTGAGGGTGATATAGGGGTCCTTAAAGTCGCCGGTTACGCCCAGACGGATAAACTGTTCCTTCTGGCTTTCGACATAACCCATCGCGAACTCACGGCAGATCTCCCGCAGACGGGAAACCGATACACCGTTTTTATCGACACCGATCTTTTTGAGCGCTTTCAGCTCGGTAGGAAGGCCATGGGTATCCCACCCCGGAACATACGGAGACTGGAAACCGGTCATATTCTTATATTTGACAATCATGTCCTTGAGCACCTTATTGAGTGCGGTACCCATATGAATATCGCCGTTTGCGTAGGGAGGGCCGTCATGCAGAACATATTTCGGTTTCCCTGCATTGCGTTTGATCATATTCTCGTACAGATCAACCGCGTTCCAGTGCTTAATAAACGTAGGCTCCTTTTTCGGAAGCCCGGCCCGCATATCAAAATCCGTCTGGGGCAGATTCAGGGTCTTATTGTAATCCTGGGGATTTGCCATAGCTTTCATTCATTCCTTTCAATTATCTGTTATCCGTTGTTCAGCTGAGTTTTACCTCACCGAACTTTTCGGTAAACGCGCCCGAATTAAAGGCGAATTCTTCCTCACCCTTTGCCTTTTCAGTCTGGGCAGGTTTATCAGCCTTTTCCTCCGTCTTTTCGGGAGCGGCAGGCTTGTCAGCCTTTTCAGGAAGGTTGGTAATCAGGTTCAGATGTTCACGGTAAAGAGCAATCAGTTTGTTTTTAAAGCCGGAGACCTCTTTTTGCAGCTGTGCAAGGTTTGCGCGTTCCCGCTCAACCTGAGAAGTAACCGAGTTGACCTTCTGTTCAGCCGTCTTCTGCGCTTCCGCAATCATCTGATTGGAGCGGTTCTGCGCATCGGTGATCATCTGGCTAGACTTGGCCTGTGCTTCCGCGATGACCTTTTCCGCATAAGCGTTTGCATCGGCGATCGTGGTTTCAGCCTTGGATTTGGCTTCATTTTCAATCGAAGCCTTCAGCCGCTGTGCGCCCAGCATTGCTTCCTTGAGGTTGCCCTCATCGCTGCGGTATTCGGTAATCTTGTCGGCAAGAATCTTCATTTTGCCGATCAGTTCGGCCTTTTCCGATTTGGCAGCAGCCAGCTTTTTCTCGCACTCTGCCACAAAAGCGTCGACTTCTTCCGGACGATAGCCAAAAGCCGCTTTTTCAAATTTAGCTTCTTTACTCATCTTTCTGTCCATTCCTTTCTGATTTTTGCCGCTTCTTCTGCCTTCGGCAGAAGCTCCCTCTTAAACGGGTGAATGGTGAACATCGAATAGCCTTCTGGAAAACGCTGTTCGCTGTTCACCCCTCATCATACATATTGATCAAACGATACAACCGTCCGTCCTCTTCTGGTCAGGCCGCCCGCTTCCCGCAGACGAAACTTCCCGGTATGACGAATGACGATGATATCGCCTTCTTTCAGCTTACGGCTGACATCTTTCTCTTCGATATGCCCGACGCTGACCAGTCCTTCGCGGATCATCTTTGCCGCCTTTTCCCGGCCTGTCCCGGCCAGCAGCGCGACCGCCGCATCCAGACGCAGCGACATCAGTGTCCCGCGGACTTCGACAAAACGTCCTGACGTATCAATCGGTGCAAATCCTTTTTCCATCCGGACGCCAACAGAGCCAATCCGGTCAATCTGGGTTGCCAGCACCTTTTCAATCCGTTCATCGGCAAAGATGACCGCACTGCCTTCTCCCGGAATCAGATCGCCGAGCATTTCCCTGCGAATCTGCTGTGCCATCAGGCTTCCCAGCAGTGCACGGTGTTCCAGTTTGTCAGACGCCCGGCAATGGGCGGTGTACCCGACAATCGGGAAAACATCCGTTTCGACTTCAAATCCCTGCGGAAAGACGCCGAGCATGACCCGAACCGCGCCCTCATAACCACCCCAGAACCGGATTTCCATCCCGGTACTGCGGGAAAGTTTTGCAGCGAGCGGCTGTGCAAGTGCCTGCTCTTCCTCTGTCATAAACGCCGAAAATTTCGGACAATACTGGCTGTCGGCAAGGATAAAAAGGTTGCGCACCGATGCCAGAAAATATTCTGTCTCTTTTTCTCCGGCCATTCTTACATCAGGCCGCTGTTCTGCAGCTCATCCATCAAATCGCCGCGGAGGTCGACATTGCTGGGTGTCAGCATATAGGTATTGCGGGCAACCTGTTTGATATTGCCGTCGTTGGCATACGTTACGCCGCTGAGAAAATCCAGTACCCGTCTGGACAGATCAGGTGCACGTCCTTCGAGGTTGAGGACGACGGTAATTTTCTTATTCAGCTCATCCGCGATCGGTTTGCAGTCCTCAAAACGGTCGGGTTGTACCAGCATAACCTGCAGCTGTGCCGAGGTCTGGATATTGACCACACGGCCGGTGCGGGAAGAGGAATAGCCGCTGCGGGAGCCGGAGTAAGAAGAACCATAGGAAGAAGAACTTCCATAAGAAGAGCCGGAAGAGGATGTATTGGAAAAAGAAGAGTAATCGTTTCCAGACGATGATGAAGTATCCTCGTCTGTATACCCCTCATCCATCTCTTCCTCGTATTCGTTATTGTCGTTGAAAATAAATCCCTTGACTTTATCAATAATTCCCATTCTGTGTGCCGCCTTTCAATTTTAGTGTTGCGGTAAACCCGTCTGAACATCACGGGCGCCAAAAATTCCCTGACCGACCCGAACCAGCGTCGAACCGCAGCGGATCGCCAACTCAAAGTCCCCGGTCATTCCCATCGAAAGGGTATCAATCCGGGCATTTGGGAGCGAAAGCTCCTGCAGCCGCAAAAACAGCTGCTGCATATCACGAAAACAGCTGTCATCTCCGGTTTTGCCGGCCATTGCCGGTGCCACCGTCATCAGCCCATGCAGAGATATTCCGGACAACGCGGCTATTTCCCTTGCCGCATCGAGCACCCCCTCCGGTTCGAAACCGGATTTGCTCTCTTCCCGTCCGACATTGACCTCCAACAGGCAGGGCATAACGATGCCCGCCTTTTCAGCTGCCGACGAAACTGCTTTCGCAAGATGAAGGCTATCGATCGACTGAATGCAGGACACCCTGTTTATTATATCGCGAATTTTATTCGTCTGCAAGTGTCCAATAAAGTGAATTTGAGATTTTTCGCAGTGATAGGACAAATTCTTGCCCAAAAACTCCTGTACGCGGTTTTCGCCCAGCAAATCGACACCTTCTGACAGTGCCTGATTGACTCTGTCCGGGCTGACCGTCTTGGTGACAGCCATCAGCCTGACCGAACCAGGCGCACGTCCGGCCTGTTGTTCTGCCTGCGCAATTCTTGCGCGAATCTGCCGGACACGCTCACTGATCAGCTGCTGCGTGTCAGCGGATGGGTCAAACATCTTTCTGATTATAGAGACCAACCCCTTCCACGATAATCGTATCGTACAGCTTCAGCGGATTAGACTGATCCGCCGTTGCAGAGGACACTACAAAATCCTCGGTCTCATACACAACATTAATGGTACGGAAATACATCTTGTCCATCAGGACAACATATACACCGGGAACACCTTCTTCATAACGAATTGCGGACTTGGGCACCTTCAGACCGGTATATGTTGCCACCACCAGTTCACATGACTGAACACGGGTGGTCAGCAGATAGCTGTCGATGATGTCCCCTTCCAAAATCACCATATACTCTCCGGCATCGACATCCCGCCGCATCTCAGAGACGACCATTTTGACCGTCTCGCTCTGATTGGGGAACCGGACCTGGACACTGCTGCCCTCGCTGAGTGAAAGCGCCTGTTCCTCCGTCACCGTCAGCACAAACTGCCAGATATGGTTGGTCACAACTTTCACACACGAGGAGTCGGCATTATATCCGCTGTACTGCTGAATCATCTTGTCCAGCTCAGAAGCGGTCAGGCCTGCCAGATAATCATCGGTACAGATATCCTCATACCCGTCGACATGGTCGACAAAGTACCCGGACACCGATGATGTATAAGATGTATAGGAAGCGTTATCCTGCTGTTTCAGATCAAAGAGCTGCTGCTGCAGCTCGGAAATCTCACCGGTAAAATCAGTATCGGCATCAATAATGATCTGTCGTTTGGCAAAGGACTCGGTCAGCGAGGTCCGATAATCCGCCAGGCCGGTCAGATCATCGACATCCCGTGCCTGAATCAGCTTGGAAACATCCTGCGCAATCTGGGAGTTGAGGGTCTCCGGCAGGATGACCTCACTGGTATTGGCAGATTCCTGCGCCTTTTGCAGGCTCTGCAGCGTATCCTCCAAAGAGGCAATCTCCCGCTGAAGGTCGATTGCCTCCTGGCTTTTATACAGCCTTGCGACCTCGGAATCGATCGGAACCTTCTGACCGATCCGGAAGTTACAGGACAATACACCCGACTGGCTGACGCTGATATCCTCCTCATCCCGGAAAAAGATACCGGTGACCGGGATGGTATTTTCAACCGTTGTCGTATAGACTGTCTGATAGGTGTAGCTGCTACCGGAGTACCTTTGCAGCTGAAAAACCACGTACACAATCAGGAAAACCGACAGGACAACGGTGCCGATCCGCATAAGCCTTGTGCTCAAAATTTATGCTTCCTCTTCGCTGTTTAAAATGGAAATGCTCTTTTGAGGAACGATCGTCGAGATTGCGTGTTTGTAGATCAGTTCCTGCTTGCCGTCACATTCCAGAATAACGGTATAATTATCAAATCCCTTGACCATACCGCGGAACTGGAACCCGTTGACCAGGAAAAATGTGACTGGAATTCGTTCTTTGCGTGCCTGGTTGAGAAATACATCCTGCAGATTAAGGTTTTTCATCTGTACCCTGTCCTTTCTGTCTGACAACGGGCAAAAGGTCCTTTCGGACTATGGAAAACAGCTTTCCCCACTCCGAAAAGATTTTTACCCGTACATACGGAAATACGTAACCAGCTGGCAGATGGTTAGACCATGCCATGGTATTATTTGATTATACCATAGTTTTTCCTGAATTACAATCCAATTTCCCCGTGATATAAAATATCGGAAAAAAGATGAGAATTCATTAACATTTCGAGCGCTTTTCCGACAAGTTCGGGCCATGTATGACAATCTGGCTCCAGCCAGTGAATCTGCGGATTGCGGGAAAACCAGGTCAGCTGACGTTTGGCATACCGTCTGGTCGACTGTTTCAGGGTCTCGACGCATTCATCCAGCGTCTTTTGACCGTCAAAATAAGGGTAAAGTTCCTTGCAGCCGATTGCCTGTGCAGCGGTCGACATTCTGGTTTCATACGCGGCCTTCGCCTCCCGAAGCAGCCCGTTTTCCATCATCAGATCAACCCGACGGTTGATACGGTCATACAGTTTGCTCCGGTCATGGAACCGCAACCCCAGCCAGAAAGTATCATACGGTGTTTCCTCCGGACGGGAACGACGGATATGTTCACTCAGCGGAATGCCGGTCGTATGGTAAACCTCCAGCGCCCGAATCAGCCGGGGAATATTGTTTGCATGCACCCCCCGCGCATACTCCGGGTCACATTCCCGCAGCATGGCGAGCAGTTTTTCCCCGCCTTCCGCAGCCGCAAGCTTTGCCAGCTGTTCCCGATACCCAGCGTCCTCACCCTGATCGCAGAGTCGGATTCCCTGCAGCAGCGTGTCGGCATACAATCCTGTCCCGCCGACCAACACCGGCACATGCCCACGGGCATGGATACCGGCGATCGTTTCCGAAGCAAGGCGGACATATTCGGCCAGCGAAAAGGGAGTTTCAGGCGGCAGGATATCCACCAGATGATGGGGCACCCCTTCCATTTCTTCCACCGTCGGTTTAGCCGTTGCGACGTCCATTGTCCGATAGATCTGCATCGAATCACAGGAGACGACCTCTCCCGAAACCGCCTTTGCAATTTCGACGCCAAGTTTTGTCTTTCCGGATGCGGTCGGACCGACCACCGCGATAACAGCAATTTTGGACAACCTGTTTTCTCCTTTCAAATGTTCCTTCACTGAATACGGCCGAACAGCTTTTCCAGTTCCCGTCTGGTAAACCGCACCATGACCGGCCGTCCATGGGGACAATAGCGGACGTTTTCATCCTGAATAATGGTCTGCACCACCCGCTCAAGTTCTTCCGTTGTATTGTGGTCGCCGCCCTTGACCGCACTGCGGCAGGCCATCCGGTGCAGGATTTCATCCGCCGCCGTCACACCTGCGTGCGAACGGGACAAACCTTCCAGCGCATCGAGAAACAGTTCTCCCGGCGATACATCCGCCATCAGGGCCGGAATCGACCGGATTGCAATGGAATTTCCGCCAAAGTCGTCCGCTTCAAATCCAAGGCGCAGCAGCTGCTGCTGATGTTCCAGCACAAACTGGTGCTCCTCCCGTGACAGAGAAACCGGAACCGGGCTGAGCAGCATCTGACGTTCCAGTGTTTCACCCTGACTTTTCAGGCGATTGTACAAAATCCGCTCATGGGCAGCGTGCTTGTCGATCAGAACAAATTCGTTCCCAATCCGGCAGAGGATATAGGTTGAGAAAATCTCCCCAAATACCTTATAATCTGTAGGAAACGTTTCTTTGTTCTCGATCTGTACAGATGGCTGTTCACATCCGGGCAGCATCTCCGGCAGATCATCCGTTTCATCCGTTTCCGGTTCCGTAACAGGCTGCTGCAAAGGAATTGCCGTTTGTTCAGGTTCGGTGACATCAGGCTTGCTCTCAGACTGTTCCGGCACAGGCTGTTCTTTCGGAGCTTTTTCAGAAGCTGACGGTCTGGATGCCGCTGCACGCTGCTGCATCTTCCTGTTCAGTTCGGCGTCCTGCCGGTCTTTGGCAGAAAAGCGGGCGGGCTCCTCAAAATCGGCAGGGTCTGCTTCAACGTCCAGCATGACCTCACCCCGTTTCCGCGGCAGCCATTCTTCCCGAACCTGCACCTTTACACCGGGGACGCTGGCTGTCAGCTGGGATTTGGGTGTGCTTTGCCCGGTCATAGCCCGGTATTCCTGCGCAGTCATTGTAGAGAACGCCGGCTTATCCGGGTTCTGGTTACCGAGCAGCGGCTGCTCCGACTTTTCCGGGTCGGCAAACGGCGAAAGCAGATTGGCTTCCGACCGTGCGGTATTGGTTTCCGGCAGCTTGCCATCCTGAGACAGCGCCGATTTAACTGCAAAATACACTGCGTCAAACACGCTCTTTTCACTGACAAACCGTACCTCAATTTTTGCCGGATGGACGTTGACATCCACCTGGTCGCAGGGCAGCGTCAGCATCAGCACACAGGACGGATATTTTCCGACCATCATTGCGCCACGGTAGCCTTCCTCCAGTGCAACGCCGCAGGTTTTGGTCCGGGTATACCGGCCATTGACAAAAAAGTGCTGCATCGTCCGGTTAGCCCGTGCCGCCATCGGGCGGCAGATAAACCCACTGACGCCAACCTGTCCCAAACGGTAGTCAACCGGCAGCATTGATTTGGCGAAATCCCGTCCCAGCACGGTATAAATTGTCCCCAGCAGATCGTTATTGCCGGGAGTCCGGTAGATCTGTTTTCCATCGCGGATAAAGGAGACGGATATATCGGGGTGAGAAAGGGCGATTTTATCGATAATTGAGGCGACCGCGTTGGATTCAGTGACATCTTTTTTCAGGAATTTGAGCCGAGCCGGCACGTTATAAAAAACATCCCGGATGATAATAGTCGTTCCATCCGGACAGCCGGCCTCCGAAACTTCTTCCAGCTGGGAACCGCTGATTTTTACCAGCGTCCCGACATCACTTCCACAGGTTTTAGTCAGCAGCTCGACATGAGCGACAGCCGCAATCGACGCCAGTGCTTCCCCACGGAACCCCAGCGTTCCAATCCGGTCGAGATCGACCGCAGACTGCACCTTGCTGGTCGCATGACGCAGAAAGGCAACCGGCGCATCTTCGGCGGTCATACCGCAGCCATTGTCGGTCACCCGCAGATATCGTACCCCGCCATACTGAATTTCCACCGTGATATCCGTTGCACCCGCGTCAATGGAGTTTTCGACCAGTTCCTTGACAATCGAAGAAGGACGCTCAATAACCTCACCCGCTGCAATCAGCTCTGCCACCTCTCGCGGCAACACGTTAATTTTCGGCATACGTCCCTTTCCTTTCTCCATTCCGTCAGTTTATTAACATTTGGTCTGATAGATAAAATTCACTTTGTTGGGTTCATCCGGCGTTTCCTTGTCCAGACAAAATCCGGCGGACAGATGCGCGGCAATACTCGCCTGATTGCCCTTTCCGGTATCCGCCAGCAGGCAGATTTTGCCGTGGATTCCTTCCAGACGGGCAATCACCTTCTGGTACAGTCTTCGTCCGTATCCCATCCGCCGGCTGTCCGGTCGGGTTTCAAATGCTTCAATATAATATTTGCCTGTTCCTTTCGGATACAGCCGCAGGCTGGCACGATAACCGCCATGATCGCCGAGAATGGCCAGTATCCCGCCTTCCTTCGGAAAATCACCGCAGATATATGCCCAGAAATCGGATTCATACTTTTGAAGAGCTTTCTCTTCCGAAAGTTCAGGATACCATGCCGGCGCATTTTCCACTGAAGACTCACGGAAAATCGACAGAAAAGCATCCCTGTCCAGTCCGTCCGCCGTTTCCGTCATCCAAAGCCATTCACCGTTATCTCCCAGCGGCACCGGATACTCCATCACCTTATCATCCATCACAAATCCATTCCCGATATCGTTCTGTTCCTCGCGAACGCAATGAAAGCCAAAATGATGATATACAGCGATGACGTCCGAATTGAATCGATTGACATTGAGGTAGATGGCCGAAAGGCCTTCCTGCTCGGTCTGCTGACGGACAAAAGCAAACATCCTGCCTGAAAGTCCCATTCCGCGAAACGACCGGTCAAGATAAAACTTGCTCAGATACATCCGCTCTCCACGGGGATAAAACGCAAGAAATCCAGCCCAGCTGTCACCGGCCTGCACAATATAATACCGGTATCCTTCGGCAATCTGTGAACGAATCCCTTCCGGTGACTGAAAGCGGGCAATCATATAGGTATTCTGCTCAGCGCCGATAATCGGGTCAAAATGCTCACGGACGATTTTTCCGGCAAACGCCGAGAGTTTTCGCACTGTTTCATCATCACCGGCGCTGACCGGTATAAAACGAACATCCATCTGCTGTGTCATGATGATCAAAACCTCTTTTCGATATCCATTTCATAACGTCCGTTATACAATTGCTTTGCCTGCTCTGTTACCGAACGGACAAACCCTGTTTTTGCAGCGGTATACCCGTCCCGGTCATGCTCAAACTGCTTCCAGAGGGAGCGCTTGAGCTGCTCATATTCTCTGGCAGTCTGCGGATGTTTCATCAGATAATCCCGAAAATACAGCTCATCATGGTCTCCTTCCATTCGCAGATGAAGATGGAACACCTTTTCGGCAAACCCATTTTCGGTATATCCCTTATTGAATGACCGGCGGTTTTCTCCCTGAGACATCAGTGTATAACCGCAACCGGCCAATAAATCGCTTATTTGCACAAGGTCACTGTCCTTTTTAACCTCAACAAGAATATCGACCGTCGGTTTTGCCCAGATGGTTCCAATCGCGGTACTGCCGATATGAGCGATACGGACAACCTGTTCCATCGGCATTGTCTGCCTTAAAACGTTTTGCTGTTCCCGATACCATTCCGGCCATTGAGGGTTATAGGGAGTCAGGATAATCGGGAACAGCTGCCACAGCTCTTCAAGGGTCATTTCGGATAATTTGCTGCCCATCCGTTTTCTCTTTTCAGATCATCATCTTTTTGAGTTCATACAAAAAGTCCAGCGCATCACGCGGCGTCATCGTATCCAGATCTGACTGCCGCAGCAGACGCAGGACCTTTTCATCCTGCTGCTGCGCCATCGAAACCTGCAATTGCTGGGTCTGTTCCGTTTCACCGCTTTGTTCCTTTGCAACCTCACGGGCAGCAGCGGCGCTGTCCTCCAACTGTTTGAGAATCACCTTTGCCCGACGGATTACCTTCTGGGGAACTCCTGCAAGATGAGCGACCTCAATGCCGTAGGAATCATCTGTTCCGCCGCGGACGATCTTGCGCAGGAAGATAATATCATCCCCACGACGGCGAACGGCGATATTATAATTGACGATACCGGGGAACTGATTTTCCAGATCGGTCAGTTCATGATAATGGGTTGCAAACATCGTCTTGCAGCCCAACCCCTTTTCGTTGAGGATATACTCAACCACTGCCCGTGCAATGCTCATGCCGTCAAAGGTTGAGGTTCCCCGTCCGATTTCGTCCAGCAAAACCAGACTGCGAGGCGTTGCATTTTTTAGAATCGTTGCGACCTCGCTCATCTCGACCATAAAGGTCGACTGGCCGGCCGTCAGGTCATCCGACGCACCGACACGGGTAAAAATACGGTCACAGACCGAAATCTCTGCCGACTGTGCCGGGACAAACGACCCAATCTGCGCCATAATCGTAATCAGCGCCACCTGCCGCATATAGGTGGATTTACCAGCCATATTCGGACCCGTAATAATTGCAATCCGGTTGGATGCACCATCCAGCAGGGTGTCATTGGGAATAAACGCGGTATTTTCCTTTTTACCGGCCAGTCCGCTTTCCGCACTCAGTTTTTCGACGACCGGGTGCCGTCCACCGACGATATGAATTTTACCGGAAACCGTCACATCCGGACGGACATACCGATTTTGAACGGCGACCTCCGCAAGCGAGGCCAGCACGTCCAGTTCCGCAACAGCGGCAGCCGTTTTTTCAATCACCGGCAGACGCTCCTGTACCCGTTTGCGGACATCTTCATACATTTCTGCTTCCAGTGCAAGCACCTTTTCGGTCGCATACAGCATCCGGTTTTCCAGGTCTTTGAGTTCCTGATTGATATACCGTTCACCGCCGACCAGCGTCTGTTTGCGCACCCATTCTTTTGGTACCTGATCGATAAAGGACTTGGATACTTCTATATAATAGCCAAATACACGGTTATAGCCGACCTTCAGCGTCTTAATGCCGGTCGCTTCCTTTTCCCGTTCTTCCAGTTCCAGCAGGTAGTCCCGTGCATTCACCTGCAAGTCGGTCAGCTCGTCCAGTTCATTGGAATACCCTTTCCGGATAACGCCGCCGTCCTTCATAGTCGGCGGGCAATCGGGATTGATTGCCTTTTCAATCAGTTCCCGCACATCTGCCAGTACATCCAGATTCCGGTCCAGTTCTTTCAGTTTGGCTGCCTCCAATGTCTGAGTCACCGCCTTGATCTGAGGCAGATGTCCGGCGGCAGTTGCCAGCGCCAGCAGATCCCGCGGTCCGACGGTTCCATAGACGACCTTGGTCATCAACCGCTGCAAATCATATACTCCGGACAGACCATCGATCAGGTCCCCACGCTCGACTGTCTTATCAAACAGTTCTGCGACAGCTGCCTGACGGCGGCCGATATGGACAACATTGAGCAGCGGCTGTTCAAGGTATTTACGCATCAGACGCTTGCCCATTGCGGTTTTGGTATGGTCAAGTACCCACAGCAGTGAACCACGTTTTTCCCGCGAACGCATCGTCTCCGTCAGTTCGAGGTTGCGTCTCGCGGTCAGGTCAAGCGCAAGGTACTTTTCTTCGGTATAGCAGGTCAGCGCAGTCAGGCGCTGGATACCGTTTTTCTGGGTCTGGGCAAGGTAAGACAGCAAACTTCCAACTGCCCGCAATGCCAGTTTCCGTCCCTCCGGTTCCAGCCTTTCCAGCGATTGGGGGTGAAACTGCTGCACCACCAGCTGTTCCAGCACGTCGTCCTGATAATCCTCTTCTGCCACATAGTTCTGAACGCAATTCAAGCGTCCGCGGATAAATTCTTCCAGTTCCTCACTATCCTTGCAGGCCGGGCTGACCAGCAGCTCACGCGGAGAAAACCGGGACAGTTCATCAATCAGTGTCCGGACAATTTCATCGCTGTCCAGCTCTGCAAACTGCATCTCACCCGTTGAAATATCCGCAAAGCAGACACCGGCACTCTTTCCCTCAGCCGGCAGATAAACCGAACCGATATAATTATTTTCATCCTCCGGCAGCATCGTACTTTCGATGACCGTACCGGGGGTTGTAATCCGAATAACTTCCCGTTTGACGACACCTTTTGCCAGGTAAGGAGACTCCACCTGCTCACAGATGGCGACCTTATATCCCTTTTCCACCAGTTTCTGGACATAGGTATCCGCAGAAACATGCGGGATTCCGCACATCGGCGCACGACCCGGCAATCCACAGTTTTTACCGGTCAGCGTCAGTTCCAGTTCCCGTGATACCGTCAGCGCGTCGTCAAAAAACATCTCATAAAAATCGCCGAGCCGGAAAAACAGAATATATCCCTCATGCTGTTTCTTTACACTCAGATACTGCTGCATCATCGGCGACAGTTTACTCTCATCCTGGAGCAGCGGCTCCCATTCTTCTTTAGTCAACAGTTCATTTGAACGAGCTGCTTCGATTTCTTCCGGCATATCCGCCATCCTTTCCACGCACATCCGTGCAGAACTGCTTTGTCAGTGCAAAGCCAATCATTTTTATTATAGCATATTGCGGCGGAAAATGGCAACAAATCCTCTGTGAAAAAACATGCCAAAGCGCAAAAAGGCGCAGCCAGTGATTCTGGCTGCGCCCTGAATGTCTCTGTTATTCAACCGAGATAATATAATAATATACAGGCTGTCCGCCATTGACCAGGTTGATTTCAATATCATCGCTGATCTTTGCACGCAGCAGCTCATAAGCAGAAGCCGCCATATCCTCCGAGACATCGCTGCCATAAATCACCGTGATAAAGCTGGACGACTTTCCAACCATCGAACGGGTCAGCTTGAGAACCGCCTTGTTCAGATCCTTCTCAACAAAGGACAGCTTGCCGTTTTCCATCGCCAGAATCTCGCCTTCCTTGATGGAATGTCCGCCGTATTCGCTGTCCCGTGCGGCAAAGGTGATCTGACCGGTCTGGACGTTGTCCAGTGCACGGGTCATATTCAGCCGGTTTGCAGAGAAATCCGCTTCCGGGTCAAATGCCAGCATTGCGGTGATACCCTGCGGAATCGTCCGGGTCGGCAGTACGCATACCCGGCGGTCAGCCAGACGGACGGCCTGTTCAGCCGCCATAATGATATTCTTATTGTTGGGCAGGACAAAGACGGTCTCGGCGGGTGTCGCCTGGATTGCATGCAGGATATCGTCGGTCGACGGATTCATCGTCTGACCGCCGGTCACCACCTGATTGACACCGAGGTCGGTAAACAGTGCCTGTACACCGGCGCCTGCTGCGACTGCGACAAAGCCGTAAGGAATATCGGGATCAACTGGAACATAATCTGCATTTTCTTCTTGCTGGTCAGCCTGCAATACCTGTTCGGTATGCTGTTCCCGCATGTTCTCGATCTTGAGTGAAGTCAGCGAGCCAAACTTCAAGCCTTCTTCAATCGCATTGCCGGGGTGGTTAGAATGAACATGGACTTTGATGATGTCCTCATCATCGACGACTACGACACAGTCGCCGATCGATTCCAAGTAAGCACGCAGTTTGAGTGCATCCTCACATCCGGGTGCCTTGTTGACAATAAACTCGGTGCAGTAGGTAAACTTGATATCACCCTCTGCTTCAGCAACAGCGCTGCGCTTGGGCGCCGCCTTTTTCTCTGCGGCATCCGCAGACGCGACAACCTCTCCACCTTTAAATACATCCAGCATCGCGCCGAAAATCACACAAAGACCTTTACCACCGGCATCGACGACGCCAGCTTTTTTCAGGACAGGCAGCATTTCCGGAGTCTTAGCCAGTGTTTCTTCCGCCTGTTTGACAATCGCACTGAAGACCTCAACGGGGTCATTGGTAGACAGGGCAACTTCGCTGCCCTTTTCCGCTGCTTCACGTGCAACCGTCAGGATAGTACCCTCGGTCGGTTTCATAACCGCTTTGTAAGCCGCTTCCACGCCCAGCGTCAGAGCATCCGACAAATCCTGTCCGGTTGCCTCCTGTTTTCCGGCCAGACCCTTGGAAAAGCCGCGGAACAACAGCGACAGGATAACGCCTGAATTTCCGCGCGCGCCGCGCAGAAGTGCGGAAGCCGCTGTTTTGGCGGTTTCTTCCACCGTCGGACTGCGGAGCAGCTCCAGTTCCCGAACGGACGCACCGATCGTCATGGACATATTGGTTCCGGTATCGCCATCGGGTACCGGGAATACATTCAATTCATCGACTTTCTGCTTCTGGTTTGCGATGACATGAGCCGCGGAAATAACCGCGTCCCGCAGGATGATTCCGTTTATCACGTTTGTGCACTCCTTAATGGGCAGGGTTGCTGCCTCGTTGCTGTTTTGAAAGAATCAGCTGACCTGCATTCCTTCCACATATACATTGACTGCCGCGACGCCGATTCCGGTCACGTCCTCCACCGTATAGGTGATTTTATGGACAATGCTCGTCACGATTGCAGAGATATTGATGCCATAGGTGACCTGGATATGAAGATCAATCACCAGTTTGCCGTTTTTTCCACGGATCACGACACTCTTTTGCGGCTGGGTAGACAGCAGACCTTTCTTACGGGGACGGGCAGGTGCCAGTCCCGCGACGCCGAACGAATCACTGAGTGCGTCGCTGATCAGAGAAGTGAAAAACTGCTCTGAAATTTCGATGGTACCGAGATGGTTCTCCATTTTTATCATATGTCATGCCCCTTTCCAGGTAAAATCCAAGCGCAAATATCTATACAGATTCATTTTAATCTACAACAGGTGGTTTGTCAAGCGATTCGGATATTTCTGTAAACACCTTACATTATTTGCCAGATTTTTCAGATAAAATGCAGCGTACTCTGTCTATACAACAGTTTTCCAGTCTGCTGAGAAATTATTCCGATTCGACCGGCGTATATTCTGTTCCACGGAAAATCCGGTAAAGAGTATCACCGTTATCAAATTCCAGCTGCATATTGACGGTATTCGTGCTGAAATCCCGTTCTTCAAACGCAAAGTCCGCTACACCACCGCCATAACAGATCAGATAGGTGTCCGTTTCATCATCCACCAGACCGGCGCATCCCATCGAGGTCGACTTATATTCGGTCGTAAACTCCTCAAAATTTTCCAGCGTCAGCGTTTCGTCGTCAATCCAGTACCGGCAGACCCTAGACGTGTTATCCACACCGCCGGAGTTGTCAAAAATGGTAAACGAGCCATCTTCCAGATAACGGACGTCATGCTGATAAAGTCCGATCTGTTCGTCCTCCAGTCCGGCGATATCATTTCTTCCTCTTCCCATCATCCAGAGGATTTCACCGGTTTCCCGGTCCAGCTTCATCAGCCCGATCGAACGGCAGCTGATCAGCAGGTCGTAGCTTTCCGGGTCGACCGTGACCGAGTTGATATGCACATAATCGGTATACGGTGCATCAGGATTATCCACCAGCGAAGCATAATCATTGTTGTATACCGAAGCCTCATACAGTTCCGGATGCTCCATCGACTCCCACTGCATGATGACCTCTTCGGCCTTCTGTTCCTGAACAATGGCATTGACGACCGGAATCTGTTTACCCTCATATCCGGGCACATTGTCCGCCATCGAAAGGGTGACCGTCGTCAGAATATAATGATCGTCCGCCAGTATCTTATAATCATGGTTTTCACAGCCATAATCCGAGTCGGTAATTGAGCCGTAAGCCAGCGGATGGATATTGTCGTTGATGACATTGAACGACTCGTCCATCAGCACAATGTGGGTATAGGTAATGCCGCCGTTCGTATTCTCGACATCCTCATCGTACTGCTGGTAGGCATACCGGATGGTACCGTCCGCATATTCAATCTTACGGAAATTATAGGCATATCCGGGGACCTGTTTATACCAGCGAATATTACCCTCCGGCGTCATGACAAAAATATAATTGTATCCGGCGCTGGTCGTGCCGCGCATGCTGACGAGGAAATCCTCATCCGAAATGCTGCTGCCGGTAATCGTATACTGCGGGAAATCATCCGGCAGTTCAGAAGCCGAAAGCGTTCCGGTGACATCGACCGCCGAAATACTTCCATCATCCGCTACTGCAATCCGCCACTGGGTTCCATCCGGGCTTTCAATAATCGTCGGGTCTTCTTCCATATTCTGGTCAGAGATCATCAGTTCATCAATTGTGTAATAATCGCCGCCGGCCGCAGTGTCCGAGATTTTGTCTCCGTAGACGATCATCCGGTTATCCGCCACCTGAACCGCCATCCGGACATAGGCAATTGCATCATCATCCGGGACGGTAATGGTCGCAAACCCATAGCTGTCAACCCGCTGCAAAAAGTTTTTGTCGGCGTCAAAATAGCAGACCACATTGGTTGCAATACCATTGCGGGTAATCTGCTGGCCTGCCGAGCAGGGAATCCAGTTGCTCATCACGCTGCCGTTCTGCGATGCAACGACAGAGCCGTCATAATCATAGAAAAAGTCCTCGCATCCAGCCGGGTCAAACAGGTTCTCCTGTTCCTCAAAATAGGATACCCCATCAATATCCGCCAGCGACAGGTTCTGAACCGTCCTGTACAGCAGGAAGTTCAAAGCGAGGGAAAGTGCCAAAACGACCAATACGACTACATTAAAAATCCGTTGGGCATATCGTCCAGCATTACTGAGTGGTTTCAACTGAATAAACCTCCAATCTGTTTTTTGCTATTTCAGTATAACAAAACTCACCGCCAGCGTCAATACAGTCAACTGTATTCACTGTCAAGCCATCCGGCGTTGCTCCATGTTTTAACGCCACCGCCGGGTATAAACCCCACCTTTCCTGCGTATGCTGAAAAAGCAGTAATCTTTTTCCAACCGACTGAAAGGATTTTGATCATGGCATACAAACGCTCTTCCCGACACATTGTCCTCTGGCGAAGGAAAACGCCTCTTCCCTCATCCCATTTGGGTGGGCACCTTCCGGCGGCCTTTTTAGCGGCATTTTTAGCAGGTGTCCTTCTGCTGCCCCAGTGTCCCGGTTTTGAAAAGGCAGTCGAGCTGTCTGCCGGTCTTTCGGGTTCTGTCCGGCAGAAAGAAGGTACACCGGTTTCTGTTTCGCAATCGGACAGCACAGTCTCCGATGAAACAACGCAAGAAACGGAGAAACTGACATCTGATTCCAGCCTGTCCTCCGAAATCAGTGAAGAGATCTCTGAAGAAGCAGATTCTGTCCCGACAGCGGACGAACCTTCTTCCGAACCGCTTCCCGAACTGGAAGAACTGTTGGAAAGTGCGTCAGAGGAAAATGACCCGGAAATTCTGCCGGAAAATGAAGCCGTTCTGGTACACAAAACCTATACCGTCTCTCCGTCCGATGTTTATGTCCAGGTAGGCAACAGCTTTGTCAAAAACGTAACCGACTATGACAACCAGACAGTTCTGGATGCAGAAGCAGCTGACCCTGCATTTACACTGGATGCCGACGGAAAAATTGAAGTGCTGATCATGCACACCCATACAACCGAATGCTATATGCCCTATACCGGCAGTGTCTACGACACGACCTGTGCCACCCGCACGACAGATAATGAAAAGAACATGGCAGCTGTCGGTGCGGTAATCACCGCCCGGCTGCAGCAGGCAGGAATTGGCGTCATCCATGACACAACCCAGCACGACTATCCTTCATACAACGGTTCATATGAACGTTCAGCCGAAACGGTGCAGAATTACCTCAACCAGTATCCGGATATCAAAGTGGTGCTGGATATCCACCGGGACGCGATCATTTCCGGTGATACAGTCACCGCTCCGGTCGTCGAAACAGACGAAGGAACCGCTGCACAGGTGATGATCATCTCCGGTTGTGACGACGGAACGATGGATTATCCCGAATGGCAGAAAAACCTTGCCTTTGCAATCGACCTTCAGCAGCAGATGGAGGCAGATCATCCGGGGTTTACCCGTCCCATCCTGTTTGATTACCGCAAATACAACCAGAACCTCACGACCGGGTCACTGCTGATCGAAGTCGGCGGACACGGGAATACACTGGCGCAGGCACTTCTTGCGGGAGACTGGATTGGGTCTTCTCTTGCCACGCTGCTCAAAAATTCATAAAATCAGGGAGCTATCAAAATGAAACCATCCAAACAAAAAAAGACAGCCGGTCTTTCCAAAAACCAACTGTCTGTCTATTCGCTGCCCGTCTCATTTGGTCAGCGGATGCAAACTTTTCTACTTTCTTTTGGCCTAACCCTTGCCCTGACCGGGCTGCTGGCGGGCTGGTCGGTCACCGGCTACCGCTGCCGGATGATCTCCAATCCGCCAACAGGGGAAAGCCTCGTCTGCGACATCCGTTCGGATTATATCCGCATCCGGCTTCCCGACTGGGACTTTTCCCTCCGAATCGAAGTCATTCCGCTTCGCTGAGGACAAGGTTCAGCAGCACGTTGACGGTGAAAATCCCGTCATGGCTTTCATACTCCATACTGCCGCCGGTTTTTTCCGCAATCTGTGCAATACTCTGCATACCGTAACCGCGGCCGCCTTCATCCTTTGTGGACAACAGCCGCCCGTTCTTTTCCCGCAGAAAACCGGAGAAACTGTTCTCTACCCGGACAAGCACAAACCCCTGATTAAAGGGACGAATCTGCACACGGACATACCGTTCCCTACCCGGAAGGGTTGTTCTTGCGCCCTCAATCGCGTTGTCCAACAGATTTCCCATCAGCGCACAGCTATCCAGCGAATCGAGAAAATCCAGTCCAGCCGTCAGGTCGGCGGTAAACTTAATTTCCTCATCGGCTGCAATCCGCGCCTTTTCACTCAATATCACGTTCAGCACCCGGTCCTGGGTAAACATCCGCAGATATTCATCCTGACGGCGGCGCTTTTCTTCCTGCTGCATCCCGGCAATATAACTGCGAATGCTGTCCAGCTGGCCTTCCTTTGCCATATCGGACAGGCAGCGGAGGTGATGTTTGAGGTCATGTGCGGCTGAGGCGTACTGTTCATTTTTCCGCTGCACCAGATCATAATGCCGTTTTTCCATCTCCTGCCGCAGACGGATTGCCTGGTATTCACGGGTTACCTCCATCTGGGAGGCAATGTTTTCAAACATTCTGAAGGATGCCTGACATCCGAACAGCAGTGCGGTACAGCAAAGCATCATCGCCATATCCAGTTTATTGCTGTAATGTCCGGTCATTGCCAGACGCCAGAAGACGACCATTGTCGGCAGACTGACCCCCGGTACAATCAGGCAGACCCAAAACCAGGTGCTTTCATTGGAATGGTAGACATTCACCGCAGCCCGGATGTACCACCGCATCAGGATAAACACCAGCAGCAGAAAAATCTGGCCGCCGATTGCCTGACATACCAGCGGATTGCCGCCGTTATATCCGATCAGCCGTCCGGACATCCACAGCCCGTACCCCACCATATCGGATGCTGAAATCAGCAGGCAAAAAACTCCCGCCATCACCAGCCGGATATACGGCTTTTCACGGGCATACAGCCAGCCGATCAGCGCACCAATAAAGGCAACCGTCACCGCCATCGTCAGAAAGCTGTTATGGAACAGGTCTGCCGCCGTCATCACCACTGCTACCGCAGTAAAGAGGTAAGGTGTACTGCGCTTATGTTCCTCCACCGGCACCAGCGTCCGATGGCAGAGATCTTCCATCATCAGCAGTACAAAGATGTTGGACGGCGCCGCTGCCAACATCCAGTAAAAGAGTTCCATCATCGATATCCCACTCCTCAGACGGTTGTTTTGGCAAAATGCAGAAACTCACTTTTAAAGCTCTTTGCCTTGGGCTGAGAGACCGGCAGGATATCCCCGTTTTCCATGATGACCGAACTGGAGCTGACCGAGATAATCCGTGAAAAATTACACAGATAGCTCTTATGACAGCACCCGAATCCATGTGGAGCCAGTGCCTCCTGCAGCTGTGCCATTTTGATTTTAAGGCTGTACCGTCCCTGATCGGTAATGACGTCGACGCTTCTTCCCTGAATCACCAGATACAATATCGAAGCGACCGACAGCCGGAGCAGCTCACCACCCGACTGAAAGGTTACATACTGATTGGTCCGTTCCACCTCATGGAAACAGGCGGTCAGTTCCTGGGACAGTTCCTCCCGGCTCATCTGTTTCATCAGATACCGGAACGGCGTGACCCGGAACACCTCGACAGTCGGTGCAGCCACACCGGTCAGGAAAGCGAGTACCGTTTTGGTATCCTTTTCCCGCAAAAGCTGTGCGGTCCGGTATCCGGACATCTCCGGCATCTGCACATCCAGCACAACCATATCGTACGGCCGCTTTTCCGATGCAAGCAGCGCCTCGCCGCTCCCAAACTGATCGAGCACAAACTGTCCGTCAAACGGGTTCAGTTCGCGAATCAGCGAGACCAGCAGCTGCTGATCCTGCTGGACATCATCACATACTGCAATCTTAATCATACTACTCCCCACGTGTAATCCAACAGGGAATCTGCCGGACTGTCAGATAAATATTGCCGGCCGGAATAGCCAGAACTCTTCCCAAAAGCCGCATTACTGCATCTCCAAAAGCCTGATATTCTTCATCCGGAAGCTGGGCATAGATATCGGTACGGACATACGCCATCGGGATATCATCCCTTCCCTTAAAGAACATATCGTTATTGCCTGAAATCCGGAGCATCAGCCGGCTTTCATCCTTTCCGGGAACCAAAGAGATCGCCTCACCCAGTCCACGGGTCAGTTCCATCCGGGCCATTCCGGAGACGGTGACATTGGTGCTCAGGTCAATCATCGGCATAACCGCTCACCCTTTCCCGATCAGAAATTTTCTCCGTTCCATCCCCAGTATTCTGTCTCGGCATACCGTACATAAATCCGGTTTGCCGGGATGGACAGGACATCGGACAGGATTTCGGTAATTTTTCCGGTCAGCTTATTGTAGCAATCTCCACTGGCAGAGCCGTACAGACTGACTTCAGCCATTGCGAGCGGCTCATCGGAGCCGGCAAAATACATCTTTTTATCTCCCTCCATCGCGAGCATCAGCCACTGCTCACTTTTGCCGGGAATCAGACGAATTGCCTGACCAAGCTGCTGCCGGATTTTCTCCGCAGCGCTGTCGGAAACAGATACATTTGTCGTTGTACGAATAAAAGGCATAAGATTAACCTCCTGTCATTTAAAAAAACAGTTGTTGACCATACGGGAACAGTTCCCGAACTGTTTTTATTATACCAGTATTCTGCCCAAAAGAAAAGAGGCCAAACCATCCGGTCGGCCTCTTCTACAGTTAAAATATCTGATTTTTTACACTTTGCCCTTGATTACAGGAGACAGCCGCTTGTAGACCAGCAGGCTGATCAGGACACTGAGCATTGCCTTCAGGAAAGTGAACGGCATATTAAAGCAAATAATGCTCTGTTCCACACTCTTCATTGCGGGAATAATCGCCTGATATGCTCCAAGAATCGCTTCTTTCGGCATAAAGTTGTAATAAATCGGGTAAACCAGAAAGATGTTCGTGATTACCGATCCGACTGCCATGCAGACCGCACCGATCAAGCTGCCGATAATCGCACCTTTGCGGGTTTTATTATGCTGGTAAAGCAATCCTGCCGGGAAAACAAACATCGCGCCCAACAAGAAGTTAGAAAGTTCACCGACACCGCTGGTGCTGCTGTTCATCAGACCGAGCAGGTTCTTAATCAGGCAGACAAGCACGCCATAAACCGGGCCAAGGCTGAACGAACCAATCAATGCCGGCAGTTCGGAGATGTCCAGCTTGATAAAGCTGGGCATAAACGGCACAGAAAACGACATCATTGCCAGAATGTATGACATCGCTGCGAGGAGTGCCGTCATAACCATTGAACGAACCTGTAAATTTCTTTTGCTCTGTGTAACCATAACACATTTTCCTTTCCGGACAGTGGACTGTCCTTGCACAAAATATAAGCTGTACTTCAGGCATTGTCCGGAAAACCAAAAGCCCCCGCCTTATCAGGCAGGGGCTGATGAATCTGCAAAAATCCGAAATGGATAAAATCCTTTCGTCTCTTTACCTGTTTCTCTCATCCGGACTTCCATCTGTTTTCCAATTCTTGCAAAAAGGAAAGCAAACTTTTTACCGTCGGTTCCGGAATTACACCGGATCGGCACCATTACTAGCGTTCGCAGACTATACTGCCGGTGGAGAATTTCACTCCGCCCCGAAACAACGTATGAAGTTTTGCCAAAAGGCCGCACAAAATAACTTTGTCCGGCCAACGGGCACAAAATTAGTCCTCTTTGGGCTCATCCGAGCCATCTTCAACGGGAGGATCATCGATCTGCAGATCAAATTCGAGCAGTTCGCCGCAGGCAGGACAGTTGATCTCGCCTTCATCCAGCATCGCTTCATCGACTTCAAAGACTTCGCCGCAGGAAGGGCAGGTCACTTCATAGACATCTTCCTCGTCGTCCTCGTCCTCATCGTCGTCGTAATCATCCTCGTCGTCTTCGCCATACAGGTCGTTTTCGACTTCGGTCAGATCATCGTCCAGCGATTCAATTACATCGCACATCTGGGAGTTGGCTTCTACCAGCTCATTGACCGTCTGTGCCATCTCGTCAACTGCGTCAATCAGCGCACGAAGGACTTTGGTTTCCTTCGAGGCGGGGTCAAACTCCGCCATGTCGACCAGACCTTTCAGATAAGCAACTTTTTCCATCAGTTCCATATTGAAACCTCCACCCGCCATGGTGCGGCCTTCACCGTCCACCATCCTATGCGGTCACTCGTAAAAATATTCTGCCACTATGCGCGCAATCAACAATCAGGCTCTGGAGAGATATTCACCGGTTCTGGTATCGATCTTAATCATTTCGCCTTCATCGATGAACAGCGGAACCTTGATTTCAGCGCCAGTCTCAAGCGTTGCGGGCTTGGTAGCGTTGGTTGCGGTATTGCCTTTGAAACCGGGGTCAGTCTTGGTGACCTGGAGCTCGACGAAGTTAGGAGCCTCAACGCCGAAGACATTGCCTTTATAAGAGAGGACTTTGCAGATCATGTTCTCTTTAACGAACTTGAAAGAGTCGTTCATAACGCTGCCGGAGATCGGGAGCTGTTCATAGGTCTCAGGGTCCATGAAGTAGTACAGGCCGCCGTCCTCATACAGGTATTCCATATCCTTACGTTCAACGTAAGCTTCCTGGAATTTTGCGGTCGGGTTAAAGGTGGTTTCAGTGACAGCACCGGAGATTACGTTTTTCAGTTTGGTACGGACAAAAGCCGCGCCCTTGCCAGGTTTAACATGCTGGAATTCGATAACCTGCATAACCTGTCCGTCCATATCAAAAGTCAATCCGTTTCTGAAATCGCCTGCAGTAATCATTGGGCGTACCTCCATATAATCAAAAATATTGCCGGAGTTTCCGGCATCCCGCAAATGGGGCATATAGGTGTATCATACCTTTATAGTTTACCGTATTTTGCGCAATTTTGCAAGAGCAAATTGAAAAAAACGTCCATTCTTCCAAAAATCCTTACTTCAAACCGCCTTCTGCCAGATAAGCCTGATAGCTTTTCATCATTGCAGCGGCATCTTCGGTCTGTGTTCCGGCGGATTCGCAGATAAAACGCGGCGTCCAGCCCCGCTTTGCGATCAGTTCCATCAATGGTTCAAAATCCGGGCCATATTCGGTATCTTCAAACGTCAGGTGGCATTTTTCGCCGCCCGGAACGGTGTACATAATTTTTGAAAAATGGGAATGGAACCGGCTGGCACGGTCAGCACCCAGACGGTTTTCCAGTGTATCGAGAATCGCCGCAAAATCCTGCTGGGTCTTAATCGAACCAAACGTGCGGGCATTCAGGTGACCGAAATCGATTGTCGGCAGCATCCGCTCGTCCACGCCGCACAACGTCATCACCTCTTCAAGGTCACCCAACTGGTTAACCTTGCCCATCGTTTCCGGGCAGATGATGACATCGCCAAGCCCTTCTTCATCGAGTGCCCGCTGTGCCTTTCCCAGCGTTTCAACTGCCAGCGCAAGCGCAGCCTCCCGGCTCATCTTGCCGGCGCTGCCGGAATGAACGACAATTCTGTCGGCCCCCATCAGCTTTGCAGCACGGGCACTGTCCAGAATATAGCCGACTGAATTATTTCTTTTTTCCTCTTCCACCGAGGAAAGTGAAATATAATAAGGCGCGTGCAGCGATAAAGCAATATCTTTTTCCCTGCACAGGATGCCCAGCTGAGTAACCGTATCTACGTTGACCCGGACACCACGTCCGCACTGATACTCAAATGCATTAACTCCAAATTTTTCCAGATACTCCGGAAGCTGAACTGTCTTTTTATAGCCCATGGCCTTAAAGCTGTCCGCCGTTCCCGCCGGACCAAAGCGCGTGATCACAAATCATCTTTCCTTTCTTCAGACAAGCCGCAATGGTGCCGGCGCAATGCGCCGGCACCTGTCTTCCCACTCCATTATAATATATTCGCGCTTATTTGTACAGCAAAAACTGCTGGCATTTTCCGTCAATCGTTATCCATTGTCCGCAATGCGCCCGTCGGCCACTGGTTTTCCGCACAGCTTTTCAAGAAGGGTATTAATTTCTTCATTGCCGCCATCATAGTACAAAATCATATACTGCGTAGAATAAACCCGCCGGTTGGGATTTTCCTCCAGCGAGACATCGACCCGTTTACCGTCAGCTGAACGGGTCAACCTGCTTCCATCCTCAGAAAGGTATGACACAATCCTCTGTACATCAACTGAACTGTTGTAAAATCCGCTCCAAACCGGCTGTTCTGAGAGAGTCCCATCGTCTCCCACCGGAAGATACCATTCCTCACTCACATTGGCCTGAAGATAACCGTCATACGGATCATTCGGATTGGAAACATTCATAAAAATACTGAAATCCCTGGATGTTTCAAAATCGCTATACCCTTCCGAAATAAAGAACTGTTCCAATTTGTCCCGGTATTTTTCTGCTGGTGTTTTATTTGGTCCAAACACAAACGCTGTCAACGCAATTGCCGCGACCATCAGAAGTGGTACCCACAGCCATCTCCAGCCCTTTTTCCACCAGGAATCGCCATTCAGCCCTTCTTTAACCGGAATCATCAATGGTCTTCCCGAAACATTATTTTGTAGGATATTCATATATTTCACTCCTTTCCAGCTTATCACTCAAACAACCCGATCATCGCACACAAATTTTATTCGTCTACATTTTCATTCTCTGAAAAGACCTCTGCCTGTACTTCCGTTTCACTGGTATCAGGTGTCTGCTCCGTATTCCGGGGCGTAAAATAAACGACAACCAACAAACCCGCCGCCAACAGAATCACCGGCAACAGCCATGTTTTACGGGATTTTTTCGATTTATTTTCATCTTCCCGGCTGATAATTCCCCGGTGAATCGGGATAGTCAAATTGGTCCCTCTGAAATTATTGCCCAAAAACATACATATGCCTCCTTTTACTGTTTCATTTGGTTCAAACTTTGTATAATCACTGTGGGTTCCTCTTTGGAACTACCAGGCTGCTATGGTCCCAGACACGGATTATCGGGATTACCAGTTTAGTGCCACTCCGATTATTCTAAAGACGTTTCCAGCCTTCCATCTGCAATCGGTTCTCCGAACAGCTTTTCCAGTACCTCATAAATTTCCGGTTCTCCACCCTCATAATACACAAGCACATTCTTTCCCCGATAAACCCTGCGGTCAGAGTTTTCGCCAATCGCAACCGATCCATTGGACAATTCCAGCCTGCTTCCGTCATCCGAAAATCCCGCAGCAATTTCATCCAACACTTCCGGGTCTCCATAGAATCCGCTCCAGACTGCGTCATTCCGGGAATAGCTGTCTCCGCCATCATATTCCGGAGCACTGCCGATAAACCACAGCCAAGTATCATCCGCATGGGTATAACCGGCATACGGATCGGCACCCGTATAAATCTCTACTTTGTTATAAATGCTCATTCCATCCTGAACAAAAGCCTCTTCCAGCTGCTCGCAGTATTGGCTTGTATCAGCCGGCCGGGGAAGGAACATTGCAGCTGCAATCAATCCGACTGCCAACACTGCCACCGGCAGCAGCAACCACTTGCGGTCCTTTTTATTGCCGGAACCGGTTGGGTCCCTCCAGGCGATGGCCTTTGCCGACAGGATCAGAGGGTCCCGCGATTCAATTGGTTTCCAAAACATATCCACACCCCATTTCCGTTAGCTGTTGTGATCAAAACTATTTACCAGACATTCAATCATCTGACGACATGATTTCCATCCAGGTTTTTGATGCGGTCAGTCTTCCATCGGCGATCGGTTGACCGAACCGTTTCTCAAGCATCCTGTAAAATTCCGGATCACCGCCGCGATAATACAGAATAACATTGTCCCCACGGTATACCCTGATATCCGGGCTGGGATTGATCGTCATCCGGATATCACCAGAAATAGAAACTGAATGAAGCGCGCTGCCATCTTCAGAAAATCCGGACGCAATCATCTCAAAGATCTCCTCATCGGTATAGACCCCACACCAAATCGCGTCATCATCATTATAGTGGTCTGGTGGTTCCGGGCTGGTTCCCATATACCACCAGTAACATCCGTCTGCCCAGGTATATCCGCCATAAGGATCACGACCCGTATCTTTGTAGTAGATCGTCATTCCTTCTGATCGAAAATACTGTTCCAGCTGCTCATCATAAGGAGGCAGCGCAACCGGTTTGGGAAGGAAGATTGCCGCCACGATCAAACCAGCTAACATGACACCAACTGGTGCAAACAGCCATTTCCAGTCTTTTCTCTTTCCGGAACCGGTGGGATTTTTCAACGTAGTCAGTTTTACCGTTGTCATCAACGGGTCACGTGCGTAAAATTGATTTCCAAACATATCCACACCCCATTTCTGTCAGCATCCGGTTTATCACCTGCATCGTATCGTTTACTGACGTCTCTTCTGATGCTCTTCGGTACTTTTTATATCCGGCTCGGACGCTTTTTCAAAAAAGTGCAGCGGGTCGGAGGCTGTGAGAATCAGCGCCACCAATGCGACCTCCCCAATTCCGATTCCCAGCGACAGCTTCCCCAAAATACAGCTGACTATAACGCCTGTCAGACCTCCTGCAATCAAAATTACCGCAATCAGCACCCGCAATTCCAATTTTCCGATCATCCGTTCATTCGCACGTCCGCCGCTGAGCATCGCATTGAATTTATTTCTGAAAAACATCTCACAACCTCCTTTCTGTCCCAATCTTTATAACCAGCAGATTGCCTATCTGTAAACCATCACACTGCACATCCTTTCCAGTTCTCTGAAAAGACAAATCTCTTTACAGTTTCAGTGTATCATATTCTTTTATCCCGCGCAATCGGGTATGCAAAAACTAAGCCAAAAACGACAAAAATTAAGACAGAGAGGCTTTGCCGCGGCTTTTCCACGACAGTCCTCTCTGTCTCAAACAGCAATTGATTATTTCTGTTGACCGGCAAAATACCGGCGCAGAATTGGTGTTTCCCATTTTCGTTTCATGGCGAGGTAGCCGTTTGTTTCCAGCTCCCAGGGTTTGACCAGCACCGAGGTCAGACCCCTTTTCCAGTTACCGCCCAAAATATCGGTGAAAATCTGGTCACCGATCAGACAGGCGTGTTTGGCCGGTATTTTATACCGGCGGCAGGTCCGGGAAATTCCCAGTGTCAACGGTTTCGCCGCATTCGCAACAAACGGCAGGCCAATCTTTTCAGCAAACGGACGCACCCGTTTATTCGTATTATTGGACAGGATTACCAGCGTCAGCCCTTCTTTTTTCCGTGCCTCAATCCACTCCTGCACCCCAGGAAACGGCACCGGATTATTATGGCTGGTGAGGGTATTGTCCACATCGAGGATAATCAGGCGAATCTGCCGCTTCACAAAAAAACTCCCTGGGATATCGGTAATATGCGGGAAATAAACGTCGGGATAAAACAGGGACATGTCATGGCTCCTTTCGTCCTGCCGAAAAACGAAAAGCGAGCCGGTTTCGGCTCGCTTTGTGATCGTTTATACAGCGCAAAAATTATTTGTATTTACGCTTTCTTGCAGCTTCCGATTTCTTTTTACGCTTTACGGAAGGCTTCTCGTAGTGCTCTCTCTTGCGGACTTCAGCGAGCACGCCGGATTTAGCGCAAGATCTTTTGAATCTCTTAAGTGCATTTTCAAGAGACTCGTTATCTTTAACTCTGATTTCTGACATTCTGATTCCCTCCCTTTGCCAAACGGCAGAGGTCTAAAGGCGATGACTGCCGCCGGACGCCAAAGCCAACCTCTGTTCCGTGTCTGCTGCACAGCAGGTACGGAGACGATGGAACCCGGTTTATGACGTTCATCACATTTGTATCTCTAATTATACAGCAACGTCGGCCTGTATGTCAAGGGATTTTTCACTTTTTTCCAAAAAAGTTATCTGCCTTTTCCGGCCGAAGCCAGAAAAGGCAGAAATCACATTATTTTGCGACGATATTGACCAGTTTACCTTTGACGTAAAGCTCTTTGACGATCGTCTTACCGGCAATTGCGGCAGCAATCTTTTCTTCCGCCTTTGCCTTTGCAATTGCGTCCTCAGCCGAGATATCGACCGGAACGTTCAGTTTTGCACGAACCTTGCCGCAGATCTGAACCGCAATCTCAACGGTAGACTCGGTGCACTTGTCAGGATCATAGGTGACCCAGTGCTGAAAAGTGATCGGCGAACCGAAGCCCATGATCTCAAACAGTTCCTCGGTGATATGCGGAGCAAACGGGTTGAGCATGATCAGCAGGTCACGGTATTCTTTCCGGTTGATGGAACCGATTCCCTCAATCTTATTGAGCAGGCCCATCATAGCCGCAATCGCGGTGTTGTATTTCAGTGTCTCGATATCTTCGGAGACTTTTTTAATTGTCTGGTTGAAGGAGACTTCCAGCTCAGGACGATAGCTGTCACCGTCGATTACGCAGTCCTGCAGCTTCCAGATACGGTCCAGGAAACGTTTGCAGCCGGCGATCGAAGAGGTATTCCAGGGAGCGGACTGTTCAAAGTCGCCCATAAACATCTCATAGGTGCGCATGGTGTCGGCGCCGTAATCCCGGACGATATCATCGGGGTTGACGACGTTGCCAAGCGATTTGGACATCTTGACGACCGGATGGTTGGCCATCTCGCCGTATTTCTCAACCAGTGCCTCTTTTGCAGCCTTTTCAGAGCCGTATTCTTCCACCAGCTTTTTCTGTTCAGCGGCAGGAAGGTTCTGAAAGCTGTGCGGATTCAGGCCGAGAATCATACCATGGCTGGTTCTCTTCTTATACGGTTCGGAGTAGGGAACCACACCGATATCATACAGGAAGTTGTGCCAGAAACGGGAATAGAGCAGGTGCAGGGTGGTATGTTCCATACCGCCATTATACCAGTCGACCGGTCCCCAGTACTCAAGCGCTTCTTTGCTGGCAAGAGCCTTGTCATTGTGCGGGTCCATATACCGCAGGAAGTACCAGGAAGAGCCAGCCCACTGCGGCATAGTATCGGTTTCACGTTTAGCAGGACCGCCGCAGCACGGGCAGGTGGTATTGACCCAGTCAGTATGCCGTGCAAGCGGGCTTTCGCCGTCCTCGCCCGGCTCAAAGTCGGTGATTTCCGGCAAACGGAGCGGCAGTTCACTTTCCGGAATCGGCTGCCAGCCGCATTTTTCACACTTGACCATCGGGATGGGTTCGCCCCAGTAACGCTGACGGCTGAAGACCCAGTCACGCAGTTTAAAGTTGACTTTATCACGGCCTTTGCCGTTTTCTTCCAGCCATTTGACCATTTTGGCCTTTGCGTCGTTGACCGAAAGGCCGTTCAGGAAGCCGGAGTTGACCAGCGTACCGGTTGCGACATCGGTGAAAGCTGCTTCATCCAGATTGGACGGAGTATTGCCCTTGACGACTTCGATAATCGGCAGGCCAAATTTCTTTGCAAACTCCCAGTCACGGGTATCATGAGCCGGAACTGCCATGATGGCACCGGTGCCATAGCTTGCCAGAACGTAGTCAGAAATAAAGATCGGGATTTCGGTATCGTTGACCGGGTTGATGCCCATGACGCCATCCAGACGGACACCGGTCTTATTCTTATTCAGCTCGGTACGTTCCATATCGCTCTTGCGGGAAGCTTCCAGCTGATAAGCCCTGACTTCATCCGCATTTTTGATAATACCCTTTTCCAGCCATTCATTGATCAGCACGTGTTCGGGAGAAACGACCATATACGTCGCACCGAACAGGGTATCGCAGCGGGTGGTATAAACGGTCAGAGTATCACCCGAAGTGGTGGTGAAGTTGACTTCTGCGCCGTGGCTGCGTCCAATCCAGTTTTTCTGCTGGGTGACGACCCGGTCGATATAATCCAGCCCGTCCAGCCCATCGATCAGACGGTCAGCATACGCAGTGATTTTGAGCATCCACTGACTCTTTTCTCTGTGGACGACCGGTGCGCCGCAGCGTTCGCAGACGCCGTTGACAACCTCTTCGTTGGCAAGGACGACCTTACAGCCGGTACACCAGTTGACGTTCATTTCCTTTTTGTAAGCCAGGCCATGTTTATACAGCTGCAGGAAAATCCACTGGGTCCATTTATAGTAATTGGGGTCGGTGGTGTTAACTTCGCGGTCCCAGTCAAACGAAAGGCCCAGTGATTTCAGCTGCGACTTAAACCGTGCGACATTATCACGGGTAACAATTTCCGGATGGATGTGGTTTTTCATCGCAAAGTTTTCAGTCGGCAGGCCAAATGCGTCCCACCCCATCGGATACAGGACGTTATATCCTTCCAGGCGGCGTTTTCTCGCAACGACATCCAGTGCAGTATAGCTGCGCGGATGGCCGACATGCAGGCCGGCGCCGGAAGGGTAAGGAAATTCTACCAGCGGATAAAACTTGGGTTTGGTGTAATCGATTTCCGCATGGAACGTCTTATGTTCGTCCCAGTAGTTCTGCCATTTTTTCTCAATGGCCTGAAAATCATAGATGCTGCTCATGTTACTATCATTCCTTTATCGGGGCTACCCCCACAGATTTGCGAAAAGTCAGTTTGCCTTGAGGAGATGAGAGATATCGATCTGTTCCCCATCTGCCCAGAGACGCTCCAGATTATAAAACTCTCTGGTCTCCCGCAGGAAGATGTGGACCACGACGCCGGAATAATCCAGCACAATCCAGTTCTCCGAACGGTAACCTTCGGTTGCATGGGGTTTAATGCCCTTCTGAGAGAGCTGATATTCCACCTCATCAGCCAGCATTTTGACCTGGGTATTGCTGCTGCCGGCAGCGATGACAAAATAGTCAGCGATGATCGTCAGATCACCGATACGGATTGCACGAATATCATCTGCTTTTTTGCTGTCCAGAATCTGGACGACTGCTTCCATCAGTTCTTTGGATTCCATTCTCTGTAACCATTCCTTTCATCCCGAAAACCCATTCATCCATCAGGCTGCGTCGGAGACCTCATCTTCCTCATCGTCTCCGCCGCCCAGCAGATCGGTCACGGTAGTCGAGTTGTCGTCGTAATAATCAACGGTATTTGCAACTTCTTCAATCGAAAGTTCCGAAGCCGGTACATCATCCGAGTAGGGACGGAAATGCTCATTCAGCAGGTCCGCCAGCTCCTCCTTATGTGCCGACCAGATCGACTGGCCATTATAAGCCGTTGCGGTCTGACCCGGAACCATATGAAAGCCCATATTGTCGGTATCCATTTTCAGAATCTCCTGTACCAGCGACAGTGCCGTTCCAACTGACAGGTCGGTGGAAACATTTTCCATGACCACACTCGACAGGCTTGCAAGCTCAGAACCGGACAGTGATTTCATCTTGCTGAAAAGTCCGGCCAGGAACTGACGCTGTGCGTTGATTCGTCCAATATCTCCGCCGCTGCGGGAATGACGTTCACGGACAAATTTCTCTGCCTGAATACCCGACAGCACATAATCACCAGGCGAGAAGGAAACACCTTCCAGCGTAAAGGACTCGTCAATCGTCACCGGCACACCACCGATTGCATCGACGATTTTGATAAAGCCATCCATATCCACCGTAACATAATGGTCGATCGGCAGCGAGAAACGGTCATAGATTACCTCAGCAAGGCCGTCGATATTGCGTGAACTGTAAACGGCGTTGATCTTACCGGTCGAGGAGACATTGGTTCCAACCCAGGTATCACGGGGAATTTGCAGCGCACTGACCGAACCCTGTCCAAGGTCAATCTGCACGACCATAATGACGTCGGTCAGCTTACCGCGGGAAACACCGGCAGAAGCATCAGTCGTATTATAGTCAATGCCAACGACCAGGAAATTAACCACCTGATTCTGCTGGCTGACCGGAGTTTTGATTTCTTCATCAATGACGGCACTGCTGGTCTGAACGACTGTCCCGTCCTCATTGGTCGATTCCACGACCTCGGCCAGCGGTGTCCAGTTCATGACCGACGTATATCCCGCAAGCAGAACCGAACTGACAATCATCACAATGGACAACGCCAAAAGCAGGCCATTTTTGACTCCCATCGGAGTTTTGGTTTTCTGACTTTTTCCCTTTGCCATGCACCATATTCCTTTCCAAATTCACAGCTTACCGTCAATCCACATGGATTCCGTTTCGCACCAGTTCATCGTAGCAGGCCAGCGAATCAGGATGGAGTACCCGGCAATCCTTTACCAGGTCAGTAATCAGAAATTTCATCGAATAAAGCATTCCCTCATCCAATGAACGATCAACAATCCGACGGGTCTTTTTGACATCGGGATAATCGCGGTCGGCGCTGGTCAGGTCAGCCAGATAGACAACCTTTTCCAGCAGCGACATTCCCGCACGTCCAGTCGTATGATAACGAACCGCGTTAAGAACTTCCTCATCATCGATGTGCAGTTCCCGTCTGATATACGCTGCGCCGGCAATTGCGTGCCAAAGCTGCGGGGCACACATGTCCGCATATAATAGGATTATACCAGAATCCTCAATGAATTGCAACATCTCTTTTGGTTCAACATTCTTCATAATATCGTGCAGAAGTCCGGCCAGTCTGGCACGTGTACCATCCGCGCCAAACCGTTCTGCGAGCTGAACCGACCGCTTCATGACACAGATTGAGTGTTCATACCGGGACGGCTTGAGCCGGCTGCGCACCAGCTGTTCATATTCGTCCCAGGGAATCAATTCCGGCTGCCACATGGCACATCTTCCTCTCTTATTGTCTCATTGCCGGTAGAGACGGTTTTTCCGGATATACCGGGCGACCGCTTCCGGCACCAGGCCGTCAAGCGGCCGTCCTTCCCGCACTGCCTCCCGCACCTGGGTCGACGACGCGGGAAACGGGGTGATTTTCAGTACGTCGGTATGTCCAAGCGACCTTGCGGCCTCTTCCAGCCGATCATATTCACCCGCATCCCTTGCCGCGGCGACCAGCCGGGTATGGGCAAGGATTTCCTCCCAGTTGCGCCATTCCCGGAAAGACAGCAGCATATCCGCTCCCATAATCAGCGAAAACTGATCATCCGGATGCAGCTCCCGCAGCAAGCGCAGCGTCATATAGGTATAACTTTTTCCTTCCCGCCGCAGTTCAAAATCCGAGACTTCAACGCCTTCCATTCCTTTGGTGGCCAGCTGAAGCATTTCAAACCGCTTTTCACCGTCAATCAGGTCGGGTGCCTGTTTATGCGGCGGCGTGCGGTCGGGCATGACCAGGATCCTGTCCAGCAGCCCTGTCTGCAAGACTTCCCGCAGCAGATGGACATGGCCCAGGTGAACCGGGTTGAAGGTTCCTCCGTATATTCCAATCTGCATGTTCAGTCATCCAGATTAATAACCGGTTTTTTGGGGTTGGGCTTATAGAGGGTGATACGGGTTCCGAGAACCTGTACGACATCACATCCGACCTTCTCCGCAATCTCAGCCGCAGCCTCTTTGGCTGTATACAGGCTGTTTTCCAGCACACGGATTTTGATCAGTTCCCGTGCCAGCAACGCTTCTTCGACTGCCTTATAGGTCTGTTCGGTGACGCCGCCCTTGCCGATCTGCATAATGGTTTCCAGCGAGTTTGCCATTCCACGCAGTTTTGCTCTCTGTTTGCTTGTCATAAATGTGTTTCCTTTCTCTGGATCAAAATTTCGATTGCCGTTACAGGATGGTTTCCATCCCGTATTTTTGGGGTTTCAGCCCGCATTTTTCATAGAATTTCCGGGCACTCTCATTGCATGCCCAGACATTCAGGGTAACATTGTAGCAGCCGCTTTCTCTTGCAAAGTTCAGGACGTATTCATACAGGCTCTTTCCGATATGCTGTCCTCTTGCCTTTTCATCGACACACAGGTCATCGATATACAGCGTCTTGATATCGGTCAGGATATTATCCCCAAGTTTCTGCTGAAAAACACAAAAAGCATATCCCAGCACCTCACCATCATCGCCAATCGCGGCAAATACCGGACGGGAATCATCCCGCAGAATCGCTTCCAGTTCCTCATCGGAATACTTGCGTGCTCCTGCCTTGAACAGGTCAGGCCGTCCCTGATGGTGAATCATCTCAACCTGTGCAAGCAGGCTGTGCAGTTCCTGAATATCCTCTTTGATTGCTCTTCTGATTTGCATATACGTCCAATCCTTTCTCCAGTTATTTCTCTGCGCTGCCTGATTCATTTTCAATCGTGATCTGGCAGGCTTTCATCGCCGCCAGCGCGGTACGGTGGCTCTCCGGCGTCACGCCGGCACAGCAGGCAGCATCCACCGCAATTTCCGTCTCAGGCAGAAACGCCTTGAGCAGCAGTGCGTTGGAAATCACACAGATATCGGTGCAGACACCGATCAGCGTGATTTTGCGGATGTGATTTTCCTTATCTGCCGCCCGCAGTACCGTCCCCAGCCCGACGGAACCAAATGTACATTTATCGACCGGCTGTTCTTTGCGGGCCGCTTCCAGTTCGGGACAAATCTGCCAGCCGGAAGTATTCCGCACACAGTGGACAACCGGCAGATTATGTCCTTCCTGCGTATCCAGATAATTCTGTTCATGGGTATCTCTGGTAAACAGCACCCGGCCATCAAAGCCGCGCACCTTTTCGACAACCTTCGGAAGGGCGGCAACTGCCTCCGGACTGCCGAGTGCGCCGGTGACGAAATCATTCTGCATATCGACTACAATCAGTATTTCCTGCATCCAAATCCCTCCATCATCAGAAATGCCATTCAAAATAGTACCAGTTTCCGGTTATTTTTTCGGTATAAAACCAATTGTCCCCATCTGCCCGCGTCTTCAGCCCGACGGCAGTATCCGGAATTCCCACCAGCGAATAATCGGCAAAATTGACCATTCCCTCCGGCGACCAGTAAAATCCATAATAAGACGTCTGGGGACCAAAACCGCCGGCATCTGTCTGATAGCTGATAAACTGTCCGCCATCCGAAAGAGTCTCGACTGTCGCCGTGCATTGGATGCCAAACGGTTCCGCCGCCTTTCCGGAAAGAAACGCCTGGGTGGAGTTCTCCAACGCATCCAGATTTTCCATCACCATTGCCGCGATTTTTTCCTGCCGTGTCGGCATCAGACCCGATATCACCCTAGTCAGAATCCCGCTCAGCATCACCAGTACCACCGCTGCAATGCAGATGAGCCAGAGCCACCCGTTTTTCCGTCTGTCCGCCGGCATGAGATTATTCTCCCTTTTTCAGGAAGTCGACGAGCAGCCGAATTGCGTTGCCTCTATGAGAAATCGCGTCCTTTTCCTCGCCGGTCATCTCAGCATAAGCGCGTCCATTGACCATAAAAATCGGGTCATAACCGAAGCCAATCTTTCCCAGCTCTTCAAATCCAATCGACCCGGCGCATTCTCCGCGGAAATAATGAGCCTGTCCGTCCTGGTCGATATAGCAAATGACACTGACAAACTGTGCTCTCCGGTCGGTCACGCCGTCCAGCGCATCCAACAGTTTCATATTGTTGCGATGGTCGTCGGTCGGCTCACCGGCATAACGTGCCGAGTATACCCCCGGCGCACCATTCAGCGCATCCACGCACAGCCCGGAATCGTCCGCCAGTGCTGCGCATCCGGTCAGATCATAGATTGCCTGTGCTTTCAGGCGGGCATTTTCCTCGAAAGTCGTCCCGTTTTCCTCAACTTCCAGCTGAATTCCCTTTTCCTTCTGGGAATAGAGGGTATATCCCAGCGGTTCCAGCATCCGTTTCAGTTCCAGTACCTTGTTTTTATTATTGGTTGCCAGAATAATATCCATACCGGCGTTCTCCTTTCGTCCATTCGATCATTCAAACAGTGCCCGGACAAAATCTTCCGGTACAAATTCCTGCAAATCGTCCACCTTTTCTCCGACGCCGACAAACCGTACCGGCAGATTGAGCTGATTTTTCAGAGAGATGACGATACCACCTTTGGCAGTACCATCCAGCTTGGTCAGGATGATACCGGTGATGTTGGCAGCTTCTTTGAACAGCTCTGCCTGACTGACAGCATTCTGTCCGGTTGTCGCGTCCAGTACCAGCAGAACTTCCACATCACAGCCTTCTGCACGCTGAGAGACAATCCTGAACATCTTGTGCAGTTCCGCCATCAGGTTTTTCTTATTATGCAGCCGTCCGGCCGTATCAATCAGCAGCAGGTCACATCCGCGCGCCTTCGCCGCGTCAATCGAATCGTATACAACTGCCGCCGGGTCAGCGCCTTCCTTATGTTTGACGATATCGACGCCTGCACGGTCGGTCCAAACCTGCAGCTGGTCAATTGCCGCAGCACGGAAGGTGTCGGCAGCCGCAACCAGGACCTTTTTGCCCTGTGCCTTATAACTGGAAGCCAGTTTGCCGACAGTGGTCGTTTTACCGGCACCGTTGACACCGATGACAAAGATAATTGAAGGACGGGTATTGATCTGGAAGGGACGGTCTTCCCGCAGCATATCCGAAATGATCTCTTCCAACAGTCCCTTGACCTCACCGGTATCGGTAGCACCGGTTTCCTTGATCTTTTTCCGAAGCTGTTCAATGATAGCCTCTGAAGTTTCGACGCCGACATCTGACATAATCAGCGTTTCTTCCAGCTCTTCCAGAAAATCTTCGTCAATTTTGGTAAACGAGTTGATAACCCGTTCCACCTTCTGCATCATCGAGTCTTTGGTTTTCTTGATTCCTTCTCTGATTTTTTCAAAAAAACCCATTTGCCATTCCTCCTATCAAATTCAGAACCTGTTACAACTGGTCTGTCTGCAAATTCTCAGAAGACAGCTGGGAAATTTTCAGCTGCAGCAGCCTGGAAACACCGCTTTCCTGCATCGTCACGCCGTACAGGACATCCGCCTGTTCCATTGTGCCTCGGCGGTGGGTAATCAGGATAAACTGCGTTTTATCGCAGATACTGCGCAGATAGGCCGCGTACCGGGAGACATTGACATCATCCAGCGCCGCCTCGATCTCGTCGAGTACGCAAAACGGCGACGGACGAACCTTCAGGATTGCAAAATAAATTGCAACCGCGACCATTGCCTGCTCGCCGCCCGAAAGAGCCGCAAGGTTTTTGATAATCTTTCCCGGCGGCTGGACGATGATTTCGATGCCACATTCCAGCACATCTGCCGGGTCTTCCAGCTGCAAAGAAGCGCTGCCGCCTCCAAACAGCTCGGCAAAGATACGGCCAAAATTGCGGTTGATTGTTTCAAATGCCGACGTGAAAATGGTTTTCATCTCTTCGGTCAGGTTTTCGATCAGCTGCAACAGCTCATCTCGTGCACCAGCTGCATCGTCCACCTGCGTTTTCAAAAACGCGTACCGTCCGGATACTTCCCGGTATTCCTCAATTGCCGCAACGTTGATGCTTCCCAATGCTTTGATTCTGTTTTTCAGGATACCCAGCTGCCGATTTCCTTCCGTCACGCTTTCCATCGGTACCCGAACCGCCTCTGCCTCCCGTGGAGTCAGCTCATACTCTTCCCACAGTCGGGAAACAAGGTGGTCATAATCCCGTTGAATGGTCTGTTTCTGTTCATCCAGCCGCGCCTGTTCGCCGGCAGCGCGTTCCTTCTGGAGCGATGCTTCCCGCGATTTCTGCCGCAGAGAGAGGGTTTCACCCTCCAGCCTGGTGCGTTCTGCCAGAATCTGCTCATTTTTCTTTTCATAGTCAGCAATCTGCCGGGTAAAGGTATCAATTTCCTGTTTACAGGTTTTGATATCGTTTTCCAGTTTGGAAAGGGTTTCATCCAGCTTTTGTACCTCTTCTTTCAGCTGCTGCTGACGTGCGGCAGCCTCAGCCCGTTCCTTTCCAAGATTTTCCTTACGGACACGCGCCGCTTCGAGGTCCTTTTCCAGCACAACCCTGCGGACGGAAAATGCCGATAAACGGGCAGCCAGCTGTTCCAGCTGGGTACTCAGCTGATCCTGCCGTCCCTGACGGGAGGTCAGGCGGCTTTCGACCGACTGTTTTTCCTCTTTTGCCTTTGCGAGTGCCTCGGCAGCTGTGCGGTTTTCCGCCTCAGCCGCCGCCAGCCTGTCCCGGCACTGTGCAGCCTGTGCCCGAAAGCTTTCCATCCGCTCCTCGGCTGACTGCATCTCGGTTTCACAACGCTTTTTTTCGCCTTCAAACCGGACATAATCCTCGCCCGCAACGATCAGTTCACTGCGGGTTCCCTCAATCTGGGCCTGAATCCCATCCAGTTCGGCTTTCAGTTCTCTGCCCTTTTGTGCAACCGCTTCCTTTTGGCTGTGCAGCGTTTCCGCCTCTTTGCGCAGTGCGGCCGCTTCACCTCTCCGGCTGAGCAAACCCTGGGTTCGTGCAGCACTGCCACCGGTAAAGGAACCGCCGACATTGACCTGCTGCCCATCGAGGGTAACCACCCGAAAACGATAGCGGTTTTTCCTTGCCATATCAGACGCGGCGTCCAGATCGGACGCAATGACAATTCTGCCCAGCAAAAACCGTGCAATTCCACGGTAAGCCGGGTCGGTTTCAATCAGTTCGGAAGCAATCCCGACAAATCCCGGCTCCTTTTCCAATCCCGGCTGGTCGAGCAGGTTTCCTTTGACCGAGGTCAGCGGCAGGAAAGTTGCCCGGCCTGCTTTTCCTCGCTGCAAACGACGAATACAGCTTTTGGCCGTTTCTTCATCGGCCACAATCAGGTTTTGAAGTGCGCCGCCAAGCGCCGTTTCAATCGCCAGCGCATACTGGGAAGGTACGCTGATCAACTGGGCGACCGTTCCATGCACACCCTTTTGCACGCCGTTTTTCTGCCAGTTCAGGACCGACTTGACCGAATGGGCAAAGCCTTCCATGTTTTCTTCCAAATCCTTCAGCAAATTAGCCCGCTGAAGTTTTCCTTTTTCTTCCAGCTCAAGGTCCTGATACTGCTGCTGCAATTTTTTCAGAGCCTGCTCCTTGCCGGAAAACTTGATTTGCAATCCTTTTTCGGTGTTGGTCAGCGACTCCCGTCTGGCGACAATCTCTTCCAACAGTCCGTCAACCTCAGCAATTGCTGCCTGCTGCTGTTCGTTTTTTTCCTGTGCCGACCGGATGCCTTCTTCTGCTTCACGCAGGCGAATCCGCTCATCTGCCGCCGATCGTTCCGACGCAGTGATTGTCATACTGTAGCGGGATATGTCCAATGCCAGTGTGCTGAGCCTCGCCTGTAAATCTCCTGTTTCGGAATCGTAGCTTTTTCCCTTTTCGAGCAACTTTTGCTGTTCTTCTTTGGCGAGCTGTTCTTCCTTTTCCAGCGAAACCAGCTTTTGTTCCAGACCCTTTTCCTCTTCCGAAGCTGCCAGAATAGCAGCTGCACGCTCGCCTGCCTGTGCATCTGCTCCTGCAATCTCACCCTTCATCCGCTTCTGTTCAAGCAGGCAATGGGTGCGTTCATTCTCATGTACTGCGATATCCGAACGGTGAGAAGCAATCCGGTTTTGCAGGTTTTCCCGAATCTGGCGGTACTCTTCGCTCTTGGTCAGGCAGTCCTGTGTCTGACGGAAGGTATCCTGAATCTGCTGTTCAATCCGGTCCGCCTCAGCCTGCAGCCGTTCGGCGTCTCCCCGTGCAATCAGGCATTTGTTTTCCTGTTCACGCAGCGACTCCCGGTAACCATCCAGCGTCTGAAGCCAGAGGGAAACTTCCAGTTTCTTTTTCTCCTCCGACAGGCTTAAAAACTGTTCCGCCTTTTCCGACTGTTCCTTCAACGGTCCAACCCGCGCTTCCAGTTCAGACAGAATATCATACAACCGCAGCAGGTTTTCCTGCGCCTGGGTCAGTTTCCGTTCTGCTTCTTCCCGACGGTAGCGGTATTTTGCAATACCGGCCGCCTCTTCAAAGATTTCCCGTCGTTCACGGCTTTTGGCGGCGATAATCTCGGCAATACGCCCCTGTCCGATCATCGAATAGCCGTCCTTGCCAAGGCCGGTATCCATCAGCATCTCATTCAGTTCCCGCAGCCGGATAGCGCGTCCATTGAGCAGGTATTCACTCTCACCGCTCCGGTAATATCTCCGGGTGATGGTGACAGCGTCCTCCTCTACCGGAAGGGTGCGGTCGGTGTTGTCAAACGTCAACGAAACACAGGCACATCCCATCGGCTTACGGGTGGCGGTACCGGCAAAGATGACGTCCTCCATCTTGCCGCCACGCAATGTTTTGGTGGACTGTTCACCCAATACCCAACGCATTGCGTCACTGATATTCGACTTGCCGCTCCCATTCGGGCCGACGACGACCGTCATTCCTCTGTCAAATTCAATTTTGGTCTTGTCCGGAAAGGATTTAAACCCCTGTATTTCCAGGGAACTTAAACGCATCCATTAAACCCCTCTCTGCAAATATCCATAATCAGAATCTTCTGTCAGTAATAAACTGCCCGGCTGCACATCAGCTGCGCGGACTGTCACCTGATAGCCCATCTGCCGCCAATGCTGAAGATTTGCCCGCTTCTGTCCAACTGTGCGAGAAACGTCCTTGGACGATACCCGCAGCAGGATTCGGCTTCCAGCCGCAAAACTGCCCAGTTCCCGGTCAACCTTTTCCCGAATCAACCGGGATTCACACAGTTCCCGGAAAGCGGGGTGATAAGCACCGCCGACCATCTCCTGTTCCAGTGTATCCGATGCGTGCAATCCCAGCCGAATGACCGGTATGCCAGCCTGTTCCATCCGTGCCAGAATACCAGAGCAGATGTCCACTGCTTCATCCAGCCCCATCGGCTGAAAACTTCCGTCCCGCATCCAGTTTTCCAGCAGCGTTCCGCGCAATACAACAGTCGGGTAAATCCGCAGCATATCCGGATGTATTTTTAATACACCGCGCACTGTTTTTTCCAATGTTTCCGGTGTATCACCCGGCAAGCCGGTCATAATCTGAAGTCCGACACGAAAACCATTTTCACGCAACAGCTGTACCGCTGAAAAAACGTCCTGCGAAGTATGTCCGCGCTGATTGCGCAGCAGCACCTCTTCGTCAAGGCTCTGTGCGCCCAGCTCAACCGTTTTCATTCCGTATTTTCTGAGCAGCGCAAGCGTATGCAGGTTAATCCCATCCGGACGGGTGGAGCAGCGCAGCCCGGCAGCCTGTCCGTTTTGGAGGAAAGGTGCCGCCTGTTCCAGGAAAGCACACATCAGCTCTTCCGGCAGACAGGTAAAACTCCCGCCAAAAAAGGCGATTTCGGTTCCTGGCGGCTGCTGATAAGAAAATGCCTCCCGAAGTTCTTTCGCGACCGTCTGCGGCGTCACCCGCTGCTGCTGACCGGAAATGCTCCTCTGATCACAAAAGGAGCAATGATGCGGACACCCCATATGTGGGATAAACAGCGGCACAATCCCCGCGCGCACCGTCTTTCCCATTAAAGTTCGTATCCCATCAGTTCCAGTGCTTCACGGGCAGCGTTTTGTTCTGCCTGTTTTTTACTGGAAGCGGTGCCGGTTCCGATGACATTGGAATTGAGCAGCACCTCAGCGGTAAAGACCTTGGCATGATCAGGACCATGTTCATCTACCAGACGGTAAGTAACCTTTTCTTCCTTGTTCTGCTGAACAACTTCCTGCAATGCAGTTTTGTAATCAGACAGCGGGCTCTGTTTGCGGATATCGATATTCTTGGGGATAAACCGCATGACAAACCGCTGTGCTTCCTCATAGCCGCCGTCCAGATAGATTGCCGCCAACACCGCTTCAAATGCGTCAGCAATAATCGACGGACGCTGCCGTCCGCCGGTCAGTTCCTCGCCTTTGCCCAGTCGCAGATATTTGCCCAGCTCCAGCTCTCCTGCGAACACATCCAGTGCCTTCTCACAGACCAGACTTGCCCGCATTTTGGTCAGAACGCCTTCGGGAAGATCTTTGTAGTTCAGGAAAAGATAACGCGCTACGATGACCGACAAAACCGAGTCTCCCAGGAATTCCAGCCGTTCGTTGTTTTTCAGGTGTTTATGTCCCTCGTTAGCGTAGGAAGAATGGGTCAGAGCCTGTTCAAGATAGGAAATCCGTTTGAAGGTATATCCGATCTTCTGCTCAAATTCCTCCAGATTCTCGCCGTTTTCATGAACTGTCGACATATCTTTCATCCTTTCCTGCGGTCCCTCAGGCATCGGGAAACTGTTTTCCAGATGCATCAAAAACCGCCGACAGCCCCGGACGGAAATCCGCCCGGGGATCTTTACTATCAGTCTTCTTTTTCCTTAGCAGCTTCTTCCCGCAGCGTTGCCAGTGCCTGAGAGATTGCGTCGTTGACGCCGCCGGAGACAAAATCTCTTGCCTGACGGATCGCGTTTTTAAACGCATACCCATTGGAGCTGCCGTGTGCCTTAATGACCGGCAGGGCAGCACCCAGCAGCGGTGCACCGCCGTATTCGGTATAATCCATCGACTTTTTAAATGCCTTGATCTTGCCCAGCAGCATCAGTGCTGCAAGCTTGCCGGTGCCGGTAAACATTCCCTTGACCATTTTGGCAAACATCGAACCGAGTCCTTCGGTCAGTTTGAGGATAATGTTGCCGGTAAAACCATCCGCAACCGCAACATCGACTTCACCTGCCGGAATACCACGTGCCTCGACGTTGCCGGTAAAGTTGATGGGCGCCTTGGTCAGCAGGGCATACGCTTCTTTTTGCAGATCGCCGCCCTTGGTATCTTCAGCACCAACATTGACCAGACCGACTTTCGGTTTTTTCACACCCATGACCTTTTCCATGTAAATGCTGCCCATAATGCCGAAATGCAGCAGCGTTTCCGGTTTACAGTCAAGGTTTGCGCCGGCGTCCATCAGCAGATAGCAGCCTTTGATGGTCGGGATGACCGTCGCAAGTCCAGCACGTTTGATGCCCTTCAGCCGCTTGATGATAAAGTTTGCACCGACGACAATCGCACCGGTGCTGCCGCCGCTGACAAAGGCATCTCCTTTGCCTTCCTTGAGCAGCTTAAATGCAACCGCCATCGAGCTTTCCGACTTGGCCTTGAGCAGGGTTACCGGGTCATCATGCATTGAAATGACATCCGGTGCATGGACGATCTCAATACCATCCAGCGAAATCTGATGTTCCGCCGCAGTTTTGCGAATTACCTGCTCATCGCCGGTCACAATCAGATCCACTCCGTACTCCTTCACAGCCGCAGCACAGCCTTCCAGCACAGCAAGCGGCGCATTGTCTCCGCCAAATCCGTCCACAATGATTTTCATTTCCGGTCATCCTTTCTCTACATCTGGCGGCAGCTCTTCCGAAAGGACAGCGCTGTCTTTAAAATGCTCTGTATATCCATTTCTTTCCAGTTCAGCTGCAAACGCTCTGATGGCCCGCCGTGCGACCTGTAAATACCGCTCTTTTTTATCCAGAATCCGCTCAGGCAAAGGCGGCAATATACCCATATTACTGCCCATCGGCTGGAAGTCCGGAACGCTTCTGTCACAGACATGGTCACAAAGTGCCCCGATCATCGTCTCGTGCGGGAAGTCAAACGGCGTCAGTCCCATCATCCGGCGTGCCAGCGCATGTCCTGCTACCAGTCCGCTCATTGCCGACTCCATGTACCCTTCGACACCGGTCATCTGACCGGCAAACCACAGCTCTCCGCCATTGAGCAGACGGAAATCTCGTCCCAGCAGCTTGGGGGAATTGAGGAAGGTATTGCGGTGCATGACCCCATACCGGACAAACTCGGCGTTTGCCAGACCCGGAATCATCGAAAATACCCGCTTCTGTTCACCCCATTTGAGATTGGTCTGGAAGCCGACCAGGTTGTACATCGTCCCCTGCGCATTTTCCTTTCTCAGCTGAACGACTGCCCACGGACGATGGCCGGTGCGTGGGTCACGCAGTCCCACCGGCTTGAGCGGACCAAAACGGATGGTATCATCGCCACGTTTGGCCATAATCTCAATCGGCATACAGCCCTCGTATACTTTCAGGCCGTTGTCAACATCATGTCGGGGTGCACCCTCCGCATGAATCAGCGCGTCGTAAAATGCCTCGTATTCCTCCCGGTTCATCGGGCAATTGAGGTAATCATCCTCCCCACGTCCATAACGAGACGCGGCAAAAACAATCTCCCGGTCAATCGAGTCTGCCAACACAATCGGCGCTGCCGCATCAAAGAACGACAGCGAATCCTCACCGGTTTTTTCGCGGATGGCCTCCGCCATCCGGTCGCTGGTCAGCGGACCGGTCGCAATGACAGCCGGGCAATCAAATGAAAGCCCGGTCACCTCTTCCCGAATCAGATGAATCCGCGGATTTTCTTCGATCATCCGGGTCGCCATCTGAGAGAACAGCGTCCGGTCAACGGCAAGCGCACCGCCTGCCGCGACCGCCGTTTTCTCAGCTGCCGGTACCAGCATACTGCCCAGCAGCCGCATTTCCTCTTTTAACAACCCGGAAGCAGACGCCAGCCGGGAAGCCTTGAGGGAATTGGAGCAGACCAGCTCTGCCAGACCTTCGCTTTTATGCGCCGCAGAAAACTGAACCGGCTTCTGTTCGTACAAATCGACATTGATTCCATAAGAGGCGATAATCTGAGCCGCCTCACATCCGGCAAGGCCGCCGCCAACTACAATCGCTTTTTTCATCGGCAGCCCCCTTATTTCTTTTCAACCGGACGTTCATAATCACACGCCGGATTGGAGCAGTAAATTTTTGCGCCTCTGCCAGCCTTTTGCAGCAGTGTTTTGCCGCACTTGGGGCAGTTTTCCGCAATCGGAGCATCCCAGCTCATAAAATCACATTCGGGATTGTGTTCACAGCCAAAGAACTTCTTGCCTTTTCTCGACTTCTTTTCAAGGATCTTGCCGCCGCACTTCGGGCAGGCACCGGGTGCTTCAACTGCAATTGTCTTAGTATTCCGGCATTCCGGGAAACCGGGACAGGCGAGGAATTTTCCAAACCGTCCGGTTTTAATGACCATCTTCCGTCCGCATTTTTCACAGACAATATCGGTCTCTTCGTCCGGTATCTTCATAAAGACGTCCTTCATGTCTTCCTCAGCCTTGGACAGGGTCGTGGAAAAATCGCCGTAGAATTCCTGCAGTGTCTGCACCCACGACTTTTTCCCTTCGCCGACCAGGTCGAGGTCAGTCTCCATCTTCGCAGTAAAGCCGGGGTCGACAATCTGCGCAAAATGTCCGGTCATCAGGCTGGTCGTCACTTCGCCCAGCTGGGTCGGTTTCAGCGACTTGCCTTCCCGCTCAACATATCCACGCGCCAGAATCGTCGAAATAGTAGGCGCATAGGTAGACGGACGGCCGATGCCGTTTTCTTCCAGCATCTTAATCAGCGATGCTTCGGTATACCGTGCAGGAGGCTGGGTGAAATGCTGATTGCCGCCCAGTTCCAGCAGTTTGAGCAGGTCACCGATTTCCATTGCCGGCAACATTCCTTCTTTTTCCTCGTCGGTATCCTTGCCTTCGACATACAGCGTGGTAAAGCCATCGAACTGAACCGAGAAGCCGCTTGCCTTGAACAGGCAGCGTCCAGCAGCAATATCCACCGCTACCGTATCATAAACAGCATCTGCCATCTGAGAAGCGATGAAGCGGTCCCAAATCAGCTTATACAGTTTATATTGATCGGCAGACAGGTTTTCCTTTACCGATTCAGGCGTCATCTCCGGCATGGTCGGGCGAATCGCCTCATGCGCGTCCTGTGCCCCTGCTCTGGTCTTGTAGATACGGGGAGATGCGGGCAGGTAATCTTTACCGTACTTTTCCTCAATATAGCTGGAAGCAGCTGCACGCGCCTCATCTGAGATACGCAGCGAGTCAGTTCTCATATAGGTAATCAGACCGACTGCGCCCAGCTTGGGCAGTTCAACGCCCTCGTACAGCTGCTGAGCAGCCGACATTGTCCGTTTGGACTGGAAGCCGAGTTTACGGGAAGCCTCCTGTTGCAGCGTCGAAGTGGTAAAAGGCGGTGCAGGAGAACGCTTACGGGTTCCCTTTTTAAGGCCGCTTACCTGATACTGCGCGCCTTTCAGCATTTCCAGCACCTGATCGGTCTGTTCCTTATTGGAAAGCTCGACCTTTTTGCCGTCGATTCCGTAAAAACGCGCGACAAACCCTTTACGGGATTTTGAAGACTGAGGGTTAAGTTTTGCCTCAATCGTCCAGTATTCTTCCGGCACAAACGCCCGGATTTCATTTTCGCGGTCAACGATCATCCGAACAGTAACCGACTGGACACGGCCTGCACTCAGGCCGGGATGGACCTTTTTCCACAGGAACGGGGACAGCTTATAACCGACAATCCGATCGAGAATTCTTCTGGCCTGCTGGGCATTGACCAGGTCCATATCCAGACTTCTTGGGTGTGCCATTCCATCTTTGACACCAGTTTTGGTGATCTCATTAAAGGTCACGCGGTTTTTATCCGCGACATCCAGTTTCAGGATATTGGCCAGATGCCAGGAAATTGCTTCTCCCTCACGGTCAGGGTCAGTTGCCAGATAGACTTTATCCGCCTTTTTGGCGGCAGCCTGCAAACCTTTGATGGTATCTGACTGTTTGCGGATATTCAGATATTTCGGGGTAAAATCATGCTCCACATCCACACCGAGGGTACTTTTGGGAAGATCCCGTACATGTCCCATCGACGCCATGACCTCATAATTTTTCCCCAGATATTTTTTAATGGTTTTCGCCTTTGCCGGCGACTCTACAATAACAAGCTTACTCATCGGGGCTATCTTTCCTTTCAACCTTTTCCTATTTCCCAAAAGAAAAGGAAGCTTCTTTCTCCAATTCAGCCGCTGTTCTATACAGCGGGCGCGCAACAAAAACCTCTGCGCGGAAAAATGGACCGGCAGACCTCCCGGCCGGGTCCGATCCACTTTCCCCCACAGAAAATCCTGCTGTGAGGAGGGACAAACTGACGTTGTCCCGTGTCATCAGGTCAGTTTATACCGCTGACCACTCAATGCTTCGATGATACCATCCATTTCCATATCCGTCAACACCTGCAGCAGCTGGCTGGTCGACAGCCCAGACTGTGTTTTCAGGTCATCGATCATTCTCGGCTCGTCGCTTAGCAGTGCAAGGATCGTCCGCCGGGGGTCATCTTCCGGATAATTCATCAGATCAACCGGCTTTGCGGCTGGCTTTTGTTCTTCAGACTTTTTATCAGTTTTTGTCCGGGAGGACGCAGTTTTTTTCTTTTCGCCTGCCGGTTTAGACGCTGACTTTTTCTTCGGTGCCGGAATATCAGCGCTTTCCTCTGCAAGTTTGAAAAGATACATCTGATGGTTGAACACGTCCGGCTTCAACGTCTTACGATAGATGTCCGAATAAAACGACGCAATATCATATCCGGACAACGCCATTTTCGCACCGTCCCGGATAAATGGTGCGACCCCCATACAGGCTGGTTCACTGATATTACAGGGAGGAATGCAGAATATCTCCTTTCCCTGATCGACTGCCGCTTCTGCCGTAATAATTGCACCGCTGCGCATCGGAACCTGTCCCAGCAGCACACAGTCTGCGAGACCAGCAATCAACCGGTTGCGTGCCTGAAAATAACCGCGGAAATTTCTGGTTCCAGGCGGCAGTTCGGTCACCAGTGCGCCGCCGCGTGAGAGAATCTCTTTTTTGAGTTCTCTGCTTTTGGCAGGATAATCCACGTCACTTCCACAGGCAAGGACGCCTATGGTCGGACCGCCGCCTGCCATACACCCAAGATGGGCATAGGTATCATTTCCGACCGCGCAACCGCTGACAATCACAGCACCGGCCAGCGCCAGCTGATAACAGATATTGCCCATTTCGGCGTTATAATAATCAATCGACTGCCGTGAGCCGACCGCAGCAACTGACAGAGACTCTTTCAGGCAGCTGATCGAGCCCTGCACATAAATCACAACAGGCGGGCAGAAAATATGCAGCAGGCTTTCGGGATATTCCTCATCATCCATCGTAATGACCTTGATTCCCAGCTTTTCGCACCGGTCAAGAATCATCTGTGCCCGTTCAAGGGAAACGGTCGTGACTGCACGCATATCATTCTGATTTAAAAATGGATAAGCGGTTTTTTCGTTATAAAAAGTTTCAGGATCGGTTTGATCCAGCAGCTTGATCACCTTTGGACTGGGAGTAGAGAAACACTGTGTCAGCCAAACCCAATACAGTGTTTTATTTCCGTCGTACATTGAGCGACACTCCTTTTGTTATATTTTGGCGGTCCGCCAATAAAAGGTTACTGCTGATAAATCATCTGTTCGACCGTCCAGCCCAACAAAACATTTTTAAGATCTGCCGCATAATTTTTCGCCTTCGGGAGTGAATGGTCCAGATAGTTTCCACATTCCCAGCGCTTGGAACCGGGAATTTCTCCGGTAAAGTCGAGTATAAAATCACAGGTCTGCCGGACAAGATCCAGTGCCTGCTGTCTGGACATCGTATCTCTGGTAATAAAGTAAAAACCGGTCCGGCAGCCCATCGGGCCGACATAGATAATCTGATCGGAAAAGTCCGAATTGCGCACATAGGTTGCAAACAGATGCTCAAATGTATGCAGTCCGTCGTTTTCCAGATAAACGCCGCCATTGGGCGTAACCATCCGAATATCATAGGTGATGCAGTCGCCGTCTATTCTGGAGACATACATTCCTTTGGTCAGCTTATCGTGATTTACCTGAAAGCTTTTGATCGTCTTCATCAACATTCTTCTTTCTAAAAAACTGTTATGGCTGACGGCTCATTTCCCACATTAAAATCGTAGCCGCCATCGCCGCATTAAATGATTCTGCCCTTCCGGTCATCGGGATGGTGACCCTGTTCCCGCAGAGCGCGACCTGTTCAGCTGACAGCCCATTCCCCTCGTTGCCGATCATCATCACACTTCCGGCAGGGAACCTGATTCCGGTAATGCCGGGCGCATCCGCATCCACCACCGATGCATAAAAAGTGAGGTCCTTCTGATGCTGCCGGATAAAGTTCTGCATATCCGTCACCAGCAGCGGCATTCTGAACAGAGAACCCATTGCAGCCCGGACCGTCTTCAGATTATACAAATCACAGCATCCCTCACTGAGGATAACGCCGTCAAATCCCAGTGCATCCGCCGTTCGAATCATCGTTCCGACATTGCCTGGGTCCTGCAAATCCCACAGTCCCAGATATCGTCCTTTTTTGTCAAAATCCGGACAATGTTCAGGAATCCGGCAGACCGCACAGACACCCTGCGGCGTTTTGGACTGAAACAGCCGGGATGCAGCGGCATCTGTGACCAGAAATGTTTTCCCGGACAGTTCTTCCAGAACAGCCAGCTGGCTTTTTCCGCTGTCGAGACAGTCGCGGGTGATGTAGACACTTTCAATCTCAATACCGCTGCGAACCGCCTCCTCCAGCAGCTTAACGCCTTCCAGCACAAAAAGTCCGGCGCGGACTCTTGCCTTTTTCTGGGATGAAAGCCGGACACAATCCCGAATACGGGGATTATCCTTTGATGCAATTATATCCAAAATATCCCCCCTGCCCAAACGCCGGCTTCCGGCGAAAAAAATTTATACACCGTTATTATCGCACGAAACACGAATTCTGTAAACAGGAAAATGTAAAAAAAATGGCGGCTGTCCCTTCTCAGCCGCAAAACTGCAAAAGAAAACGCCCGGGTCTTCCGACCTGGGCGCGACTTCAGTCAATTACAGGGCAGCTTTTGCCTTCTCGCACAGAGAGGTGAAAGCAGCAGCATCATGGATAGCGATCTCAGACAGCATCTTTCTGTTGAGGGAGATGCCGGCTTTCTTCAGGCCGTTCATGAAAGTGGAGTAGTTCATGCCGTTTGCTTTGCAGCCGGCAGAGATTCTGGTGATCCACAGTCTTCTGAAATCACGTTTTTTAGCCTTACGGCCGACGTAAGCCTTCTGGCCGGATTTGAAGACAGCTTCTTTAGCGGTTTTGAACAGTTTGCTCTTAGCGCCCCAGTAACCTTTAGCGAGTTTCAGAGTTTTATTTCTTCTTTTGCGCGTCATCATAGCGCCCTTTACACGAGCCATTCTATTGTACCTCCAGATTCGTAATCAGTCAGTTGTGGTTTAGTCGTAGGGAAGCAGGGTCTTTACAGCTGCCATGCAGGTCTTGTGAGCATAAGCAGTGTTGCGCAGCTGACGTTTCCGCTTGGCGGATTTCTTGGTCAGGATGTGACGTTTGTTCATATGAGCGCATTTTACCTTACCGGATGCGGTCAGTGCAAAACGTTTTTTCGTTGCGCTGTGAGTTTTGATCTTCGGCATATCAATAGTCCTCCTTGTGGGTCATTTGCCCTGTATGACGGAACACCGTCGTATTATCTGGCAGGCTTCGGGGAGATGAACATGGCCATGCTGCGGCCTTCCATCTTGGCAGGCTTGTCAATGACACCGGCTTCTCCGACCGAATCCTTGAAGCGGTCAAGCAGTTCCCTGCCGAGTTCGGTGTGCGCCATCTCTCTGCCGCGGAAACGAACCGAAACCTTCACCTTGTCGCCGCCCTGCAAAAATCTGACGGCCTGATTGACTTTGGTTTCAAAGTCGTGGGTATCGATATTCATCGACATCCGCACTTCCTTGATATCAACCGTCTTCTGATTCTTTCTTGCTTCCTTTTCACGTTTTGCCTGTTCATAGCGGTATTTACCGTAGTCCATAATCCGGCAAACGTTGGGAGTGGCCTGAGGCGCAATGTCTACAAGGTCAAGACCCTTTTCGGCTGCAATCTGAAGAGCCTGTCTGGTGGGCATAATGCCAAGCTGGCTTCCGTCAGCATCAATGACGCGGACTTCCTTTTCACGGATTTCCTCATTGATATACAAGTCTTTTTTGCTAATGGTAAAGCACCTCCGATACCTGTCGTAAGCAATAAATTTTGGACAACAAAAAAGCACGGACGCAATCCGAAACGCCCGCACCTGAACCACAGCCTTTCCACAAAAGAAGACCGTTTATCTCAAGATATTGACCCATCTAACACGAAAGCGAAGGGTGAGAACCGAGCGTTCTGCTTTATTGTTGCCTAATTAGTATAGCACAGTGAAACTGATCTGTCAAGCACAAAAAATCAAAAATTCTTCCGATAAAATCTGCCTGTTTCTGCTTCCTTTTTATACACTTTTCATTGTGCTGCCTTTCCGCCATGATGGCCGGGAAGATAAAACGCCCTCTGCCAGCAAGGCGGAGAGCGTTTTCCCATTTACCGTATAATCTTCTGTTTACCGGCTTTCTTTTCAGGCAGTGCCGGTTTTTCCTGAGAACCGATATCGGTGAAGATCGGTTCATCGTCGTCCTCATCCTCGTCATCGTCATATTCGTCGTCATCCTCGCCCCGTTCAGCGCGCATCTGCCGCTCATGGGGTTCAATGATATACTTGACAATATAAGGATAAGAGTTAAACGTGGTGATAAACCACATGGTAGAAAATCCAAGTAGAATAAAAAACAACAGCCAGGGCCAGAACCAAAGAATCGGGATGATCAGCAAAATCACCCAGAATGCGCTGATGAAATTGGTCTTGATGCCCAGGAAAGAAAAGATAAAGCTGTTTTTCAGGATATGCTTAATCGGGAGTTCAACCGTGACCGTCATCAGGTAGGTATAAAACCGCATGAACATCAGCAGCACTTCGACGCCGATACAGACACCCAGCGGAATCGCCATCGCGATCGACAGTCCCTGATTCGCAATATACCACAACAGCGCAATCCCAACAATACCGCTGGAGACGATATCCAGTATTCCCAGCACAAATCCCTGCTTGAAATTGGATTTAAAGGCGTCAAAGAAGTCAGACACCATAAAGACCGGTTTTTCATTGGCAAAGTTGCGCAGGATGTACACCAGTCCGCAGGTTGCCGGTCCAATCGTGACCACCGGGATACAGCAGAGCAGATACAAAAGATTAAGCTCTACCAGTTTCCAGAATTTGCGTCCAAACAGTTCGAAGAAATAGAAAAAACGTTTTTTCTTCGGAGCGTTCTTATCGACGCCGGGGCCGGGTTTGCTGTAGTTAAACAGTCCACCAAATAACGACATAGATCTTGATCGTTCCTTTCAGCTGCCGTATTTGAATACGGCAGTACGCCTTTGCATACACCTGTCCTTCAAAATTACAGGGCGAATGTCACAAAAGGCATCTTTTTATAGATTTTGAACATATCTATTATGACGGAAAACCGGCAATTTGTCAAGTACGTTCCCTATACGATTCTATAAACGATTCGTAAATTTACAGCAAAATCTGCCCGGTTTTTTCTTTTTTGGTCAGGGCAGCTCCAGATAGCTTCCCAACCGCGTCGAATACAGACAGCTTCCGCCAAATACAAATCCCATCCGTCGGAACACCGGCTGACGCAGGATTGCCCGTTTATACAGCCTCAGCTGTTCACTGTACCGTTTTTCCAGCTGCCTTAATGAAGAAACCCGGTCGGTCTTATAATCCACCAGATACAGACTGCCATCTTCTACAAAGATACAGTCCGCGATACCCTGCAACAGAACCGGTGCAGTTCCTCCCTCCGGAAAACCTGCCTCAACTGCCGGGATGGTGTCAAAGAATTTGTATTCCCGCCACATCCTTTCGGCCCGCAGCATCCGTTCCATCAGAGGTGACCGGAAAAAGGCGGCAAATTCCTGCCGATCGATTGTCTTTGCCTCTTTGGGTGTCAGATATTCCTCTCTGACCAGCCGTGCAAGCTCTCCATCCGGGTCCACTGCACCTGCCGCGTAATCCGCGAACTGCAAGGCACGGTGAAAGATCGTCCCCTGCTGGGCAGGAGTAAATTCGGTATCGGTCCTTCCCGGCTCTGCCTGCCGCTTTTCCAGCAGCAGCTCATCGCCGCCGCACTCCTCCGACAGTTTACTGTCTCCACCTGTCAGAAACCGGGGAGCCGACAGGGTAATTTTCCGGGTTGGGTGGGTGATACGGGTAACCGAAACTTTTGCAGGAATCCGGGTGAGGGATTCGAAAGGATACTGCCAGTCAAACCGTTTGTTCAGTATTTCCTCCGTTTCTTCCTCTTCATCCAGCCGGTTTACTCCGGTATCCGGTTCTTCCTGCTGGGAACTGAGCACCGGCTGCGGACGCACAACCCGCAGGTCAAATTCCATTCCAATCATTCCCGGCTGTTCTATCGCGTAATCATCCCGGACCTGCCGCATCGCCGGATGGCGCAGCAAAGCGGCCAGAATCCAGTCGCTGTACCGCTGACAGCGAGCGGAAGCAACCTCCGAAATTTTCTGACCATCCCCACCGGTATACATTCCGGCCGCACGGTTCAGAGCAGCTCCGAGATTTTTCTCAGATACGCAGAGAATCAGCCGTTCTTTTGCTCTTGTCAATGCAACATACAATAGCCGCATCTCTTCCGACACAAGGTCCGCCTTCTGACGGGCCGCAATTGCGGCATACGGGAGCGTCGGATATTTTTGCAGTTTTTCCCGCTCGACCCGGCGAAGCCCAAATCCCATCTCCGGATGAAATAAGGTCATTCCGGTCAGTTCCCGCACGTTAAACCGTCTGGAACAGGCGGCCAATGCGACAATCGGGAATTCCAATCCTTTGGAACGGTGAATCGTCATAATCCGTACCGCATGGTCTGCCTCACTGAGCGGAACAGCCGCCTTAAAGTCAGTATTTTCTTCGGCGAGCGCATTGAGGTAAGAAACAAACCCTGCCAGCTCACTGTTGCCGCCAGATTCATAATCTGCGGCATACTTGAGCAGCAATCGCAGGTTGGCTTCTCTTGCACCGCCGCCGGTTGTACGGGAAAGTACCTCGATAAAATCGGTCTGGTCGTAGATATATTGAATCAGCGTACTGATTCTGCTGACTGCGCTTTTTCTGCGCAGTCGTGCAAGTAATCCGACAAACTGCCGGGCCTTTTCCGCATGGGATGTGTCGCCATCTGCCTCCCGCAGCAATGCGCGGTAAAGGCTGCCTTCCCGTGCATCCAACGCCAGCCGTGCCAGATCATCACAGTCAAACGAAAATACCGGCGAAAGCAGCACAGCCGCAAGTGAGACATCCCTTGCCGGGTTATCCAGCACCTGCAACAGCGAAACCATCAGCGAAACTTCCCTTGAATCAAAATACCCGGATGCAGTGCAGAGCTGTGCTTCCACGCCCACTTTTCGCAGTGCTTCTGCGTACAGCTGGTCCAGTCCACGCACACTCCGCATCAGGACAACAAAGTCCCCTCCTCTGCATGCGCGCAGCTCACCTGTTTCTTTATCATAGACCTGTTCGCCTGCGTCCAGCATCCGTTTGATTTCATCCGCAAGTGCCGCCGCCTCATTCAGATAAAGCAGCACATTGCCTTCTTCGCCGTCCTCTCCTTCGGCGGGAAGCTCGGCGCCATCCAACAATTGCAGTGTGATTTCGGTTTCACCTTCCGGCAACAGCGGGTAATATTCAGCTCCGCAGTAGAGCGCTTCATCGGCATCATAGTCGACATCGCCGACCGCACGGGACATCACGCATCCAAACACCGCATTGACCGCCTGGGTGACCGCAAGGCGGGAACGAAAGTTGCGGGAAAGGACAGCCAAAGCCGGAAAGTGTTCGCCATCATATGGAAAATACGCGTCTTTTTTCTCGATAAATACAGCAGGGTTTGCGCTTCGGAAACGGTAAATACTCTGTTTCAGGTCACCGACATAAAACAGGTTCTCGCCATTTTTGCTGATGCACCGGAAAATCATATCCTGCAGCCGGTTGGTGTCCTGATATTCATCCAGCATGATTTCTTCGAACTGTTCGGAAAGTTCCTTGCCCAGTTCAGTCGGCGTTCCATCAGGATTGGCGACCAGCCGCAGAGCAAATGCCGCAAAGTCGTTAAAATCCGCGACGCCGGTCGTCTCCTTGGCAGCCGCCATCCGACGGGAAAACTCCTGCACCAGTCCAAAAAAGCAGCGAATCACCGGATATTCTGCCTGCAAATCCTCTTTATACTGACCGCTGGTACAAACCAGCAGCCCAGCAATCTGTCCACATAGCTCCTTTACCGCGTCACGGGATGTTTTGACAACCGTTTTCACGGTATCCGATGCAGTTTTCAAAAAGGTGAGCCGGTGTCCGGCAAATATTCCGCCGGCCAGTCCTGCCACCCGGTCCCAGCCATCGTCGGTATCTGCCTGTACGACCCACTTTGCTAGTCCCCGTACACCGCCCAGCTCCTGCTGCAAGGTTGCCAGTCCCTTGTCGCCAATATTTTTATCCTGAGCACTGCCCGCCGCGATCACAGCCTTTTCCATCAGCCGGACAGCATCCTTTGCCAGACCTTCTGCTCTTGCCAGCAGGTCTTTACCCCATTCGGTACACCCCGGAGCAGTCTGAGCATCCGCATACAGCGCAAGCTGATGATCCAGCCACTGTTCAGGAAACGGCAGCGAACGCAGTTTGCCGTACAGCGACAGGATTTCCTCCGACAGTGCCCGGTCGTTATCTGTTCCGAAATACCCGGTCAACCGGACAAAGTCCTCATTTTCCCCACCCCTTGCCATCAGATACTGTTCTTCCAGCAATGCACGCAATGTATCCGACGTCATCCGGGTCAGCATCGCCTCATCTACTCCGCGCAGGTTGGGCGAAAGTCCCAGCTGGGGCGCATGTTCCCGGACAAGCGAATGGAAAAAGGAGTCCATCGTACAGATTTTGGCCTGTCCGAGCAGCATCATCTGACGCTGTAAAAAGGTATCGCCGGGATTTTCCGCCAGTGCCTGCCGCAGACGTGTACGGATTCTAGTCCGCATTTCGGCTGCCGCCGCACGGGTAAAGGTGACCACCAGAAACCGGTCAGCCGGTACCGGATGTTCCCGGTCGAGGATACGGGAGGTAATCCGTTCAGTCAGTACCGCGGTTTTTCCGCTGCCAGCCGCGGCTGACACCAACAGTCCGCCTCCTCTGGCCTCAATTGCAGTCTGCTGCTGGGGTGTCCATTTTGGCATATTCCGACTTCCTTTCGTTTGATTTTAAATGGGCAGTTATTTCCATTCCTTCCAGACTTCCGGACAATAACCAGCTGTCGCCTGACGGCCATTGCGGACAATCGGGTCAATGAGCAGCTGCTGGTTCTCCAGAAGCTTGTCAAACTGCTGCTGCGGGATGAGTGCACGTATCAAGGCAAGCGTCTGCTGGTCCTTACACTGGTCATTGAGCAGAGCGTCCAGCGAACCGACTGCCTGCATGACACTGGTCAGTTCTCCTTTGCTCATGCTTTTTTCTTTGCGGTCGATAAACTGGTAAGGAATCTTGCGTTCTTTAAAGTACCGCTCTGCCTTTTTGGTATCAAAGCTTTTGCGTGTTCCAAAGATCTGGATATTCATTTATTTTCTCCTTTTCTGACGGTTATCAAAAAGCGGAGCAGCCTCCAAAACCGCCCCGCTCAAAATTCATTCTGTCACCTGCTGCGGTACGTTTTCCGCCTCCGTATCTTCTGACGCCAGTGTCTGTTCGATACCAGCCGCCTCCCTGTTTTTCAGGTCGGTCCGAATCAGGCGATAGACGGCCGCTGCAACCGGCACACCGAGCAGCATTCCGCCAATTCCCAGAATACCGCCGCCGACCGTTACTGCGGACAATACCCACAGCCCAGGCAGGCCAATCGACGTACCGACCACTCTGGGGTAAATCAGGTTGCCTTCCAGCTGCTGAAGAATCACGAGGTACACCAGAAACAGAACTGCCTTTGCCGGTGAAACAGTGAAAATCAGCAAAAATCCAACCGCACCGCCGATATACGCGCCAGCGACCGGAATCAGTGCCGAAAATCCAATCACCGCACCGATCATCGTTGCATACGGGAACTGGAACAGGAGCATTCCCAATGTACACAAAGCTCCCAGAATCACGGCTTCGGTGCACTGACCGACAATATACCGGTGGAAGCAATCGTCCAGAACGGTAAACAGATAATGAACCTTCTGATTCCAGCGAGGACGAATATACTGATTCATCAATCGGTTGAGCTGGTTTCTCAGCCGGTCCTTTCCCATCAGCAGGTAAATCGAAAAGATCAATCCAATAATCAGATTCATCGTACCTGATACAACCGATGTCAGCATCCCGGCTGCAATACTAAAAGTACCACCAACGCCCTGATACAGCAGGTTGAGCAGTTTGGTCACAGCCTCTTTCCAGTTGACATCATCCAAAAAGCTTTCCAGCGTTTCCGGCAGAATATTGACCTGGGACAACAGGTCGACCAGATAATTCAATACGCCGGGCACCTCTGCGAGCAGCAGCCGGATACATGCCACCACTTCCGGCACAACCAGCCGCACCAAAAACGCCAGAATCGCCACCAAGGTCAAAAATGCTCCAATCATACAGACCGGACGCCGACTTTTCTTCAAAACAGGCTGAGAACTTGCGGGAAAATAATGTCTTTCATAAAACGACATCAGGATATTGATAATGTAGGCGATCACGCATCCCGTCAGCAGCGGTGCGGCAGCGCCAACTCCCAATTGCAGCAATCCGGTAAAGGACTCCCAGTAATGAATACACAGGAACAGCAAAAATACACTGATTCCAACCCTCAGACAGCTTTTCCATTCAATTTGCATATCATGCTCCCTCTTTCCGCAGCCAGTTTCCCATCGATGAACGCCCCAAATAAAAAAGCCTTGCAGCAGGCATCTGAATCAACCGCCCGACTACAAAGCCCATCTGTCGCTGCTGTAATATTCCGGTTATTTAAGCGTATTATATCCCGTATTGTCCCAAAAAGCAAGGCCAGTCGGGATTTATTAAGGAATCCATAACAAAACAGTCCCGCCCTTTCCAAAACGAAAGGACGGGACCATTTACAGAATCGTCAGAAAATTCAGTTCAGGCAGCGATTAAGCTTTGCCAACAGAACCAAACAGTTCCATTTTCTCTTTGACTTTAGCCTTGATTGCTTCAGCACCGGGAGCCAGCAGCTTACGGGGGTCAAAGCCCTTGCCCTGTTTATCCTTGCCTGCTTCAATGTATTTGCGGGTAGCCTCAGCAAATACCAGCTGGCATTCGGTGTTGACGTTGATCTTAGCAACGCCCAGAGAGATAGCCTTGGTAATCTGATCGTCCGGGATACCGGTGCCGCCATGCAGAACCAGAGGCATATCGCCGACAGCTTCTTTGACAGCAGCCAGAGTCTCAAAGGACAGGCCTTCCCAGTTTGCGGGATATACGCCATGGATGTTGCCGATACCAGCAGCCAGAATGTCAACGCCCAGGTCAGCAATCATCTTGCATTCCTTAGGATCTGCGCATTCGCCTCTGCCGATAACGCCGTCTTCTTCGCCGCCGATAGCGCCGACCTCAGCCTCAACAGAGATGCCCTTGGAATGAGCCAGAGCAACCAGTTCTTTGGTCTTTTCGATGTTTTCTTCGATCGGATAATGAGAGCCGTCGAACATGATGGAAGAGAAGCCAGCTGCGATGCACTTCTTAGCACCCTCGTAGGAGCCGTGGTCGAGGTGCAGAGCGACCGGAACAGTGATGCCCAGTTCGTTGATCATGCCGTTGACCATGCCAACGATGGTGGTGTAGCCGCACATATACTTGCCAGCACCCTCGGAAACGCCGAGGATTACGGGAGACTGCAGCTCCTGAGCGGTAAGCAGGATAGATTTGGTCCATTCAAGGTTGTTGATGTTGAACTGGCCGACTGCGTAATGGCCGTCGCGAGCCTTCTTCATCATTTCTGTTGCAGAAACTAACATTGGAATAACCTCCATAATTTTATTGCTGCCCGTATGCGAGCGGCTGTCCGGCAATGCCGATTTCATTTTTATTATATCGTATACCGGGAAAAAAATCAAGTGATTTATCCGACAGCAGCAGTGATTGCGGACAGATTTCTTTTGCAGTATAATAATTTTACCAGAACAGGAGGCGTCCAGATGAGCAGAAAACTTTTTTGTCAGATTTCACCGTTTACCTACCGGATATCCACCCGAAAATGTCAGATGCTGCGCAACCTTTCCGACTGGTTCGCACAGCTGCACGGTCTGCATTTTGCGGCTGTCCGGGACATCGACCCGCTGCCTGTCCGAATCTATCAGCACCAGTCACTGATCCGGCGCAAACTGGGCCAGGTTGACATGACCCTTCAGGAAAACAAAGCGGTCAATCTGTCGCTTGCCGCTCCTCTGGTCAACGGGATTCTGATTCGACCCGGTGAAACCTTTTCATTCTGGCGGCTGGTCGGAGATACCACCGAGGAAAAAGGCTATAAAACTGGGCTTACGATTGCTGGGAATGCACCTTCCAAAGGTCCCGGCGGCGGGATGTGCCAGTTCACCAACCTGATTCACTGGATGATTCTGCATTCCCCGCTGACGATTGTCGAACACCATCATCATGACGGGCTGGACCTGTTTCCCGATTTTGGGAGACAGATACCATTCGGCACCGGTACTTCCATCCTGTATAACTACAAAGACTACCGGTTCCGGAATGATACCCCACTGACCTATCAGCTGCTGGTTCATACCGGCGAAAAATATCTTTCAGGCGAACTGCGTGCCTCTGCTCCACAGCCTTACCGGTATCATATCTATACCGAAAACGAATACTTTTCCCGTGAAGACGGTGTCGTCTACCGCAACGGAACCGTTCTGCGGGATACCATCGACCCGGTCACCGGCAACCATATCAAACGGGAAACCATCCGGGTCAACCATGCCCGTGTCCTGTACAATACGGACCATCTGACAATTATCGAAGGCACTCACTCCTGCTGAGGTTTTTCTTCCAAATGAGCAGGTTGTTCTTCCGTCTGAACAGGTTTCTCATCCGATTCGGCCGGCTGGTGAGATGCCGGGCTGTGACTGCCAAAAAAGAACTCCATTTCGTTGTCAAACGTCATCTGATCGTCCGAAGGGTGTTCCTCCGCTTCCAGCGGCTTGACAAAACAGACCAGACGACTTGCCTCTGCAAATCCGACACCGGCATGGAACTGCTGACTAAGGGTATTGTCCAGCGCGCAGTCACTTGCAAACTCACTGCATCCTCTCGCCTTTGCCCAGCTCTCGCAGCAATGCACCAGACGGGTCGCAACCTTTGCCCGACGGTACTGGGGCAGGACATATATACCTTCCAGATACCCGACCGGGGTGGAACTTGCTCCCTCTACATAATCATGCCGCAGCGAACACTGCGCGGCACCGGACGGGCTGCCGTCGGTGTAGGCGATAAAGACCGCGCTGCCTCTGGCGGAGATGGATTTCAGGATGTCCTGTTTCAGTTCGGAGAACGGGTGTCCCTGCCAGAGCATCATAAAAATCCCGGTCGCGAGATCCGCATCTTCCGGAGCCGCTTTTTTAATCGAAAACATTTAGATTTCGCTCCTTAAAACAAATTTTTTTGCAACATTTTCCGTCGGCAGTGTGTATTATTGTAAACAGCAAATCTATCTGTTTTCTGCCGAAATCCAATGTTATCTTAACATGAACCTGAGCCGAAAGCAAGAAAAACCATTTGGCGTATCGGAAAGGAGTATCTGCCTATGAAAAAACGCATTCTGTCTATCTTTGCAGCGGCTCTGACGCTGACCGCGTGCACCTCCTGTTCGGCTTCATTCCGTTCAGCCAAACAGCTGACCACCACCCAAAAAGCACCCTCGGTTTCTGCGTCAGACAGTCAGCAGCAGGACGCGGCACAAGCCTATCTGAATTTTACCGCTAGCCTTTTGCAGCATACTTTTTCCGGCGATAATCTGCTGCTTTCTCCGCTGTCGGCTGCCGACGCCCTCTGCCTTACAATGGAAGGGGCGACAGGTGAAACCCGACAGCAGATGGAAACAGTTCTGGGAGAGGCTGAAACGATGGGCGGTTATTTTTCCACAATCCACCGTGAATCCGGTGAACAACTGACGATGGCGGATTCTGTCTGGATACGGAACGACCCGTCGCTGTCCGTCAACGATACCTTTCTGGCAATTGCGGCAGAAGATTATCAAGCGGAAGTCTTCTCTGCACCGTTTGATGAAAATACCCGGCAGGATATCAACACATGGGTTGAAGACAGGACAGACGGCGAAATTCAAAATCTGATCGAGCAGATTCAAGGAAGTGAAATGCTCTATCTGATCAATACCACGCTCTTTGACGCCAAGTGGCAGGACAAGTACGAAGCGAATGAAATTCGCGACCGTGATTTTACCACGGTCAGTGGTGAAACAACACAGGTCAAAATGATGTATTCAGATGAAGATACCTATCTGGAAAACGATTTCTGCACCGGTCTGCTCAAATACTATGAAGGAAAGGATTACGCATTTGTCGGCCTGCTCCCGGACGAGGACATCACGATCTACCAGCTGGTCGACCATCTGGACGGCGATACGCTGCATAAACTGATCAGCGGGCGGATTTCTGCCGAAGTAGAAGCAGGTATTCCGGTCTTTTCCGGCGATACCAAACTGGAACTGGCCGATATTCTCCCGGATATGGGAATGCCGCTGGCTTTTTCTCCAGGCGCCGACTTTTCGGATATGGCCACGTATGACGGCCAGAACCTTTACATCGGTCGAGTTATCCATCAAACCAGAATCGAAGTAAACGAACAGGGAACCAAGGCTGCTGCCGCAACAGCTGTTATAATGGAATCGGGAGCGGCAGAAACATCTTCCAACAGTTATACGGTGATTCTCAACCGGCCGTTTGTCTATATGTTGGTTGATATGCGGCAGGAAATCCCGATCTTTATCGGCGTAATGACGGACCCGTCATAAAATCCCCTGATGCAACAAACGGACGCAATAACGGGAAAAGAGATTCCTTTGTATGTCCTTTCCATCCGGTCACCGATTCTGCCGTCAGCATCGAGTCGAGCACTGCTTCTTCGGTTGCTTCGGCCGCTGCACGAAAGACCTGATCAATCTGCCGTTCATCCAGCTGACAGACAGTCTGGATAGCGGTATGATCGTTTAAATCAAACTGGTTGCCAGTTGAAAAGCCGATTGCAATTTCACCGCTCCCATGCCCGATATACGACCCCAGCCGAATCAGTCCGACCGGACAACGACGAAGAACACGCCTGAGCTGCCGGTCACTAAGCGGAATATCGGTTGCCAGCACCATGATACAGGAGCCTTTATCCGGAGCTGCACCATCATACCGGTGCAGCAACTGTTCCCGCTCTGTATCGCTGAGCAATGTCAGATCGGCTAGACGTCCATGATTGGTCTGCACCAGTACACCGACGGTGTATTCTTGTCCATCCAGTGTGACTACCCGCGAAGCACTGCCAATGCCGCCTTTAAGCGAATGGCAGACGGTTCCCCTTCCTGCGCCGACTGCACCCAGCTCAAAATCAGCCGACGCGCTTTCAATTGCCGCAAAGACATCTTCCTTTTCCACCGGCCGATCAATCAGACGGTTGAGGAAAGAGTCGTTGCATTCCCCAACGACCGGGTTGATGGAAGTCAGTTCGATGCCGTCCTTCTGGCACAGCTGCACCATATATTCCACCAGTGCGTCATGTACTTTGCCGACATTCAGCGTTCCGGTCAGGGCAATCGGCGTTTCCAGCGTCCCCAGCTCATCCAGCTGTACCAGTCCGAGTGTTTTTCCAAAACCATTGATTACCTGAGCAGCGGCGGTCATCTTATGCACAAACGGGTTTTCGACCGGCGGCAGGATCACCGTCACCCCTGTCTGATAATCACCGTCTGCAATCGTCCGGTGTCCGACCCGAACACCGGGTACGTCGGAAATCAGGTTGCGCTTTCCACGCGGCAGCGAACCAATCGTAAGCCCAAGGGCCGAAGCCCGTACAGCACCAACATCTGTCATATACATTCCTCTTACCATATCAAAAGGCGGCCTTCTCTGTCCGGGGAAAGCCGCCTTGCTTTATTTTATACAGTCGATGGGATTATTCCAGGAAAGCGTCGATAATGATCTTTTCCGCTTCCTGCTCATCCAGACCCAGTGTTTCCAGCTTGAGCATCTGCTCATTATTGATGCGTCCGATTGCCGCTTCGTGAATGATTGCAGCCTCGGAGTGGTTGGCCTCGATCTCCGGAATCGAACGGACATGCGCGCCATCCATCAGGATGGTATCACACTGGATATGCGCATGACAGGGCGCGTTGCCCTGTGCAATCGGGTGGAAGACCTGTTCCGACTGGTCTTTTGCGACCGAACGGGAGATAACCTGTGCAGAGGAACCTTCACCGTTGAGGTGAATCACGACATCCGAAACCGCCGACTGTTGGTCGTGGGTCATCAGACGTTCGGTAATCAGCAATTTTGCATCCTTGCCGAGGGTTGCATCCGTTTTACGGACGGTGGAAGAAACGCCACCGATCTGCACCATTTCCATCTCACAACTTGCGCCTTCATCCATTGTCACCAGGGTCGTCGGATTGAGAATCCGTTCACCGGTTCCCTTGCCTTCGCCGTAATGCTTTTCGACATAACGGATATGCGCATTTTTGCCGATCTTAAAGGAATGGATACCATCATGTTCCGACTTGGCGTGTCCGTCATTGTGGATACCACAGCCGGCGATAATCGTGACATCCGCGCCCTCGCCGATGATAAAGTCATTGTATACCAGGTCGTTCAGGCCGGATTCGGTCAGGATGACCGGGATATGCACCGACTCACCCTTGGTTCCGGGACGGACAAGGATATCAATGCCAGGACGGTCAGTCTTGGGAACAATTTTGACATTCTCGGTCGAATAGCGCTCGACGCCCTTGCCGTTTTCGCGCAGGTTGAAAGCACCATCCACCTTACCGGTAATACCGGCAATTGTAGACAGCATTTTTTCGATAACAGACTGATCCATCAGCAAGTCCCCCTCTCATTTGTCAGGCAGGAGTGCGATACCATATTGATACTGCTCAGGGTCGGGAAAATCTCCTCTTTAGGCCCATATGCGCGGATACCGCCGTCCTGGAGAATCATAATGTCATCTGCCAGCTGGAGGATTCTTTCCTGATGAGATATGATGACAACCGTCTGTTCACCACTCTGGCGCAGTTTATCAAAGGTATCGACCAGCATTGCAAAGCTCCACAGGTCGATTCCCGCTTCCGGTTCGTCAAAAATCGCAAGCTCCGGTTTTTTGGCCAGCAGGGTTGCAATCTCAATCCGTTTAAGCTCACCGCCGGAAAGGGTCGCGTCAATTTCACGGGTGATATATTCCCGTGCGCACAGTCCAACCTTGGAAAGATAGCTGCAGCAGGCTTCCTCGGTCAGAGGAGAACCATGTGCCAGTTCAAGCAGCCGGGAGATTTTCATACCCTTGAACCGGGGCGGCTGCTGGAACGCATATCCAATCCCCAAACGGGCACGGTCGGTAACGGACATATTGGTAATTTCCTGCCCATTCCAGAGAATCTGGCCGGAAGTCACCTTTTCCAGTCCCATAATCAGCTTGGCAAGGGTCGATTTGCCGCCGCCATTGGGACCGGTAATAACAGTCAGCCGGCCAGTCGGAACGGTAAAGGACAGATCTTTGATGATCTGTGTGGTGCCGTCGTTCTGGGCGACTTCAAATGAAATGTTTTTCACTTCGAGCATCTTATTCAATCCTTTCAGGATAGCTGCAATTTTGTTTTTCTTCCGACAGAAGAAAACCCTCCTATAGTATAGGACATTTGGCGATTTTTAGCAAGTTTTTTTTGTGAACAACTGCCCTGCTGACAATTGACGGTTGTCATCGGCTGTCAAATATGATAAAATGGAAATAATATTATCGAACACAACGGAAAGAAGGGCGTATATGCAGATTCATCAATCAGCGGAAGATTATCTGGAAGCAATCCTGGTTCTGCACCGTCAAAAAGGAGCGGTACGATCGATCGATATCGCCGTCTATAAAAGCTACTCCAAACCCAGTATCAGCCGGGCAGTTTCGCTGCTGCGGGAAAACGGATATATTCTGGTAGACCGGGACGGCTACATCACGCTGACCGACTCCGGAATGGAGATTGCAGAAAAGATTTATGAACGTCATGAAGTGATCCGAACCTGGCTGATTCGACTGGGGGTTCCGGAAGGAATCGCGGCGGAAGATGCCTGCAAGATGGAACATGATCTGAGCAGTATTACCTTCGAAAAGATGAAAGAGTTTATTCTGCGGACACAGGAGGATTCAAATGGCACGTTATGAGCGCAGTTTTAATATGCCCATTTATACGGTTGCCAGAAAGGTGGAAGATGCTGTCATGCAGGGCAGTATCTCCGCTTCGCTGGAAGAGTCCACCGACTTTGACTTTCATGGTGTCAGCTGCGCGGTACGGGTGTTTGAGCGGTACAGCTGGCTGGGAAGTAATCGGGTCAGCATGAGTGTCACAATGGTCGGCGACGCACATGCCACCCATCTGGTCGCTGTTACCTCCGGAGGAAGCCAGGCTGTCTTTTTCAAAATCAACACCTGGGGTGAAGAATCCTTTCTGGAAACGCTGACAACGGCGCTGGAAGGCTAAAGCAGGGCAGTATGTCCGCAAAATGCCGGTTTTTATCGGCATCTGTAACAAAAAGTGTAATTTTAATTTGATATATTTCTCAACAAACGAAGGCACAGCTGTAAAGCAAAAGACTTGACAGCTGTGCTTTTTGGCGTTATAATACCATATGTAAAGCAAAAATGGTTTACAAGGAGCTGTTTTGCAGAACGGAGGGACGCTTTGTGGCAGATAAGAATCTGAATATTTCGGTTCTTCTGGATCACTATGGCGCGATGCTGACTGAAAAACAGCGCGAAGTAATTGATCTGTACTATAATGATGATCTTTCGCTGGCGGAAATCGCCGAGCAGGAAGGTATTACCCGTCAGGGTGTCCGCGATAATATCAAGCGCGCCGAAGCACAGCTGATCGAAATGGAAGAAAAACTTCATTCGGCAGCCCGCTTTAAACGGATGATGGAAACCTTCGAGGAGATCGACCAGGCGCTCGCCGAAATGGAAAAGGAATATTCCTCGATCAGGCGGCTGTCCGGTGTCAAAAAAGTACAGAGTATCCGAAAGAAACTTTCGTCTTTTGCGGATGATTATTTTGCATGATGAGATGAACAGGAGGGACGGCATTGGCATTTGAAAGCCTTTCAGACAAGCTTTCTGCGGCCTTTAAAAAGCTGCGTTCCAAAGGTAAGCTGAGCGAATCGGACATCAAGGACGCGATGCGTGAAGTCAAGCTGGCGCTTCTGGAAGCGGACGTCAACTACAAGGTCGTCAAGGACTTTATCAAAACCGTCAGTGAACGGGCTGTCGGTGCACAGGTCCTCGAAAGTCTGACCCCTGCCCAGCAGGTCGTCAAGATTGTCAATGAGGAACTGACCGCGCTGATGGGCGGCGAAAATGCCCGGATTGAATTTGCTTCCAAGCCTCCGACCGTCATTCTGATGTGCGGCCTTCAGGGCAGTGGTAAAACCACCCACGCCGCCAAACTGGCAAAATACTTCAAGGATAAAGAAGGCTGCCGGCCGCTGTTGATTGCCTGTGACGTTTACCGTCCCGCTGCAATTGAACAGCTGCAAATCGTCGGCGAAAGAGCCGGTGCACGGGTCTTTGAGATGGGCCAGGGCGATCCGATTGAGATTGCGCGGGAAGGCTTGAAGTTTGCCCGCGATCATGGCCATGATCTGGTCATCGTTGATACCGCAGGCCGCCTGCATATTGATGAAACGCTGATGGATGAGCTGAAACGAATTGAAGCGGCTGTCAACCCGAACGAAATTCTGCTGGTTGTCGACTCGATGACCGGTCAGGACGCTGTCACGGTGGCAGATACCTTTAACAAAGCCCTTCCGATCACCGGTATCATCCTCACCAAGCTGGACTCGGATACCCGCGGCGGTGCCGCAATCTCGGTTCGTCAGGTCACCGGAAAGCCGATCAAGTTCTCCGGTGTAGGCGAAAAGATTGAAGATCTGGAGCCTTTCCATCCCGGACGGATGGCTTCCCGAATCCTGGGAATGGGCGACGTACTGACGCTGATTGAAAAGGCGCAGGAAACCGTCGACGAAAAGGAAGCAGAAAAGCTCGCAAAGAAGTTACAGCAAAACTCCTTTGATATGAATGACCTGCTCGAACAGATGCAGCAGATCAAAAAAATGGGTTCGATGCGTTCGATTGTCTCGATGATTCCCGGTATTTCCGGAAAAGTCACCGATGAGAATCTCGAACAGGGCGACCGTCAGCTGAAAATCATCGAAGCGATGATTCACTCGATGACCAAACGCGAACGGGAAAATCCGTCGATCATCAACCCTTCCCGCAAGAGAAGAATTGCGGCCGGCTCCGGAACACGGGTCGAAGATGTCAACCGTCTGCTCAAGCAGTTTGACCAGATGAAGCAGATGATGAAAAAAATGGGCGGCCTGAACAAAAAAGGCTTTAAACGCCGGATGAAGTTCCCGCCGATGAACATGTGACCTGACTGCGCAAACAAAAGTTACGCCAGTTTGTCAAACCAAAATATACCAAATGATTTCAGGAGGAAATTACCATGGCAGTTAAAATCAGACTTCGCAGAATGGGCGCTAAGAAAGCTCCTTTCTACCGCATCGTTGTTGCAGATTCCAGATATCCCCGTGACGGCCGCTTCATCGAAGAGATCGGCACCTACGATCCTACCAAGGACCCCAGCGTCATCAACGTTGACCTCGAAAAGGCTAACAAATGGATCGCTACCGGTGCTCAGCCCACCGATACCGTCAAGAAGATCCTCAAGGTTGCTTCTGAGAAATAATTGATTTCCTTTAAGCTTCGCCCCACAGCCGCCGGGGTTACAGAGGCGGTGGACACGCGGGACCGGTCTTACAGGTTACTTTTGTAACCTGCAGGCGCAGGCCGCCTGGTTCCTGTCAGAGAAAAGAGGAATAAACATGGAAGAATTGCTGGTCGCGCTGGCCCGCGGCCTGGTCGAAGACAAGGACTCGGTTCGGGTCACGGTCGACGAACCGGCTGAGGACGGCACCATCGTCTATCATCTGAACGTGGCTCCTGCCGATATGGGCAGAGTCATCGGCAAACAGGGACGCATCGCCAAGGCGATCCGTGTGGTTATGCGTTCTGCCGCTCAGCAAAACGGCAGCAAAATCATGGTTGAGATTGACTGACCGCGTCAGTAAGCGCACTGGAAATCCAGTGCGCTTTTTGATTGTCGCTTTATGAACAATCTGTAAAAATAAGCGTAGAATTATTGCAAATTTTGTCAATTCATGCTATAATTTAACCAAACAAAAGGGAGTAGCGGACAGAGTTCCCTCTGCCGGTTCCATCGACTAAACGGTTATTTCTGATAACCCGGTGGCGCCAGTTCTTACGGATTTGACAAGACTTTTGCAGGTAGGCAAACTATTTGTCTGCTGCAAAAGTCTTTTTGTTTATCAGCCGGAAAGTTTCCGCACGCTTTTGTCTGGCGGCGCGGAAGCTCTGCGCAGAAAAGAAAATTTTCACTTCCCCGCCGTTGTTCATCTGTTTGTATCAAAACCGGTTCTCCACTGTCATAAAATATGGGGGCAACCGGTATTTAAGGAGGAGTCTTTTTATGGAAATCGTAATTATCTGCGGCATTGTTGTTGTACTGGCCGTCATCATCTTCCTGTTGGGGTACCTTAAGGCACCGCCCGACACCGCCTATATTATCTCCGGTATGGGGAAAAAGCGGATTCTGATCGGACGGGCTGGATGGAGAATCCCGCTGATTGAACGAGTGGATAAACTTTCGCTTCGGGTCATGCAGGTCGATGTCAAAACGACAGACGCCGTCCCGACTAATGAGTTTATCAACGTTTCGGTCGATGGCGTCGCCAATATCAAAATCTCGTCTGACCCTGTCCTGCTGGAACGTGCAGCACAGGCGCTGCTGGGAATGAAACAGGTAGACCTGATCAACCTCGTCACCCAGGTGCTGGAAGGCAATATGCGTGAAATTGTCGGTTCGGTCGGTCTCAAAGAGATGGTACAGGACCGGCAGGGTGTCGCAAAGAAGATCACCGAAAATGTCGTCCCGGATATGGAAAAGCTGGGCATTGAGGTTGTCAACTTCAACATCCAGAACTTCAAGGACAATGCCGGAACCATTGAAAATATGGGTATCGACAACGTCGAGCAGATCCGCAAAAATGCCCAGATTGCCAAGGCCAACGCCCAGCGCGATATTGCAATCGCAACATCCGAAGCACAGCAGCAGGCCAACGCCATCAAGGTAGAAGCGGAAAAGAAGATTGCCGAACAGAACGCCCAGCTGTTGGTTCAGCAGGCTGAGATGAAGGTCATGGCTGACAACAAGAAGGCTGAAGCAGACGCCGCCTACTCGATTCAGCAGGAAAATCAGCGTAAAACGATTGAGATTACCCGTGCCAACGCGGATATTGCCCGCCGTGAAAAGGAGACCGAGCTGGCTGAAAAGGAAATTGCGCTGAAAGAGAAACAGCTGGATGCCGAAATCCGCAAGCAGGCCGATGCAATGAAGTACAAAGCCGAAAAAGAGGCGGAAGCTGATTTGATTCGCCGTCAGCGGGATGCAGAAGCGAAAAAATATGAAGCATTACAGGAAGCGGAAGCCAAAAAGGCAGAAGCCGAAGCGGTTCGCTTTGCGATGGAACAGGAAGCGGAAGGTATCCGTGCAAAAGGCCTCGCCGAAGCGGAAGCCATCGAGAAGAAAGCAGAAGCACAGCGTAAAATGGGCGAAGCGTCGGTACTGGAAATGTACTTGCAGGCGCTGCCTGAGATTGTCAGAGGCGCTGCAAGCCCGCTGGCACAGACCGACAAGATCGTCATGTACGGCGATGGCAACGCGACCAAGGTGGTCAAGGACGTCATGAACTCCGCCAGCCAGATTATGGAGGGAGTCAAGGAGTCGACCGGACTGGACCTGTCGGCAATCCTGGCCGGAATCGTCGGCGGACGCGCCGCAGCCAATGCGGTGACAAACGACGTCCAGCCGAGTCAGCCAAGCACCGATATCCAAAACGATACAGCATCTGAACCGACACAGCCGGCGGCTGATGCCGAATAACAATTATTTGCTGCATAACTGACGAGGGCCTCTTCCGTTTCCGGAAGAGGCCCTTTTGACCGTTTAAGATTTCTGGTTTTCCCGCAGCCGTTTAAGCTGACGGACATCTTTTCCGATAAACCGCACCTGAATCAGCTGAGAAAACAGCCGGGAAACAATCCGACGGGCGTATTTTTCACCAAACTCCTGCACCGTCAGATTACTGGTGACAATCAGCGGACGTTCAGAAGAGATACGGCTGTTGAGGATATTATAGACAACCGACTGGGTAAAGCTGCTGCCAAACTCGGCGCCCAAATCATCCAGTATCAGCAAATCTGCTTCCAGCATCCGATCAAGGGTACCCTCGTCCTCTGTCCGGCGAAAATGCTCATTCTCAATCCGGCGCAGCAAATCCTGCGCCGTACCGCAGACGACATTATACCCTTTTTCCGCCACCACTCCTGCGATTGCGCGGGAAAGGTGGGTTTTGCCCAGGCCAGTTTCTCCAAACATAAAGATGCCCTGACTGTGAGGGGTAAACTTTTCGGCATACGACCGGCAGAAATTCAGCACTCTGGTCATCACAAGCCGTGGATTCTGTCCGCTCTCCGGGTCAATCGCATCGGGATAATAGCTCAGGTCAAAGCTGTCAAAACTGCTCTCCTTCACCGATGAAGAAGCGTTGAGCTGCTCAACACTCAGTTTCCGCATCTCAGCCTTCAGGCATTCGCACCGCATCCCATCGACAAAACCGGTATCCTTGCATTTGGGGCAGGTATAGCGCATCTCAAGATAATCGACCGGATAGCCAGCCTGCTGCATCAGTTCCCGTTCACGCTGCTGCAAACGGAGATTGACCTCTTCAATACGGGCAAGACCTTCGGCAAGGTTGGTCTTTTTCTGCAAAATGACCTTGCTGATTTCCGCAGAAGTCATCGCCAGTTTGCGGCGAATCTCCATCACTTCGGGCACTTTCTCGGCAATTTCATCCATCCTTTGGGACTGGGCAACCATCTGATCCATCCGCCGGCGGTCAATCCGCCGCTTGGCCTGCTGAAAAATATCGTTGTTTGACATCTGGTTTCCCTCCCTCAGTCAATGTCTGGCAGGTCAAATCCCTGCCGTGCAAACGCCTCTACATCATAAGACGGGCTGCCGGTACCGGAAGAAGATTTGCCGCCGTTATTACCGCTGTTATTTTTCTTGACGTCGCCGCGGAGGATATCCTCCGGCGTTTTAAAGCCCATCTTGTGCCAGTTTTGCAGAATCTTGCCGATATACGGAAAAGAAGCCTGACCGATCTGGTCAACGGCCCGCTCATAGGCCATCCTGATGATCTCGATGTTAAATCCGTAATCCTGATACCACTGCATAATATATTTGCGGTTAGCCGTCGTCAGTCCCCTGTTTTTAATGCCGAAAGTCTCCATCACCTCGGCTTCATGGCTCAGCCGTTCGGTCTGGGTACGGATATATTCCTCGGCAAGGGGATGGGTATTGATTCCCTGCTCATGCCATCCGGCCAGCAGTTTGGAGATATAACGGTAGTTCCCCCGATCGTGCATGCAGCAGAACTCGACCGCCATCACAATCACATCCGCAGGCAGGTCATATTCCTCCAAAAAGAATACAAACCCCTTCTGCTCGGTCGAAGAAAGCGGACGTCCAAGAATCTGTTCGGCTGTTGTCAGCAGAAAACGCACTTCCTCCCGGTCGGCACTGACCTTGAAATGGGACGTTTCAACCGTTTCAGGCGAATCGGACGAGCCCCGCGGCAACTGAACAGTCTGCGCCTGTTGTTTTTTGCCTGCTTCCAGCTGGCGCTCGACCTCTTCCGCTGGCAGAATGCCGCTGCTTGTCCAGTAACGGATTGCCTCCTCTACGTCGCTGACCGGGACAGAAAGAACCGCCGCAATTACCGGCGGGTCAATCTTATTGGTCCGCAAGATGTACAGTATTACCTTGATGTACAGTCCGCTCGCCTTGCCCAGATGTTCATCAATAATTTCAGATGGTACCGCCACAAAGCTGGGCAGTTTAGTTTTCAGCGTCATCCTTCTCCCCCTCTCCTTTTCGCCGGAACGCGCCGTAAATAATCGCCAGCACCTCACGCAGATGATACATCGGCGCAATCAGCGCCATCGTCCGGCTTCCGCAAACCGCCGCACCGGACAGCCCGCAAGCTGCTGACAGACGAGTCGTGCGCCAGCAGTGGAAATCACTGGTAATAATCCGCACCTGCTCTGCCGGTTTCAATTCATCACCGAACAGACGCAGGGCATTGAGCAGATTTTGCCGGGTATTGACCGACTTTCTTTCCAGCAGCAGCCGGTCAGCCGGAATAATGCCACTTTTCAGCAGCCACTGTGCCATTACATCCGCTTCCACCGCAGTTTCGTGACGGGTCTGGCCGCCGGACAGAACAACCATTTCACCCTGATACAGCTTTTCAGCCAGAGACAGCCGCTCAATCAGGGTTGAGGTCATCTGATTTCCTTTTTTCAAACCACTTCCGAGCACAACTGTACACTGAACCGGCTGTTTTTGCAATGCACGCGCCCTTCCTGCCAGACTGCCGGTATAGACCACCAGTTCGACGCCACAGAAAATGATCAGCCCAATCACTGCCGCAAGCTGCAAAATCCAAACCGGCAGCCATTGGGGAAACAGCAGAATCAGTCCGCCCAAAACGATCATACCCAATCCACCGGCCACAGGCACTGCCGAAAAGCGCACCCGACCCAGCCGAATGCGGACTATCAAACAATATAAAAGAATTATAGCGCCCAAAACGAGCCAAAACATATTGACTATACCTCCAACAGGTGAAAAACTCCCGTATATAGTATAGCACAAAATTCCGCTTTCCGGAAGTCTGTTCCCATTCAGCTCCATTGATTGACAACAGCAATCCCGGATGCTATACTCAAACCAGACAGAACAGAAAGGGTGATCTGGATGGAAGACAAGATTTCAATGCAGCAGCTTGACCAGCAGATTCAGCAGGTCAAAGTACAGGCAGCAGAATTTCAGAACCGCAGGGGTCAGCTGGATTCACTGGAAAAAAAGCGTACCCAACTGGTGAAAAAAGTGTCTGAATATAAACGGTTACGCGATGAGCGCCGGTCTGAACTGTACCGTCTGCAAAGCGGCGGACTCAATACTTTGCTGGCAAAGATTTCGTCCGGACGCCAGCAAAAGCTTGACATCTGCAAAACGATGGCCGATGACGCATCCAAGCGGTATGAAAATGCCGTACTGGAACTGAATATGCTGAACGACGACATCAAAATGCACGAACGGCAGATTTCCGACGGACATAAAGCCCAGCAGAAATTGGAGTCGCTGCTCGCACAAAAAGCCCTCCTGATTCGCAACAGCGGCGGCGAACAGGCGCAGGAGTTGCTCGAATGTGAGAAACAGCTGGAAGAACTTTCTAACCGTCAGACAGAACTGAAACAGGCTGTCCAGGCAGGCAGAGGCGCTCTGGCTACAGTCAATGCCATCATTGAAAAGCTGGAAAAAGCCAAAAACTGGGGCACCGTTGACCTGATTGGCGGCGGGCTGGTTTCGGACCTTGCCAAGCACGGAAATCTGGACGATGCGTCTCAGCTGACAAACCGGCTGCAATCTCAGTTACGGGATTTCCAAAAAGAGCTGTCGGACATTTCTCTTCATGCCGACCTGACCCCGCAGATCAGCGACCTGTTAAAATTTGCAGATTTTGTGTTTGATGGCCTGATTGCTGACTGGATGGTACTGGACAAAATCAGCAGTTCCCTTTCCCAGGCAATCCGTACCCGCGACCGAATTACCGCCTCGCTGCACCAGCTGGCATCTATGCAGCAGGATTGCACCGCCAGACAGGATACGCTGCGCAGTCAGCGGGATGCCAGCCTTTCAAGAAATTAATCTTTACCTGCAAAACGGGCGGCCAGTAAAAACTGACCGCCCGTTTGTTATCGCATAATATGAGAATCAATCGATATGGTTTGCGACTTCAAACGCATCCCAGATCGCATACATAATATTGGAAACGTTCTTCGCGTCGCCCAGCAGATAGATATCCGGAATCTCGTACTGCAATTCTTCGTACAGGCTCTTTTCCTCACGGTATCCGACTGCCAGAATCACGCTGTCTGCCGCAATCAAATGGCTTTCCCCATCCTTTTCATAGGTGAGTTTGCCATCGATGTAGCCTTTGACCCGTGCGCTGCAAACGACATCAACACCTTTGAAGGGAATCAGCCCCAACAGCATCTCCTTATTTGCCGAGCAGAGCGGACCATTGGCAGCGAGCAGCTTGTCCATTGCTTCTACAACAGTGACCTTCTTGCCCTTTTCCACCAGATCGAGCGCCAGTTCCAGTCCGACCAGACCACCGCCGACAATAACAGTGGTATCACCGGGGTCTTTGGCACCGGCCAGCACATCTGCCGCAGTATAGACCTTGTCATCGTCACCCAGTTTGAATACCTTAGGAGTGGAACCGGTCGCAACAATAACGGTGTCATAACCACCCGACAGGACCATATCTTTGGTCACTTCGGTATTCATATGGACTTCTACGCCCAGCAGCTCCATCTGACGTGCATACCATTTCGCCAGTGCAATATCATCCTCTTTGAAGGAAGGTGCTCCACCGGGGATCAGGTTGCCGCCGAGCACGCCGGTCTTTTCAAACAGTACCGGTTTATGACCACGGATTGCCAGCACACGTGCAGCCTCACATCCGGCAACACCGCCGCCGATGACCATAACCTTACGGCTGCGGAAGATCGGACGGTAAGCATTGGGGCCTTCTTTGCAGGCCTGCGGGTTGACGGCACAGTTGAGCATCGAATAATTCTGGATACGGCCCATACAGCCTTCCTGACAGGAGATGCAGGGACGGATTTCATCAGTTTTGCCACAGCGCAGCTTCTTGACATAATCAGGGTCAGCCAGCAGCGGACGTCCCAGCGAGATAATATCGCAATCGCCGTTTTCCAGCGATGCAAGTGCCATATCCGGGTTGTCCATCCGTCCGGCAAGAATTACCGGCACATCGACAGCGTCCTTTACAAGCTTGGCGTAGGCGCGATAAAGGCCCTTTTCCTGATACATCGGGGGATGGCTCCACCACCAAGCGTCGTAGGAACCGACGTCGACATCCAGCGCATCATAGCCGTATTTGACCAGCAGTTTTGCCGCTTCGATACCTTCGGGCAGGTCACGTCCCATCTCGGTAAAATTCTCACCGGGCAGTGCGCCAACTCTCCAGTCCTTAATCATGCTCTTGGGGCTGAAACGGAGGGTAACAACAAAGTCCTGGCCACATCTTGCCTTGATTTCTTCGACGACTTCCTTGGCAAAACGAAGGCGGTTTTCCAGGCTGCCGCCGTACTCATCGGTACGATGGTTGAACATCGAGATTGCGAACTGGTCCAGCAGGTATCCTTCATGAACCGCATGAATCTGCACGCCGTCAAAGCCGGCACGTTTGGCATTATAAGCGCCCAGACCAAACGACTTGACAATCTTATGAATCTCTTCGACGGTCAGTTCACGGCAGATCTTATCCAGCCATCTGTGGGGAATCGGAGAGGGAGCAACCGGCGGATATTCGCCCAGGTTGGTCGGAATCGTAACCCGTCCAAAACCGGCAGACATCTGCAAAAACACCTTTGCACCATAAGCATGAATCCGCTCGGTCATTTCACGGGCAGTCCGGGTAAAGTGAACCGAATCGTATGTAGGAGAAGGACAGTTGGGCATCCCATGTTCTTCCACCTCGTTGTCTACAAAGGTTACACCGGTAATAATCAGGCCAGTACCGCCTTTGGCACGCTCGGTGTAGTAATCAATTCCGCGCTGATTAAAGCCGCCGCTTGCGTCTCCAAGGCCCAGAGGTCCCATCGGCGCAAGTGCGAAACGGTTTTTCAGCTGTACATTACCGATACTGACCGGCGTAAACAGCTTTTGATACTTCATTTTCGATCAATCCTTTCCACACAGAATTTTGCACAATATTAACAACTATATTATATCAATTTTCGTACAGAGAGTCAATGCTGAAAAATGACTGATTCTGGTAAAAAACAGCCTGCAATCAATTAGCATACTTTTCAGATCTGGCGGCAACTTGCTGAATAAAAGCGGCAAAATAATCGGCAAAGTCTGGTGTCCGGTCATCCCACTGTGCGCCAGTCAGACGTTCGGGATGGAACTGTGTTCCCCAGATCAGCTGCTGCGGGTCATCCGACTCATAACTTTCGACGATTCCCTCAATCGAACGTCCGGTAATCCGAAGACCTCTCCCCAATTCCCGGACAGCCTGATGATGGGTGGAATTGACCCGAAAAACTTCACCGTACAGCTGGTGCAGAACCGAACCTTCTTCAGCATAAAACGGATGACGGATTTCCGAATTGCTGTGAATAAATCCCATCTGTGCCAGCAAATCCTGATACAGCGTTCCGCCAAGCACAACATTGAGCAGCTGAAATCCACGGCAAATCGCCATAATTGGCTTTTTGCGCGCAAGAAAAGCCCGGCAAAGCTCCATCTCATACGCATCGCGTGCAAGGTCAATGACAACCGAATCATTGAGCGGTTCCTCGCCGTACCAGGTCGGGTCGACATCCTGACCACCCGAAAGCAAAAGTGCGTCGCACATGGATACATATTCCTGAACACAGCATTCAGGGCAAAGAATCGGAACACCGCCTGCCGCAGCGATGGCATTGGAATAGGACATCGGGTTATGAACGACGCGTGCAGGAGAATCAGCAAGTCCCGCACCGTTTGTTGTACAGCTGATGGCAATCACAGGTTTCTTTTCAAGCATAAATTCAAAGCTCCTTTTGCGGTAAAAGTTGGATATTCTTATTGTGCGTCAAACGACCGTCTTTGTCAAGCAAAAAACCGGGGCAGAGGCGAAATACATTGCCTCTGCCCCAATGAACATGATAAAAACCAATGCAAAACTTACTGGACCCAAACACCGTCCGCATTGACCCTGTATCCATCCGGTGTCACTGTATTGGTTAACAGCGCACCATCAGAACCAACGTAGTACCATTTGCCATCCGACTGAATCCAGCGATTGCTGGACATTGCGCCGGAGCTGCCAAAATGGTAGGTCTTTCCGTCCGCAAGGGTCAGCCAGCGATTTTGCGCCATTGCTCCCGAACCGCCGAACCAGTACCAGGAATTCCCGATTTTGGCCCAGCTGGATTCATACCGGGTACCATCTGCTTTCAGATAATACCAGATGCCATAATCCTTCACCCAGCAGCTGGTCTTCATCTTTCCATCAGCGCCCAGATAACGGTATTTGCCATCCTTCAGACGCCAGCATTTGACTGCGCCGGCGCCATAAGAGTTAAGATAATACCAGTCACCCTGGTGTTCAATCCACTGATCGTGTTTACGTGCACCAGTCGTTCCAAGATCATAGGCCTTTTCGTTAATATACCGGAATCCGGTCTGCAACACGCCGGTTGCAGCATCAAAATAATACCATTCATCGCCAATTTGCAGCCAGCCATATGCCCTCTGGCCATCCGGCTTGATGTAATAGGTGCTACCATCTTCTTTTTTCCATCCGTCAGCGCTGTTAAACGACCCATTATAATAGGTTTCCAGTTCCTGTTCTGAAACGACGGTTGTATAAGGTGCGCCGACAGAAACCTGATCGGTACAGATGACCTGCAAATCTCTGCCGTTATAGATAGCCTCCCCGTACCGGTCGCTTTCAATATTGACAACGGAATCCGGCACGACCAGTTTTCCAATACACTGATAGAACGAATAAAGTTTCAACGTTTCAGTTCCCTTTGGAAGGACAAGAGGGGTTTTGAAGGGGTGGTAACGGAAAGCAAACGACGCAATCGTCTTCAAATTGGCATGAAGACGAATCGACTCCTTTTCATTCGGACAGGAATACAGGGTGCTGTAATCTTTTGAATACAGCAAGCCGTCATATACAGCAAAATACTTGTTGAATTCGGCGACTGTATACGCCTGGAGCGGCTTTTCAAGCTGAGAATCGGAAATTTCTTTTAAGTTTGGATGCAGTTCCAGTGTCTCACGGTCATACGGAACGGCAATCAGCGTACTGTAATCTTTGGAATAAACTGCTCCATCATAAGCCGCAAACGTTTTATTTTGAGAAGAAACGGTAAATCCCTTTTTAGGCAAGCTTCTGTCATAGTTCCTGAGCTCAATTTTTTCACAATTGGGATGAATTTCAATGAAATCCTTCCCATCCGGAGCAGTATAAAGGATTTTAAAGTCTTTAGAATAAACTGCTCCGTCATACGATGCAAAATCCGGGTTCTCCGGGTCGACAATGTACTCCTTGGTAGAAGTCGAACAATATGGAGAGGTGACATCTTTGCCATAGGTAATAGTATCCGCCATATCCGGGAACCAGTTCAGATCGGAAGGTGTTGTGACGCCATTCCCATATACGATATGACGATACGACTCCCAGTGATTCCACAACTCATCCGTCGCACCGGGGACCAATGTCTGTTTAAATACAATAGTATCGGTTTGATCGTCCAGTGTCCAGGTATAGGTATCGTCTACCGTTCCCTGGTAGGTTGCAGCGTAAACCGGAGCGGATAACAGCAGGCTTCCCGTCAGCACCAGTGTACTGCCAAACATCAGCATTTTCCTGAATATCTTCATGATTCATACACTTATCCTTTCTGTCAAAAGCGTGTGCAAAGGGAACGCTTCTCTAATTGTTTAAACTGCATTGTAAAATCAGTACAAACATCTGAAGAAACTCTGATTTATATTTTCACCCTCCGCGGCGTGGGAAAATATACCTGCAAATACTTCCAGTACAGAATTTCAGAAACCAACCAGAGTTGCCTTCACCACTAATACACATTTGCAATAAAAAAGATTGCAATAATTTCAAAAAAATAAATCGATTTGAAATTATTTTTCTCCCGGCATAGGACAAAAAGAACGCAAAAAAGCGCCTCCAGAAAACTGGAAGCGCTTTTTGATCAGCTTAGATATTCAACCAACAGCCAAAATTATTCGGTGATGGAAGAAACAACGCCGGAACCAACAGTTCTGCCGCCTTCACGGATAGCGAAGCGCAGACCTTCTTCCATAGCGATAGGAGTGATCAGCTCGACGTCGAAGTCGAGGTTATCGCCAGGCATAGCCATTTCGGTGCCTTCACCCAGGGTGATGATACCGGTAACGTCAGTGGTACGGAAGTAGAACTGAGGTCTGTAGTTGGTGAAGAAGGGTTTATGACGTCCGCCTTCTTCTTTCTTCAGAACGTAAACGTGGCAGTGGAATTTGGTGTGGGGATGAACGGAACCGGGTTTAGCAATAACCTGGCCTCTTTCGATCTCGTTTCTCTGGATACCACGAAGCAGAGCACCAACGTTGTCACCAGCCTCAGCGTAGTCCAGAGTCTTTCTGAACATTTCCAGACCAGTGATGGTGGAAGAACCTTTTTCTTCCTTCAGGCCAACGATTTCAACAGGGTCGCCAACCTTGACAGTGCCTCTCTCGACACGGCCGGTAGCAACGGTACCACGACCAGAAATGGTCATAACGTCCTCAACAGGCATCAGGAAGGGCTTGTCAGCAGCACGGTCAGGAGTAGGAATATACTCGTCGACAGCGTCCATCAGGTCCAGGATGCACTTGTAAGCAGGATCGTTGATATCCTGAGAGGTGCATTCCAGAGCGCCCAGAGCGGTACCACGGATGATCGGAACGTCGTCGCCGGGGAAGTCATACTCGGTCAGCAGTTCACGGATTTCCATCTCAACGAGGTCCAGCAGCTCATCGTCGTCAACCTGGTCAACTTTGTTCATGAAGACAACAATGTAGGGAACGCCTACCTGACGAGCAAGCAGGATGTGTTCACGAGTCTGGGGCATGGGGCCGTCAGCTGCGGAAACAACCAGGATAGCGCCGTCCATCTGAGCAGCACCGGTGATCATGTTCTTAACGTAGTCAGCATGGCCGGGGCAGTCAACGTGAGCGTAGTGACGCTTGTCGGTTTCGTATTCAACGTGAGCGGTGTTGATTGTGATACCACGAGCTCTCTCTTCAGGAGCCTTGTCGATCATATCATATGCTTCGTACTGAGCCTGACCCTTCATAGCCAGAACTTTGGTGATAGCAGCAGTCAGAGTGGTTTTGCCGTGGTCAACGTGGCCGATGGTGCCAATGTTGACATGGGGCTTAGTTCTTTCGTAATGAGCCTTTGCCATTGGAAAATTCCTCCTTAATTGAATAAAGAATCTGTACCATTATAGTAACAGAATTTTTCGGAGATTGCAAGTATTTTCTTGCAATCTCCAGTAAATTATTTCTTGGTTCTCTCAGCAACGATCTTCTCGGCGATGCTCTTCGGAACCTCAACATAGTGGCTGGGCTCCATGGAGTAGTTTCCACGTCCCTGAGTCTTGGAACGAAGGTCGGTTGCGTAACCGAACATCTCTGCCAGAGGAACAAGTGCGGTGATATCTTCGACGCCGTTTCTGGCTTCCATGCCCTGGATCTGACCACGGCGGGAGTTCAGGTCGCCGATAACGTCGCCCATGTACTGCTCAGGCACTACAACGACGACTTTCATCAGAGGTTCCATGATAACGGGGTTTGCTTTTCTGAGAGCGTCCTTGATAGCCATAGAACCGGCGATCTTAAATGCCATTTCAGAAGAGTCAACCTCATGGTAAGAACCATCATACAGTTCAACCTTGACGTCAACGACGGGATAGCCAGCCAGAACACCGGACTGCAGTGCACCCTGGATACCGGCGTCAACAGCGGGGATATATTCCTTCGGAATCGAACCACCGACAACAGAGTTGATGAACTCGTAACCCTTGCCAGGTTCGTTGGGAGATACACGGATCTTAACGTGACCGTACTGACCTTTACCACCGGACTGTCTGGCGTATTTGTTTTCAACGTCAGCATTGCCCTTGATGGTTTCGCGGTAAGCAACCTGAGGCTTACCAACATTTGCTTCGACCTTGAACTCACGAAGCAGACGGTCAACGATGATTTCCAGATGCAGCTCGCCCATACCGGCGATAATGGTCTGACCGGTTTCTTCATCGGTGTAGGTCTTGAAGGTGGGGTCTTCTTCAGCCAGTTTAGCCAGAGCGATGCCCATCTTTTCAGAACCAGCCTTGGTCTTGGGCTCGATTGCAACACGGATAACAGGCTCCGGGAATTCCATCGACTCAAGAATAACTTCAGCCTTGGGATCACACAGAGTATCACCGGTGGTGGTAACTTTCAGACCAACAGCGCCTGCGATATCACCTGCGTAGCAGGTGTCGATATCCTGGCGGTGGTTTGCATGCATCTGCAGGATACGGCCCATTCTCTCGGATTTCTGCTTAACCGAGTTGTAAACGGTAGTGCCGGCGTCGACCTTACCGGAGTATACACGGAAGTAGCAGAGTTTACCGACAAAGGGGTCAGTAGCGATCTTGAATGCCAGTGCTGCGAAGGGCTCGTCATCAGAAGAATGACGTTCAACTTCTTCACCGGTATTGGGATCGATACCCTTGATAGCGGGAATATCGGTAGGAGCAGGCATGTAATCGACGATAGCGTCGAGCAGCTTCTGCATACCTTTATTGAAGTGAGCGGAACCGCACAGAACCGGAACGAAGGTGTTTGCGATGGTCTGCGCACGGATAGCCTTCTTCAGTTCATCGATAGTGATATCATCGCCGTCGAGGTATTTTTCCATGATCGTGTCATCGTTTTCAGCGAGGGCTTCGATCATTTCGCCTCTGTACTGTTCAGCCTTTTCCTTCATATCGTCGGGGATATCAACAATCGAGATATCCTCACCGATCTTATCATTATAATAGTAAGCCTTCATTTCGAGCAGGTCGATCAGGCCTACGAAGTCCGCCTCAGCGCCGATCGGCAGCTGAATGGGATGTGCGGGAGCGTGCAGACGCTCATGCATCATATCGACAGCGTTGTAGAAGTCCGCGCCCATAATGTCCATCTTGTTGACGAAGCACATACGCGGAACATGATAGTTGTCGGCCTGATGCCAGACAGTCTCGGACTGGGGTTCTACGCCGCCCTTGGCACAGAAAACTGTGACAGAGCCGTCAAGAACACGCAGCGAACGTTCAACCTCAACAGTGAAGTCAACGTGGCCGGGAGTGTCGATGATATTGACACGATGCTGTTTCCAGTAACAGGTAGTAGCAGCAGAGGTAATGGTGATACCTCTCTCCTGCTCCTGAGCCATCCAGTCCATGGTGCCGGTACCTTCGTAGGTTTCGCCCATCTTGTGAATCTTACCGGTGTAAAACAGAATACGTTCGGTAACGGTGGTTTTACCTGCGTCGATGTGCGCCATGATACCAATATTTCGTGTCATTTCAAGGGATACGTCTCTAGGCATATTCAATCATCCTTTTAATATGTTGGCACAAAATACGAGTGAAAGCTGCGCTTTCAAACTTACTCTATATTCCAGGCGAGGCAGCGGGATTTAACTTCCCCCTGCCGCCGCCAGTCGTATTATCAAAAAACGTTTGTAACCTGTCCTCAGGCAGTATGCCCAAAAACCAGGCATCATATGCGTTCCTTATAAAAGGAAAGACATTACCATCTGAAATGTGCGAAAGCCTTGTTGGCTTCAGCCATCTTATGGGTATCATCACGTTTCTTGCAAGCTCCGCCAGTATTGTTCAGAGCATCCATGATCTCGCCGGCAAGACGTTCTTTCATCGTCTTTTCGGAACGGGATCTTGCATAGGTGGTGAGCCATCTCAGGCCCAGGGTCTGTCTTCTTTCGGGACGGACCTCCATCGGAACCTGGTAGGTAGCGCCGCCGACACGACGGGACTTAACCTCCAGAACGGGCATGATGTTTTCGAGTGCTTCGGTAAAAGCATCGAGCGCATCTTTACCGGTCTTTTCAGCTACGATATCAAATGCACCGTAGACGATTTTCTGAGCGACACCCTTCTTGCCGTCCAGCATAACGCTGTTGACCAGACGGGTAACCAGTTTGGAATTGTATACAGGATCTGCCAGAACATCACGTTTGGCAATTCGACCTCTTCTAGGCACTTTACTTCCCTCCTTCACAGAATGAATTCATCGGTACTCGAAAGTAATTGTCCTCCGTCAGCGCTCAAAGGCCGAATCTTTATCGAATCGTGCCATATGGGCCTTCGGTTATGCCGTTATCCGGCCTCCGGAATTACTTTTTCGCACCAGCTTTCGGACGTTTTGCACCGTATTTGGAACGGGACTGCATTCTTCCGTTGACGCCCTGGGTATCCAGAGTACCACGGATAATGTGGTAACGAACACCAGGAAGGTCCTTAACACGTCCGCCGCGGATCATAACAACAGAGTGTTCCTGCAGGTTATGACCTTCACCGGGAATATAAGCTGATACTTCCATTCCGTTGGTCAGACGAACTCTGGCAACTTTACGAAGAGCAGAGTTAGGCTTTTTAGGGGTCATGGTTCTAACCGCAGTGCAGACACCTCTCTTCTGAGGAGAAGTCTGGTCGGTAGCCTCTTTGGTCATGGAGTTGTATCCACGGTTCAGAGCAGGCGCGGTGGACTTCTTTACCAGGGAAGTTCTGCTTTTTCTTACGAGCTGGTTAAAAGTAGGCATATGGCACCTCCTTACTTATTTATTAGCGGGGACAATCTGTCCCACACAATTTATAATTTTATCACATGCTTGTTCGGCTGTCAAGGAAAAACCGAAAAATCCGCCGGTTTGCGCGAAAAACTTTGCCGCAAAATCGGATTCGATTTTATTGAACCTGTACAACCCCACATGTCACAAAACGGCGTCTCTGGTCGAGACGCCGTCTGTCTTACCTTAAACTGTCTGCCAATCAGTCTGCCGGAGCAGCGGGAGCAGCAGGTGCGCTGTTTTCAGCAGCCGCGGTGGTTTCTCCTTCCGGATGGGTCGGGACAACCTGAACATCGTTGTAGCATCTCATGCCGGTACCGGCAGGAATCAGCTTACCGATGATAACGTTTTCTTTCAGACCCATCAGGTGGTCGGTCTTGCCCTTGATTGCAGCATCGGTCAGGACCTTGGTAGTTTCCTGGAAGGAAGCCGCCGACAGGAACGACTCGGTTGCAAGAGCAGCCTTGGTGATACCCAGCAGGACAGGTTCATAGGTGATCAGCGAAACCGCCTCACCCGCATCGATGCGGGCCTGCAGCCGCTGGTTCTCACGGTAAACGTCGCTGCGCTCCATGATCGAGCCGGTCAGCAGTTCGGTAGATCCGGGGTCTTTAATCCGGACCTTCTTCATCATCTGACGGACGATAACTTCGATATGTTTATCGTTGGTATCAACGCCCTGCAGACGGTAGGTCTTCTGAACCTCACTGATCAGGTAATCCTGAACCGCCTTTTCACCCTTGACTGCAAGGATGTCATGCGGGTTGATCGCACCTTCGGTCAGCGGATCGCCCAATGCAATTTGCTGCCCCTCGGTGACCTTGATCTTAAAGCCATACGGAATATTGTAGCGTTTTTCGCCTTCCTCGCCGGTTACAACAATAACCGTCTGGCGTTTTTCTTCTGTAAAGTGGATGGTGCCGCCGATTTCGGAGATAATCGCGCTGTTCTTCGGTTTACGGCTTTCAAACAGCTCAACGACACGGGGAAGACCCTGTGTAATATCCTCAGCGTTCGCGATACCGCCGGTATGGAAGGTACGCATCGTCAGCTGGGTACCAGGTTCGCCGATCGACTGAGCAGCGATTACGCCAACCGTTTCGCCGACTGCGATTGCCTTGCCGTTTGCAAGGTTCGCGCCGTAGCACTTCGCACAGATGCCCTGCGGCGAATGGCAGGTCAGGATCGAACGGATCTTGACGGAGGTTGCACCAGCAGCGATGATCTTCTTGGCGTCATCCTCGTCCATGATCTTGTCTTTGGAGACCAGAACCTCTCCGGTGACCGGATCGACAAAATCGTCGACCAGATAACGTCCCTGCAGACGTTCCTGCAAGGTTTCGATCATTTCCTTGCCTTCACGGATATCGCTGATGACCAGGCCGTCATCGGTTCCGCAGTCTTCCTGACGGATGATAACGTCCTGAGAAACGTCAACCAGACGTCTGGTCAGGTAACCAGAGTCAGCGGTACGCAGTGCGGTATCGGCCAGGCCTTTACGTGCGCCTCGCGAGGAGATGAAGTATTCCAGGATGGTCAGACCTTCACGGTAGTTCGCCTTGATAGGCAGCTCGATGGTCGCACCGGCGGTGTTCGCAATCAGGCCGCGCATACCGGCCAGCTGTCTGATCTGTGCCTTAGAACCACGCGCACCAGAGTCAGCCATCATGAAGATCGGGTTGAACTCATCCATCGCAGCGGTCTGTGCCTCAGCGACAGCATTGGTGGTGTCGTTCCAGATACGGATGACACGGTCTTTACGTTCCTGTTCGGAAAGCAGACCGCTTTCGTACTGACGGTTGATCGACAGCGCTGCTTTTTCAGCGTCAGCGACCAGCTGTTTCTTTTCAGGCGGGATGGTTGCGTCGCTGACAGCGACGGTGATTGCGCCCTTGGTGGAGTATTTATAACCCTGTGCCTTAATCCGGTCCAGTACCTCACAGGTACGGGCAGTGCCATGGACACGGATGCAGCGGTCGATAATCTTACCCAGTTCTTTCTTGCCGACCTTGAACTCGATTTCCAGTTTGAACTTGTTCTCCGGAATCGAACGGTCGACAAAGCCCAGGTCCTGCGGAATCGGGTCGTTGAAGATCAGACGGCCGCAGGTGGTTTCGATCAGCTGGCTTTCCTCACCCTTGACCATCCGAACACGGATTTTCGCCTGAAGGGTGATGACGCCGTCCTGATATGCCATCAGGACCTCGTTGACATCGCGGAAGACCTTGCCTTCGCCCTTGTCGCCCGGCTTAATCATCGTCAGATAGTAAGAACCGAGGATCATATCCTGGGTAGGAACGGTGATTGGCTTGCCGTCAGCAGGTTTAAGCAGGTTGTTAGCAGCCAGCATCAGGAAGCGGGCCTCAGCCTGTGCCTCAGCGGACAGCGGGACATGGATAGCCATCTGGTCGCCGTCGAAGTCGGCGTTATATGCGGTACAAACCAGCGGATGCAGTTTAAGTGCACGGCCTTCGACCAGAACCGGTTCGAATGCCTGAATACCCAGACGGTGCAGGGTAGGTGCGCGGTTCAGCATGACGGGATGGTCTTTGATGACGACTTCCAGTGCGTCCCAGACTTCCGGTTTTGCGCGGTCAACCGCTTTACGTGCAGATTTGATATTGGCAGCAGCGCCGGTCTCAACCAGGCGCTTCATGACAAACGGCTTGAACAGTTCGAGCGCCATTTCTTTCGGAACGCCGCACTGGTCCATCTTCAGGTCAGGACCGACGACGATAACGCTACGGCCGGAATAGTCAACACGTTTACCCAGCAGGTTCTGACGGAAACGGCCCTGTTTACCTTTGAGCATATCCGACAGAGACTTGAGCGAACGGTTGTTAGGTCCGGTGACCGGACGGCCGCGGCGGCCGTTGTCGATCAGTGCGTCGACTGCTTCCTGCAGCATCCGCTTTTCATTGCGGACGATGATATCAGGAGCCTGCAGTTCCAACAGACGTTTCAGACGGTTGTTGCGATTGATGACTCTTCTGTACAGATCATTCAGGTCAGAAGATGCAAACCGGCCGCCGTCCAGCTGAACCATCGGGCGGATATCCGGAGGGATGACCGGGACAACGTCCAGAACCATCCATTCCGGCTTCTGATCGGAGAGACGGAACGCCTCAACGCACTCCAGCCGTTTCAGGATACGGACCTTTTTCTGACCGGAAGCGTCCTTAAGCTGAGCTTTCAGTTCAACCGACAGCTGCTCCAGATCGAGGTCATGCAGCAGCTTTTTGATCGACTCAGCGCCCATGCCAGCCTGGAAATCATCCTCATAGATTTCCCGCTGGTAAGCGTATTCCTTCTCATCCAGCAGCTGACCCTTCTGCAAGGGGGTGCTGCCGGGATCGGTAACGATATATTTTGCAAAGTAGAGTACCTCTTCCAGTCTTCTGGGCGAGATATCCAGAATCAGTCCCATACGGGAAGGAATTCCCTTGAAATACCAGATATGGGAGACAGGAGCGGCCAGTGTGATATGGCCCATCCGCTCACGGCGGACCTTGGCGCGGGTAACTTCTACGCCGCACTTGTCGCAGATTTTGCCTTTGTAACGAAGGCGTTTATATTTACCGCAGTGGCATTCCCAGTCCTTGGTCGGCCCAAAGATTCTTTCGCAGAACAGGCCGTCGCGTTCAGGTTTCAGTGTGCGGTAGTTAATGGTTTCCGGCTTGGTAACCTCACCGTAAGACCATTCGAGAATCTTTTCGGGGGAAGCCAGTCCGATTTTGATTGCTTCAAAAGTATTAAACTCCACTCGTAACTCCCTCTTCCATTAAAAATCCAGATCGTCGTTATCGCCGTAAGAGTCAGCAAACTCAGAACCAAATTCCGGCTCATTATCATCCAGCATATCCTCGGCAGCACCGGTGGTATAGCCGTCCATTTCGCCATCCTCCTGAACCGAGAATGCATCGGGGTCACTGTAGCGGTCGTCTTCCTCAGCCGAACGGAAGGAGACGTCCTCTTCATCCTCAAAGCTCTGTTTGAGATCGATTTCCTCGCCGGCCTTATCCAGTACCTTGATATCCAGACCCAGCGACTGCAGTTCCTTAACCAGAACCTTGAAGGATTCCGGAACGCCGGACTGCGGAATATTATGTCCCTTGACAATAGCTTCGTAGGTCTTAACACGTCCGACAACGTCGTCCGACTTGACCGTCAGAATCTCCTGCAGGGTATAAGCAGCGCCGTAAGCTTCCAGTGCCCAGACCTCCATCTCACCGAAACGCTGGCCGCCGAACTGAGCTTTACCGCCCAGAGGCTGCTGGGTAACCAGCGAGTACGGACCGGTCGAACGGGCGTGGATCTTATCGTCGACCAGGTGGTGCAGCTTGAGGTAGTACATGATACCGACGGTAACACGGTTATCAAACTTTTCACCGGTTCGTCCATCGTACAGCACCATCTTACCGTCTTCCGGAATGCCGGCTTCACGCTGCATTGCACGGATATCTTCCTCGTGTGCGCCGTCGAATACAGGGGTCATAACCTTCCAGCCGAGAGCCTTTGCGGCATAGCCGAGGTTGACCTCCAGAACCTGCCCGATGTTCATACGGGAAGGAACGCCCAGCGGGTTCAGAACGATATCCAGCGGAGTACCATCTTCCAGGAAGGGCATATCCTCCTGCGGCAGGATACGGGAAACGACACCCTTGTTACCATGACGGCCCGCCATCTTGTCGCCGACCGAGAGTTTTCTTCTCTGGGCAACGTAGCAGCGTACCACCATATTGACGCCTGCGGTCAGCTCATCACTGTTTTCACGGGTGAAGACCTTAACGTCAACGACTGTACCATAAGCGCCGTGCGGCAGACGCAGCGAGGTATCTCTGACCTCTCTTGCCTTTTCGCCGAAGATTGCGCGGAGCAGTCTTTCTTCTGCGGTCAGTTCAGTTTCACCCTTCGGGGTAACTTTACCGACCAGCAGGTCACCCGAACGAACCTCAGCACCGATACGGATGATGCCGCGTTCATCGAGGTCTTTCAGCGAATCTTCCGAAACGTTGGGAATATCACGGGTGATTTCCTCAGCGCCGAGTTTGGTATCGCGCGCTTCGGTCTCATATTCCTCGATATGAATCGAGGTATAAACGTCATCGCGGACCAGTCTTTCGTTAATCAGGACTGCGTCCTCGTAGTTATAACCTTCCCAGGTCATAAAGCCGATCAGGGCGTTCTTGCCCAGCGAGATCTCGCCGTTGCAGGTAGCAGGACCGTCAGCGATAACCTGTCCCTTCTTAATCCGTTCACCTTTGGAGACAATCGGACGCTGGTTGACACAGGTCGACTGGTTGGAGCGTTTGAACTTAAGGATTTCGTATTTATGCAGGCCGCCATTGTCATCACGGATCTGGATTTCGGTTGCGTCAACCCGTTCAACCACGCCGTCTTCTTTCGCAACGACGCAGACGCCGGAGTCAACAGCTGCCTTGTATTCCATACCGGTCGCAACGATCGGCTGTTCGGTCTTCAGAAGCGGCACGCCCTGACGCTGCATGTTCGCGCCCATCAGTGCACGGTTCGCGTCATCGTTTTCCAGGAAGGGAATCATTGCCGTAGCGACCGAAACGACCATCTTAGGCGAAACGTCCATGTAGTCGGCACGGTCAGCGTCGATTTCCATGATTTCTTCGCGGTAACGGGCGGTGATACGGTCATTGACAAAGTGTCCGTCTTCCGTCAGAGGGGTATTTGCTTGTGCGACAACGACCTCATCCTCGACGTCAGCGGTCATATATTCAACTTCATTGGTTACAATACCGGTAGCCTTATCGATCTTGCGGTAAGGTGCTTCGATAAAGCCGTAGTCGTTAATCCGTGCGAAGGTTGCCAGGTAAGAGATCAGACCGATGTTCGGGCCTTCAGGGGTCTCAATCGGGCACATGCGTCCGTAATGGGTATAGTGTACGTCACGAACCTCGAAGGATGCACGGTCACGGGACAGACCGCCGGGACCCAGTGCGGACAGACGTCTCTTATGGGTCAGCTCAGCCAGAGGGTTATTCTGGTCCATGAACTGAGACAGCGGAGAGGAACCGAAGAATTCCTTGACAGCGGCGCTGACCGGACGGATGTTGATCAGGCTCTGGGGGGAGATACCCTCTGCATCCTGCTGCATCATCGTCATCTTTTCACGGACAACACGTTCCATACGGGTCAGACCGATGCGGAACTGGTTCTGCAGCAGTTCGCCGACCGGACGGATACGACGGTTGCCCAGATGGTCGATATCATCGACCGTGCCCATGCCATGCGCCAGGCAGTTCATATAGTTGATGGTTGCCAGGATATCGTCCTTGATGATATGCTTGGGCACCAGACGGTTGACATTGGCCTTGACCAGCTTTTTCAGCTCTTCGGGGTCTTCGGTCTGGTCCATCAGTTCTTTCAGGATTTTATAGCGGACCTTTTCATTGATCCCGCATTCCTTTTTGTCCAGATCCGGAATAAAATCGGTAATCTCAACCATACCGTTGGAGATAACCTTGATTTCGGTCTCGTCATCCACACGGATATAAACGGTATCGACGCCCTTGCGTTCCAGTTCCATTGCCCGTGCGCGGGTCAGCTTTTCACCCTCGTCTGCCAGAATCTCACCGGTCGACAGGTCGATGACCGGCTGAGCAAGCACACGGCCCATAATTCTGGGGGTAAGAGCCAGCTTCTTGTTATACTTATAGCGTCCGACCTTGGACAGATCATAACGGTGATCGTCAAACAGCAGCGGGACCAGGTGTTTGACAGCGGCTTCCAGAGAAGGCTGCTCACCCGGACGGAGCTTGCGGTAAACTTCCAGAAGGGCCTCATCGCCAGGGCAAAGATCGCCGGGATGCTCTCTGGATTCAGTCAGATCCTTGGTATTCAGAGTGGTCACGATCGTTTCCTGATCGCCGAACAGTTCGAGAACTTCGGAAGTCGTTCCCTTCATATCGGTCAGGGCGCAGTGGAAATCTTCCTGCACCTGTTCATAGGTAACGTCGTCGCGGACGCGCAGCAGCGCACGGATAAAGACAGTGATCGGGAGTTTGCGGTTTTTGTCGATACGGACGTAAAAGACGTCCTGGGAGTCGGTTTCATATTCCAGCCAGGCGCCGCGGTTGGGGATGACGGTCGAGCGGTACAGCTTTTTACCGGTCTTGTCAAACGCATCATCATAGTACACACCGGGAGAACGAACCAGCTGGGAAACAATAACGCGTTCCGCACCATTGATGACAAAGGTACCGCTTTCGGTCATCAGCGGGAAATCGCCCATATAGATTTCCTGTTCCTTAACCTCACCGGTTTCCTTGTTCAGCAGTCTGGCCCTGACCCGCATCGGGGCCGCGTAGGTTACGTCGCGCTCTTTGCATTCGGTAACGGTATACTTGGGAGTTTCATCGAGGCGGTAGTCGACAAAATCCAGCACCAGGTTTCCGGTATAGTCGGTGATGGCCGCGATATCACGGAACACCTCTTTTAAGCCTTCTTCGAGAAACCATTTATAGGATTTAATCTGTACCTCGATCAGATTGGGCATCTCCAGCACTTCGTTGATGTGCGCAAAACTCTTGCGTTCCGTCTTTCCGAGCTGTACAGGCTTGACATTCACCATAGGCTTGATCACTCCATTCATCTGACTTGAGCGCACAAACCCCCTACCCCGATTCTTTCCCACAAAAATCGAAGAGAGGATGCACGCATATAAATGACCTTGTGCAAACTATACAAATTTCTTCCCAAAAGTCAAGTGTATATTTGCACAAAATAACATGAAAAAATGTGGCCAATTTACCAATCTTGAGGGTATAAAGACACACATATCCATTCTGATACATTTTATAAGTGTACTACACTTGCAAAATATTGTCAAGCCCTTTTGTAAAAAAACTTTTTCATTTTGGAAAATCCGCAGGATTTATCCTCCCTCATCCGAATATGATACACTGTATCAATCCAAAGCCGGGAGGAACTGCCATGTCGATGCTGGAACTGCTCATCATTGCCATCGGTCTTTCGATGGACGCCTTTGCCGTTGCCGTCTGTAAGGGACTGTCCGTTTCTGCCGCCAGCCGCAGCGCCGGTCATTCGGTCCGTCCCGGGCAGATGGTCATTATTGGCGGCTGGTTCGGCTTTTTTCAGGGACTGATGCCGTTGGCCGGCTTTTTGCTCGGCGCACGGTTTGAAAAGCAAATTGCCGCATTTGATCATTGGATTGCCTTTGTCCTGCTGGGGCTGATTGGGGCGCAGATGCTGCGGGAAGGACTGTCCGGCGAAACCGAAAAAACTGACAGCTCCATTTCTCCGGCAAGTATGTTCCCTCTGGCTGTCGCAACCAGCATCGATGCACTGGCGGTCGGGGTCACCTTTGCATTTTTGCAGGTAGAAATCCTGCCAGCCGTGACGCTGATCGGAGTGGTCACCTTTTTGCTGTCGATGGCCGGAGTCAAAGCCGGCAGTATCTTCGGCATCCGGTACAAATCACGTGCGGAGATTGCGGGCGGCGGCATCCTGATTCTGATGGGAGCAAAAATCCTGATTGAACACCTTTTTCTGTAATTTACATAAAACGGGCCGAGATACTTTGTCACGCATCTCGGCCCGTATGTTTAATGATTATGATTCTGCTCTTCCCGGAAAACCAGCCAGGAATACACACTGCTCACGATTGCGCCTGCCAACAGCACACCGATACCGATGAGGGACGCCCATCCGTGGAAAAAGCTGGATACCACCATCATAATACCGGACAGGACTAAGACATATCCACCGACCCGATGGGTCTTTTTCCAGACCGTCTCACTTGCCAGTGTCCATGGCGTCCGGATACCAAAGGTATAGTTGGGACGGATACGGGGCATATAATTACCCAGCAGGATAAAGATCACCCCCATCGCCAGCATCAAAATGGTGCTGACCGGCAGCTCAATTCCCATCGCCGCAAGGATGCACATCCAGACCAGGCCGATCATAAAAAATACCATCAGAGCTGCAAATGGCTGATAGACATTTTTATGCTTGGCGAAGTTTTCCTTCCGGGGGTCGATTTTCGGAATCACGGCAAACAGTGCCAGCATTCCGAGCGGCAAAAGGTTAAGCAGAAACAGGGTTGTTTTCGGACCCCAGCCATCAATTTCTCCGGCAGCATTCCAGTGAATCGGAATGGACTCCGGCAGCGATGGATAAAGCACCATCTGTACGATAAACGAAATCAGACAGGCTCCCAACAGCAGAAAAACAGCCTTTTTACTCATCCAGCTTCCCTCCTTTTTCGCTTTTCAGCAATCCACAGTCATAAAACCACTGAATCACCTGTTCCATCACCGTCGTATTGAGGCTGTAACGGATAAACTGTCCTTCCCGCTCGTCGTCAATCAAACCGGCGGATTTCAGGATATTCAGGTGATGGCTGATTGAGGGACGGGTCATGTCAAACCGGTCAGCAATCTCACCAGCCGTCAGGTCCTGCTGACCCAGCATCCGCAGGATTTCCCGTCTTGTCGGGTCAGCCAGCGCACGGAACGCATCTCCCATATGCCTCACCTCCGAAGATATTTAGAAACTTTTCTAAATATATTATAGCATTTTTCCATTCATTCGTCAACAAAAAAGAGAGCCTGTGCAGCACACAGACTCTCCCTATTTACATGCTTCAGCTATCAGCAGCGAACCGTTGCAGTGCTCTCGCACTCATCCTCGCCGCAGTCGCCGCAGCTCTCCGACGAACCGTCGTCCAGTCCCTGAGCAGCCAGCGCAGCTTTAATCATAATCGCACATTCCAGCCGTTTTTTCTCAAACTCACAGCTGAGCTTAAAGGGCTTCAGGACATCTCCGGCATACTCCAGATTGTTGGCATTGCAGCCACCCGAACAGTAGAATTTTGCCCAGCAATCCTTGCATCCCTCTTTGGAGTAGACATTGGCTCTTGCAAAATACTCCTTCATCTTGGTATCAAATCCAGCCGGGTCATAGACGCTGCCCATCTTCCATTCATCCTTGCCGACGAACTGATGGCAGGGATAAACGTCACCGTCAGCAGAAACTGCAACATATTCGTTGCCGCATCCGCAGCCACGCAGCCGTTTGATTGCGCAGGGTCCCTGATCGAGGTCGATCATAAAGTGGAAGTAGTTAAAGAACTTGCCAGCCTTACGATATTCGATGATCTTTTTGGCGAGACGCTCATATTCAGCCGATACAGCCGGGATATGCTCCTCACGCAGCGCATATTCAACCGACGGGTCGGTCACGACCGGTTCCATTGAAATCTGGTCAAAGCCGAGGTCGTCATAATAATGTAGCACGTCGTTAGCAAAATCGAGGTTCTTATTGGTAAAGGTACCACGGACATAGTATTCCTTCGTACCGCGTGCCTTGACAAACTTCTGGAATTTTGGAACAATCGAATCATAGGAACCGCTTCCGTCGGCACGAACGCGGAAATAGTCGTTGACCGATTTACGGCCGTCCAACGAGAGAACAACATTGTGCATCTCTTTGTTCATATACTCGATCTTGTCGTCAGTCAGCTGGACACCGTTGGTGGTGACGGTAAACAGGAAATGCTTGTCGTGCAGCTTTTCCTGTTCTCTGGCGTAAGCGACCGTCTGCTTGACGACCTCCCAGTTCATCAGCGGTTCACCGCCGAAGAAGTCGAGGTTCAGATTGCGACGTTTGCCGGACTTTTCGATCAGGAAATCGATGGCTTTCTTGGCAGTCTCCAGGCTCATCATTGCCCGGTGTCCGCCATAGTCGCCGGTGCTTGCAAAGCAATATTTGCATCTGAGCTGGCAGTCCTGCGCGACCAGCAGGCACATTGCCTTGACCGGAGAAGAGACCATCCGGTCGGCAAACTGGGCATAATCATCTTCCGAGAACAGAATTCCGTCGGTGTACATGCTGTACAGTTCGTCATAGGCCTCGTTCAGCTGGCTTTCGGAGAACTCACCGGACAGCTTGTCCAGAATCTCACGCGGGCATTTTTCAGCCATCGGCGGGGTAATATAATCCAGCAGCCGGTACGCGGCATCGTCCACAACCGAAACACCGCCGCTGTGGACATCCAGAACAATGTTAAAGCCGTTAAGGCTGTACTTATGAATCATGAAGGCAACTCCTTTATTGGTTGGGCAATTTTTATCTGAACGCGGGAACCCGCGCGAATACAAACGAAAACCCCGCCTTGGGGCGGGGCCTGTTTCACCATCTGGTGCCGGCACCGTATCAGATGCCGTAAGGATGATTATTTATCCTCGTGTTCGCACTTCTGGTTTGCAACGGTGCAGGAAGTCTTGCATGCAGACTGGCAGGAAGCCTGGCACTCGCCGCAGCCGCCTTTAGCAGCGGACTCTTTCAGATTGCTTTTGTTGAGAGACTGAACGTGTTTCATAAAAACGCTCCTTTACTATGTATTTGGGTTTATCCCCTGTCCTGTACCGGGCAGGGACTTACAACGGCCTTCTGCGGGGTTTTACCCGTGATCTGGCCTTTCCCGGCTTGAATTTAGCCCTTTTTCCACACACCATTCCGGCGCCGGCCGCCCCCGTCAGCAGCAGTACACCACCCCGCAGCAGCTCACCCACACCCGGACTTCGCAGCAGCAAAAGTGATAGTCCCCACAGCAAAAAAGCGGCAATGATTCCACACAGTCCTTTTCTCTCTACGGCAAAACCGCTCCCGAAACTTCCGGCAGCAAGCCCGCCGCAGCAGACCGGAATCCATACCAGCATCGGATAACTGGACAGCGCCATCTCCAGTTTAACCGCAAACAGTGCCGCCAGCAGCATCATCACCGCTGTAACCGCACTGCCTGCCAGCAAACCGATGGCAATAGGAAAAAGATATCCCTTGACCGACTCATTCGACGGCATTTTACCACCCCTTTTTCACGGATGGTAAACAATATGCGCCAAACTTTAAAATCAGACGTCGTCGTGGATGGTTTCGCAGGACTGAACAGCCCAGCGTTTAATGCGAATCTTGGTGTTGTTGCTGCCGGTTTCGATCAGCAGGGTATCCTCACGCAGAGAGACAACACGTCCGACAATACCGCCGGCGGTCACAATCTCATCGCCGACCTGCAGGTTATTGCGCATTTTGGCGACTTCTTTTTCTTTCTTTTTCTGAGGACGAATCAGGATAAAGTACATGACGACGATGACCAGCACCAGCGGCAGCATGGAAACGACAAGAGACAGTACGCCGGCCTGATCCGTTGTAGCAGAAGCCGTCATCAAAGCGGTAGAAATCATAATTTTCCTCCAAAGTAATGAGTATTCAGGCACATCGGCGCCTGTATCAACCTATATTATACATGACAAAAAGCGGATTCGCAAGGGGGAACATCGTATTTTCAAAAGGTTTTAACAAAATTTCCGGCATTTTCGGTCATTTACTGCCTTCCACCTGGGCCGACGGACAGAATCCCGTCATCGGGCATTTATCACACCAGGCCTTGCGCGCAGTACAGATTTCCCGTCCGAACAGCACCAGACGATGGCAGAAAGCGCCGCCTTCTTCCGGCGGAATCACCTGCCAGAGCTGCTGTTCCACCTTATAAGGGTCTTTTCCTTCCGACAGTCCCAACCGGCCGCAGATACGGATACAGTGGGTATCGGTAACAATACAAGGCTTTCCAAAGACATCTCCCAACACGAGATTGGCTGTTTTGCGTCCGATACCGGGCAGGGAGGTCAGTCCTTCCATTGTATCCGGCAGTTGACCGCCCCATTTTTCAATCAGCTCATTGCACAGTGCCTTGATATCCCGTGCTTTGGTGTGAAACAGTCCGCAGGGACGGATAATCTCTTCCAGATCTTCGATCGGAGCCGCCGCCAGCGATTCCAGCGTCGGATATTTGCGGTAAAGCTCGTCGGTGACAATATTGACCCGTTTGTCGGTACACTGCGCTGACAGCCGGGTCGAAATCAGCAGTTCATACGGCTTTTCGTAGGTCAGTGAACATACTGCATCCGGGTACAATTTTTTGAGCGCATCAATCGCCATCAGCGCCTGTTTTTTTCTGTCCATCTTCATTCCTCCATCAGTTATCCAGCTGCTGCGGTGCGCCTTCACCGGTGACATCCCGCATCCAGCGATGATTGCGCATTCTCCAAGCCAGCATCAGCAGTTTGACCGGCTCATCCAGCTTGGTACAGGCGTAGACCACCAACACCGGCGCTTTAAACACAAATGCGCTCAGCAGTCCCGCCGGTGTCGCAACCAGCCACAGTCCTGCCAGGTCGACAAACAACGCGAAGCGTGGGTCGCCGCCGCCTCTGAGCAGACCGACTACTCCGATACCGGTCTGGGCGACAAACAGGACAATGACCGCCAGGACCCGCAACATCTCGATTGCCAGCTGTTTTGTCTCATCAGGCACATTATAGAAGCTGACAACCGGCCCGGACAGTCCGAGAATGATTCCCGACGCCAGAATTCCCAACAGTACGCCGATAATTCTGAACCAGATGACCCGTTCCCTTGCCCGTTCCATCTTTCCGGCGCCGATATCATTTCCAATGATAATCGCGGCCGCATTGGCGACGCCAAAAATCAGGACGGACGAAAACTGCTGGACAATCGACGCAATCTGGCTTGCGGAAACGACCGACGCCCCCAGTCTTCCCATAATCATCGACTGAATCGAAACGCCGACCGACCAGAACACCTCATTAAATGCGACCGGCAGCCCATTTTTCAGATAATTTTTGAGCAGTCCGACATCAAATTCCCAGAAGTCCCGCAGTTTAAACTGTAACTTCCGGTCAATCACCAGTATATACACCAAAACAATGACAGCTTCTCCCATACGGGCAATGACCGTCGCAATTGCAGCGCCCTGAATGCCCAGTTTTGGGAATCCAAAGTTGCCGAAAATCAGTAAGTAGTTCAAGCCGGAGTTGCATACCAGCGAGAATACCGAGTCAATGACCGCGATCCGGACGATTCCGACACTGCGGATGGTGGTCAGCAATGTATTGGACAGTCCGAAAAAGAAATAGCACCATCCGATAATCCGCAGATATTCCGACCCGGCCGCGATAATCTGCGGATCGTCGGTATAAATCCGCATGACCGTTTCAGGGAAAAACATGACTGCCGCTCCAAGCAGGATACTGACCGTCAATGCGACCTTGAGGCAGATCGAAATAACGATTTTAATCGACCGTATATCCCTTTTTCCCCAGAACTGGGCATTCAGGACGCTGGAGCCGGAAGCCATCCCGAAAATCAGCAGGTTGAAAATAAAAAATGGCTGGTTTGCCAGAGACGAGGCCGACAGCTCAATCTGTCCCAGTCTCCCCAGCATCAGGCTGTCCATCATCTGCGCCGCCAGTGTAATCAGGTTCTGTGCCACCATCGGCAGCATCAGTGTAACCAGCGTTTTCAAAAACTGGCGGTCTTTAAACATGGAGCGTGACATTGATAATCCGTTCCTTTCCTTATGACAACTTTACATTTTCAGGCAGACAAAAAACAGCGGGCAGGGTTTATCCGCCTTGCCCGCCGACAAAACCGCCTTTTCTCAATATTTAACATAATCTTCCGGCGCAGGAATCATCGACTGGTCGGCATTCAACGCCCGTGTCGCTTCTTTTGCCTCTTCCGAACGGTTGTCCAGATCTCCCTGAATCGCCGAAAGCTGCTGGCGAACCAGTTCAATCTCACGAATTGTCTCTTCCGAAACGGTCCGGAAGTTCTCCTCAACCCCGCTCAGTTGGTCACTCAATCCGGAAAAACGGGTCTTTGCCTCACCGCACTGGCTGGTAATATTGGTCCGGATTTCTTCAGCGTCCGCCTTTGCCTTTTCGACAATCTTTCTGGCGTTGATCTTTGCCTGAATCAGCAGTTCCCCGATTTCAATACCGGTCCGTTCAGCAAAACGGGCGGTAAGGTCTGCCAGTTCATTCTGCAATTCCTCATTTTTTGTCGTTTCCTGCCGCAGATTTTCCTCTAAAACGTTCTTTTTCATCTGCAGCTGGGTATTCAGTGCCTTCTGGGCAGAAAGTTCCCGCTGAAGTTCCTCATTCTTTTTGCGCAGAGTTTCCAGCTGACTGTTCAGATGCTCTGCCTGTTCTCCCGATTCCCGCAGCTGCAACGTCAGCTGTCCGATTGTCTCCGACTGATCGTCGCACTGGTCCTGTAGCGAGCTCTGCTGCTGCCGGACAGCCGCCAGTTCCGTCTTCAGGGCAGTCATTTCCTCCCGGTGCTTTTTCTGGGTCTTTTCAAAATAATTCATAACATCGGTTTTATCAAAGCCGCCGATGACCGCTTTTTTAAACAGCTCCGCCGATTCCATTTATTCGCCGCTCCTTCCGTCTTTACGCCAAAAACAGCGTCTTTTTTTACATCTTCTTCATTATACAGGATACAGTTCCTTTTGTCCAGCCGTTCATCCTTGCCATTTTCGGGCAAACTGACCGGCGTAAGCTGCAAGCAAAAAGCGCATCGCCGGCAGCAATGCGCTTTTTTAAACCATTATCCTTCTGAATCCTGTTCAAGCTCTTCGGTCAGCCGCAATCCGGCCGTATCGGTAACCGGGAGAGAAAAAACGATACTCTTTGCCTTGCTCTTCATTCCGGCCTGGTCCATAATTGCCCGCATGATCGGGTTTTTCAGCTCCTGCCGGACGACAATCATCACCAGTTCCTTTTCTGCGGCGAGCTTCACCCCCAGAAACTGTTCTGATTTTTCCATACCGGTTCCTTTGGCGTGGATGACCGTACCACCTCCGGCGCCGGCTCCACGTGCTGCGTCCATCACCATTTCCGTATATCCGAGGTTGGTGACGATCACCAGCAATTCATATCTGGTCTCTTTCAAACTGCTCTCCTCCCCCAAGACAAAATTCTGTCCATTGGTCAAAAATTCCAGCTGCCGTTTCCCACCGACGCTGCTGACCGGCACAATAAAACTGATGCCGGTCCCTGGGATATCAATCCGCAGTTTGGAACGCATTCCCGACTTGACCCGTTTCCATGTCTCGCCAGTCACGAATGACAAAAACACCGTCTTATCGCTGGCTTCCAGCCCAAAATAATCGAGTATTTCACTTGCAGCCGTCCCGCGTCCAACCGTCGCCAGCATTGGTTCCAGTCCGTGCTCATCAAACAGTTCCAAAAACCTGCGGGTATCGGGGCGGTTGACGATTGTAATCATCCAGTTCAGTTCGCTCATACTCCCACCCCTTACAGTTCAATAATTGCGTCATCGTCAAACGCCGCCAGTGCATCGGCAGGTGCCATAACCGCCGACCGGCTCTTTTTCAGCTGGGAGACCAGCCCCATCACCTGTACGGTAATCAGCGGGGTCATTGCAACCATCGCGACCACGCCAAAAGCATCCGTGACCAGATTGCCTCCGACTGCAATGCACGCGCCCTGTGCCAGCGGCAGCAAAAACGCGGCCGTCATCGGTCCAGACGCGACACCGCCTGAGTCGAAAGCGATTGCGGTATAAATCTTAGGGACGAAGAAGGAAATGCCGATGGCAATCGCGTAACCGGGAATCAGGAACCACATAATCGAGATTCCTGTCAGCACCCGTACCATCGCGAGCCCCAACGATACCGCGACACCGATGGACAAAGCCATGCCCATCGCCTGCGCAGAAATTGCGCCGTCCGTCATTTCTTCGACCTGATGGTTGAGGACATAGACCGCCGGTTCCGCTTTAACAATAAAGTATCCCATCACCATTGCAACCGGTATAATCATCCAGCGGACCGCACCGCCTGCCAGCTCCTGACCGAGAAAGTTACCTGCCGGCATAAAGCCGACATTGACGCCTGTCAGGAACAGCACCAATCCGACATATGTATAGCCTAAACCGATCAGGATTTTCACCAGATTGCGTCCGGACAGCCGGAGCGAGACCACCTGAAAGACTGCAAAAAACAAAATAATCGGAAGCAGCGATATAGCGATTTCCTTTATATAATCGGGAAAGCCTTCCGCAAACAATCCCCACAGCTCGGTTGAATCCGCAATTTCAGGCACAGCTGCCAGATGAAATTCACTTTCGGTCGGGCGGTAAATCATGCCCAGCAGCATAACCGCCAGAATCGGCCCAATCGAGCAGAGCGCGACCAGACCAAACGAGTCATCTGCCGCATGGCGGTCACTACGAATCGCCGCAATACCGACACCCAATGCCATAATAAACGGAACCGTCATCGGTCCGGTCGTCACACCGCCTGAGTCAAACGCAACGCTCAAGAAGCTTTCAGGTACAAAAATGGATAGAATGAAAACGATTGCGTAAAAAATGACCAGCATACGCGGCAGCGAGATACTGAACAACATACGCAGCAGCGCCATGACCAGAAACAGCCCAACTCCGCCGGCGACTGCCAGAATCAGGATCATATTCGGGACGGACGGTACCTGGTTGGCGAGGACCTGCAAATCCGGTTCAGATATCGTAATAATAAATCCCAGCAAAAACGAAATCAAAATAACCAGCCACAGTTTTCTGCTCCTGGTCATACTCGTTCCAATTCGTTCCCCCATCGGTGTCATCGCCATCTCGGCACCAAGGGTGAAAAACATCATCCCCGCAATAATCAGCACCGCTCCCATTAAAAAGCAAAGCAAAATACTGGGTGAAATTGGTGCGACAGAGAAACTCAGCAATAATACAATCCCGACGATTGGTAATACTGCACTCAATGATTCCTGTAATTTTTCCTGCAATCTTTTGGTACTTGCGATCAAACGCTCCTCTCCTTTCCGCTGTTTAATTTGACAGAAAAATATACTCTGTTGTCCTGCTCTTCTATACCCGAAAAACAGGGTACACATTTCAGTATATTGATTATTATAACACAGCGGAAGAATTCTGACCAGTTATTTGCCTGAAAATTAACATCTATTTCATAACATTAAAATAAATATCGGTTATTTTATGAACAAATATTTAAAGTAGTCTGATGATACCGACAGGTGTCTGATCATTTCCCTGTCCAAGGGGATTATCCGCCAGAATCTTTTTCAGCAACTGCAAGTCCATTTTTTCATTCGACCAGCCGATGATTTCACCGCCGATATCATTAAAATCGATGATAGCCACCTCTACGCCGCTGACCTGCAAACTGTTCCGAATGCTGACCGCAGCCTGGGACGCATTCTTCGGCGAAAGGACGACCCAGTGGTTATACGGCGGTATTGTGCAGTCGCACGGACCGTCAATACCCGCAGCCTGAATCCCGGCTACCCGGTAAAACCATCCCCGTTTTCCCAGCAGCTTGCCAACTGCTCCGATACCTGCCGCGACGAGAATCCGAACCCGTCCACATTCTTTCAGTGCACATTGCATTGTCTCCGGCATCGCCAGCCCGATTCCATAAGACGTCCGGGTGACAAACCGAGAAAGAATTCGTGCCAGCAGACCTGGCCGGATTTTATCGACCGGCATTGCACGTCCCTGTGTGATCGCGACGATTTTTTCTGTTACAATCAGAATATCGCCCGGCTGCAAAAATGGCTCCGCGTATTCCTGTACAAATGCTTCCAGATTTACCCCACAGGTTACCAACGGAGTTTTGATGCACAGTCTGCTGTACAGTTCACCATCGATTCGCACCGCCTCTGCCCGGTCAAAGTTTACCAGAAGTCCCGGAAAAGAGGATTCCCGCTGAATCGACTGGATTGTTTGGAGGTCAGAGGACCGGCGTTCATTTGATTGTAGCTGCATTCTTCTCATCCTTTATCTGTTGATTTGAGGCATTAACTGCCCCCAGATACAGAATACAGCAATCGTTCTTTGGATACTTTGAGCAAATGAAGGGAATTTATTGAGATTTTATGCAGATGGTTTTTCGGTACTGTCCCGCAAAACCGGCAGCAGTACCCGGAAGGTAATCCAGCCATCCTGACAGCCAGCTGATATACTGCCTCCGTGCAGCCGGATAATGTCCCGTGCGATCACCAGCCCCAGCCCGGCTCCACCGGTACTGTTGCCATTTGGCGCACTGCCGCGCGACGGATCACCACGATAAAACCGTTCAAAAAAGCGGTCCAGCTCCTCCTGCGGGACCTGCCCACGATTGGAAACAGAAAGGGCACACTGATTCTCTCCCTGATGCGCAGAGATCAGAATTTCTCCCTTTTGGCCATAGGAAACTGCATTGCGCAACAGATTCTGCAAAGCACGGGCCAGTTTATCCGGGTCGGCACTGACCATCATCGGTTCCGATTGGACGGAAAGCCGAACGGTCATTCCTGCCGCATGCGCCATCGGATAGGCTTCATCGGCCAGCTGCATCAGCATACATCCGATGTCGACCGGTTTTACATCCAGTGTCACCTGCTGAAAAGTCAGCCGGGTCACATCAAAAAACTCCTCCACCAGTTTTTGCAGCTGAAGTGCCTTGTCCAGAACGATCTTCAGGTATTTGCGCTCAATTTCGACACCCTGTTCCGGGAACTGTCTGAGCAGGCTCAAATAGCCGACGACTGATGTCAGCGGCGTACGAATATCGTGAGCCAGATACAGCAGAAAATCATTCTTTTTCTTTTCTGCCTCCCGTTCGGCAGCTGCGGCAGCCTGCAACTGCCGGCGCACCTCGGTCAGACGGATTTCCATAAAGTCCAGTTCCGGGCTGAGGACAATCGGTTCATCTCCGGTTACCAGCTGGTCGACTCCGGCGATGATCTCATCAAAATACCGGGTAAACCGTAAAATCAGCATCCGCATAAAAATGATGAAAAAGATCAAAAACGCATAAAACATCAGATATTCGATATTTGAACGAATATACACGAAATAAAGCGACTGCGCTTCCTCCCAGCTGCAACCTTTTAACATCATGATTAACTCTGCCAGAAAATTCCCGATTTTCCGATAGCCCAGCACCCGGATTGCCAGAATAATCAGCAGCGACTTTGCCATCACGCCCAGCATCTCCCGGTAAATCTTCTGCACCATTGCCCGGTAAGGCTTGCCGGCAAAAAACAGACTGCCAACCGTTGTACGCAATTTTTCCATTATTTCGTCTCCTTATCCTTCCCCCAGCCGGTATCCAATCCCCCATACCGTCCGGATATACAGCGGACGTTCACCGGTATCCTGCATCTTTTCCCGTAAATGGCGGATATGGGTAGCGATGGTATTGTTGTTGCGGGTCCAGTATTCATCCCCCCACACGCCATGAAACAGTTCCTCTGCGCTGAAAACCCGGCCGGGCTGTGCCATCAGCATCTGCAAAATGGTAAATTCAGTCGGTGTCAACGGCAGTTTCTGTCCGTTCAGCATACAGGTATGGGATTGCGGATTCAGGCTCAATCCATTGAAATACAATTCCCCGGATTCCGGTTCAGCCGCTGTATCACGGACCTGATTGTACCGGATATACCGGCGCAGCTGTGCATGCACCCGCGCCATCAGCTCTGCCGGCTGGAACGGCTTGGTGATATAATCATCCGCTCCCAATCCCAAGCCGCCGATCTTATCGGCATCGCTGTCCCGCGCGGTCAGCATGATGACCGGATAAAAATATTTTTTCCGAATCTCCCTGCAAAGGGAAAAGCCGTCTCCGTCGGGCAGCATGACATCCAGGATCGCAAGGTCAATCTTTCCCTGTGCGATGATCTGCATAGCCTGCTGCATCGTATAACATACTACTGTATCAAAACCTTCGCTCCTGAGACAGACATCCAAAAGCTGTGCAATTTCTTTTTCGTCATCCACAACCAGTATCAAGGCCATTTTCGTTTTTCCTCCCCAAAAGTTTTCTATATCCATCAGTATATCACAAGACATCAGAAAATTTATTGAGATTTTATGCAGATGCCGTATTTCGTCCTGACTTACGATCTTTTTATCAGATGGCAGTAATCTCCTGATAAAAAAGGCGGTTTTCTCACAAAAAAAGCTTGCAATTTTACGTCAACTATGGTATAATACAGCTCGTCAGATAATTTCTGATATCCATATGGGGGTGTAGCTCACTTGGGAGAGCGCTTGAATGGCATTCAAGAGGTAGTCGGTTCGATCCCGATCATCTCCACCAGATGAAAAAAGACCTTTGTTTGAAAATCAGACAAAGGTCTTTTTATTTTTGCCGTAAAGTCCGCATCAGCAGTTTACTAAACCACTGGTTTAAAAACTTCTAAACAAATTGTACCACCGATATCTGTTTTTTGCTCTCCTTTATGCTAAAATAATGATAAACAAACGGAGGTGCAAAATGAAACTGAACCTTGCTGAAAATATCTGTCGGCTGAGAAAGGCAAACAATATGACGCAGGAACAGCTGGCAGAAGCGCTCGGCGTCAGCTTTGCAGCCGTATCCAAATGGGAACGGGGCATGGCGACGCCCGAACTAAATCTGATCACCGACATGGCTGATCTGTTTGACGTATCGGTCGATGTGCTGATCGGCTACCAGCTGCGCAACAACAATAAAGATGCGGTCATACAGAGATTGAAAAACTATGTACATGACAGAGACGCGGGAGACGCTCTGTCTGATGCAGAAAAGGCCTTAAAACGATACCCCAACTGTTTTGAAATTGTCTATTACAGTGCAGAAAACTATTCTGTCCGCGGTATTTCCCAGAGAAACCCTTCCTATTCAAGACGTGCTCTCACCCTTTACCAGCATGCCTGCCGCCTGATCGGACAGAATACCGACCCGAAAATCAGTGACATATCCCTGTGGAATAATATTGCCATGACCCATATTGCACTTGGTGAACCCGATAAGGGAATTGAAATCCTCAAGGCACACAATCCCTGCCGCCTCAATCATCCGCTGATTGGCCGTGTTCTTGCTGCAGACTGCAAGGATTTCAAAAGTGCGCTTCCCTATCTTTCGATTGCTCTGCTGGATTTATGTGTTGCGCATATGCAGATCGTTGTAGGATACATCAACATCTACTGCAATACACAGGATTATCGAAACGCTATCGCACTTCTGGAATGGGCGCTTTCCTTCTATCCCGGTCTGAGAAAAACAGAGCAGCCAAATTTCATGGATAAAGGAGAATCTGCGCTTTGGGCCATTCGGGCATATATTCATCTGCAGCTGGATGAACCGGACCGTGCTGCAATCTGTCTCCGACGCGCCCAAAAGATTGCCCGGTGCTTTGATGCAGCACCAACCTATAATGTCACCAGTCTTCGATTTGTTTCAGGCGATACAGATGCGTCTGCGGTGGATGACCTGGGACAAACGGCAATGGATGGAATCTCAAAGACCATAGCCGATTTTGACAACGACGAGCTCCTCGCATTATGGGAGAGGGTAAAAAATGAAAAAACAAGTGAATAAATTTAAGGCTCAATTTTATCACCGAAACAAACTCCATTTTTTGATCGCGGTACTATCCTGTTTACTAATTGCTTCCCTGAATCTTGCCATCGCCTGGGCGTTGCAGCAGATTATTGATACCGTTTCCGGCGTTCCCGGTGCGCTCAGTCTGTCTACACTGGCTATGCTGATTGCCGGAATTATTTTGCTGATCATTGTGTTTAAAGGATTGCAGTACATATCCAAGCCGCAGTTTATGCAAAAGGCAATGCAGCAATATAAGGATTATGCTTTTCAAAAACTGACGCAAAAAAGTATTGCGGCATTCAATACCGAAAATACCGCGGACTATCTCTCCGCCTTTTCCAATGATCTGGCATCCATTGAAAAAGGGTATCTGGAAACCCAATTTACCATTCTGTCAAATGCTGTCACCTTTATCGGTGCGTTAATTATGATGCTTTGCTACAGCCCGGTGATGACAGTCATTTCCTGTGCTTTTTTTATTTTGCCGATTGGCGCTTCCTTAATCACGGGTGACAGGATCGAAAAAGCCGAGCGGAATATTTCTAAACGGAATGGAGAACTGATCGCAACATTGAAAGACAGCCTGAATGGGTTTTCCGTTATCAAAAGCTTCAAGGCGGAAGCCGCAGTCATTGCCCTTTTCTTTAAAAACAATCAGGCAGTTGAAGAAGTAAAGTGTAACAAGCAAAAACTTTTGACAATTATTTCCATGTTGGCAGGTGTAGCAGGTGTTACCGCACAGCTGGGCACCTTTTTAGCCGGTGCATGGCTGGTAAAAGCAGGCTTGGGAATCACACCAGGTGTTTTGATTATGTTTATTGATCTAACCGGAAACATTATCAATCCGATTCAGGAATTACCTGAACAGCTTGCCGCCAGAAAAGCAGCCATTGGGCTCATCGACAAACTGGCCAATTCCTTAAATGATCATGTCCGCGACGAGGGAATACAACTTCCCAGACACCTGGATCGCGGAATTAACATGAGAAATGTCTCTTTTGGCTACCAGCAGGGAACTGAGATCCTGCATAATATTACTGCCGATTTTGAAGCAGGAAAATGCTATGCGGTCGTTGGTGCATCCGGCAGCGGCAAATCCACCCTGCTGGGACTTTTGATGGCAAGCCACGGCCATTATTCCGGCCAAATCAGCTATGATGAATATGAAATCCGAAAGGTCAGCAGTGCTTCACTTTACGACATGGTTTCCGTCATCCAACAGAATGTATTTGTATTCAACGCCTCCATTCGGGACAACATCACCATGTTCCATGAATTCCCCGATGAAGAAGTCGCACGGGCAATCGAGCTTTCCGGACTGTCTCCGCTGATCGCAGAGCGTGGAGAAAACTACCTTTGCGGCGAAAACGGGAACGGACTGTCCGGAGGTGAAAAGCAGCGAATCTCCATCGCACGTAGTCTGCTGAAAAAATCACAGGTGCTGCTTGTCGATGAGGCAACCGCCGCTCTGGACCCGACGACAGCCTGTCAGGTATCAGCATCCATTTTGAATCTGGACTGCATGACACGCATTGTCGTAACCCATGATCTGGACGCAGCACTGCTGAAAAAATATGACAAGATCATCGCAATGAAAAACGGAAAGATTGAGGAGACTGGGAGCTTTGATGCGCTGATGAACCAGAAAGGCTATTTTTATTCGCTCTTTACCGTTTCGCAATAATCCGTACGATTCCCCTGCCGCCAGCTGTCATGCTCCCGGCAGGGGAATTTTTGTCTGTAAAATGAACGGATCCTGTTTAAAATAATTGACAGGAAATTCCAGACGTGGTATAATCGTTGCGTTGACAACTGTTGCTTTTGCAACAATATCAGCTGCATATTGATTCCAGTCTCGAAAGGATGAATTTACAGATGGATGGTTTGATGAAATACATCAACCGCACAACCCGGTGCAGCAACTTCTTCCGTGCTCAACAGCTGGCAGACAGCGGCATATCCGGCGTACAGTGTGTTTATCTGCTGCGGGTCGGCCGCAATCCCGGCATATCTCAGGATCAGCTCGCCGGACAGCTCTATAAGGATAAAAGTGTGGTAGCCCGACATCTGGCGACGCTTCAGCAAGCCGGTTATATCCGCCGTGAACCTGCTCCCAATGACCGCCGTGTCCAGCAGCTCTACCTGACAGAAAAAGCAGAAGCACTGCTTCCGCGTATTTTTGACGTGTTTGCCAAATGGGATGAAATCCTGACCCGTGGATTTACCGACGAGGAACGGGAGCTGGCGCTCAACCTGCTCACCCGTATTTATATGAATGCCGAGGCAGAAGTACAGCGGGAATCATCCGCACAGTACGACCAGACACGGCTGCAATCCTCCGAAATATCTGAACAGACCGTAAAGGAGAATACCAAGTGAAAAGGCTGCTGGAATATATCCGGCCGTATATTCTTCGGATGTCCGCCGGTTTTTCAATTAAATTCCTGGGTGCACTGATGGATTTGCTCATTCCATGGATGCTTTCCAAAATTGTAGACGATGTCATTCCAACCGGTGAAATACAGAATATTTTGCTTTGGGGCGGCATGATGGTCGTGGCATCCGGGCTGGTTTATGCTTTCAACGTCATTCCCAACCGGATGGCCGCCCATGTTGCACGGGATATCACCGAAGAAGTCCGGATGGATTTGTATGAAAAGACCTCTTCCCTGTCCTGTAATCAGGTCGACCGCATTACCATTCCTTCGCTGATTTCGCGTATTACCTCGGATACCTATAACGTCCACCGAATGCTGAATATGATGCAGCGTCTGGGGGTGCGGGCACCGATTCTGCTGGTCGGCGGTCTGATTGTCACGATGGCAATGGAGCCTCGGCTGGGCGCTGTTCTGCTGGCAATGATGCCGTTAATGGGACTGACCATCTGGCTGATTTCCAGAAAAGGCATCCCCATGTACATCGAAACACAGACGCGTGTCGACCAGATGGTGCAGACGGTCCGCGAAAATATCGTCGGTATCCGTATTATCAAGGCACTGTCCAAAGGCAGCTACGAACGGGAACGGTTTGACGGCGTAAACGACGCCCTCTCCCGTCAGGAGACCAAGGCCGGCGTTACAATGGCAACGACCAACCCGATGATGAACCTGTTTTTGAATTTTGGTCTGGTGTTTGTCATTCTGCTGGGTGCATTTCTGGTCAACAGCGGTATCACCAAAATCGGCAAAATCATTGCGTTCCAGAGCTATTTTACGATTATCCTGACCGCAGTTATCTCTCTGTCGCGTATGTTTGTCATTTTCTCCAAAGGTGCGGCCTCTGCCGACCGTATTGCTGAAGTGCTGGACCTTCCGCAGGAGCTGACGCCCCAGCTGGACGACAACACTGAAAAAGAAGAAAACGCCAGCCCGGACGAGTTTGTTGCATTTGACCATGTCAGCTTCTCCTATCTCGGACAGCAGGACAATCTGTCGAACATCAACTTTACCCTCAAACGAGGCGAGACGCTCGGTATTATCGGTTCGACCGGTTCAGGAAAATCAACCCTTGTCAACCTGTTGATGCGGCTTTATGACGTAACAAGCGGCCAGGTGCGCATTGGCGGGGTAGATGTCCGGAAGATTCCGGATGAAAAACTGCACCGGATGTTTGGTGTTGTTTTCCAGTCAGACGTACTGTTTGCCGATACCATCCGGGAAAATATCGACTTCGGACGCCGGCTGACGATGGAACAGATTGAGGACGCTGCCCGTCAGGCACAGGCAGAGGAATTTATCCTTGAACGTGCCGACAGTTTTGAGTCCCAGCTTGCGATTCGCGGCAGCAACCTTTCCGGCGGTCAGCGGCAGCGGCTGCTGATTGCCAGAGCACTGGCCGGTCAGCCGGACATTCTGGTCCTGGATGACTCGTCCTCCGCACTCGACTACAAAACTGACGCATCCCTGCGCCAGGCCATCCGCGAGAATCATCAGAAAACGACCTCCATTATCATCGCCCAGCGCATCAGTTCTGTCATGCAGGCCGACCATATTCTGGTTCTGGAAAACGGCCGGGAGATCGGATACGGCACCCACGACCAGCTGATGAAAACCTGTTCTGTTTATCAGGAGATTGCCGGCAGCCAGCTGGGAGACGGCAAACTGCATACGCCGAATGAAAAGGGGGAAAATAAATGAACCGCAATATGTTCGCCGGACGCAATGCCAGTCTGCAAAAAGGCGTACCGGATAAACCGCGGATGAAAACAACCCAGATTCTGAAACGGCTGTGGAAATATCTGTACAAATTCAAATTCCTGCTGTTTGCAGCATTAATTATGACGGTTACCAGCAACCTTTTGGCACTTGCAGGCCCGTCGCTTGCCGGTCAGGCTGTCAACGCAATTGGCGGCGTTGGACAGGTCGATTTTCCTACAGTTTTCTGGTGCTGCGGGCTGATGCTGGTCTGCTATGCACTGGCCTCGCTGTTTGAATGGCTGCTGTCAGTCATGCTCATCCGGCTCAGCCAACGGATTGTCTTTCAGATGCGCAAAGATGTCTTTGATCATCTGACCACCCTGCCGGTCAGCTTTTTTGACCGCCACCAGACCGGCGATATCATCAGCCATATTTCCTATGATATCGACACCGTCAACACCTCCCTTTCCAGCGACCTTGTCCAGATCTGCTCCAGCATTATCACAGTCGTCGGTTCACTGGTTATGATGATCTGGATTAATCCGCTGCTGGTTCTGGTCTTTGCGGTAACGGTTCCGATTTCCATCCTGTTTACCCGGTATATGTCCAAAAAAGTCCGCCCGCTCTTCTCACGGCGCAGCGCCAAAATGGGCGAGCTCAACGGTTATACCGAAGAATCTATCTCCGGACATAAAACCATCAAATCCTATCATCAGGAAGAAACGATGAACGGCCGGTTCTCTGTCCGCAATACCGAAAGCTGCGACGCTTATTATCGAGCAGACTATGCTTCGGCCGGAATGGGCCCGTCAGTCAACTTTATCAACAACCTTTCTCTGGCACTGATCTCCGTGTTCGGTGCAATTCTGTACCTGTTCGGCGGCCGGTTTACGCTGACGCTGGGCGACCTTTCGTCCTTTGTGCTCTATTCCAGAAAATTCTCCGGCCCGATCAACGAAATTGCCAACGTTATCAGTGAATTGCAGTCGGCTTTAGCTGCGGCAGAACGTGTCTTCCTGCTGCTGGACGAAAAGCCCGAAGCTGCCGACGCTCCCGGTTCTCCCGAACTCTCCGTCACCAACGGCGAAGTCGTGATGGAACATATCCGTTTTGGTTATCTGCCGGATCAGGAGATTATCCATGACCTGACCCTCAAAGCGGAAGGCGGCAGTCTGACCGCAATCGTCGGACCGACCGGCGCAGGCAAAACAACCCTGACCAACCTGCTGATGCGCTTTTACGACCCGGACAGCGGTACCATTCAAATTGACGGACAGAATATCCAGACAGTCACCCGCTCCAGCCTGCGGCTGGCATATGCGATGGTTTTACAGGAAACCTGGCTGTTTACCGGAACGGTGCGGGACAATATTGCCTATGGTCGCCCGGATGCGACCCAGGAAGAGGTCGAAGCCGCTGCAAAGGCCGCTTATATCCACGATTTTATCATGGCACTTCCGCAAGGATATGACACGATGCTGACCGAAGATGGTGTCAACATCTCCCAGGGTCAGAAACAGCTGCTGACCATCGCACGCGCAATGCTGCTGGACGCACAGATGCTGATTCTGGACGAAGCGACCAGCAACGTGGATACCCGTACCGAAATCCGTATCCAGGCCGCGATGCGGCAGTTGATGAAAGGAAAGACCTGTTTTGTCATTGCTCACCGGCTTTCCACCATCCAAAATGCCGACAACATTCTGGTGGTACGAGATGGCGACATTGTGGAACAGGGTACCCACAACCAGCTGATTGAGAAAAACGGATTTTATGCCCGGCTGTTCTATTCACAGTTTTCTTAACCAGCGCATTTTCTCTGACAAACCTCTTTTATACCTCCTTTCAAAATCCGGTTCCCAGTGGACCGGATTTTGTTTTTCCCAAATAAAAAAGTCTTTTTCGGATTTTTGACGTACTATAGATGACCCAGATCGATGACAAGGGGTGAATTTTTTGAATGATGAAAAGGTGATAACCGCAATCAAAAATCGGGATGAAACGGCCATCAGCGAGGTCATCACCCGATATTCCAGACTTTTGTGGAAGTCAGCCGGTGCGGTTTTAAACAATATCGGCTCGGTACAGGATGTGGAAGAATGCGTGGCGGACACATTTATCTGTCTTTGGGAGCATCCCGACAGGTTTGAACCTAGCCGCGGCAGGCTGAAAACCTGGCTGTCGATTGTAGCCAGAACGCAGGCTGTCAACCGCTGCCGGGAAATTGCCAGACGTAAAATCGTCCCGCTTGAGGACGCCAGCTTTCTGAACCAGACCGACATCATCGACGGCGTCCTGCAACAGGAAGCGCAGCGTACATTGACGGCCTCTATTAATGAACTGGAAGAACCTGCCCGTGAAATCCTGATCCGGCGGTATTACTATGAGCAGAAGCCGAAGGAAATCGCACGGGCACTGGATATGAATGTCAAACAGGTCAACAACAGCCTTTACCGCACCAAATGCCGGCTCAGACAGGCTATTTCCGACTGAATGGGGGTATAAAGAGTGAACGCTTTCAGCAAACAAAATTTACAGAATATCCGGTCGATCTTTGAGCAGCAGACAGGCGTAGACCTGCGGCCTGTCAAAAGACGTTATCTGCCCGTAAAGATGGCGGTCATCATGACAGCTGTCCTGATCTGCGGATTTACGATGACCGCTTTTACTTTTCATCTGTTTTCTTCTCTGGCAGGAGATGACCTCAGCCTTTGCGCGACATATCAGGGAGACGGGATTGTCTCCATCACTGTGGAAAACCAATCGGATAAAATGCTCAAATTCCAGCCTCAGCTCAAGCTGATGCGCTGGTCTACCGGAGAAGAAGTTCAGCCGGTTTCCGACGAAATCACTTTCACCGGAACAGAGTTTAACCCCCATTCCAGCGGAGTTATGACGATTGATCTTTCGCAGGCTTATGACGTCGCGCAGCTGGAACAACCTATTGAAGGGGACAACTATTATTTTGTGCTGACCAACAATGATTTTCTTTTTGGTCAGGACTGGATGTGTACCGTGTATTTTTCAGAACCGGCAGCAATTGAAATGGAATACCCAGAAGACATCGTTTCAGTCGAAACTGACACGGAACTGTCGGAACAGATTGCAGAACAACTGAAGCCGTACTTTGGCAGATATATTCATGACCCTGATGAATACAGACAGCTGGCAAAAGAATATTATGCAAAATGCAGCGAACTGCTGGCACAGGTGGATGGCAATATCGTCCCGGCAGTCTCTCCTCTTGATTTTGCCGTAGACATTCCAATCGGACAGCTTCCGATATTTGACGATACGGTACCGGAAGATGCACAGCATGGACTCATTGTCGAAAACCGGTTCTCTCTGGATGGGTACAACCTGCCGGTAGGCGCATCGATGGAAGAAACAGCGCTGGTCATCGGTGCAACCGTCCCCCAGCATCAGGGAGAGACGGACGGCGGCACACCGGTTCAGCTGGTTTACCTGTTCACCTATGAAACCGACGCCATTCAATCCCCTGGGGATTATGCTTTTGTTCATGGAAGGCTGCTGACCTTTGAGCAGATGGAGCCATACAAGGTATACGAGGATGCACAATACACCTGTTATGATATGACCGGCCTGTTTTACACCGACCTGCACGAATATGTGGGAACCATCCTCAGCGAGAGAAGCGACGTTTATCTGGATGAACAGGTCTGGAAAAGAATTGAAAACATTTATGCTTACTACCGTGACCCTGAAGTCCTGAAAAACAATTTTATCTATCTTTCACGTTCCGACTAAAGAAACCGGAATATATACCTTAGAATTTTACGCTGCCCGACAGATACCCTATCGGGCAGCATTTTCTATGTTTTTAGATATTTATAACAGTTCTATCGGGAATCGTCGGTCATGTATACATATATATGCAATTTTATCAAATAATTATTCATATTTTGAGCCAATTTTTCCCTGACAACCGGATATAAAAGTGATAAATTATAAACACATGATAAAAACATGAGAGCTGTCCGGAGAAAGCGGCTCTGAATGTCATGGACAAATTCGAAAGGAATGAATTTAATATGAAAAAAGTACTGGCACTCTTTTCCGCAGCACTGGTTTCCGCCCTCTGTCTTGCATCCTGCGGCGGTACCGACAGCACCTCCAGCAGCTCGGAATCCTCTCAGGAATCTTCCGCTGCATCCACCTCTTCTTCTGAATCTTCTGCAACTGAATCTTCTTCGGAAGAAAGCTCCGCTGAAACTGATACGGCAGCAGAATTTACCACCATTAACGATGGTATTCTGACAATGGCAACCAACGCAGAATTTCCTCCTTATGAGTATTACGAAGGCGACACCATCGTTGGTATCGACGCAGAAATCGCCCAGCTGATCGCTGATGAACTGGGACTGACTCTGGAAATTTCCGACGTTGCGTTCGAGTCTATCGTTCCCGGTGTTCAGAGCGGAAAATATGATATGGGCATGGCCGGCATGACCATTGACGAGGACAGACTTCAGAGCGTCAATTTCTCTACCCCTTATGCAACCGGTATCCAGGCTGTCATCGTTAAGGAAGACAGCGATATCACTTCAATTGACGATCTGGAAGGCAAAATGATTGGTGTTCAGACCAATACGACCGGTGATATCTATGCGTGTGGTGATTATGGCATTGAAAACGTAACACAGTATGACAACGGCGCGCTGGCGGTCGAAGGCCTCAAGAGCGGCAAGGTCGACTGCGTCATCATCGACAACGAACCTGCCAAGGCATACGCTGCCGCAAATGAAGGTCTGAAAGTTCTGGAAACTGAGTATGCAGTTGAAGATTACGCAATCTGCTTCTCTAAAGAAAACGCTGCACTGCAGGAAGCTGTAAACGGCGTTCTGGAAGATCTGATTGCCGATGGTTCGGTTCAGGAAATTATTGACAAATACATCAAAGCGGACTGATTAAAGGAATTTTTCTGAAGGGGCTGCTGCAAAACAAAACAAGGCGCGGGGCGTGTCTGATGTTTTGCGCGGCTCCTTTTCGGTCTGTCGTGGAATTTTGCGTAAAAACGGACAGAAAGGAATGGTCATCAGCATGACAGCAATTATGAACTGGCTGGCGGAATTTATAGACAAGCTACAGTTTGTTTTTTTGAAAGAAGACCGGTATCAGCAGATGATTCGCGGTTTTTTCAATACCCTTGAAATCACAGCAGGAGCGCTGGGAGTTGGTATCGTAATCGGGATACTGGTTGCGGCAATTCGCTCCTCTTATGACAAAAACCGGGAGTCGCTCAAACTTCGCGGCGGATTTGGCTATCATCTGCTGAAGTTTTTGAATATGATCTGTCGGCTTTACCTGACAGTCATCCGCGGCACGCCTGTCGTTGTCCAATTGATGATTGCTTACTTTCTTATCTTTGTTTCTTCAAAAAACGGTGTTCCAGTCGCCATCTTTGCGTTCGGCATCAATTCCGGCGCATATGTTGCTGAAATCTTCCGCGGCGGCATTATGTCGATTGACGGCGGGCAGTTTGAAGCGGGACGGAGTCTTGGCTTCAACTATCTGCAAACCATGTGGCACATCATTATCCCGCAGATGTTTAAAGCAGTCCTGCCGACTTTGTGCAACGAATTTATCGCACTGCTCAAGGAAACATCGGTCGCGGGTTATGTCGGCGTCGTTGACCTGACAAAAGCCGGAAACATCATTGCCGGCCGTACTTATGATTATTTTATCCCATTGTTGACAGTTGCAGCGGTTTACCTGATCCTGGTCGTAATTCTGTCCTGGCTGGTAGGCTGTCTGGAGAGGAGGCTGCGCAGAAGTGAACGGTAACGTACTGATTGAGGTCAATGGGCTGAAAAAGCATTATAACAAAGGTAAAGTAAAGGCACTGGATGGGGTCAACTGCGTCGTACATAAAGGTGAGGTGCTGGTCATCATCGGCCCGTCCGGCAGCGGAAAATCTACCCTGCTGCGCTCTCTCAACCTGTTGGAAATTCCTACCGAAGGCAATATCCTGTTTGATGGCGTGGACATCACCGACCCTAAAATCAACATCAACACCCATCGTCAGAAGATGGGTATGGTCTTTCAGCACTTCAACCTCTTTCCGCATATGACAGTTCTCCGGAACATGACAATTGCACCGGTTAAACTGCTGCATAAATCCAAAGCTGACGCCGAAAAAAAGGCAATGGAACTGCTGACCCGTGTCGGACTGGCCGACCGGGCAAATGCCTATCCCAGCCAACTTTCGGGCGGACAGAAACAGCGTGTTGCGATTGTACGGGCGCTGTGCATGGAACCGGAAGTCATGCTGTTTGACGAACCGACTTCCGCGCTTGACCCGGAGATGGTCGGTGAGGTACTCGACGTTATGAAGGAACTGGCGCAGGAAGGAATGACGATGGTCGTTGTCACCCACGAGATGGGGTTTGCACGCGAAGTGGCCGACCGCGTTATCTTCATGAGCGACGGTGTCATCATCGAAGAAGGCAGTCCGAAAGACATCTTCGAATTTCCTGAGGAAGAAAGAACCAAAAATTTTCTCAAATGTGTTCTGTAAGAATGCAGCCATCCCTCAGACGCAAAATTCCAAAAAGCTGATACAGAAAATGGGGAGTAAGTGTCATACTTACTCCCCATCAGTCTGTCGAGAAACGCAAGTTTAAGCGAAAGCTGAACTTGCGTTTCTTTGCATTTGTGTGAAAAAGAAACCAAA
>CALXCO010000003.1 GCA_944386805.1 uncultured Clostridia bacterium
GTCACCCCACTGGTAATCCGGCAGGTCATAGACCTTGGAGGCGGTGCCGGGGCGGGTTTCGTTATGGTTGGCATAGGGGTCAGCGTGATAAAGCAGTTCCCCATCCGGGCTTTCGACGACGATCTTATACAGATCGTACTGCTGAAGTCCGGGGATTTCGACCTCCCAGATACCCTGATCGCTGATTTTTTTCATCGGCCAGCGGCGGGGGTCCCAGTCGCAGAACGCGCCGGTAACATAAACATTTTTAGCATTTGGTGCCCAGGTACGGAAAACGTGTCCGTTTTCACTCTTCTGGCAGCCCAGATACTCATAGCACTTATAATTTGAACCCTGATGGAACAGGTAGATAGCCATCGAGTTCGCCTGTTCAGGAGGAGCAGGCTGCTCGACCATAGGCTGTTCAACTGGGGTCTGTGGCTTAATTGTTTCAGACATTTTATAACCTCTTCTTCTTGTGACATTCAGCGCGTGAAACGCGCCGTGAAAAACTGTCTACTGCCGCGAAAGCAATGAACTCCGCAGCATCATGTTAAATAAAAAGATACCGGGCAGCGGAGCGTGGAAAACGCAGCGCAGCAACTGAACATAAAAAGATGATCTGCAACTTTTTATATCTGAATCTATCTTAACACAGTTTACAGCCATTGTAAATAATAACCGAAAGAATTTTCCCGATTCAGGCGTAGAAACATTTCCATCTTTTTTGACTAAAATGTCAATTAAGTAGAATTTTAGCACCTAATTCCTGTCTAAAAATACTTTTTCAAGGCATTTTTCAATTTCTTTGCAAATTATTTACCGTTTTCCGTTCTCCAGATTCTGGAAAAAAACCGGAATTCTCTGTGCAAAATGTACAACCGCCCATTTTCTTTTATTCCATTGTACCCTCTGTACGGAAAAAAAAAGCGCGAAACCAGTCTGTTCCCTGTTTCCGCCGCTTTTCATCCTGTCCAAGGCATGATATAATAAACAAAAATCACAAATTACCGGAAAGGAGAAACGCAGATGATCGAAATTGTCTTTAATGAAAGCGCGTGCGGAAGTCTGAAAATCGCGCAGGGATATGGCAGCGGTCATACCGTATCTGCGCCCATTGGCTGCATTGTTCATCGTCCAAACGGTGAGGAGTTACAACCAGACCGTCATACAATACAAAAAATGCTGGAAGAAACCCGGCAGCAGAAACAGCAGCAAACAGAAAAAGCCGTACCGTTGGGTGGAAAACCGGAAGACGTATATGCTCTTGATCTGTCGCTCAGCACCGGCGACATCAGCGGCGACCTTTTCGGAGAAGAACGTGTGGAAAATCTGTGCCAACTGCTGGTAACCTTTCCGGACGGCCGCAACTGGGTTCAGCAGTGTCTCAGCAATTCGGCAAGGAACCTGAACGCCGTGCTGGAGCGCACCGCGAAAGGTGAGGAGATTCGCGTCTGGTACAGCAACGCACCGGACGATCTGTGCGGGCTGTGCTGGTTTCTTGCGGAACTGGAAAGAATTCCTCACGGCAGTGTCTGGCTGATCAAAATGCCGGAATGGGTTCCCCAACAGGACGGCAGGTTCATCGTCATCCATACCGGCTGGGGTGAGGTTGTACCGGAAGAGTGGCACCAGTATATCACCCTGCAAAAACCGGCACCTGAAGCTCTTTTCCATGCGGCTGCAATGGAGTGGCGGGATCTTCAGAAAGCGAACACGCCACTGCGGGCGTCGGTCAACGGACGTCTGTACAGTGTGCCCGAAAACTTTTACGACAGTTTTATTCTGGAAACGATTGCTCAGTTCCCGGATAAATTCAACGAATCTGCCGCAATCGGCCGGATGATTGGCAAATATCAGATAAAAATTTCCGATGGATGGGTCGCACACCGCATCGACAGCATGATCAAATCCGGTCTGCTGGAAACGGTCACACCGGCAGATGAAAATGGACCCGGCTATCGCCGGGTACTGCGCAAAACCGCCAGACTGACAGACCCGAAAGGCTGAATTCAGGCTATCCGTCTGCTGTCCCGGCTACTGGTTTTCAGCAAGTAAAAAGACTGTAACAGATTGTCCCGCAAAGTCGATTGCAGTTGAAATCCTGCCGCTGAATTGTTATAATGTCCTTGTATCAACTTCCTCAGGAGGCGTATAAACATGGGCTGGAAGCAAAAATCCCTGCAAAATTCTCATAAACTCTACCAGTCGCCCGGCCGATTTAACCGTAACCCCGGACGGCTCATCACCCTGAGCTTTCTCGTGGTCATCCTGACCGGAACACTGCTGCTGATGATGCCGTTTTCTTCATGGGACGGACAGGTTACCCCCTTTCTGGCGGCACTGTTTACGGCAACTTCCGCCACCTGCGTGACCGGGCTGACCATCTACGATACCTGGTCCCACTTTTCGATGATCGGTCAGGGCGTTATCGTCTGTCTGATACAAATCGGCGGTCTGGGATTGCTGACGCTGACCGGCTTTTTCTACAGCCTGATGCGGCGTAAGGTCGGCCTGCGCACCGCTCAGCTCACCCAGGAATCGATCAGTGCCGACACCCGCTCCAATACCCAGAGCCTGCTGCGGATGGTTATTGTTGTCACTTTTACGACCGAGCTGATCGGATGTCTGCTGATGCTGCCGATGCTGGTGCCGGAATACGGGAATTACGGGATTTTCATGGCGGTATTTCTTTCCATCTCCGCTTACTGCAACGCTGGATTTGATCTGTTCGGGTTCCTCGATCCGGGCGCCAGTCTGATTCCGGTTCAGGACAACTACCCGCTTCTGGCGGTCATCAGCGCGCTGATCATCTGCGGCGGACTGGGATTTATCGTCTGGCAGGACGTGCTGGTCTACCGGCGCAACCGCCGGCTGCATTTCCATACCCGCACCGTGCTGCTTACGACAGCAATCCTGCTGCTGAGCGGAACACTGCTGTTTGCGCTGATGGAGTGGAGCAACCCGGCGACGCTTGGCGACATGAGCATCGGCGAAAAATTCGCCCACGCCTTCTTCCAGTCGGTCACCTGCCGTACAGCCGGATTCATGTCATTTGATCAGACGGCGATGTACGATGTATCCAAGATCGTTTCGGTTGTGCTGATGTTCATTGGTGCAGCGCCCGGCTCGACCGGCGGCGGCATTAAGCTGACCACCGCACTGATTCTGTTTATGACGGTCGTCTCGGTCACCCGCGGCGAAGAAGATACCATCGTAATGAAGCGGCGGATTGACAAGTCGGTTGTCTACCGTTCGCTGGCAGTGGCCTTTCTGGCGGCCTGCATGGTCCTTTTCACGACCCTGGTGCTGCTTGTTACGTCGGAAGTATCCACCGTCGACGCACTTTATGAAGCGGTCAGCGCATTTGGTACAGTCGGGCTGTCGGTCGGCGTCACCACCGAAACCAACTGGATCGGACAGCTGGCGCTGATCTTTACGATGTTCTTCGGACGAATCGGACCGGTCGCGTTTGCCCTTTCCCTTTCGATGCGGCCAAAGAGCCCTGCTTCCCGGCTGCGTCAGGAACCTGAAGGAAAAGTCTGGGTTGCCTGAGAACGGATTTGCTGGAGGAATGATTTTTGCTGAAGAAACCAAAAAAAACAAGAAAGCCTGCAACCTCTGAAATGAAAGGTTTGCAGCTGATTATGGGCGCGATTTTTCTGTTTGCTGCCCGGTTGATGGTCGCCGGAGGACTGGCGACACTGATGCTGTTTGCAGCATCAATCATGTATGGATGTGGGATGTGGCGCTGGAGAAAAAAAGATCCTGTCTGCCGGACCGGGGCTGCAATCGCAATCGTTTTGCTGCTGGGCGGCGTCACCGAAACCTGGGGATACACCGCCGATGTTTCCAAAACCGTCTCCCTCACCGTCCACAGCATCGCAACTATTGCCGGAACAGCTGCCGCGGTCGTGCTTGCGCTGCTGACCTTCCGGGTATCCGCCGCCTTCTGCCGTGAACTGGGCGCGACTGATACGGCTGATATTCTCGCACAGCGCCGGTGGTGGATGATGATCGGATATGCTGTCTGCGGCGGATGGGTACTGGTCGACCTGCTGACCGGGTGGATGCCGAATGTCGGGGTGATTATGCGGATTGCCTCGATTCTGCTGGACGTCTTTTTCCTGTCGGCGCTGTTCCAGGTGCGCAAACAGCTGGAATAACCTGATCGGTAAATAAAAATAAAGAGCTGAGTGCTGCAAACGAAATGCAGCCTCAGCTCTTTTTCTTATTCAACTTCAACCTTTTTTGCTTCTGGCAGGAAAGCTTCACTCGCCTCCCGGCAATATCCTTTAAACTTAATGGCAGTCGCTGTCTCTTCTACCAGAATTCCAGTCATCCGCAGCATGATCTCTCCTTTTTCAGGGTGATTCCATGGGAAGACGATCTGAACAGCCTGATCTGTTTTGGACATACGGGCAAACGACTGTCTGACCAGATTGATTGCAGCAGGGTGAATCCGCTTTTGCCAGACCTCAAAGCATTCCTCTCCGGACATGCCCTCCGGCACTCCCAGCAGCTGATACATCGTAGCATCAAACGACATTTCCGTCTGATCGCCGTTCTTGAGCGTCGCCAGCGTCCAGAATCCAACATGCAGCGAATTCAACAGGTCCTGATTGCTCTGCTGGAGCAGCGCCTGATAACGGTGTTCATTCCGGTCCTGGCGGATACGTGCCAGCAGAAAACTGGCCAACGCCCGAACCTGAGCATCGTCCTGAATGCAGTACCGCGGGTTATCGACGCCCACAAACGCGATGGTTTTTCCATTGTCGCGGACCGGTACGCCGATTACACGCTGGATACCCTGCCGGTTGAGGACTTCCCATTCCCGTGGAAACTCCTCCTGCAAAGGCGCAAGGTTCATAATAATGACAGACTGTCCCCTGTCAAATTTTTCCATCCATCGGGTAACCACCTCAGGCGCGACATCCTGCAAGCTGTCCTTCTGCGGCTGGACACCGACCGCGCACCATTCAAACGTATTATCCCAATATCCAGGCTGCAAGCGGCTCGGCTCAAAGAGGTAAGCCCTGTCTGCCTGATAAAAGTCGCCAACCGAAGAAAGAACCCGGCTGACCGCCATCCGATAATCAGGGCATTCCGACAAAATCTTCAAATACCCGATCAACTTATTGGCAAAGGTGAGGCGTTCTCTTGCATTCTGGCTGAGGTATTCTTTCTTGGTGATATCCAGCGCGACTTCCAGCCGGACGTTTTTACCCTGATACTGGACGATTTTATCCTTGAGCAGGAAATGCCGTCCACAGTATTCGTTGAGGGTCTCCCAAACATAAAATGAATCGCGGCGCAAAAACTGGTTGGTACAAAATGAGCAGGGCTCATTCTTGCCGTACAGCACCCGATAGCACTTTTTGCCGTAATAATCCCGCACGCCGAACATTCTCTGTCCTGCCGGGTTCAGATAATACAGCGCATAGCTATCTATATCGCTGAGATAAAAAATATCATTTTCGGCGTTGAGGATTGTCTGGGTAAGCTCTGCCATCGAAACTTTGTTTTCGGGAGATAGCCTGTTTTTTTCCGGCAGAGAGCGGTCCTGCATACGGAAATGTTCGCTGACAGAGTTTTCGACATACTGCGTCTGGAAGTCAGCCTCGCTGACCGGTCTGGAAAAATAAAATCCCTGTAAGGTATCGGGATGCAGCTCCCTTAAAACCTCCAGCTCCTCTTTTGTCTCGACTCCTTCGCAGCATACACGTATCTGACTGCCTTCCGCCAGATCAATAATATTGCTGAGCAGACGGTAGTTATAAGCGCTGTTCTGAATTTGGTGGACAAAACACCGGTCAATCTTGATTTCATCAACTGCCAGCTCTTTGAGCCGGCTCAAGCTGGAATAACCAGTCCCAAAATCGTCCACTGAAAGTTCAATGCCGACCCGGTTCCATCGTTTAAAGCAGTTGTTCAGCCGTGCGTAGTTGGACAGTTCCAGACTCTCGGTCACTTCGATGGTCAGGGCATTGCCGGGCAGGCCGCTGTTGAGGACGAGGTTGAGCACATCCTCCTCGACCGCACTGTACTCCAGCTGACGGTAGGACATATTGATGCTGATATGAAAATCAGGAACATACTCCCGCCATTCCCGGCAGACCCGGAGTGCCTCCCGGATGACCCAAAGACCGACCGAGTAGATCAGCCCGCTCTGTTCAAGAATGGGGATAAATTCTGCCGGTGAAATATTTCCATACCGGGAAGAGTGGTAGCGTAAAAGTGCTTCGGCACCGAAGAGTTCATAATTTTCGGTATAAAACTGCGGCTGATAATGCAGCTGAAATCCCTCAAAATTCTTTTTGACACTTTGCTTGAACTCAGAATGCAGTTCCAGCTCCCGGAGTTTTTTTTCATAGTTTTCAGGCGTAAAAAAGGACAACCGGTTCTTGCCATTGGATTTAGAGTAGTCCAGTGCGGATTCAGCATACTGCAACAGCATTCCTTCATCCGCAACATGGTAGTCGATATAAGAGACACATCCGGCCGACAGGGTACATTGCGCTCCCAAACGCTTCTGGACCCGCTTAAAAATTTCACTGACCTCATCAGCGGTAATCATCGGCAGATTGACTGCGAAGCAGTCGCCGTTAATCCGGTGGATACGGTACTGATGGTGCGTTTCATCGGCGAGGATTCTGCTGATTTCATTGAGAACAGCATCGCCAAAACTGCGGCCACTCTGAAGGTTGATCATCTTCAGATTGTCAGCGCCGACCAGCAGCAGATAACCCGGACTGACCTCATCCAGCATCTGCCGGATTTCTTTTTTCAGTTCGACATAATTATAGGTTTCCTGTTGTCTGTCGTTGCGCTTAATGGCCATCTGACCGATGATATAGTGGAAGCTGCCATCCGAAGCGTACTCCGCCTTTCCCTGACAGCTGACCCAGGTGGACCCCTTAAAAGAATTGATAACACGGAGATTAAAGTCAAACGTTTCCGACCGGTGGGCTGCAAGATCTTCTATGATTTCGGTCAGACGGGTATAGTCGCGGGAATCAATACTGTTTTTACATTCAGTCTGCGTGCAGCATTTTTTGCAGACCGGAAACGTATCACTGTTTTTAATGATATTATCCGAAAAATACATAACTTCTTTCGGGTAATCAAAAATAAAATATATATTTCCTGTCGCCTCTGCCAACAGATTGAAATTCTGCATCGTTTCATCGACTGAAACGAGCACTTGACTTTCCATAATCAAACCCCATTTAACCCTTTATTCGACAAAAGAACTAACTCAATTTGATTTTACAGCAAAGTGTACCTTTTTGCAACTAAAAAATACAATATTCACAATTTACTATATCGCTTTCGTTTACAAAATGCAAGTTTTTTCGACTATTACAGAACAATATACATTCTATATGCAAAGAAGTAGTACAAAATACTGGTACTCTATATGTAACTACAATCCTTGCCAAAAAGTACACTTTTTTGTAAATTTTTCAAAATCATAATACATTCTGATTTTCATATATCTGCGCGCGGTAACGGAAGGAGGACAGCGGCATTCCGCACATTCTGGCTGCTGTTGTCCCCGAAATGCTGCCGCTTTTCCATTGCCGGTAAATCTGCGGGAAATCCTCCGGGAGCGGTGCCGACGGTCTTCCAAACCGGACCCCTCTGGCCCTTGCGGCAGCGATACCTTCCGCCTGACGCTGGCGAATATTGCTGCGTTCATTTTCCGCAACAAACGAAAGCACCTGCAAAACAATATCACTCAGGAAAGTTCCCATCAGGTCTTTCCCACGCCTGGTATCCAGCAGCGGCATATCCAACACGACGATGTCTATTCCCTTTTCTCTTGTCAGAAACCGCCACTGTTCGAGGATTTCCGCGTAATTACGTCCCAGCCGGTCGATACTTTTAACAACCAGCAGGTCATCTTTTTTAAGTTTACGGATCAGTTTCTGATATTGTGGACGCTGAAAATCCTTGCCGGACTGTTTGTCGACAAAAAGATTTTTTTCATCGATCGTGTTCCTCCTGACTGCTCCGGCCAGCTGTCCGGAGCGTATTGGTTTGCTGGCACCAAAACAAAAACGCCCGGTTGACAACGCAACCGGGCACCTCTGTACATATAAAATCTGCTGCTCACGGTGGATATCCTGAACATTCTGTGCAAAAAGGGACCGTTCCATTCAACGGTGCCGCTGCTCAGATGAAGTCAGCCTGGCAACCCAGGCCGAGCAGGTTTATTCATAACTGCGCATCAGCATGACAACCTTGCCCAGAATAACCACTTCCGTCGTAATAATCGGTTCAAATGCCGGATTTTCCGGCTGAAGCCGGACATAACCGCTTTCACGGTAAAACCGTTTGACCGTCGCCTCATCGTCGATCATTGCCACGACGATGTCGCCGTTATCGGCAACCGGTGTGCGGCGGACAATCGCAATATCACCGTCCATAATCCCCGCTTCAATCATACTGGTTCCCCGGACGTGCAGCGCAAAATAATCCTCAGCACTGCCGGAGAGGTTGTTGACCGGGATGTACTCTTCCACTTCCTGAATTGCCGTAATCGGGATACCGGCCGTCACCGTCCCCAGCAGAGGAATCGATTTGGAGGTTGAACCAGGGAGTTTAATCGTCCGCTTTTTAAGCGGGTCCTTGACGATATACCCTTTTTCCTCCAGCATCTGCAGGTAATAATGCACTGTCGAGGTGGACTTGATTCCCACTTCTTCACAGATTTCCCGTACAGTTGGGGAAAAGTTCCGATTCTGAATGCAGTCCCGAATATAATTATAAATTGCAAGCGCTTTGTTGTTCTGCATTGCATTTCCTCCTTAACCTGTCCGCAGCTCAGACTCAGAGCTTGAGCTTGTCGCGAACCTTATCCAGTACATCACCCTTAACCAGTACAACCAGCTTATCACCGGCGATGATCTCGGTGTTACCACGCGGAATAATCACTTCATGCTGCCGTTCGACAGCCACCAGAACCGACTGTTCCGGCAGCCTGAACTCGGACAGCTTCCGTCCGGAATAAGCAAAATCCGCCGGAAGCATAATTTCATGGAGCGTTGCCTCTCCCTGTCCCAGCGACGCAATATATTTAAAGCCGGACAGGTCAACCTCCCATTCGATCAGACGTGCGATTGCGTCGGTACTGGAAATGACGATATCAATTCCCAGCTGGCGCATAATTGCGGCATTTTTGGGGTTGTTGACCTTAGCGGCCGTCCGTTTGATCGGAAAGGTCATCCGTGCCAGCTGGCAGGCGACCAGATTCTGCTCATCCTTTCCGGTCACCGCAACCAGAACATCCGCCTTGTCTGCTTCAGCAGCCCGCAGCGCCTCCGACGTCGTACCGTCGCCGCAGACGACCGGTATCTCCAGACTGGCCGAAATTTCAGCACAGGTCTGCGCGTCTGCTTCAATTACAACCGGTTGGTGCTGATGTTCAATCAGCGTTTTGGCAAGATAAAATCCCAGCTTACCGCCGCCAATAATTACTATATTCATCTGTCGTCATACCTTTCCAGCAATTTGAACCTGTATTTTCCAGCCGACCATCAGTCAACGATCTGTGCAACCGCCAGCCAGTCGGTCTCCAGCAGCAGCTGGTCATCATCGGCCGACAGCACCAGCCCTTTTCCCTGACGAAAAACGCCCAGCACCGCTTCACCCTTCCGTGCCTCAATATCCCTTGCCCGGAAACCGATCAGATGGTCGGGTACCTTCATCAGGTGGATATCCAGCGTACTGGAGCCGAGGGTAACCCGACCGGCGTCCTGCCGCAGCAGATAGCCTTTAATGGAAGAGGCCGCAACGTTGGTCGGACAGACGGTCGTCAGCAGCGAGCCGAACTTTTCCTCACGTGCCGAGTCCTGCAAACTCGCAACAACCGTGCCGATATGGAAAATCGTCTTGGCAATCTGGGAGACCATAATATTAATGTTATCATTATCGCTGACCGCCGCAACCGCATCACAGTTTTCGATACCGGCGTTGCGCAGCACATCCTCGTCAATCAGGATACCGGTTGTAAAATAGCCGGTATAATCATCGGGGAGCAGGCTCTGGGCGGTCGCAAGCGGGTCGACGACCGAAACGTCATGTCCTTCACGGCTGAGTTCGGCGGCCAGTTTAGCGCCGGTTCTCGAACAGCCTGCAATCAGTATATTCATGAAAACACAATCCTTTCCAATAATTGACTTCTGACAGCCATCATTTATTTACTGTTGACGGGATTCTTTTCCTCATCCTGACCGTTTTCGTGGTGCAGACGGCGGTAAAACCACCCGCCGAACACTGCGCATCCGATCATCACAAGGTACAATCCGGCCGACAGCCACCAGTTGCCTTCCAGCAGACTGGAGGAAGCAAACGTCGTCATAAAAATTCCCGGACAGCGCGCAATCGTCGAGATGACGATAAAACGCCTGCATTTAAGCGGGGTCAACGGCGCAAAATAAGTCAGCAGGTCTTTCGGAACGCCGGGAATCAGGAACAGAATCCACACCAGTGCTTCTGCCCGTTTAGGGTCATGCAGCGCACGGATTTTGTGCAGTTTGCCGGCGTCCTCGCGGTTATGGAACGCCTCGATTGCGGCCTGTCCAAGCACCGAAACCATCCGCCAGATCAGCAGTGAAGCCGTCGCGGCACCGGCCAGCAAAATCAGCCCGCCGATCAGACCGCCATACAGCGCACCGGCGACCATCTGCATCGGACCGCCGGGGATAAACGCCAGCAGAATCTGAACAACCTGCAGCCCATACAGCACCACAACCCCCAGCAGGCGGTTGCCATCCAGGAACTGGTCCATTTCAGCGGCCGGGTCATCGGCGGTAAAAATCCGGACCAGGGCGTCAAAATTGCGGACCAGAAACAGGACACCGGCAGCCACCAGCAGCACGACCGCCACCAGTGCGAACAGACGAAGAGCGTGTTTAATCTGACGGCCATGTTTTTGTTGATCGAGTTTTGGCATATCATACTTCCTTTTCAGGACAAACAGTCTTTTCGACAAAAAATAACCGGAAGCGTGTCTTTTCCGCGCCATATATACACCTATATTGTAAAGGATGGCTCAACAAAAGTCAAGGCTTTTCTAAACATATGTTTCGTTTTGTGCGTCTTTTTATCCAACAGGCAGGAAACCAGCTTCCAGTTACGTGGAGTGTTTGTATTTTGGACAGTAATATTCGCGGTTTCTCCCCAAAAACTGATATTTTATCTTAAAATGCGGCGGACCCCTTGACAAGCTCTCCCGCCTGTCTTATAATGTAGCCGATAATCACCTTATCCAGAGTGGCGGAGGTACAGGACCTGTGAAACCACGGCAACCACCCACCTTTAGCAGAGGCGGGAACGGTGCCATTTCCTACGACGTGTATGCGATCGAAAGATGAGGGAGCATGAACGAATCTTCATGAGCGCCCGCTTGCAACACGGGCGCTCATTTTTTGTCCGGAAAAGGCTTTCCTGGCGAAACCGAATCTACCAAAGGTGCTATCAAAATTCACCGCCGCCGGGGACGCTGTCCTCCCCGGACCCCGGCTGGATGGCAGCGCTGTCTGTAAAGGAGGCCATCTGTTATGGCAAGAACGCTTTTTTCTTCTGAATCGGTAACCGAAGGACATCCCGACAAGATCTGTGACCAGATTTCCGACGCCGTCCTAGACGCAATTCTCGCACAGGACCCGACCGGACGTGTTGCCTGTGAGACCTGCTGCACGACCGGACTGGTCATGGTCATGGGCGAAATCACCACCAACTGCTATGTTGATATTCCCAAGATTGCCCGTGAAGTCATCCTCGACATCGGCTACGACCGGGCAAAATACGGCTTTGACGGCCAGACCTGCGCCATTATCACCTCGATCGACGAACAGTCGGGCGATATTGCGATGGGTGTTGACAAATCTCTCGAATCCAAAAATGGCTCGGATGAACTGGAAAACGGCGCCGGCGACCAAGGCATGATGTTCGGTTTTGCCTGCGACGAAACCCCTGAACTGATGCCGCTGCCCATTTCTCTGGCGCACAAGCTCTCCCGCCGTCTGACCGAAGTCCGCAAAAACGGCACCCTCCCCTATCTGCGTCCCGATGGAAAGACCCAGGTCACCGTCGAATATGAGGACGACCGTCCGGTCAGAATCGATACCATCGTCGTCTCGACCCAGCATGCGGATGATATCTCCCTCGAACAGATTCGGGAGGATATCCTGCGTGAAGTCGTCACCCCGACCATCCCGGCAGAACTGCTGGATGAGAAGACCCGTTATTTTGTCAACCCGACCGGCAGATTTGTCATCGGCGGTCCTGCCGGCGACTCCGGCCTGACCGGACGCAAGATCATTGTCGACACCTACGGCGGATATGCCCGTCACGGCGGCGGCGCTTTCTCCGGCAAGGACCCGACCAAGGTCGACCGCAGTGCAGCCTATGCAGCACGCTGGGTCGCGAAAAACGTTGTTGCCGCCGGACTTGCCCACAAGTGCGAGATTGAGCTGGCTTATGCAATCGGCGTTGCACACCCTGTCTCGATCATGGTTGACACCTTTGGCACCGGCAGCATCCCGGATGCAGAGATTGAAGCAGCCGTCGAGAAGGTCTTTGACTTGCGCCCGACTGCCATTATCAACCGTCTGGACCTTCGCCGCCCGATCTACCGTGCACTGGCAAGCTATGGCCATATGGGACGGGAAGACCTCGGCGTCAGCTGGGAAAAGACCGATATGGTCGATGCACTGCGGAAGGCAGCCGGCGTAAACTGATGCGCAACACCACCCTGTGTTACCTCGAACAGAACGGAAAGCTGCTGATGCTCTACCGCAACAAGAAACAGGCGGATGAAAACCATGGCAAATGGATTGGCGTCGGCGGCAAGTTCGAGGAAGGTGAAAGCCCGGAAGAATGCGCAGTCCGGGAAGTATACGAAGAAACCGGGCTGCGGGTAAAATCGCTGCATCTGCGGGGTATTGTTACCTTTGTAATGGAACCGTATACAACCGAGTATATGTTTTTATACACTTCCGGCGACTTTGCCGGAGAATTATCCGACCCCGACAGCTGTCCCGAAGGGGTGCTGCGCTGGATTGAAAAAGAGCGGCTGTTCGACCTGCCGATGTGGGAAGGCGACCGGATTTTCCTCAGGCTGCTGATGGAGGGACGTCCCTTTTTCTCGCTCAAACTGTGTTATGATGCCGAAGGCGGGCTGACGGGTGCAGTTTTGGACGGAAATACACTCCCGCTGAACCGATAAATGCAAAAACTGCAAGGCAATGATTGATTTGCCTTGCAGTTTTTATTTTCCTTTAATATTGAGAGAGATATTCAGCCGAGCCGAAATAATGGGAAGAAAAACGTTTTGGGGTCATCCCACAGTACCGTTTGAAGGTCTTGATAAAATAGTTGATGTCCTTATACCCGACCCGTTCGGAAATTTCCCTTACTGTCGCTTTTTCACGGATAAACAGGTCGCACGCCTGTTCAATCCGCCTTGCATTAATATAGGTAAATGGCGTCATGCCGGTCATCCGCTGGAAAAAGCGGCAGAAATATTTGGACGACAGCCCGATTTCCGCAGCCAACTGATCCAGCGTCATCTGTTCGGAAAGATGGCTTTCAATCAGCTGAAGCACCGTCCGCAGATGGGAGAGCTGACGGGCTGAAAAAGCGGGCGTTTCAGCCGGAAGGATCGTATAAGCGCCCGCGGTATAGGCCAGCATAATCCGCCGGAGGTCGGAAGCGCAGTTATCGAAGTAGCGGGGCGACAGAATCAGCCCACCGACAAAGTTGTGCAGACAGGCAACCAGCGCCTGTCCATCGTCGCGTATACACAGGCAGGACCCCCGCGGGGTAAACGTGATATCCTGAGCATTGGGCAGCCGCATAAACCGCGCCGGGTCAAATACCAGCACATCCAGTTCTGCACCGGCCAGTTTCCAGGAAATCAGCGTACCGGCCGCAATATACAGGACATCACCGGCGCTGAGGGTATACTTCTGGCAGTTGAGCCACACCTCCAGCGTACCGTCGCGCAGATGGACCAGCTGTGGATAGCTGCGCCAGTGGGTATGCCGGGACTGAATCGGGAAATCCTTTTTCAGCCGGTAATAAAAGTAAGGTCTGCCACCGGGAAGTTCATTTTGTACAGTCGTCTCCATGTTACAGATAGAGATTCACTTCTTTCATAGAATATCAGATTGATATGGCAGGAGTTCCGCCAGTCATTATTTATATATTTATTGTAAACAATAATGGATAATAAGTCAAGAAGCGACCAAAAATTCGAAAAAATCCATAAAGAATCTGATTTGTACATTCAAATATTTACGGTATTTTCTGAATATACTATTATTTTTCTGTATTCAGAAAAAGCGGTTATATTCGACAGTTTTTATATATAAACAATTGCTAAGTTTATGAAGTTTGTGAATGGAAAATGGCGGCAAATACGGTATAATTATAAGTGTTCTTTTGAAACACCTCTGTCATATTGTATATTTTGTGTATATTCAAACTGACAGGAACCAGTCCGGCAGCCGTTCATCCAAACGGTCTGCCTATCTGATTACCATATTCAACAAGGGAAGGATTTTGTTTTATGAAAAAAATGCTGACCATCCTGCTGGCGGGTCTGACCGCCGCAAGCCTGCTCGCATCCTGTGGTTCAGAAGGCAACACCTCCTCGACTGCTTCCGGCAGCTCGGAAACTTCCTCTGAATCCTCCACCGCTTCTTCTGAGGACAGCGCTGCTTCCGGCGAGACAACGGGTGAAGCGACCAACCGTCTGGAAGAAATTAAACAGAAGGGCGTCATCGTTCTGGCAACTTCTCCCGACTTTGCTCCTCAGGAATTTGAGGACATCTCCAGCGGCGAGAAGACCTATGTCGGATGTGACATCGAGCTTGCTAAATACATTGCCGACTATATTGGCGTTGAACTGGATATTCAGGCAATGGACTTCCAGGCATGCCAGGCCGCTGTTTCGACCGGTAAGGCTGACTTTTCTATCTCTGGTTATGCTTGGAAAGAAGACCGCGCAGAGAACTATGAGATCTCTGACTTCTTCAATGTAGACAGAGATGAGGATGGTTCCAGACAGGTCGTCATCGTTCCTGCTGACAAAGCAAGCGAATATCAGTCTCCTGAAGACTTTGCCGGCAAGACCATTGGTTGCCAGAATGGTTCCCTGCAGCTGTCGCTGACTGAAACCCAGCTGCCCGACGCTGAGGTCAAACTGATCGACACACTTGGAAGCGCTGTTCTGATGGTTCAGAACAACAAGATCGACGCGCTCGCCTGTTCGGGTGATCAGGCTGACATCTATGTAGAAAAGAACAGCGCATTGGCACTGGCCGACTGGGAATTTGATTACACCAGCCAGGGCAACATTGCACTGATCATGAAAGGCGAAACCGAACTGGCCGCTGCAATCAACGAAGCAATCGCTGAAGTCAATGAGCAGGGTCTCTACCAGCAGTGGAAAGATGAAGCAACCGAGCTGGCACTTTCGCTGGGAATTGACGTCAACTGATTTACCGATTCACAAGCTGCACAGCCGAAAATCGGCGGTGCAGCTGTATTCATCTCCTAACATATTACAGGAAGGGAGCTTTGTCACTTGACTGTTATTGAAAACATCTGGAAGATTCTCCAGCGGTACCCGAATCTGTTCCTGATCGGTACCGGGTACACCCTGCTGCTGAGTGCGATTACTGTTGTATGCGCTTCCGTTTTAGGTGCGCTGATCGCCATGATGCGCCGCAGCCGGCTGCATATCGGAAAGGTTTATCCGCTTCGTCTGATCGCAACCATCTACATCGAAATCATCCGCGGCACCCCTATGCTTTTGCAGTTGTACTTCTTCTATTTCCTGGTGCCGATGATTGTGCCGTTTTTGGAACTGAACGACTTTACCAGCATCACCGTTGCATGTGTCATCAACTCTTCGGCTTATGTTGCTGAGATCATCCGTGCCGGTATCGACGCGGTCGACAAAGGACAAACCGAGGCTGCACGTTCGCTCGGTCTGAACGGACGCCAGACAATGCTGCGCGTTGTCCTGCCCCAGGCAATCAAAAACATCCTGCCTGCTCTGTGCAACGAGTTTGTCATGGTCATCAAGGAAACTTCGCTGGCATCTACCTTCTTCGTCGGCGAGCTGATGACCCAGTACAAGACCATTTCGGGCGCACTGTACCTGCCGATCGAACCGCTGATCATCGTCGGCTGCATCTACTTCATCCTGACCTTTACCCTGTCCAAGTGTATCTCGGTATTTGAAAGGAGGCTGAAGGCAAGTGAACGCTAACACCCTGATTCAGGTTGAAAACCTGTGCAAGAATTTCGGACATCTGGAAGTCCTCAAAGGCATCACCGACCATATCGACAAAGGCGAAGTCGTTTCGATTATCGGTCCTTCGGGCGGCGGAAAATCGACCTTCCTGCGCTGCCTGAACCTGCTGGAAGTTCCCACCTCCGGCAAGATTTACTTTGAAGGGGTCGACATCACCGACAAAAAGGTCAACATCGACCTCCACCGTCAGAAGATGGGCATGGTGTTCCAGCACTTCAACGTCTTCCCGCATATGACGGTCGGTGAAAATATCACCCTTGCCCCGACCCTGCTGGGCAAAAAGACCAAGGCCGAAGCGGATGAACAGGCAAAAGAACTGCTTAACCGTGTCGGACTGCTGGAAAAGATTGACGATTATCCTTCCCGTCTGTCAGGTGGTCAGAAACAGCGTCTGGCGATTGTCCGTGCGCTGGCGATGGAACCGGACGTCATGCTGTTTGACGAACCGACCTCGGCACTTGACCCTGAGATGGTCGGCGAAGTTTTGCAGGTCATCAAGGACCTGGTCAAGAGCGGCATGACCACCGTGGTTGTCACCCACGAGATGGGCTTTGCAAGAGAAGTCTCCGACCGTGTCTTCTTCATGGACGGCGGTATTATCGCCGAACAGGGCACCCCCTCCGAGATTTTCTCCCATCCTCAGAACCCCAGAACAAAAGAATTTCTGGGCAAGGTCCTCTACTGAGCACTTCAGGAACCGTTCCCTGCCGGGAATGGTTCCTGTTTTGTTTTCAGGCTTTTTCCCTGCTCTTTACAGCGACGGGAAAAGCGAATATAATTATATTATCAACCCAACTGAAAGGAAGACTGAAACATGGCTGACAAACAAAAGTATATGAACTGGCTGGATGAACATGCCCAGCTGTTTTCAGACGTTGCCGACAACATCTGGGAATTTGCTGAACTGTCGCTGATGGAATACAAATCCTGCGAGCTGTATGTAAAGCTGCTGCGGGAAGAGGGCTTTACCGTTGAAACCCCCATCGCGGGCATCCAGACCGGTTTTAAGGCAACCTACGGCTCCGGTCACCCGGTCATCGGTATCCTTGCCGAATATGACGCACTGACCGGCCTGTCCCAGGTCGCAGGCTCCACCACCCGGAAAGAACTGGTCAAAAACGGTACCGGTCACGGCTGTGGACACCATATGCTGGGCGCCGGTTCGATGGCAGCGGCTTATGCGGTCAAAAAATATCTGGAGGACGTCGGTCCCGGCCATGGCACCGTAATCTTCTTTGGCTGTCCCGGTGAGGAAGGCGGCGCTGCAAAGGCATTCTATGCCCGTGACCACGTCTTTGACGGACTGGACATTGCGCTGACCTGGCATCCGGGCGATATCAACGCCGTCCGCACCGGTTCCTGCAACTCCTGCATCCAGACGGAATACCGTTTCACCGGCATTGCCTCCCATGCGGCAGGCGCACCGGACAAAGGCCGTTCGGCACTGGACGCAGTTGAACTGATGAATATTGGCGTACAGTTTTTACGGGAACATATGCCCGACCATGACCGCATCCATTATGCGATCACTGACGCAGGCGGAAACTCCCCCAACGTCGTCCAGCCGCGCGCACGTGTCCTGTACATGGTCCGTTCGGAACTGGCAAAGAATGTCCGCAAGTTGCAGGCACGTGTCGATAAAATCGCCGAGGCTGCTGCCATGATGACCGAAACCAAGATGGAGAAACGGTTCATCGACGGCTGCGGCAACACCGTCCCCAATGAGGTACTGGAAAAGCTGATGTACAAGAACTTCGAGGAGATCGGCGTGCCCAGCTATACCGCTGAGGAGACTGCCTATGCGCAGGGAATTGTCGACGGCTACGAACTGCCGACCGAAGGTTTGCCGGGACGCGGCGATTTTTATGAGTCTGCCGAGTGCCAGAAGATCATCGCCAAACTTTCCGACAACGGCAAAAAGCCGCTCAATGATTTCCTGATGCCGTTTGTCCACTCCAACCAGGTCAGCTGCGGTTCGACCGACGTCGGCGACGTCTCCTGGCTGGTACCGACCGTTCAGTGCTCGGCTGTCGGGTTTGCATCCGGTTCGCCCGGACACAGCTGGCAGAACGTTTCCTGCGGCCGCACCTCGATTGCACACAAAGGCCTGCTGACTGCCGGTAAGGTCATCGCCGCAACCGCTATCGACCTGTATGAAAGCCCTGAAACGGTCAAAGCTGCCAAGGAAGAATTTGACAGCATTGTCGTTCCGGCTGGCGGATACTGCTGTCTGGTGCCGGATGATGCCGTTCCGACCAAGATTGACGACCCCTGGGATTGACAAAAGCAGTAAAACGCGGTATAATGCCAGTAACTTTGGGCACCGGCGGGAGAACTGCCGGCAAAATACAGACACCGGGACGGAGGCCGTCGCCGCCGTCCGGTGTCCCCCACAATATTGGAGGTATATGATTTTGGACGACGGGCGAACGTGGCTGATTCTCATTCTGGTGGTAGCGATGCTGGTGAGCTGCTATATTTCGGCGGTTCTGTCGGCGATTACCCACCTGTCGGATGTTACGCTGCATGACAAGGCGGAAGACGACGATGCAAAGGCCGTCCTGCTCGACCGGCTGATGCACAAAACCCATTTTCTGGACAGTGTGCGAACCCTCAGCTCCTTTTTTGGCTGTATCACAACGCTTGTTTCCGGCTGGCTGCTGTACGGGGTCTTTTATGATCTGTTTTCCGGGTTATGGGAAGGAATGTCGGTCGGACTGCTCCGGGCAATCACCTGGATTGTTGCAGCGCTGGTCATTTCCATCTGTTTTATCATTGTTGTCCGTAAAATTCCCGGACGGCTGGGCAAAAAATACGCTGACCCATTTGCATTTCGCAGTGTTTCGACAGCCCTGTGGCTGATCAGAGTCTTTTTCCTGCTTTGCGGCATTATCCGGGTGCTTTCCCGCTGGATTGGAAAGCTGTTCGGCATCGGCCGCGAGACGGAAAGCGAACAGGAAACTGTCACCGAAGAGGATATCCGGCTGATGGTGGATACCGGCGGCGAGATGGGCACGATTGAAAAGAGCCAGCAGGAAATGATTGAAAACATCTTCGAGTTTGACGACAACACCGCGGGTGATGTCATGACCCATCGTACCGACGTCGTGGCGGTTGAGGAGACAGCAAATGTCGCCGACGTCGCTTCGCTGGCAGTGGAAACCGGGTTCTCCCGGCTGCCGGTCTACAAAAAGAACCTCGACAATATTACCGGCGTGATCTATGTCAAGGACCTGCTCAAACTGGTCGCTGACAAATCGGCGATCGGGGAAGACCTTTCCCAGATGCCCATCACCGCTTACATCCGTCCAGTCATTTATGTACCTGAATCGGCTGGATGCCGCGCGTTATTTGCCCGGTTCAAGGCGACCAAGACCCATATTGCGGTCGTCGTCGACGAATACGGCGGAACGGCCGGTCTGGTCTGTATGGAGGATATTCTGGAGTCGATTGTCGGCGATATCGAGGACGAATACGACGAGCAGGAAAAGGAAGTCAGCCGCCTGAAGGAAAATGAGTTCATGTTTGACGGAACGATTGACCTGACAGACGCCGGCGAGCTGCTGGGAATTGAGTTCCCGGAGGATGAGGACTTTGACACGCTGGGCGGGTTTATCACCCATACGCTCGGCTACATCCCGGATGAAGGGACGACGCCTTATGTCGATTTCTCCGGCTGGCGGTTCACAGTTGTGATTGTGGACGACCGGCGGATTGAAAAGGTCCGCGCGACTCATACCCCCTTTACGCCGATTGAAGACCCGGAACAGACAAAATCTGAACCGGAAAAGGATGACAGCAAAGCCGAAACCCCTTCGGAAACAACTGAAAAATCCGATGAAAAGACGGCCTGAGCCGATATCATGATAGCAGAAAACCCTGTGGGAAACCGATTTTCCCACAGGGTTTTTGATGTTAATCGATAAATCCGCCGCCCAACACGACGTCACCATCATAAAAGGCCGCTGTCTGTCCGGCAGCAGGAGCACGTTCCGGCGTATCAAACACCACCGACACCCTGTCCTCCCCAATCATACGGACGGTACAGGGAGCCGCTGCAGCCCGTGAGCGGACCTTGACGCTGCATCGCATTTCCCCGGTGCGCGCCTGATCAAACGCGCCGGGGAAGGTTTCGGACAATGCGGAAACGGTGATTTCACTTTCATACTCGTCACCGCCCCATGCAAGGTAAATCCGGTTTTCAGCCGGGTCAATCCGGCGGATAAAGACCGGACGCCCAAGTGCAATCCCCAGCTTTTTCCGCTGACCGACGGTGTAATGGATAATGCCGCGGTGATGGCCGCAGACAGTTCCGTCCGGTGCAATATACTCCCCTTCTGGGAAGCTGCGTCCCAGCCGACGCTCGATATACCCGGCATAGTTGCCATCGGGAATAAAGCAGATTTCCTGACTGTCCGGCTTGTCATGGCAGGAAAGCCCGGCTTTTTCAGCAATCCGGCGCACCTCGTCCTTAGGAAGGCTGGACAGCGGGAAACAGAGCCTGCTCAACTCTTTCTGGGTCAGCCGGCAGAGCATATACGACTGGTCACGCGCCCTGCTCTCCCCCATCGTCAGCAGCACCCGCTCCCCGTCTTTGCGCAGACCGGCATAATGTCCGGTCGCGACCGTCGGGAAGCCGTTTGCATCCGCCGCCTGCATCAGACCCTTGAACTTGACCAGCGGATTGCAGACGACACAGGGGTTCGGAGTTCTGCCTTCGGCATACGAACGGGCAAAATACCCGGCGACCTCCCGGTCGAAATCCTCCTCCATATGCCAGACAATCAGCGGTATACCCAGCTGATCGGCGGATGTCTGCGCATCAGCGACCGCGCCATCATGGACGTCGCTCATCCGCAGGACGACCCCTGCGACCTGATATCCGGCGTCCCGCAGCATCGCCGCACATGCCGAGCTGTCAACGCCGCCGGAAAGTGCAACCAGAATCTTGTTGTTATCCATACCCTGCCCCTTTCGTATCAACGGATTTGAGAAAACTTTTTAGACTCAGCGACCGCCATCTGGTCACAGCGTTCATTCTGCGGATGGCCGGCATGTCCCTTGACCCACTGGTAGTGCATCTCATGGCGGTCGATTTCACGCAGCAGCTGTTCCCACAGATCAGGGTTGAGTGCCTTTTCCTTATTGTTGCGCATCCAGCCATTGGCCTGCCATTTACGTGCCCAGCCCTTGGTAATGGCGTCGATCACATATTTTGAGTCGCTGATCAGCGTCACATCACAGCGGTATTTAAGGGCAGCCAGACCGTTGATGACCCCCAACAGTTCCATCCGGTTGTTGGTAGTTTTGGCTTCGCCGCCGGAAAGCTCCTTTTTATATCCGTCACATTCGAGAATCGCGCCCCAGCCTCCCGGACCGGGGTTGCCGGAACAGGCGCCGTCGGTATACAACTTCACTTTGCGCAGGGTTTCCAAACCTACAATCCTTCCTTTCACAGTGTTGTTTATTTTCAGGGTTTTGCCACATTCATTCCCCATCCGGCAGATGCACCAGCCTCGCGTAGCTTGGCCGACAGATACCGCTGCTTATAGACACAGCGGGAAAGGGTATTCAGCCGGACGACTGCCGCCGTATTGAAAAACATCCCTGAAATCCCGAAGACAGGGATTCCCTGGACAAATTTCTGCAAACTCATGCTCCCGGCCATCCGCCGGGCTGCCAGTTCAATCCGATGTTCCCGGTCGATATCAGGGGGATTGCCCTCTCCCAGCTGCCGCAGCACTGCCATCAGCTGACGCTGTTCCCGTCCCGCATCGGCACTCCTTGCAAAAACCGCCGCCAGAATCATCAGCATCAGTTCCTGTTCCCACGGGTGGGAGATATTGACTCCGTAGACAGCCGCCGTTTCCAATACACTTTTCAGCATCAGCGCGGTCAGCACCGCCGCTTCAGGCAAGCCAATTCCCAACGTCCCCAGCCCTGCGCCTTCCAGCGCCGCCAGCGACAGATCACCTCTTTGTACCTTTGCCGCCTCGCGGTCGAGCGCCTCCAGCGCCCTGTAACCGTTGTCGGCGTCGATCAGCCGGTCAAACCGGTGGTAGGTCTGCTCCAGTTCTTCCCGGTGGACCATCGCGTCGACAATCCCACGCGACGGGTCCAGCAATGCCCGAAGGCTTTCCGCAAACGCCGTATGCAGCAGCTGACGGTGGGTTTCCGGCAGCGCATCCGCCATCCGACGCATCGAGCGGATTTCCGGACGGTCCTGACGGACCCGGAAGAAGCGAATCATCTGAGCATGGGTCAGGTGCAGTTCTTTTTGAATATTTTGTGGAGTCATCCGAATGCCGACCTCCTTCCTGCCGCCCCTCGGCAGGTATTCCGCACAGCAAGGCTCCGTCCGCTCCAAAATGCAAAAGAGAGGGCTCCGACGGAAAACCGCGAAGTCCCTCTCCCGAAAAAGCGGCCGGACACCTTACAGGATGCAGTATTTGTCCATATATTCTTCCATCAGTTTGAGAACAGCCTCATAGCCCTGCTGTTCCTTCAAATATTCATGGATATCTGCGACATTGATAATCGAATGTACGGTAATGCCGAACTCTTCCTTAACCTCCATCAGCGCGGTTTTGCCGGGAGTTGTGCCGACTTCACAGCGGTTGACCGAGATAAACATATCCGACAGTTTGACGTCCGCAGCCGATTTCAGAATCGGAACGGTTTCACGTACAGCGGTTCCGGCGGTGATGACGTCCTCGATGATGATGACGCGGTCGCCGTCAACCGGTTTGTAGCCGACCAGTGCGCCGCCTTCGCCGTGGTCCTTGACCTCTTTACGGTTGAAGAAGTAGGGTTTGTCGATACCGTATTCACGTGCCAGCGCACCTGCACATGCAGTTGCAAGCGGAATTCCCTTATAAGCAGGGCCAAACATCGCGTCGAACTGATCGCCGACCGTTTCTTTGACCAGTGCGGCATAATATTTGCCCAGCATATCGATCTGTGCACCGGTGCGGTAGTTGCCGGTATTGACGAAATAAGGGGAAAGACGGCCGCTCTTGGTCTTGAACTCGCCGAAGCGCAGCACGTCAGCGCTCATCATAAACTCGATAAATTCTTTCTTTTTCTGATCCAGCATCGTATAATCGTTCCTTTCCGAATAGCTTGTATCAACAGTATACCACATTGTCTGCAAAAAGGAAAGCATATTTGCCGGAGTTTTGATTCAGCGGGAGATGATGCCGCGATTTATGCAAATTCAGCGAGGACAGCCTTTGCGGCCGCAACAATCTGCTCAGTCCCGCCGCGTTTCTGCCAGAACGGGCTGTCCGATTCAGGCAATGCCGCGCCGGTAATTGCGCGGAAGATACTTGCCGCCGCCAGTGCCGACCCAAGCGGGCTTGCATGACGCTTGTCCCGCCAGTAGAGCGGCGCATCGGTGACCGCTTTCCGCACCTGCTCCCAGACAACACCCGCCGGAGCCAGCAGCATATTCTCTTCCCGTGCCAGCCGTTCAAAAGCGTCCGTCAGCTCAGCCTGATCTTCGGGAGCCTCTTCCCGTGCCCAGGTCATATAAGCGACCGGGGTCGCCTTTGACTGATGAATCAGCTCCAGCAGCTGGGATGCCTGCCGCATCAGCGCCTCTTCGCCGTCAAACGGATGGGTCGCCTGCTGCAATACAACATAATCATACCCACCATGCAGGATATTAAACGCTGTCTGGGGCTGATCGATGTGCCAGCGCAGCGGCACGCCGGGACTTGCCAGCATCGTAACATGCGCCTCCTGGCCGAGGACCTCCTCAAACAGCTCGGCGACCATCGCCGGCATATCGTTGAAATAGGTATGGCTGTTGCCGATAAACAAAATCTTGATCATATGGTTATCCCTCCGTGCTGTCACTTGTATCGGTAAAGGTCACCGAATCGGTGTACCCCTTATCGGTCAGGCAGATATAGGTCTTGCCAACATTGGCAACCAGCGGCTGTCCGTCGGCATCGGTGAAGACAAACGGGTCTTCGACGCCGCCCTTTTGCCAGCTGATCTGCTCACGTCCACCGGCACTGACATACCATCCGCTTCCGGAAGAGAGGTCGAGGTTGCGGCGTTCGCTGCCGTCGCCCAGAGCGGTCACCGTCGTGTACAAAATCAGCACGTTTTCAAAGGTGATGGCCTCTTCGGTATCTGCATCGATATGTTCCTGACCGTTGCGGTATTTGGTGTATAGGCCGGTCGTATCATCGTAGAAGAACTCGGCGTTATACGAGCCGGAAAACGGAACGAAAACATCGTCCGCTGTTCCGCCGTCCGGGACAAGCACTTCATCATACGAAAAATCGAACAGCGGCTGGTACTCACCCTCCAGACTGATTCCTTCCGACTCAGCCTGCTGACGGATAGTTGCACCATCGATAAAGAAGCTGTGTTCCCGGCCGTAGGTCTGTGCCCGCCAGGTGTCCTGATAAAAAGCACTGGTACAGTACTGGCCGTCGACATCGTCGACCGCATAGTTGCTGATATAATCATATGCGGTCGGCGAACCGCCAAAATGGGTATAAATCGCGTTCAGTCCTTCCGAGAAGGAAACGTAATAATGCCGTGCACTCCGGACCGGTCCGACATAGGGAATCTGGTCGATATCGGCATACACCCCCATCATGCGGGTGATACCACCCTCGACGACCGCCTCAAAGATTACATCCGCCGCTGCAAGTCCTCTTTGCGGCAGAGCCTGGCCGATGTTGTTGATCATGACGGTGACCGGACGCAGCCCGACTGCCGATTCAGAAAACCCGGTTTCACCGGTCAGCGGATTGCGTGGGCCGGTATCTTCCGGCTCTTCCGGTTCGCTTTCCAGCTGACTCTCCGGCTCGCTGACCTCAGAGGAAGGCTCCGGCATCATCGAGCTGATTTCCTCGTCGGTTTCCCCCGCCATCGAACAACCGCCCAGCATCCCCGCCGTCATCCCCAGACAGAGGAGAATTGCCGCCAGACGTTTTCCCATTTTGAACACTTCCATCAAAATCTCATCTCTTTCCGGCCAATGGCCATATTTGCGCCGGTTCCCCGGTACGTCAGTCTATAGAATACACGCCAGCACCCAAAAAAGTTTCATGCTTTTTCGGAATGAATCACTTCTCATCAAAGCAGATGCCGCACTTTTCACGGATCTGTTCCATCAGCCGTGTACCTTCTCTGGAGAGCCTGACCATCCGGGCATATTCGTCCGCCGACTCCTCCCGGCAGAGGATATACCGTGCAAAGTCAGCCGCTTCATTTCCCAGCGAAGCGGAATGCGGTTCTTCCCCAAACAACAGCTCACTGTCACCGTTATTTTTCCACAGCCGGATGTTCAAGATACGGGAAACAGGGGAAAAAGTGATCGTTCCCCGGTCACCGACGATTTCACTGGGTGCACGGGACTGGCCGGTCTTGGACCAGCTCATCAGGCAGCTTCCCCACGGATAGACAAGCATAGCGTTTCCTGCGCCGTCTGCACCACCCGGCAAAAAGTTTGCATTCGCTTCCACCCGCTCCGGAACGCCAAACAACGCCAGTGCAAGATAGACGTCATAGACGCCGATATCCATCAGCGCACCTGCGCACAGCTCACGGTTGAAGATATTGGGCAATTCTCCCCGCAGCAGCGCCGGATAACGGGAGGAAAGCTGGGAGAAGTTGAGGACAGCGCCGCTCAGCGTCCCGATCTCTTCGACCGCCTGCTTAAGCTGTGCAAACCGCGGCTGATGGGGCGCCATAATCGCCTCCATAAAGACTGCGCCGCTTTTTTCAGCCGCCGCCAGCAGCCGTTCCAGCTCGGCGGAAGTCACGACCGCCGGTTTTTCGCAGAGGACATGAATGCCGCGTTTGAGGAAAATCTCGGCCTGCCGGGCATGGAAGCGGTTCGGAGTTGCGATGTAGACCGCGTCCACCGTCCCGGAGTCCGCCATCTTTTCCAGATCGGTCCAGACCGCGTCCGCTCCCAGTCCATGCTCACCGGCAAATTCCACCCCTCGTTCGAAGGAACGGGAGTAGACCGCCGTATGGCACAGCTGGGGCACATTTTTCAGACCTTCCAGAAACCACCCGACGATTTTTCCACTGCCGACCGTCGCCAATCTCAGCATGATTGTCCATCCCCTTTTGATGCGATATTGTTTCCAGTTTTCAGTATACCAGATATCGCGCCTGATTACAAACGCCGGGGATAATATTTTAGAAAAAGTTTTCAAACCTCTTGACAACTATTCTTGTCAATGCTATACTCAAGTTGACAAGGATAATTGTCATTCTGCAAATGATTATTGTCAATTAGCAAATTACACCGGGAGTATACTCCCATAGAAAGGAGGCTGCCATGCCGCTTCATAACCGATTAAAAGTATACCGGGCACGGCTGGATCTCAACCAGTCGGAGCTGGGAAAACTTGCCGGCGTCTCCCGACAGACCATCAGCCAGATCGAACGCGGCGACTATTCCCCCTCGGTCACACTCGCCCTGCGGCTCGCAAAGATCTGCGGGGTCACAGTCGAAGACATTTTTTCACTCGACGAAACGGAGGATTCTCATGAAACGAAATAATCAACAACTTTCAGACGAACTGCGTCAAAAACAACTGGAAATCCGCAAGGAAGACAGAAAATCCCTGCCCAGGCTGCTGATCGTCATCGTAGGTGCAGCGATTATCGGGTTTGCAATCGGATTGGGTATGGGGTTCATGGATGAATACAGCTCTGAAAGTCTGGCTGAAATGCTGGAACAGTTCTGGATGGTCTCGGCATTGTGGATGATTCCGGTATTTACGGTATTGCTGCTGGTACCGTCTCTGATACTCTGCAATGGCATGAAAAAGGCAATCGGTCAGCTGGATGAAGAGGATGAAGCACAGTCGGAAAAAATTGACGGGAGACTGAGTATTTCAATGCTTCTGAGTTCCGCTTATATGATTTGTATATTTTTCGGAATGGGCGTTATTCTGTCGGTCTGTAACGACTTAAGCGGTATCCAGCTGTTGATCGGTGTCGCAGAACTGATTGCCGGGCTGACACTGGCCTCCGTGGCGCAAAAGCGTGCGATTGACCTGGCAAAAATCCTTTACCCGGAAATGCATGGCAGCGTTTTTGACACCAAATTCACCAAGGTCTGGGAAGAAAGCTGCGATGAACGGGAAAAGACGCTGATCTGGAAGAGCGCTTACGGTGCTTACAAGACAACTTCCAAAATCTACCCGTTTCTGTTTGCTGCGATTGCAGTCGGCTCGCTTCCGTTCGGATATGGGCCGCTTCCGGCGGGAATTGTACTGCTGATGTGGCTGATTCAGACGGTCAGCTACTGTATCCATGCGATCCGCAACGAGCACTACAACAAAAAAGCAGAGCTGGACAAAAATCCATCTGAATAAATGAGAATCCCTCCTGTCCGGGTTACAATTCCGGGCAGGAGGGATTTTGACTGTCGGAGAAACTTCATCCGTTATTCAACCGGATAGCAGGCCGACGCGCCGCCGTGAACCGCACGTTCTGCCTTTTTGCCGAACATCTCGGTCACCGGAGCAAATCCATAACCGGCGAGATTTTCCATCTTCTTCTGGGTACCGGCGAGGATTTCGCTGTCCAGTGCAATGAAATCACGGATATACTGTTTGCTGATCGGGCTGCCGTTGTGGGCAGGGCAGACAAAGTCATATTCAGCTTCTCTTGCGAGCAGCTTTTCCATATTCTGTTTATGGAGTGCTGCCTGTTCAAGACCGGTCAGGTCCTGCCGCAAAAACAGCACCTGTCCCGACTCCAGCTCGTCACCCGAATAGACACAGCGGCTGACGTCATCGATATAGGCAAGGCTTCCGGGGTGGTGGCAGCCGATCGCAACGACGCTGACCTTCCGGCCGCCGAGGTCGATTACATCCCCGTCATGCAGGATATTGATCTTGTAATCTGGATGGGGCATTGCCTGGAAGCGTCTGGTCATCTCCTCGCCAAACGCATTTTTGGCGTCTTTGGAAGCCGCCTCACTCATCCAGGCCTCTTCCCAGAGTGCATTACCGCCAGTGTGGTCAAAATGGCCGTGGGTATTGCAGACCATAACCGGCTTGTCGGTAATCGTCTCGACGAATGCCCGCAGATCGCCGTCACCGTATGCGGTATCGATCAGCATCGCCTTTTCGCTGCCGATCAACAGGTAGCAATAAAGGGTTCCATGGTAGCAGATCACCCAGGTATCGGGGAAGTTCTGCCATTTGCCGTAGATAAATCCGTGTTCATTGACATTGGGATTTGACATCATAACCATCCTTTCAGATAAAAGTGTATTAGTTTTATCAGATAGTTATAGAATAGCATAATCCTTTCGATCTGGCAAGCAGCCAATCTGTCATTTCACAGCAGCAAATTATCTTCTGCACGCAAAAAAGGGACGGTCTTCCGTCGATGACGGAAAATCCATCCCTTTTGAAAAACAGTCCGAATCGGAACAACCGTAATCAGGCGTTGTCTTCGATATACTTAACGATATCGCCAACGGTTTTGATATTCTCGACCTGCTCGTCAGGAATCTCAACGTCGAATTCCTCTTCCAGAGACATAACCAGGTCGACCAGGTCCAGAGAGTCAGCGCCGAGATCATCGACGATGCTGGCTTCCATGGTAACCTTTTCTTCCTCAACGTCCAGCTGATCTACCAGAATCTCTTTTACTTTGTCAAAAATCATGGGTATTTCCTCCTTGATATTCACATCTATCATAACCGTCCGGTATATGGGTTCTTATACCGGAGCACGGTTATAATCCCTTGTTTTCAGGATCAGGCTCTTCCGTACTGACGACAACATCGCTGACAGGAAGTTCCCCGATCTCAGGCAGCGTATCTTCCAGGCCGGGAGTGCAGTCATTTTCATCATTGCAGCCCCCACCGGAAAGGATATCCTCTTCAAACACGCCAATTTTTCTGAATTTATTATAACGTGCTTCTAATAAATTTGCAACACTTTTTTTGGATAATTTTTTCAGAGAATCCAAAATAAAGTCTGCAATGTTCCCTGCCGTCACCTCAGGGTTCATATGTGCACCGCCGGCAGCCTCCGGGATAATCGCGTCGCAGACCCCATATTCCACCAGGTCTTCGGCCTTCATGTGCATTTGTTCCGCGGCCTCTTTTTCGCGGGAAGCGTCCTTCCACAGCAGCGACGCAAAACCTCTGGGCGAAATAACGCTGTAGACCGCATTTTCCAGCATGCCCAGCGTATCGCATACCCCAAGCGCCAGCGCACCGCCGGAGCCGCCCTCACCCAGTACAATCGAAATCACCGGGGTTTTAAGCCGGGAAAACTCAAACAGGTTGCGTGCAATTGCCTCGCCCTGTCCTCTCTCCTCGGCTGCAACGCCGCAGAAAGCGCCCGGCGTATCAATAAAGCAGATAACCGGCCGGTGGAACTTCTCGGCCTGTCTAGCCAGCCGGAGCGCCTTACGGTAGCCTTCCGGATGGGGGCAGGAGAAGTTGGTCTTCTTGTTTTCCTCCAGGTCATGCCCTTTGACCTGTCCCAAAACCGTCACCGAGATACCATGCACCCGCGCAATTCCGCCGACAATCGCCGCGTCATCGCCAAACAGACGGTCGCCGTGCATCTCATAAAATTCGTCAAAGATCATCGGAATATAATCCCGCACCGTCGGACGTCCCTTATGACGGATCAGTTCCATCCGTTCCCAGGCGGTGAGTTTGTTTTCTTCCATCATCATACCTCCTGTAGGGTCGCGGTCATACATCCAGCTTCTGGTCGGGAAGATGGGCCTTGAGCAGCTTGGAGAGGGTGCGGCGCATGTTGACTCGGCTGACAATCATGTCGACGAAGCCGTGCTCCAGCAAAAACTCAGCCGACTGAAAGTCGTCGGGCAGCCGCTGACGGATGGTTCCTTCGATGACCCGCCGTCCGGCAAATCCGATCAAAACTTTGGGTTCAGCGATGATGATGTCCCCCAGCGAGGCAAACGACGCGGTTACGCCGCCGGTCGTCGGGTCGGTCATGACCGTGATATACAAAAGCCCTGCGTCAGAATGACGTGCCACCGCCGCCGAAGTCTTGGCCATCTGCATCAGCGAGATAATACCCTCCTGCATCCGTGCGCCGCCGGACGCAGTGAAGGCGACGACCGGCAGGCCCTTTTCGGTCGCCCGCTCAAATGCACGGGTGATCTTCTCGCCGACGACCGAGCCCATCGACGCCATCATAAACCGGGAATCCATGATAATAATCACACATTTCCGGGTGCGGATGGTGCACTCACCGGTGATGACTGCTTCCTTCAGGCCGGTTTTTTCCTGAGCAGAAGCGACCTTCTCCTCATATCCGGGGAAATCCAGCGGATTGAGGGTAGTCAGGCCGGCATCATATTCGACAAAGCTGCCGCGGTCAATGGTCAGCTCCAGCCGTTCCTGGCAGGAGATACGGGCATGGTAGGAGCAGTTGGGGCAGACTTTCAGCCCGGCGTTGAACTCCTCCATAAAAATCACATTGCCGCAGCGGGGGCATTTAAACAACAGGTTTTGCGGGATTTTGGAACGATGGGAAGCCTTAACCTTCCCGTCGGCATCATTATTATTGCTGCCGTTTCCCTTTCCGCTCCCGTCCCCGTCAAAATCCATCCGGGAACGGACGACTTTCCAGATATCTTCAAGCATACTCTCACCCGTGCCGGTTTACCGGACACATTTCCTTTCCGTGACGTTTGGGGGCGCGGACGGATGGGTTATTTGGTCAGCCGTCCGATATTGCGTCCGAGGAAGCCGATATCATAATCCGCCGCCTCGACATCCGGGTCACGAAGTAATTTTAACTGAAAATCGATGTTGGTGTCAACCCCTTCGACAAGAAATTCCGCGAGCGCCCACTGCATTTTCATCAGAGCTTCCTCTCTGGTGGGAGCATAGGCGATCAGTTTGGCGATCATCGAGTCGTAATAAGGGGTGATCTCATACCCGGAATAAACCGACGTATCGATTCGGATACCAGGGCCGCCGGGCATATACAGGCTGGTGATTTTGCCGGGAGACGGACGGAAACCCTGGGACGGGTTTTCCGCGTTGATCCGGCATTCAATCGCGTGACCCTGCATATGGATATCCTCCTGCGAGAAGGGCAGCAGCTCCCCAGCTGCGATCCGCAGCTGCATTTTGACGATATCGATACCGGTGACAAATTCGGTGACCGGGTGTTCGACCTGGATACGGGTATTCATCTCCATAAAGTAGAACTGGTCGCCGGACAGCAAAAATTCGACCGTACCGGCGTTTTCATACCCACAGGCAATTGCAGCACGAACGGCTGCATCGCCCATCTTTTTGCGCATTTCAGGGCTGAGTACCGGGCAGGGGCATTCCTCGACCATCTTCTGGTTGCGGCGCTGCAATGAGCAGTCGCGCTCTCCGAGGTGGACGACATTGCCGTAATGGTCAGCCAGCAGCTGGACCTCGACATGCCGGGGATCGACGATGAATTTTTCCAGATAGACCCCGTCATCCCCAAAGAAGGATTTTGCTTCCCGCTTTGCGGTAGTGATCGCGTCTTCCAGCTCTTCCGGGCGGTCAACCCGGCGGATACCGCGTCCGCCGCCGCCGGCCGAAGCCTTAATCATAACCGGATAGCCGACTTTCTCGGCAATCTCGGCCGCTTCCTCGACCGAACCGACCAGTCCGTCCGAACCGGGGACAACCGGAACATTTGCCTCCCGCATCGTCTGTTTGGCGGTGGCCTTGTCCCCCATCAGCAGCATCGCTTCCGGGCTGGGGCCGATGAAGGTCACGCCGCAGCGGGCGCACATCCGGGCAAAGTTCGCGTTTTCCGACAGGAAACCGAACCCCGGATGCAGCGCATCGGCGCCGGTCAGTTCACAGGCTGCGAGGATGGCCTTGATGTTGAGGTAACTTTCAGCGGTCGACGCAGGCCCGATACAGATTGCCTCATCGGCAATCTTTGCATGGAGCGCCTCGCGGTCGGCCTCCGAAAAGACCGCGACCGTCCGGACCCCCAGCTCACGGCAGGCACGGATAATCCGCACCGCGATTTCGCCGCGGTTGGCAATCAGGACTTTTTTAAACATATCCTCGTTCCTTTACGTCTTATTCTTTTGCAGGTGCCGGAGCGTCGCCCAGCATCGAAGTCAGTTCTGCCGTCACGATCTTACGGCCGTCGACAGTTGCGACTGCCTTGCAGACAGCGAGCGGACCGCGCACCTTGATGACCTCGACTTCCAGCGTCAGGGTATCGCCGGGAACTGCCTTATTGCGGAATTTAGCCTTGTCGATACCGGCAAAGTAGGCAATCCGTCCCTTATTTTCCGGCAGAGACAGCGAGCAGACAGCGCCGGTCTGTGCCAGCATCTCGATCGTCAGGACGCCCGGCTGAACCGGTTCCTGCGGGAAATGTCCGGCAAACCAGAATTCATCAGGACGCAAATATTTTTTCCCGACCGCACGGACACCGGGTTCCAGCTCCACGATCTCATCGATCAGCAGGAAGGGGTCGCGATGGGGGATGATCTCCTTGATCTGTTCCTTATTGAGAAGAGCCATGATAAAGCCCGTCCTTTCCGTAAAAATAGGATTCAGCGGATGATCATAATCGGCTGACCGTACTCGACCGCCTGACCATTCTGAACCAGAATCTTTTCAACCGTGCCGGAAAATTCGCTGGTGACCTCATTCATCAGCTTCATCGACTCGATGATAAACAGCACGTCGCCTTCGCTGACTTCTTTGCCGACCGTCACATACGGAGGCTTATCGGGAGCAGCGGAAGCATAGAAAGTGCCGACGATCGGAGATTTGACGACATTGCCGGCAATCTCCTCTTTCTGTTCGGCAGGGGCGGCAGCAGCGGGAGCGGCTGCCGGAGCAGCGCCGGGGGCAACCGGAGCCGCAGTGGGCGGGCAGACATAAACCTGCTCCGGTTTTTCGCTGGCAAAGCTCAGCTCAAAATTCCCGTCGCGCAGGGTAAAACTGGTGAGACCGGAAGAGGAAAACGACTCCATCAGTCCGCGAATCTCATCCAGAGAAAGCTTCATATCAGACATAGATAACTTCTAACCGTTCCTTTCGTTGATTACGGCTGATCAGCCCTCATACTTTTTCAGGCAGAGGGTCGCATTGTGGCCGCCAAATCCAAGCGAGTTGCTCAGTGCGACATGGATATCACTCTTGCGTGCCGTATTGGGGACGCAGTCCAGATCACATTCAGGGTCCGGAACCTGATATCCGGCAGTCGGCGGGATGATGCCGTTTTCCAGTGCCAGCGCGCAGACCAGCGCTTCCGTCGCACCGGCAGCACCCAGCAGGTGTCCGGTGACCGACTTGGTGGAGGAAACAGGAGTTCTGGACGCTTTATCCTCGCCCAGCGCCTTTTTGATGGCGATGGTCTCATACCGTTCATTCAGAGGGGTCGAAGTGCCGTGGGCGTTGATATAATCGACGTCTTCCGCGGTCAGGCCGGCTTCCTCAAACGACAGCTGCATACCTCTTGCAGCAGCTTCTCCGGTAGGAGACGGGCTGGTGATATGGTAAGCGTCGCCGGTTGCGCCGTAGCCGACAATCTCGGCGTAGATATGCGCACCGCGTGCCTTTGCATGCTCCAGTTCTTCCAGCACCAGAATCGTGCTGCCCTCGCCCATGACAAAGCCGCTTCTTTCCGCATCAAACGGAATGGAAGCACGGTCAGGGTTCTCAGCCTCGGTCAGAGCGCCCATATTGGCAAATCCGGCCAGTGCCAGAGGGGTGATTGCAGCTTCCGCACCGCCGGTGATGCAGGCGTCAAGGTAGCCGTTTTTGATATTGTGGAAAGCCTCGCCCACAGCGTGGGAGGAGGTTGCACAGGCCGTCACCGGCGCATAGTTGACCCCTTTAAAGCCGGTCTTAATCGAAATATTACCAGCTGCCATATTGGAGATCATCATCGGGATGAAGAAAACCGAGACACGCTTAGGACCTTTCTGAAGATAATTGGAGTAGGAAGCCTCAAAAGTCTCCATACCGCCGATACCACTGCCGACGATGACGCCGACACGGTAAGGGTCAAGGTCTTTCAGGTCGCTGCCGCAGTCCTTAAGGGCGTCCATAGCCGCCGCAATTGCGAACTGGCAGTAACGGTCCATCCGTTTTGCTTCCTTTTTGTCCATCCACTGACTGGGGTCAAAGTCGTGCACCTGAGCCGCGACTTTGACGTTGGTCTGGTTGTCGATTCCGGTGATCGGGGTAATGCCGTGTTTACCGGCGACGATCCGCTCCCAGAAGCTTTCGACCGTGTTGCCGACCGGGCTGATCACACCAGCGCCGGTGATTACCACTCTTCTCATACGCTTATAGTCCCTTTCCATTACATGACCATCCCGCCGGAAACGACGAGCACCTGACCGGTGATATACGACGCCTTATCCGAAACCAGGAAGGAAACTGCGTTGGCAATATCTTCCGGTTCGCCCAGACGGCCCAGAGCAATCTGTTTAAGGATTTCCGCCTTGTAATCGTCTTCCAGCACATCGGTCATCGGGGTGCGGACAAAACCGGGCGCAACTGCATTGCAGGTTACGCCGCGGGAACCGAGTTCCTTGGCGACCGTTTTGGTCATGCCGATGACGCCTGCCTTGGAGGCGGAGTAGTTGATCTGACCGGCGTTGCCGAAGACACCGGCGACAGAGGAAATGTTGACAATTCGTCCGCTGCGCTGGCGCATCATGACCGCGCCGGTATGCCGCAGCATATTGAAAGTACCCTTGAGGTTGACGTTGATGACCGCGTCAAACTGTGCCTCACTCATTCTGACCATCAGGCCGTCCTTGGTGATACCGGCATTGTTGACCAGTGCGTCGATGGTGCCAAAGCGTGCCTTGACAGCCTTGACCAGTTCGCCGCATGCCTCAAAGTTGGAGACGTCAGCGATAAAGCATTCCGCCTCAACGCCCAGTTCCCGGCAGGCAGCAGCGACAGCCTCGCCGCCGTTTTCCACTTCACGCTCGGAGTAGCAGTCGATTGCGATATTAAAGCCATCAGCTGCGAGAGTTTTTGCGATGCAGGCGCCAATCCCCTGGGATGCGCCGGTAATCAGTGCTGTTTTCGCCATGATTCTGATATTCCTTTCGGTGATTATTCACAGATTTCGCTGTAACGGTTTTTCAGCAGTTTTTCTGCGCCGTCAAACATCGATTTGATAATTTCGCTGCAAGGACGGATTTCGTTGACCATGCCGCCGATCTGACCGCACATGAACGAACCGTTCTCCTTATCGCCTTCCTGGACAGCACGCCGCAGAGAGCCGATGGTCAGTTCCTCGATCTCAGCAAACGGCTTGCCGGCACGTTCTGCCTCGATAACCTTACGGGTATAACGGTTTTTGACCTGACGGCAGGGAGCGCCGCCGACACAGATGCCGCCGGTGATGGCAGAATCGGTATCCTTTGCGCCCAGGACCATTTCCTTATAGTTGGGGTGAATCTGGCATTCGGGAGAAGCCAGGAAGACGGTGCCGCACTGGACACCTTCTGCACCCATCATCAACGCAGCAGCCAGACCTCTGCCGTCAGCAATGCCGCCAGCGGCGATAACCGGGATTTTGACTGCGTCGACGACCTGCGGGACCAGGCACATGGTTGTGATCTGGCCGATATGTCCGCCCGACTCCATACCTTCGGCGATGACTGCGTCAGCGCCTGCGCGCTCCATTCTCTTAGCCAGCGCGACCGAAGGGATAACCGGAACGACGATAATACCGGCAGCCTTCCACTGTTCCATATACTTGCCGGGGTTGCCCGCTCCGGTGGTGACGACCTTAACTCCCTCTTCGACGACGATGCGGGCAAGGTCTTCCGCGTTGGGACTCATCAGCATGATGTTGACGCCGAACGGCTTGTCGGTCATTTCACGGCATTTTCTGATTTCGCCGCGGATAACCTCAGCAGGAGCACTGCCGCCGGCGATGATGCCGAGACCGCCTGCGTTGGAGACAGCAGCGGCAAGGTTTGCCTCAGCAACCCAGGCCATACCACCCTGAAAAATAGGGTACTTGATTCCCAAAAGCTCAGTAATTCTCGTTTTCATATTGAACCCTTTCCTTTCATGCCCGAAAAATCCGGGCCGGAATTATACTCCATCTGTCTCTCAGGGGAAGGATTTTATTCCATCCGCCTGCTTCTTTACAGTTCAAAAACGCATCCGCCATAGACCAGACCGGCCCCAAATCCGACCAGACCAATCTTGCGTCCCGGTTTCAGCTCACCAGCTTCGCCCAGTTCGGACAGACCAACCGGAATACAAGCGGAGGAGGTGTTGCCGTAACGGTCAATGTTGACATAAAACCGTTCGAGCGGCAGTCCGAGTTCCTTGGCTGCCGACTGGATAATCCGCAGGTTTGCCTGATGTGGAACGATCAGATCAAGTTCCGCAGGGGTTGTCCCAAACTTTTCGCAGGCTTCCTTGAGTGCGTGGCTCATGGCCGAGACTGCGAACTTGTACACTTCCCGTCCGTTCATATACAGCACGCCGGGACGTCCTACATCCGGGAAACCATCGATTGACTGAGGGTCAACCTGTTCCACAAACGGAACTTCATTGAGCGGACGGCGTGCAAACAGTGTATTTGCGCCCGTTCCGTCAGCACCCAGTACCGAAGCAAACCCTTTCTCACTCCATCCGACGACACATGCGCCCGCTGCGTCACCAAACAGCACGCAGGTGGAACGGTCGGTATAGTCGGTGATCTTGGAAAGACCTTCGGCCGAGATAATCAGCACATGATGGTACCCGTGCTGGAGGTACATATGCGCCATATCCAGCGCATAGACAAAGGCGGCACAGGCGGCGTTGATATCAAAAGCGACCGCGTTGACCGCGCCGATGGCTCCCTGAATGACACATGCCATCGAAGGGGTGATGTAATCACTGGTGACGGTGGTGCAGAGGATCAGGTCGATATCGGCCGGAGAAAGCCCGGCGTCGGCAATTGCCGCCTCAGCCGCCCGTTTGGCCATCACCCAGGTCGGCTGTTCGGTGATCCGGCGCTCCTTCATGCCGGTACGTTTAACAATCCACTCGTCAGAGGTCTCTACAATCTTTGCAAAATCGTCGTTTGTCACGACAGTCTCAGGCAGGTATCTGCCGGTTCCCAAAATTTTCAATCCCATATTCAGCTCAACCCGCGCCCAAGGCGCTTCCTTTCTTTGGTATCCAAACCCCGGAAGAAAAAGATTAGAAAACTTCCGTTTAAAACTTGAAAAATTCCCGGAATTTTGGTATAGTGAAACTGTACTTCATTATTGTATATTTTTAAGCCCGGATTGTCAACCGAAATCCGTCTGCGGAACTTCTATTTTGCCATATTTTTGGCGGTAAAAAAAGTCCCGCGGCAAATATTTTACATTTCCTTCACAGGATGGATTCAGTTGACCGCGGGTCATTTTTTTACCCTTCGGATTCCATCCGGGGGTATTTCAGAAAGGAACTGCAAAAGAATGAAAACTGTTTTCCTGTTTGCCGGACAGGGCAGCCAGACTCCCGGAATGGCTGTCGAACTTGTCCATGAATCTGCTTCTGCCGCGAAGGTATTTGACTGTGCATCCGAGGTGCTGGGTTTTGACCTGCTGGACAAATGTGCCAACGGCACCCCTGAGGAACTGGCCGCGACAACGGTCGCCCAGCCGGCCATTATGGCGACATCGCTTGCGGCACTGGCCTGTGTAAGAGAACGCGGGATTGAGGCGGAGGCGGTTGCCGGACATTCGCTGGGTGAATACGCCGCAATGGTGACGGCGGGAATGCTGTCGATGGAAGACGGATTTAAGCTGATCGCACACCGTGCGGCGGCAATGGGCAAATGTGCTGCCAACGGCGGCGGCTCAATGGCGGCGATTATGGGACTGCCGGCAGACGAGATCGCGGCGGTTTGTGAAGAAATCCCCGGTTATGTCCTGCCTGTCAACTACAACTCGACCGCACAGACGGTCATTGCAGGTGAATCGGACGCAGTCGCTGCTGCCTGCGAAAAATTTGTCGCGATGGGCAAAAAAGCGGTTCCGCTGAAAGTCGCCGCTGCTTTCCATTCCAAACTGATGCAGCCGGCTGCCGATGAATTCTATCAAGCGGCAAAATCCTTTACCTTTAACAAACCGACGCTGGAATTTTACTCCAACCTGACCGGCGGACTGCTGGAAGACTTCTCGGATATGCCGGGATACCTTGCAAAGCATATCGTCTCCCCTGTCCGGTTTACCAGCGAGCTGGCAGCATTGCAGGCTGCCGGTTATACACGGTATCTGGAGCTTGGACCCGGAAAGACGCTGACCAGTCTGGTCAAGCGCACCCTCACCGGCGTCACCGCTCAGAATGTTGAAAACGCAAAAACCCTTGCCAAAGCGTGCGAATAACGCAGAAAGGAGTAGGCCATGATCTACTCACTCTATCCTGTATTTAAAGACTACCTGTGGGGCGGAACCCGCCTGCGGGATGAATACGGCAAAAAATCTGACCTCGAAAAGGTCGCTGAAAGCTGGGAACTGTCCTGCCACAAGGACGGCATCTCTTCGATTGGACTGGCCGGGATGGATGCTTCCAAACCGGTCCCGCTGACCGAATTTATCCGTATCCGCGGCAAAGCGGCGGTACTGGGAACCCGTCCGGCGGCATTTTCCTCCTTCCCTGTCATGATTAAGCTGATCGACGCCCATGACAACCTGTCGGTTCAGGTACATCCGGACGACCGGTACGCAATGCGGGTGGAAGGTTCTGTCGGAAAGACCGAGATGTGGTACATCGTCGACTGTGAAGAAGGGGCAGAACTGCTCTATGGTTTTGACCACCCGGTCACTGCGGAAGAAGTGCGGCAGGCGGCGCTGGACAATACCCTGCCTGACCTCTGCAACCATGTTCCTGTCCACAAAGGCGATGTTTTCTGGATTAACGCCGGAACACTGCATGCGATTGGCAAAGGGATTGTGATCGCCGAGATCCAGCAGAATTCCAACCTGACCTACCGTCTGTACGACTACGGCCGGACCGATAAGGACGGCAAACCGCGTGAACTGCATCTAGACAAGGCACTGGACGTCCTGCGCTTTGAACGTCCGGCACGGATGGGTCCGATCGGCCATCCTGAACAGCACAACGGCTATACCCGAACTCTTCTGGGCAGCTGCCATTATTTCACAGTCTTTGGAATCGACCTGCACAGCGAATATACCGGCAACGCCACTCCCCTCTCCTTCCACTGCCTGACTGTAACGGAGGGCAGCATGGTGATTGAAAACGAGGGTCAGCTGGTCGAGGCGAAAAAGGGAGAAAGCTATTTTATCCCGGCAGGCGCCGGCGTATATACCCTCAAAGGCAGGGGCAACGTTCTGATTACAACCGTATAACTGCAAAAGGAGAGAACCAGAATGGCTTTGTCTGCGCCTGAACAGATCGCGGGAGAAAAACCCCGCGACATCAAACTGAACAACCGTCGTATTGTTTTGGAGCTGCTGCAGCGGAGCGACAGGGTTTCGCTCGGACAGCTTGCGGAAAGCTGCAACCTCTCCCGCAATACGATCAAAAAATGTATGGACTTTTTTGTCCGCAAAGGCATTGCCGCCGATGCCGGAAAAGGCAGCTCAACCAGCGAGGGCGGCAAAAAGCCGGATATGTTCATGCTGGATGAAAACTGGGGAATCGTCGGGAGCATTTACTCGGCCGGCAACCATCTGTACGGCGCGCTGTACAGCATCGGACTGACGCTGCTGACCCGTGACGTGGAAGAACTGCCGGTCTATACTCCGGATGAAGTGGTTTCCGGATGCGGACGGCTGATGCGTCGGATGCTGGCGGACACCGGCAAGGACCCGGCACTGCTGAAAAGCGTCACCTGTTCGATTCACGGCGTCGTCGATATCCATACCGGCACCGTCTTTTCCAGTGGTCTGGGCGGCTGGAACGGACAGGTTCCGCTGGGAGAGATGCTGTCAGCCGAACTGTTCGGCGTGCCGGTCTACTGCTGCAACCCGGTCCGGTCGATGATGCTGTGTGAAGCCGAGCAGGACCCGACCGTTTCCGACAATTCGGTACTCCTGTACACCCATGGCCGTGGTGCAATGGCGGCGGTGATCCGGAACGGAGTTGTCGTTCAGGGCAAGCGGTGCGTACTGGGTGAAATCAGCGGTATCCCGCTCAATTTCACCTCTCATCCCGACTCGGATACCTCGCTTGGCGGCGACAGTCTGGGAGCGCTGGTCTGCCATGACCGGCTGATGTCTGAAATCGGCAGCAACCCGGCGCTGTATCTGTCGTCCAGCCTGTCGGGACTGGGACAGGAACCGGAACTGTCCGACATCTTTCAGGCTGCTGAAGCCGGAGACGAACTCGGACAGGCAGTCATGCGGTATGCAGCGAGATGGTTTGCCGTTTCACTGCGTCAGCTGCTGTTTCTGGCCGACCCGGATATCATCATTATTCAGGGTGATTATGCCGGCGCCGGGGAATATTTTCTCACAACACTGCGGCGGTATGTTCAGTCGTATGTTGCGCCGTCGGTCAGCGTCATCCCGGATATCCGGCTGTCCCGTCAGGAGGAAAACGGCTCCTGTCTGCGAGGAGGCGCGATTGTCTCCCGCAACCGGGTTTTCGCTTCGGATGAAATGTACGAGTAATTTTATGCAGCAAAGGCTGCGGCGTCAGAACACGCCGCAGCCTTTTTGTATAGATTCAGGACTCTGATATGGTATCTGACGCGGCGGCTGTTTTCAATCCACGCAGGGAGGATGCAATCATCCACAGCGCCAACCCCAGCACCGCCATACAGACCACTCCACCCGTCACGGCTGTCATCATATGCCGGAACCCTTCATCCCGGTCCGACCCAAACGCGGCAATCATTGCAGTTTCCAGCGACAGCATCGAAACCAGTGCAGCGATAAAACTGACCAATTTGGCGGCAGAGATGACCGGACTTTTATACCGATGGTACCGAATCAGGTTGATAATTGCCATCGTCATGACGTAAAAGGTATAGGCGGCGATTGCGATGGTGACAGTCGGATGGTGGGAAAATCCCTGTCCCTGCCATACGATATAAAAGACGATGACGGCAAGAAAACTGTTCATCAGCACCAGCAGTACCCCGCAGATACAACAGGTTTTATATTCCAATCGGGTCCGCTTCCCACTCCTTTTTCCACTTCCAGCCCGCAGCAGCAAAAAGCGTATGACTGCCAGCAATCCATAATAACCCGCCAGCGTATAGAACCAGACCGACCGGTGATAAAATCCAAGTCCCAGCTGCATCAGAACGTACATCAGATTGACCGCGAGCGAACTGTAAAGAGACAGTCGCACCCGTAATCCAGCGTCGCCGTTATAGCGGCGGATATAGCGGTTATGGCGGCGAAAGGAACGGAACCGGCGCCAGATTGCCGGGATTCTGACAGAAACCGCCGTCAGCGCGTAGGCCGACAGAAAATATGACAGATAGACGACAGCAGGGATTGGGTCGGCATCTGTAAACGCATAGATCAGCAGTCCCACCGCTGCCGGCACCAGCATAACCAGCCATCCTGCCGGCAAAAAAAGCAGTTTCAACAACCACTGCCCGAATTTTTTCATCGGAAAACCTCCCTGTCCTGCATTTTGTCAGATTACCGGCATTGTACCACAGGAATGTTTCTGTTTTGTTTGGATTTGGGGAGGTGAAAAAAATAATGCAGACGAAAAACGGACAGGCCCATTCTGAAAAGGCCTGTCCGTATGTTATGTACAGATCATATTCGGCTCAGTCGTTCTCCCAGATACTGCGCAGTTTCCACAGCGTTCCTTCTGCCCGGCACCCGCTCAGGTATACCAGCTCCAGCCCGGTTTTGCCGGGGTCCAGCGGACTGTTCAGTCCACAGTGGAAAACACCGCTGAACAGTTCGACACTGCCCTGATCGGCGATTACCCGCAAGTTGACTTTCCCGTCAATCGGCTGGGGCAACTGGTAGATACCGGTCGGGAATACCAGTTCCCGGCCGCCCTTCTGCACCAGAATCGGAACGCCGCGCAGCGACAGCATTGCCCGTCCGTCCGGGTCGTCAAAATACAGTGTTGCTTCCAGATCAAGCGCCTTTCCGCCAAAACGTGCCAGCTTTTTCTCCGACAGTCCGACCGACTCGGTGCGCAGCGACTTTACCTCTTCAATCGGGTCTGCCTGCAAACGCGGACCGTCCGGTGTCGTAACCAGCGACAGTTTCCAAGGTAAGCTCATGCAGCTTGCAAAAGGCGTGCCGGGGAAAACAGTCGGAATCCAGGAAATCTGGATTTCTTCCCCGCGTTTCAGGCCGGAGAAGGTCTGCGGGGCATAGGTCGCGGCATTGGTAAAGATGCGGACCGTTCCGCCGGTCTGGGTAGAGCCTTTGATTACCGGGGTCTCGGCGACAAACCGGCGTCCTTCAAAATGTCCCAGCAGGTAGTTTTCAGGTGAACCAAACAATACCCATTTTGCCTTGTCTGGGTCGCCGTCCAGAAACAGTTCGAACAGGTCGGGACATTCTGCTGTTCCCTCCATCGTCAGCCGCTCGCCTTTTTCCCAATGGAGCAGGTCAGCCGAATACAACAGCATATAGTCGTTTTCTTCGAGATACAGCGCCATTACCCAGCATCCGGCGTCTTCCACCCAACGGACCTTCGGGTCACGGTTCAGGCCGATGATACTGTCGACAACACGGCCAATTTTCTGAAAACTGTTGCCGCCGTCCAGGCTGACAGCCGCACACTGGATGGCTTCCGGACGCTTCCATCCTTCCGGGAAAATCGGCTTGCCGTCTTCGTCAAATCCAAGCCGGGGTAAAAAACGTACCCGTGTCGCCGTATAAAACAGAAAAATCGGCGGATGTTCACCGGTCTGCAAACCGGAGGTGTTGTTCCAGTCGACAACCCCGCTGCCGGAAAAAATATTGCCATCCTCATCGCTCGGACAGAGCGGCGGCTGACGTTCGGTCCAGTGCAGCAGATCGGGGCTGACTGCCCATCCCCAGTGGGTGTTGGCATGGTTAAGGCCATAGGGATTGAGCTGATAAAACATATGGTAGAGGCCGTTGTAATACAACAGGCCGTTGGGGTCATTATGGAAGCCACGGCGGGACGCAAAATGCGCCAATGGACGCATCTGCTCATGCCATGCGGTCAGCTCATCTGCCGGTGTATCGGAAAAACGGACCAGACCGGTCAGTTTGCGCGCCTGCTCTTCCTCGCAGCAGGTAAAACAGAACGAAAAATCCTCTTTTTCGCCGTCCGGCAGCGGAAATACCGCCCACATATCGGGATTTTCAGTCACAACCAGCTGCTGTTCATCGTATTTTTCTCCACGGTAAAACAGCTGAATCCGGGCGGAAATACCTTCTCTTCCGACCGGGACATTACAATATCCTGCCATACTTTTCTTCTCCTTTTCCGACCGAAAATCCGGTCAATATGCACAGTATAGCACCGCCGGTCTGGGAATGTCAACCAGACGGAATATTATCACACGGACATCCATTACTCATTATTTAACAGCTGATTTCCGTGTTATCCTCATGCTCCCTTATCGAATCCGGGAATCACTGTAAACGACCATCGCCCTGCCGGCGCACATGATCTGACGCTGGGAGGGGTCATCGACATAATCATAGGTTTCATGCCGCTCCGGATGCTCGATGATACAGTTCAGGCAGTCGATCATCTCATGCAGATAGCCGGGGTCAATTCCCTGTTTGCCGTGACCTGGGCAAAGTTTCTTCACCTTGTCCAGGCGCGGGAGGTTTCTGACCAGTGAATCACGGAAAGCAGTGACGGTCAGGCCTTCCGGATACCAGGTATTGGGAAAGCGGTCGATAATCAGCGTCGGGGTAGACAGGACCGCGTCACCACTGTAAAGGATGCCGCTCTTGTGGTCGAGCAGCATACAGCCGCCGGGAGTATGACCGGGTGTGTGAATCACTTCCAGCTCTTCCCCGTCGCCGAGTTTAAAACGATAACCGTCGGAGAATGGCATGACTTCGGTTTGATCACTGATCGGAACCAGATCTTTTTCATCGCAAAGCGGACGCATCCGCATTTCCGGATGGGACATCTGACTTTTCAGATAGGGCAGGTCATATTCGGGGCAGAAAACCCGCGCAAACTGGCCGTTGCCGCCGGTATGGTCGCCGTGGAAATGGGTATTGACGACGTCGACCGGCTTGTCGGTCAGTGCTTCGACCGCACCTTTGAGGTCACCGGCGCCCATCCCGGTATCAATCAGCAGCGCCCGTTCACTGCCGATAATCAGGTGCATCCAGGTCGACGCACCGGGAATCCGTGCATCATAAAACAGGTGGCGGACACGGGGATCGTCCTCATCCGGCAGAACTGTCAGATAGGGATTTGCCGCGCAGTTATGGGGCAATGCTGCGACCGAATCCGCGAACACGTCATTTTCGGCCATATACTTTTTCCATTCAGACATACAAAAGCACTCCTTTACGATAACGAACCATAGGGATTCTGATAAGATTATAGCATATTTACCAGAAATCAACAAGTATTCCTGCTGTCCTCAGGCAAATCCGTCATGCAGGCTTCGTCATATCCCTGCAGCCGCCCAAACCCGTATAAAGCCAGTAAATACCGGGGTTTTCTTTGACCGGAACGCTTGACGGAAGGGCAAAATACCGGTATAATAAAACAAGGACGATAAATACAGATACGTCCGATTTTCAGAATGTCAGGTAAGGAAGTGTTCTTATTATGAAAATGGAAGAATACGAGAAAGCCTATAAACTCGGAAAAAAAGAGTACCAGTCCCGGCTTCTGAACGGCAAATCGCCTACGCTGGAGGTCCTGGATGAGATTCTGCCCGACAGTACCAGCTACTCGGAGGTTCCTCTCGGCGTTGTCCAGATTCCGATGCGCCAGATCGTCGGCACCAAGACGGCTGGACGGAGTACGGCTTTCGCGGCCAACTTTATGCCCATCCTCGGTACCAACACCGAATTTGCCACCAAATGGCAGAACCTGAGTGAGATTCAGGAACAGGAAGGGTTTCGTGACCCGGTCAAGGCATATGAATATATGAACCGGTTCTATATCCAGGAAGGGAACAAGCGTGTCAGCGTCATGAAATACTACGGCGCTTACTCCATCCCCGGCAACGTCATCCGTCTGATTCCCAAACGGACTGATGAACTGGAAAACAAGATCTACTACGAATTTCTGGATTTCTACCGGGTGACCGGCATCAACTATATCTATTTCAGCAAGCTGGGCAGCTTTGCAAAATTGCAGGCAGCTGTAGGCAAAGGTCCGGAAGATGTCTGGACTAACGATGAGAAGGTCACCTTTAACTCGGTATTTTTCAGCTTCCAGGAAGGCTTTTACCAGAACGGCGGCGACAAACTGGCGCTGACCGACGGCGACGCTTTTCTGGTGTTTCTGGATTTGTACCACTATGATTCCATCAAGGACAAAACCCGCAGTGAAATTATGGCGATGACGACCTCCTGCTGGGAAGAGTTCGTGCTGCAATCCAAGCCTTATCAGGAAGAAATCGACCTGAAACTCGACCCCAGCCGTCATGAAAAGCCGCTGCTCGACCGGCTGCTTCCCCTTAATACCACCCAGCACCTGAAGGTCGCCTTCATCTATATGCGCACCCCGCAGAGCTCTGCCTGGACCTATGCGCATGAGTTGGGACGTACCCATATCAGCTCGGTCTTTGAAAACGAGATCGATACCTTCACCTATGAAAATACCACCCAGGAAAACATTGATGAGGTACTGGAGGATGCTATCCAGAAAGGCGCGGACATCGTCTTTACCACCTCGCCCGTCTTTGTTCAGGCGAGCGTCAAGGCTGCCATCGCCCATCCGACGGTTAAGATTCTCAACTGTTCACTGAATATGACCCATCGGTATATTCGCACCTACTATTCTCGTATGCACGAAGCCAAGTTCCTGATGGGCGCAATTGCCGGCGCGCTGTCGAACAACAACAAGATCGCCTATGTCGCCGACTACCCGATCTACGGAACCATCGCCAGCATCAATGCCTTTGCACTGGGCGCCAAGATGGTCAACCCGCGGGTCAAGGTTCATCTGCTCTGGTCGACGCTGAAGGATTTCAATCTGGACGAAGAACTGCTCCGGCTGCATCCCGACTGCTTCCTGGGAAGAGATATGGTCATCCCGGAAAAGGGTTACCGTGATTTCGGCCTGATTCAGATAGATGGGGAAGGCAATACCATCAGCCAGGCAATGCCTCTCTACAACTGGGGTACCTTCTATGAAAAGCTGATCCGCACCGTCATGGACGGTACCTGGAAATACGATGAGGACAAAAAGGACAGCAAGGCAATCAGCTACTGGTGGGGACTGTCGGCGGACGTCGTCGACGTTGTCTACTCGACCCGTATCCCGATTGGGACCAAGCGGCTGGTTGAACTGCTTAAGGATGCAATCCGTTCGGGACATTTTGATCCGTTTGCCGGGGTGCTGTACTCCCAGAGCGGGATTGTCCAGAGTGACCCCAACCGTTCGCTGACACCGGAAGAGATTGTCAACATGGACTGGCTGGCGGAGAATGTTATTGGCAGTATTCCGACAACCGATGAACTGCTTGACCACGCTGTACCGGTCACCATCCAGCAGGGAGTTGAGACCCGGAAAGAGACCGAAACTATCGGAAAGGAAACATCGACGTGAAAATTCTTGTACTCGCCGACGCAGAGTCGGAGTATCTGTGGGACTACTTCGAACGGAGCAAGTTCGATGGTATTGACCTGATTATTTCCTGCGGCGATCTGGACGCGGGGTATTTATCCTTTTTGGCGACGCTGCTGCCGATACCGGTCCTGTATGTCCACGGCAACCACGACACCAAATATGAAACCAGACCGCCAGAGGGCTGCATCTCCATCGACGGCGAGCTGTACATTTACAAGGGAATCAGAATTGTTGGTCTGGGCGGCTCGATGCGCTACCGCCGGGATGTCCTCAACCAGTACACCGAGAAAGAAATGAAAAAACGGGTGCGCAAACTGATTCTTCCGTTGTTCTTTCATCGTGGGTTTGATATTCTGGTCGCCCATGCACCCGCAAAAGGGGTCAACGATGGTAAAGACCTGGCCCATCAGGGCTTTCAGGTCTTCCGTCAGCTGATCAAACATTACCATCCGAAATATTTTGTACATGGACATGTTCATCAGAACTATTCATCCCGCTTCAAACGGTATGACAGGCTGGATGATACAACGGTGGTCAACGCTTACGAGCGCTGTATCATTGAAATCTGAGACAACAACAAAGGGAGCTGTGCGTGAAGTACACGTGCAGCTCCCTTTTTCGTGCAAATAACGTTCAGATCTGCTCCCGCAGCTCAACGGCCAGCCGTTTGAGAATCCGTTTTTCCAGGCGGGATATGTAAGACTGTGAAATTCCGATACAGTCGGCGACCTCCTTCTGGGTATGTTCCCTTCTGCCGTCCAGTCCGAAGCGGAGCGTCATAATCTGCTGTTCCCTGCCCGACAGCCGGGAAACTGCCGCACGCAGTGCGGCACGTTCCGCCTCCGCCTCCAGATCTTCACTGACGGCATTTTCCGGGGAGCCGAGCACATCACTCAGCAGCAGCTCATTCCCGTCCCAGTCGACATTGAGCGGCTCATCAAATGACACCTCGCTTTTCAGGCGGGAGGTTTTGCGGAGATACATCAGAATTTCGTTTTCGATACACCGGGAGGCGTAAGTCGCAAGCTTGATCTTTTTGTCCGGGGAAAAGGTGTCGACCGCCTTAATCAGCCCGATTGTGCCGATACTGGTCAGGTCTTCCAGCGAATTTCCCCCACCCTCGAACTTCTTTGCGATATAGACGACCAGGCGCAGGTTACGGGTAATCAGCTGTTCCTTGACCGCAGGGTCGGGCAGCCGGACAATCAGCGCCTCTTCTTCTTCCCGTGTCAGAGGCGGCGGGAGCGACCCGCCGCCTGACATATAATAGAGTACATTTTCCTGCTGACCACTATCCGGCAGACGGCGCGAGCGGATATCAAAGATATGCCGCTGGCGCCGTTCTGCACCGGTGGTCAGCCAGCCTGCCAGCAGGCTGCCAATCTGTTGCATCGTATGGTTCATGCCACTCCTCCTCAGTCCAATGGACCCACCACGCCGTCCACCCTTTCGCCGGCATCCAGACCGAACGCCTCCTCTCCCAGCGCCAGCACACAGTCAAATACCGCTCCGTCCCGCTGACGGACCAGTACCGCCTCTATCCCGGTCAGCAGCCGTTCACCTGCGGCGGTCCGGCAGGGAACCATCCGCAGTTTTCCCTGCCAGCGACCAGGCCGTGCAGCAGCCGAAAGGCTGCTGCAGCAGGCCAGAAGGTCGTCTGGTAGCATACCGGCCACCGCCTGGATGCTGACGACGGCGACCGGCTTACCAAAGCAGGTCAGCCGGTTGCCGGTGTCGATCAGCAGCCGGATGGCCGCCTCACGACCGCAGCTGCGGACGATAAACCGTTCGGTCAATTGGACCGGCATTCGTTTTTCAAACAGCCAGGAAAAAAGCTTTGCAGCCGCACAACCGGCGACGGCGGCAGCCGTCAGCCAGACAGCCGAAACATGGAAATAAACGGTGCCGTTTTTGACCGCCAGACCCGGCGGCGCAGCCAGCGCGGCAAGGGCGACCATGCCACCCGCAAACAGGACGCTGACCAGAAAGAAGGTCAGCGTCAGCCGTGCAAACATCCGCCGCGGCTGGCGGCCGAAGGCAAGCAGGACGATGCCGCCAGCGACCGCCAGCCGCACCACCATCAGCACCACCGTCGAAAGACCCGGCAGCAGCATCACGAGCGCTGCCAGACCACCGGCAAGGCTGCCGGCCGCGATACGGCCGCGGCCGGCGTGGCAGTGGCAGAGCAAAGCGGTACAGCGGAGCATCGCCCAGGTCAGCATCAGATTCAGCGCAACCAGTACATCCAGATAGATGGTCTGCCGAGCCAAAGTCATTCCCCCATTTCTGCCTCCCGGACACCCTCCAGTATACCGCACCGGAGCCGGAAAAACGGTCGAAGGAGCAAACAGGCAGCAAAAAAGCTGCCCATCCTTCAAAAGGAAAGGCAGCCAATCCATTATTCCATATTTTTCCAGCGCTTGAGTGTCGGCAAAAAGGATTCCAGATAAGCACGGGCAGCCTGTCTGTCTCCCTGCATATGCGGCAAACAGAATTCGATCATTTCCTCCATCGTGCAGTCTTCCAAAAATCCGCCCTTATCATAACACCACTTGCAATAGTCCTCATTCAGCGTACCATCGGCTTCGGTGCCGAGGATATCGTCCTCCAGCGGCATTCCGCAGCACTGACAGATCAGCTTTCTGGGCGACCCCAACAGGGTATTGACCGATACACCGAACAGTCTGGACAGGGCAAGCAGCGTATCTGCACCGGGTACCGTCTCCCCTGTTTCCCATCGGGAAACAGCCTGGCGGGTCACAAACATTCTGTCAGCCAGTTCCTGTTGCGTCATCTGCCGACGGTTCCGCAGCGAAATCAGCATTTCCGCAAATTTCACCCCAAATCATCCTTTCTCACGATAAAATCAAATGGACGTCCCTGTCTATATTATACCGTCCGGTTCCCGTCCTGTAAAGCAACTGTCTGTTGCACTGGCGACAGATAAAACAAAAAACCGGACAGGTTACCCCATCCGGTTTTCGAAAACAAAGTGAAAGAAGAATTACTTCAGCTCAACTTTAGCGCCAGCGTCTTCGAGTTTCTTCTTCATCTCTTCAGCTGCATCCTTAGCAACGCCAGTCTTGACAGGAGCGGGAGCGCCGTCAACGATAGCCTTGGACTCTTTCAGGCCCAGACCGGTGATCTCTTTAACAGCCTTGATAACAGCGGTCTTAGCGTCGCCGACTTCAGCCAGGACAACGTCGAACTCGGTCTTTTCTTCAGCAGCAGGAGCAGCAGCTCCGCCAGCAACGACGACAGCGCCAGCAGCAGCAGAAACGCCAAATTCTTCTTCGATGGTCTTAACCAGCTCGTTCAGTTCGAGGACGGTAAGAGCCTTGATTTCTTCGATCATAGCAGAGATTTTTTCAGAAGCCATGAGAATATACCTCCATGTAAGATAATTGTAGGGTCTGTATCACGACAGACAACGGATTCCTGAGAATAATCAGGCAGTAGCCTCTTCGGCAGACTCGTCCTTCTTGGCGATCTGGTCCAGGACAACCGCGAGGTTGCGGACGATGCCATTCAGGCCACCAGCCAGCTGAGACAGCAGGACTTCTCTGGAAGGGATAGATGCGATTGCATCAACGCCAGCTGCATCGAGGACATCGTTCTCAATGAAACCGCCTTTGATATTGAAGCAATCCTTGTGGTCCTTTGCGTACTTCGCAATGATACGAGCAGCAGCGGTAGCGTCGGTCTCAGACAGAGCAACAGCGGTGGTACCGTCCAGATGCTTTGCCAGTTCCTCAAACTTGCCGCCGATTACTGCGAAACGAACTGCGGAGTTCTTGTAAACAGAGTAATGAACGCCAGCTTCACGCATTTCTTTACGGAGCTTGGTGTCGTCCGCGACGTTGATACCTTTGTAATCAACCAGGACGCCAGCAACAGAACCGTCGATTTTAGCCTTCAGCTCTTCAACAACTTTCTGTTTTTCAAGTAAAACTTTGTTGCTAGGCAAATCGATTCACCTCCATGAATTTGGTTTGTGATCCGAAAAGCTATTTCATACGAAAAAACCTTCCCGCACACAAAGACACGGAAAGGCAGAAATATCACTATTTCGCTTATTCCTCGGCAAGCTGCGGTTGCCCGCAATTATACCGGTTGCCCGGAACTTGCTGTCTTTGGATCACAGCTTAATAATTATACCACACGCAGGGTACTGTTGTCAATACCCTGCGCGAAGTTTTTTTAAAAAGATTACACGCCGTATTTAGCGGTAGAGACCTTGACACCAGGGCCCATGGTGGAAGCAACGACGCAGCTCTTCAGGTAAGCACCCTTGGAGGTAGCGGGTTTTGCTTTGACAATAGCGTCCATCAGGGTGTTGAAGTTCTCAGAGAGCTTCTCAACGCCGAAGGAAACCTTGCCGATCGGGCAGTGGATGATGTTGGTCTTGTCCAGACGGTACTCGATCTTACCAGCTTTCGCTTCGGTAACAGCACGAGCGACGTCGGGGGTAACAGTACCAGCCTTAGGAGAAGGCATCAGGCCACGCGGACCGAGGATTTTACCCAGACGGCCAACAACGCCCATCATGTCAGGGGTAGCGACGACAACGTCGAAATCCATCCAGCCTTCAGACTGAATCTTCTGGACATATTCTTCACCAGCGTAGTCAGCGCCGGCAGCCAGAGCTTCGTCAACCTTGTTGCCCTTGCAGATTGCGAGGACCTTGACGTTTTTACCGGTACCGTTGGGCAGAACGACTGCGCCACGGACCTGCTGGTCAGCGTGACGGGAGTCAACCCCCAGGCGGATATGAACTTCGACGGTCTCGTCGAATTTAGCCTTGGCGATATTTACGACAGTAGCGAGTGCTTCAGCAGAATCGAACTGAGTAGCAGTGTCGTACGCCTTGACACTCTCATTATATTTCTTTCCGTGTTTCATTTTCGTTAATCCTCCCTAATAGTGGTAGATAGCGGAATCTTCCTCCCACGCAGCGGGGGTTAGTCCACAACCTCGATACCCATGGAACGGCAGGTGCCGGCGATCATGGACATAGCAGCTTCCAGAGAAGCGGCGTTGAGGTCAACCATCTTCTGTTCTGCGATCTTCTGAACCTGTTCCTTTTTGATCTTAGCGACTTTGGTCTTGTTCGGAGTACCGGAAGCGGTCTCGATACCACAAGCCTTCTTGATCAGGACAGCAGCAGGGGGAGTCTTGGTAACGAAGGTAAAGGAACGGTCAGCGTAAACGGTGATGATAACCGGGATGATCATACCGATATCATTTTTGGTACGCTCGTTGAATTCCTTGGTGAATGCCATGATATTGACACCATGCTGGCCGAGTGCGGGACCAACAGGGGGGGCAGGGGTTGCTTTGCCTGCCGGAATCTGAAGCTTAATATAGCCTGTAACTTTCTGAGCCATTGATAAGCACCTCCAAAATAATGTGGTAACTGGCGGAACAGGGCGATTACCGATGCGCCGTATGCACGGCATTTTATACAGCGAAGACGCTGCTTGTTCCTCCCACATTCAGGCGGAGTGGATCTCGCACCTGAAAGGCTGTCCCATCCGGGACAGACGAATGTTTGATGAATTACTCTTCAGCCAGTTCGACCTCGCCCAGCTGCAGATCAGCCAGCGTGTCGCGACCGAAGAACGATACGGAAACCTGTACAATTCCCTTGTCGGTATCGATCCCAACGACCTTTCCGACAAACCCTTCCAGCGGGCCATGGGTAACCTTGACACTGTTTCCAACCGCGAAATTGACCTGAACGGATTTCAGTTCTACGCCAAGCGCTTCGACTTCCTTTTCGGTCAGTGGAATCGGTTCAGTTGTGGAACCGACGAAACCGGTGACGCCGCGAATGTTGCGAACAAAATACCAGGATTCAGGGGTGATCAGCATCTTGACCAGAACGTAGCCGGGGAATACTTTTCTTTCCACCTCACGCTTTTTGCCGTCATCATTGTACTCTTCAACCGTTTCGGTGGGTATTCTTACCTCAAAAATCCGGTCGCCGAATCCCTGGTTCTCGACGCCCTTTTCTATATTTTGTGCAACTTTGTTCTCATACCCGGAATACGTGTGAACAACATACCATCTGGGTGTTTCTGACATAATCAGACCTCCGACAAAAATACCGGTTTCCCGGTTGACTACGCTCGCCTTTTATCAGAATCCGAGGATCAGACCACGTACAAACGCGAAAATCCAGTCGATGATCCAGATAAACCCGCCGACTGCAATCATAACGACGCCGACGACGCAGGTGTTGTTAAAGACCTGTTTTTTGGTAGGCCAGACGATTTTTTTGATCTCGCTGCGAAGCTCTTTAGCAAAACGGGAAATCCTTGCGATAAGACCGTCTTTTTTCTTCTCAGGCTTTTTCTTTGAAGCTTTGGAAGAAGTCTCGGCTTTATCGCCAGCCTTTTTTGTTGACTGTTCAGCCATGACTTTACCCCTTTCGCTTACTTGCTCTCTTTATGAGTCGTGTGCTTCTTGCAGAAACGGCAGTACTTGGTCATCTCAAGTCTGTCAGGGTCGTTCTTCTTGTTTTTCATTGTGTTGTAATTACGCTGTTTGCACTCTGTGCAAGCCAAAGTAACTTTCACTCTCATGCTCGGCACCTCCTGTATAAGCGGACTAATTTGCCTCCCTCAAAAAGGAGAACGGATTTTCACCGGCATCCTCCAGGCATCCTCACTGACCAGGACTTGCAGAGAAAACCGGCTGGGGCTGACGCCCCCCGGAAAGCCTTTGCCAAACGGCAGCCTTCCGAATTTGCACAAAAAAATAAACCCTTTTAGAGGTGTTTACATTATAGCACAACGCCACCGGGTGTGTCAAGCATTTTTGGCAGCGGATACCAGCAACATTTACCGTGATTTTGCCTGTAGTTTTGGTTATTTTTGCTCAACCCCAGCGAATGCCGAACGGAAGTCGGAAATCACCCTGCTCACACCCTCCACTTTTTCGAGCGTTTGACGGCTGAAATCGGAATCGACGGCGACAATCCAGCCTGCACCGGCGGCACGTCCCGCGCCGATTCCGGACAGTGAGTCCTCGAATACGGCGCATTCTTCCGGCCGGCATCCGATCAGCCGCATTGCCTTGAGATAGATATCGGGAGCAGGTTTGCCGCGCATCTTACCATCGTCGAACACGATTGTAACCGGCGTAAACCATCTTCCCAGCCCAAGGTGCTCAAAATAAAACGACACGTTGTCCCACTGGGACGAGGTCGCGATGGTAAACGGGACGTTCATATCCCGCAGCCGGTCGAACATCTCCGGCACGCCGTCCACCAGCCGGAACCAGTTATTCTTTTGCAAACAGACCGCGCGGTACTGTTCTTCTTTTCTTTTGGAACAGGTGAGAATTTCCGAGTCGGTCAGTTCTCCCAGGAAATACCGGAGGATATCCGGGTTGGGCCGACCCTGAATATGTTTCTGGATATCCTCATCGGTAACCGCGATCCCCTTTTCCAGCAAAAATGCCCGCCATGCGTCGGCATGTGCCGGTGTATCAAACAGCAGCGTTCCGTTAAAATCGAAGATGCACCCTTTCACCCCGTCAATTCCGCAGATCTGCATGCTTTATCCATCCCTTCTTTATACACTTGCTGTGCTCCATTATTCAGCCGCAGAAATATACAACACCAGATTGTCCGGAATACGGCTGATGCTCAGTCTCTTTTCTCCATCCGACAAAAGTGTTCCGATTGACACATAATCCTCTCCATCGATTTCTTCCGATGTCTCATCCACGACTGAAAAGCCAGCATCGTTCAACTCCTGCATATAGGCATTATACACCTCATCGCTGACATCGACAAGAGAAATCCCACAATACCCTTTTTCCTCGTCGAGAACCGCCCAGCTGACAGTACCGGAACAGACGGGCAGTCCGTCGGTGTATTCATTTTCAGGCCAAACGCCATCCTCCAGCATTGTGATGCTGGAGGATGATTCGCCGGACAGATTAGAGTCCGTATTCTGATGAGAGCAGGCGGTGCATACAACCGCCAGAACCAGCAAAACTGCAAAAACTGTTTTTCTCATCATTGTCTCCATTTGCTGATAACCACGCGGACGATCTGAACAACCGCAAAAACCGCCGCTACAATCCCAATCCACAAAATGATCGCAGGTACATTCAAAGCCAGACCGCCCTCGACCTGAATATTGGTCATTGCGTTTGCCTGACCGATCACACCATCTGGTACATCGCCAGCCCGTGTCGTCTGATAAATCACAAAAGCTACGACCGCAATTGCAGCAGCGACAACAACCGAAAGAATGGTACGGTTATTTTTCGGAAGCCGTTCCTTTCCGCCAAACTGTTCCGCCGTATTTTCGGCAAACACTTCCGGCGTTCCCAGCCGGTCGATCACCTGCTGTTCTGTTTCACCGTTTTCAAGCGCAGATGCAAAGATTTCGTTCAGATCACGGATGACTTCCTGTTTTGCCTTGCGCGGCAATGTCAGATGTTTTTCGACCTGACGGATATACTGTTCCTTCATTTGAGTGCCTCCATTCGCAGATCTTCACCGATAAAGCTGTCGACGCATTCGGTATACTTTCCCCAGAATGCGATCAACTCATATAACGTTTCTTTTCCTTTTGGGGTCAGAGAATAATATTTTTTCGACCCACCATTCGCAGCAGCCGGAGCAATCCGGCATTGAATCAGCCCGGCTTGCTGTAGCCGGTATAAAATCGGGTACACGGTTCCCTCTTTTGCGTATCCCAAAACAGCGGCGCCGTTGTTATTGAGTTCGGTAATAATTTCATACCCATACGTTTCTTTTCTGCCGATCAGACACAGCAGGATCATCTCAAGTGAGCCTTTTTTGAACTGTTGCAGATAGCGGTTATCCATTCGGGTGCACCTCCTTTTTGTCACCGCGTATACTTAGCGTTGCTAATTACCAATACAAATATACCACATCCGTCCGCTGCTGCCAATCCCATCTTTATAATTCTCATACAGGCACAACCAATTTTGTCGTCATCCATGAAAATATAACGCGACGTTCATCTCAGCAGACAAAAAAACCGGCATCCCTGGGAAAATCCCAAGGATGCCGGTCTGATATACAATTATTGAGAAACTTTCAGCAACCAATTAGTTGAGGATGGTCTTTTCAGTTTCTTTATCGAACAGATGGATGCAGTTGAGGTCGAGAGCCATCTTGATAACATCGCCAACGCGAGCGGTGTTTCTGGGGCTGACACGAGCGGTCAGAGGCATATCTGCGCAGGTAACGTACAGATAGATCTCAGCGCCCATCATTTCGGTAACTTCTACCTTAGCGTCGATTACGCCGGAAGTAGCAGCGCTGATGACAGCTTCTTCGTCCTTGAGGTTCTCAGGACGGATACCGAGGGTAACGTCTTTGCCAACATGTTTATCCAGTTCGGAAGCAGCAGCAGCAGCTTTAGCAGCGGGGACGACGCAGGAGTAGTCGCCGAATTTAACAACGTACTTGTCGCCTTCCTTAACCAGCTTAGCATCCAGGAAGTTCATCTGAGGAGAACCGATAAAGCCAGCAACGAATTCGTTAGCGGGCATATCGTACAGGTGCTGAGGAGTATCAACCTGCTGAATAAAGCCGTCTTTCATAACAACGATTCTGTCGCCCATGGTCATAGCTTCGGTCTGGTCATGGGTAACGTAGATGAAGGTTGTGCCCAGACGGATGTGCAGTTTGGACAGCTCGGTTCTCATCTGAGCACGGAGCTTAGCGTCCAGGTTGGACAGAGGTTCGTCAAGCAGGAAGACCTGAGGTTCACGGACGATAGCACGGCCCAGAGCAACACGCTGACGCTGACCACCGGACAGAGCCTTCGGTTTACGGTCAAGCAGGTGAGTGATATCGAGGATGCGGGCAGCCTCTTCAACACGTTTCTTGATCTCGTCCTTGGGGGTCTTGCGGAGTTTCAGACCGAATGCCATGTTATCGAATACGGTCATGTGGGGGTACAGAGCGTAGTTCTGGAATACCATTGCGATATCGCGATCCTTAGGAGCGACATCGTTTACCAGACGGTCGCCGATGTACAGTTCGCCTTCGGAAATTTCTTCCAGACCAGCGATCATTCTCAGGGTGGTGGACTTACCGCAGCCGGAAGGACCAACCAGAACGATGAATTCCTTATCCTGGATTTCCAGGCAGAAATCAGAAACAGCGGTTACACCGCCGGCATATTTCTTATAAATGTTTTTCAGAGAAAGGCTTGCCATAATTTAAGAACCTCCTAGATATTTGTGGAACGTTTTGTGTTATCTGTAGTATAGCAAATTTTTCGATTTCTGCCTAGCTCTTTATTGTCCAAAGATTAATTTTGCTGTTTGGTGATTTTGTATAACGAAAAATCCATATGCCCGATAATTTGCGAAAACGTTCAGAATTTAAAGATTTTTACCAGTTTTATTAATTACATCCTGATATTTACCAGATTATTCTGAATTATAATCGAATTTAAGAATCAAAATTTCGATTTTTGCAAATAAATGGGAATTTTCAACCGATTTCTAATGATTTTGTACAGATAATTCCGGACCGATTTAGATAAAATATCCTGTCAACAAAACGTCAGATTTTTTATGCAATCAGCTGCTAAATTATGACACAAATGTAAATATGCCCAAAAAGTGCAGGAACTCCTCTGACAGCCCCTGCCGCTTGTAAAATATGTCACGGCAATCTGTATAAAAATCCAGCCATTTCATTTGTCACAATTTAATTCCTGGATTTTTTCACTCTCTACTCTCCTTTTGGCCAGCATTGCAGACTCACCAAAAAAATACGATTATATGAAAAAAAATTCCTATTCAATTCCCGCATTTTATGGTAAAGTATAAATAACAAATAACGCCGCTCAGCGGCAGAAGGAAGGAACTGTCATGCTCACCCTTGATGCCATCAAACAATCCGCCTATTCGCTGGGGATTATACCGGTTATCCGAATAGAAGATGCCGCACTTGCCCGTCCACTTGCCCAGGCGCTGACAGCCGGAGGCCTGCCCGCAGCGGAAGTCACCTTCCGCACCGCAGCGGCTCCGGAAGCCATCGCCGCAATGCGGGAAGCCTTTCCCGACATGCTGATCTGTGCAGGTACCGTCCTGACCCCACAGCAGGCCGACGCTGCCGTCAGCAGCGGTGCCAGTTTTGTCGTATCGCCCGGACTGAACCCGGAGGTTGTCACCCACTGTCTGGAACACGACATCCCGATCATTCCCGGATGCGCAACTCCGTCCGACATTGAACGTGCCCTTTCGCTGGGGCTGGACACCGTCAAGTTCTTCCCGGCCGAAGCCAACGGCGGCATTGCAGCGATTAAGGCAATCGCTGCACCTTACGGACAGGTCAGCTTCATGCCGACCGGCGGAATTAATGCCGCCAATCTGGGCAGTTATCTTGCATTTAAGAAGGTCCTTTGCTGCGGCGGCAGCTTTATGGTTCCTGGCTCAGCACTTGCCGCCGAAGACTTTACCGTCATCACAGCGCTGACCCGTCAGGCAGTACGTGCAGTTCACCAGCTGAAGCTGGCTTCCCTTTCGCTGAACGGTGAGGAAGACAGCCTGTCGGTTCTTCTCGGAATGGACGGACGCTACCCGGTCTTTACCACTGCCAGCCTGGACCGGCTCAAAGGCTATTTCACCCTGACCGGTATTCCATTTACGCCGACCGGCGAAGACGCGATTCTCGCGGTTACAGGCGGTCAGACAGTCATTATCCGGCAGGAAGAAAAAGAATAAGGAGCGTTTGGAATGAAAACAGTTACTTTTGGAGAAATCATGCTGCGGCTTTCTCCTCCCGGCTACAGCCGGTTTGTACAGGCTTCCCAGTTTGACATTGTATATGGAGGCGGCGAGGCAAATGTCGCGGTGATGCTTGCTTCATGCGGGCTGGAGGCGGAATTTGTCACGGCACTGCCTGCGCACGAGATGGGACAGTGTGCTGTCAACGCACTGCGGCGGTATGGGGTCGGCACCGGTCACATCCTCCGTCAGGGTCCGCGTCTGGGAATTTATTACATCGAAAACGGTGCATCCCAGCGCGCCTCCAAAGTCATTTATGACCGTGCCGGTTCGTCGATTGCCGTCGCAGCCGCCAAAGACTTTGACTGGAACGAAATCTTAAAAGGCGCCGACTGGTTCCATTTTTCCGGTATCACGCCCGCCATCAGCGCCGAAATGGCCAAAGCGGTGCAGGACGCCTGTCGGACGGCCAAACAGCTTGGCGTCAAAATCAGCTGTGACCTCAACTACCGCAGCAAGATGTGGACGGTAGAACAGGCCCGTGCGGTCATGCAGCCGCTGATGGAGTCGGTCGACCTGCTGATCGCCAACGAGGAGCATATCCGGACGATTCTGGAAATTGACACCCAGTCGCTGCCGGTCGAAGACACCAACCTGACCCATGAAGGCTGCACCAAAGCGGCCCAGATGGTGAATGAGCGCTACCATATCCCGACGATTGCGCTGACCCAGCGGCGGAGCCTGTCGGCAAGCGACAACCGTTTCAAGGGAATGCTGTGGAAAGATGGAGAAGCAGCCTTCTCCCCCCAGCATACGATGCACATTGTCGACCGTGTCGGCAGCGGGGATTCTTTCTCAGCCGGCATTCTGGTCGGATTGCAAAAGGGCTGGAGCGCCCAGCAGACGGTCGATTTTGCAGCAGCGGCCTGCTGTCTGAAACACAGCATCCCCGGCGACTTCAATCTCTGTGACGAAGCAGAGATTCTGGCGCTGGCGGGAGGCGACGGCTCCGGCAGTGTCCAGCGATAAGCGCATATCATACAAAAACGCCTGTGCGATTTTCTTCCGCACAGGCGTTTTCATTGACCGGGAAATCACCCGTTTTTATGTTCGATATCGTAATCGACGTCATAGTAAGGACGGTTGTCCTGATATTCAGGGTTGGTCGTGCTGATGATATTGTTGACAAAATCCAGCGCCCGATCGAGTTCTTCCCTGTTTTCTTCACTATCCTTTGCCGAATTTCCGAGGTAGCGAACACAGAGATAATACCGGCGCTCCGGATACCCTTCGACCTCAATTCCTCCCAGCGAAGACAGGTGCCAGGTTTCACCCAGCGGATGGTCGGTGATATCGATCTTATCGCCGTCGACATAGTCGACATCGGGATACAGTTCTCCAAAATCGATGAACATGCTGTCACCCTCGGTGCCGCCCATGACAATATCATAGGTATAGTCATCCAGGATAAAGACCAGCTCCGAACCAGCCGACAGCTCAGCGATAAACTTCTGATAATAGGCATTGGCCATCTCGATATCTTCCATGCTGAAATAAGATTCGCTGGCAGCGATATAGATTTCGCCGTCGCCGTTATAATCCGCTGCATATGCAGCCAGATCTTCGTCGATTGCTTCGGTAAAGTAGCTGACGCCGGTATAGGTCGCGACGCCGATGGAAAGATCGGGCTTTGGCGAGAAAAAGACGTCCTTAATAAACCAAATTCCCAGCACACCGAACAGAACGGTCATCCAGGTGCGCAGCTTATAATGGTACCAGTAGTTTTTCCATTTTTGCTTAAAAGTTTTCGGGCGGAGTTCCTCTTCTTTTTCAAAAGTGAGTCCTTCACCTTCACCGAGCTGTCTGCCCTCCTGCGCCGCCTGACGCATTTTTTTCAGTTCGATCAGCTCCTGCATTTCCTTGCGGCGCAGTTCCTGTTCTGTCAGGCGCCTTTTCTTTTTCGCCATGTCCGTCATCCTTTCACTGCCGCGGACCGAAAGCCAAAAGTTCATAACGCCGTGACAGTTTATTTATAAATGCCCTGAACCTGAAGCAACCTTCCACCCCACATAGGGGCAGAAGGTTTGCCAACAGTCGTTTTTGAACATTATACCAATATCCGACGGAAAAATCAACCGGACCGCGCAATTATTCAGAAAAAGTTCCCAATCGGTAAACCGTTCATCCAAAATTCGGTCACGGTTGCAGCCATTCTCAGGTCTGGCCGCCATCCGTTCCACCACGGCGGAATTCACGCGGCGAACAGCCATATGTATTTTTAAACACCCGGTTAAAGGTCTTGGCATTCTGGAAGCCCGAACGGATGACCACCTCAGTAATGGGCAGACCGGTTGTCAGCAACAGCTGCTGTGCTTTTTGAAGCCGGAGTGCGGTCAGATACTGGTGGAAATGAATCCCGGTATGGCTGCGGAAAAAGCGGGAGAAATAGTTCATATTGAACCCCATCACATCGGCGCATTCCTTGAGAGAGATATCCCGCGTATAATTTTCCGCCAGAAAAGAGAGGGTTTTTTTCAGGTTGACATCCCGGTTATCCCGGCGTGCCATTCCTTCCCCGCTCTGCGGCAGTTCACGCTGGATCATCAGCGCCATCTCAAACAGCAGCCCACGCACTGCAACCTGCCATCCAGGTGCCTGTGCATTTGCCTCAGCATAGAGGTTCTCCGCCAGCCGGCGAAACCGTCCGGCGGTCGGTTCTTCCCACTGGCCGGAGCAGCGCAGGATATTCAGCGGAAGGACCGCCTGACTGCCGCCGCCTTCAAACAGCCTTGGTTCGACCATCCGAGGTGAAAACCGAACCGAAAGCCATCTGGCTTCCGGGTGGTTTTTCAGGCAATGCACCTCTCCGCTGTCGATCAGCAGCATCTGACCGGTTTGCAGCAGGTATTCCCGACCGGGGATTACAACCTCAACCATTCCCTCTTTTACGCAGACCAGTTCCAGCTCATCATGCCAGTGATAAAGCTGGCCGCCATCTGTCAGAAGCTCCGCCGAAAAGGGGAAATCCGAACGGAGAATCCGTCCCTGATAAATCGCTTCCATATTCCCAACTCCTTTATATTGTCCGACTGCCGGATGTACGGCAGACAGGCAGTAAACGGAGACTGGCGGCGGCCTTTTCAGCTCTTTCTTTTTATACGCCAGTCCCGCTGATTATCAGGCGGTGATTCATTCCGCCCGTTCAATCCCAGAATAATTACAGTTCACCGGCGAGAATTCTCTTTTTTGTCTCTTCCGCGTCGGCGATATACAGACGGTACCAGGTGATAAATACCAGAATCGACCACAGCTTGCGGTAGTTATCCGCCTTGCCGCTGCGATGGTCTTCCAGCATTTTCAGTGCCGCCTGTTTATCGATATATTCATCCGCCTTCGAGTGGAGGATGATATCCCGTGCCCATTCATACAGCTCGTTTTTCAGCCAGACCCGGACAGGGACCGGGTATCCCAGCTTGGGACGCATGAAGGTTTCGGGGTTTACATAATCTTTAAAGGCATACCGCAGCAGGTATTTGGTGGTACCTTCCCGCAGTTTTTCATCGACCGACAGGCTGGACGCGAACTTCCAGACCTCACGGTCCAGGAAAGGTACGCGAACTTCCAGCGAATGTGCCATCGACAGACGGTCGCCCTTGACGAGGATATCGCCGCGCAGCCAGGTCATCAGGTCACAGTACTGCATCCGGATCATCGGATGTTCACCTTTGGTCTGCGCGAAGATATCGCGGGTCAGTTCGGTATAGCTCTGCGCAGGGTTATATGTCTTGAGGAACGACTTTTTCTCCTTCTCATCAAACAGGAAGGCGTTGCCGACATACCGGTCTTCCAAACGGGTACCAGCGCGATGGAAGAAAGCTTTTCCCTTGACCCCATCCGGCCAGATTGCCGAGATACCGCGGCAGGCAGCCTTGAAAATGGCGGGCGCGTTTTCAAAACGTCCGGACAGCTGGGAATCCTTATAGAACTTGTAGCCGCCGAACAGCTCGTCCGAACCTTCGCCCGACAGAATCGTCTTGACATACCGTGCAGCCTCTCCAGCAATCATATAGATCGCGACGGTCGACGGGTCAGCGACAGGGCTGTCCAGACTCCAGACCACCCGTTCAAATGCCTCCCGGAACTGTTCGCAGTTGCCCTTGAGCTTAATATGCTCAACATTCAGGTGTTTGGCGATTTCACTTGCGTCATCAATTTCCGAGTAGGAAGCGACGTCAAATCCGACAGTCAGTGCCTTGATACCGGGGTTAATCCGGCTGGAAATCGCGGTGATAATTGCCGAGTCGATGCCGGAGGACAGGAAGGTTCCGACCTCAACGTCCGAAATCATATGGTACTCGACCGATTCGGTCAGCACCTTGCGCAGACGTTCTGCCTTGCTTTCAAAGCTTTCGCGGGTCGGGGTCTGGAAGCGGTAGTCCTCATACTGGACGATCTTCTCAATTCCCTTTGCACTGAGCAGCATATAATGGGAAGCCTCCAACACCGAAACCTTGCCGCTGATGGTATAAGGTTCGGGGACATACTGGAAGGTGAAGTAATGCTGGAGCATCTTCGGGTCGACGGTAAAGCCGCCCATCTCCTCATCGAAGATAAATGCCTTCATCTCAGATGCAAAGATAACACCCAATTCGGTTTCCCGGTAGTACATCGGTTTAATGCCAAACGGGTCACGGCCGACAAAGCAGTTTTTCTGTTCGCCGTCATAGATCATAATCGCGAACATGCCGCGCAGCATCTTAATAAAATCAGGTCCATATTTCCGATACAGAGCGACAATTACCTCAATTTCGGAATTGGTATGAAACTCGATACCCTCTTCCAGCAGCGGTTTACGCAGATCACGGTAGTTATAGATCTCCCCATTAAAGACGGCGGTAAACCGTCCATCGGGAGAGGTATACGGCTGAGAACCGGTATCCAGGTCGATAATTGAAAGCCGTCTGAAGGCGACGCAGAAGCTGTCACGCACAATATAATCGCTCTCATCCGGACCACGATGGCGGATGGTATGAGACATCGTCGTCAACAGTTTTTCATCATTCAGCGAAGCATCCCGGTTAAACATTCCGACAAATCCGCACACAATCAAAACCCCTTTCCAACGGGCAGCCATTCTGCCCTGTTCAAGCGCTGTACCGGTATCTTTCCCACAATACCGGCAGGCTATCATACAAATATCCTTCCCCGCACTGTAAACAGGGAAGGATATACGTCATTGTATAATATTCAATTATTTGTTAAAGATGGACAGCAGCGAATCAAAGTCCAGATCATCGACATTGCTGGAACCGGAAGCGGGCGTTTCCTTTGCCGGCTCTTTGCGGACAGGCGTCTCAAACGGAGAAGTCTTCGCAGCAGCGGGTTCCTCAGTCTTGGTGGTCTTGGCAGCGACTTTGGTGCCAGTCGAATTGGGAGCAGGTTTTTCAGCCGATTCGGATACCGAAACAGCACCCGACTCACGGTCAAAACCGGTCGCAATAACAGTGACACGCATCTCGTTTTCCAGCGTCTCGTCGTAAACGATACCCCAGAAGATAATCGCCTCTTCGTCGACAGCCTGCTGAATCATCTGGGATACATGGTCTGCATCCGAGAACAGCATGTCAGGCGATGCGGTGATATTGACGATAACAGCCTTTGCACCCTCGATCGAGGTATCCAGCAGCGGGCTGGAGATTGCCATTGCGGCAGCCTTTTCGGCCATGTCCTCGCCGGAAGCTGCGCCCATACCCATATGTGCCAGACCGGCGTTACGGATAACGCTGCACAGGTCTTCAAAGTCGAGGTTGACATAACCGCTGGTGGAAATCAGGTTGGAGATGGAGGAAATACCCTGTTTCAGGACATTGTCCGCCTCTTCGAATGCCTGTTTCATGCTGGCCTTTTTCAGGTCGATAACCTCACGGATACGGTCGTTGGGGATAACAACCAGCGAATCGACCTGCTCTTTGAGCATTTCAATTCCCTGAAGGGCATAATTCATTCTTCTGCGGCCCTCATAGCCAAAGGGCTTGGTTACAACCGCAATCGTCAGGATATTCATTTCCCGTGCGATCTGTGCGACGACAGGAGCAGCGCCGGTACCGGTACCGCCGCCCATACCAGCGGTGATGAACAGCAGGTCGGTTCCCTGCAGTGCAGCAGCGATTTCCTCACGGTTTTCCTCAGCGGCCTTCATACCCATTTCAGGGTTGCCGCCGGCGCCGTGACCCTGCGAGCTCTTAACGCCGATCTGGATGGTCAGATCAGCCTTGGAGATATTCAGGACCTGTTTATCGGTATTCACGGCGATAAATTCGACGCCTTCGACCCCGTCCTCGACCATGCGGTTGACCGCATTGCCGCCGGCGCCGCCAACACCGACTACTTTAATGTTTGTAGTTCTCTCGTCTTCGGTTTCCAGAGTAAATTTCACGTTCATTTCCTCCTATGGAAAGAGCGGAGCAAAAGCCCATTTTTCTCTGTCCGCTCCCTAATTTGACTTCCGGCTTTCATGGGCCATACGCTTTTATTTCCCAGAAAAGCGACTTACCGCACATTCTGCGGCACAGGGCCGGTGCATGGCAACAAAGGACAGCACCTGCGGCGCTGCACGCCACAGAAACACCTGTCCACTTTGCACCCATGTTATAGCTATTATGGTAACAGATTTATCAGAAAAGTGCAAGTGAAAAAATGCAAAATTCATCTTCGAGCGCAAATTTTTTCTTGAATTGCTAACAAATCACCTTTAATTTCCCCGAAAACAGATGATTTTTACACTAACCTGAAATTCCCGGCACACTGGGTGCTTCTGTTCCGACACCCGCACCGGTGCTTCCCGACCCGGAAAGACTTCCGCCGGCAGTACCGACCTGCGGCTGGGAGCTTTGCTGGGACGAATCGCCGGACGTCTGGGTACTGGCGTCGGAAGTTTCCGTGGACCCAGTATCCGGGCTGGCAGTTGAAGAAGCCGTACTGCCGCCGGTTTGCTGACCCGGCATCTGCGGCAGAATCATCCCGTCAGAAGTCGCATAAGATGATTCCTGAGAAGTTTCAGAAGATTCCTCTCCGCCCGAACTGGCCGTATCAGAAGATGTCTCACCGGAACCGTCGCCTTCACCGGAAGTATCTTCCCCGGCAGTCTGGTCACCGGTTGCTTCATCGGTCGAAGATTCCTCTTCCGTTGTCTGGTATAGACTCTCTTCCAGTGTTTCGGAGTAGGGGTCCTTCCAGTTCCAGCCGGCCTGCGCTGCTCCGTCCGGAACCACACAGGCAGCCTGATTGTTAAAGTATATCCGGTCAGGGTTGATCATATTAATCACACCGGTTTCGTCGACACCGACCGCGCCTGAATCATACAGAATTGCTTTCAGGGTGGCGGTTTTGATGTCCATATCGGTCAGTGTCCCAAAGATAATCTCAATCCGGTTCTGATAATAAATCCGCAGCTGAACCGGGTCAGACAGTTCCATCGCCGAAATATCCTGTATCGAATAGTTGTACAGCTCGTCCCGGATGGTGCGCCAGACGGAGAACGACTCCTGCTGTTCCTGGCCCAGTTCGGTCATATACTGTCCGACTTCCAGTCCGGTCGGATCGGGTCCGACGACAACCTGTCCATCGACCTCAGCCGTCTCGGTCACCCCGATCAGCCGCCCGCTTTCGGTAAACTGGTAAAACATCCCGCCAAAGCTCACCTGCAGCACCGGTTCTCCATCCGTGACAACGATATCCAGCTGATTGGGAAAATGCCGTTTGATTTCGACCGATTCAGCGGAAGTCAGCGTTTCCAGTGCCTGACTTTCCAGTTTGCCGACATTAAGCCGGATCAGGTTGTCCCCTTTGCGGGCATTGACTGCCGCCAGAATCTCCTCGGATGAATACACGCTGCTGCCGGTCGGGTTCAGCTTTTCAATATTGAAAAAAACAGTCAGGGACAGAGTGATACAGACAATCGTCATAATGGTCCCCAGCAGGATGTAATAAATGATATAATTCCGGTGGCGGTGTCTTCTGCGGACGGTCTGAACCTGTCCGATCTGCTGTTCACGCCGTGCCTCCTGCTGTGCTGCGCGCTGGCGCTCATACTGGCGTGCGCGCTTTTCGGCATTTTTGACATCCGCAAAGGAATGTGCCGGAATATCCTCCTTGCGCGGCGAAGTATCCTGCCGCTGCTGACTGGCGTCCTCCATTTTTTTATCCATATCCTGTTCTGCCCCTCTCCCAGGCTGTTTTTATGAGTTTTCCTGCCTGTCAAAAAAACCGGGCCGGAATATGCCGGCCCATCGTCTCATCTGATTCTCACAATATCGGCGCCCAGAGACCCCAGCGTCTTTTCCAGCCGTTCATATCCCCGGTCGATATGGGAAAGCCCATAAATTCTGCTTTCCCCTTCTGCCGCAAGCGCCGCCGTCACCAGTGCCGCGCCGCCGCGCAGATCACGTGCATACAGCGTTTCACCCCGCAGCTTCCGTCTTCCGCGGATTACCGCCTCACTGCCGCAGATTGCGATATCTGCGCCCATCCGCACCAGTTCGGGCAGATGTTTGAAGCGGCTTTCAAAGATGGTTTCCCGCACCCGTGTTTCACCGTCGGCGACGCATCCCATCGCAGTCAGCACCGGCTGTGCATCGGTCGGGAAGCCGGGGAACGGTGCAGTTTCGACCAGTCCGGCGCCGGTCAGCCGTGCAGGAGACATCATCCGGACACTGGAGCGGAAGATTTCCAGCTCACATCCCATCCGGCGCATTACCGTCATCAGACTGCCGATTGCACCCGGTGCGCAGTCATCCAGTTCCAGCTTTCCGCCGGTCACTGCCGCACATCCGAGCAGCGTCGCCGCCTCAATTCGGTCGGGCATAATCGTATATTCGGTTCCATGCAGTTTGGGAACACCTTCGATGTAGATAGCCGGGCTGCCCTCGCCGACGATTTTGGCACCGCACCGGCGCAGAAACCGGCAAAGGTCGACAATCTCCGGTTCTCTTGCAGCACCGCGCAGAACCGTTTTTCCATCGGCGCAGACTGCCGCCAGCAGGATATTTTCGGTTGCGCCGACACTCGGAAACGGGAGCGCAATCTCCGCGCCATGCAGCCCATGATGGGTCGCATAGAGTTTTTCACCCCGTTCACGGATTTCCATTCCCAGCGCCCGCAGTCCCATCAGATGCAGGTCGACCGGTCTTGCGCCGAGCTCACATCCACCCGGCAGACAGAGGCTTGCTTCCCCTGCCCTGGCCGCGACCGACCCTAAAAAGATCACCGACGAACGCATCTCCCGCACCAAGCGGTCGGGAATTCTGGTTTCACAGAAGCCGGAGGCATCGACCACCGCCTCCGAGCCGGAAAAAGCAGATGTACACCCAAGGCTGTCCAGAATCCGCAGCGAAACGCCGGTATCCGACAGCCGAGGGACCCGTTCCAGGTGAACCGGGCTGTCACAGAGCACACAGGCCGCCAAAATTGGCAGCACGCTGTTTTTAGCGCCATGGACTCTTGCCCTGCCGGAGATTTTCCGCATCCCACTGACTTTAAAGCAGGGTGCCCCATCCGATTCTGCCTCGATTTTCTGCCGTTGTTTGCATCCGGCCGCACGGCAGATATCACACAGTTCATTGCCGCACGGTTCTGTCCCAGCCACCGGAGGAGCAGGTTTATTTCCTCCGGGCAGTCCAAACGGCCCCGGTCCAAAACGATAAAACGGCACCCGTCCATCCTCTGACAGAGAAAGAACACTTTCCCCGATACGTTCAATTTTTTGCTGCACCGCAGTCAACTCCTCTCACAGTCGCCATCCTTTTCATTATATGCAGGACTGTGAGAGAATGTGCCTTGAATCAGCCGGTAATTCCCTTTTCGGCGAGCGTTTTGCGAATCGACTCACCGATGCGGGCACAGGTATCGGTTACTGCAAGCTTGCGGGCATTTTCCGAGAAACTGCGCACCCGCTGAGGATTGGACGCGAACTTTTCGACCTCACCGATCAGCCATTCGCGTTTATAATCCTTTTCCTCGACGACCAGCGCGGCACCGGCATTTTGCAGCACCATCCCATTGTGATACTGGTGGTTTTCAGCGGCATACGGATACGGCACCAGAATCGACGGTGCCCCCACCGTTTCCAGTTCACTGATGGTAATTGCACCGGCACGGGAGATAACCAGGTCGGCGGCGGCAAGATACAGGTGCATCTTGTCGATAAATTCCATCGCATGGATACGGGGATATTTGGACAGATCCAGTCCCCGCTCTTTCAGCATCTTGGGGAAACGTTCCCGGCCGTTTTTGCCAAAGCCATGGATGTGGTTGATTTCGCCCTTATCGGCATGCCATGCCATCAGGTCAGCCGCCATCCGGTTGATGGCCGTTGCGCCGAGGCTTCCGCCGACCGATACGATGGTAAAATGATCGTCCAGTCCGAGTTCACGGCGGGCCTTTTGTTTATCAATCCCGATAAAGCTCTGCCGGACAGGGTTTCCGACCACCTCAAACCGTTTGGCATCCGGGATACGCGCCCGTGCTTCCTCAAACGCGAGGAAAACCGTCTCGGCATGCGGTGCGAGCATCTTAGTGGTCATACCGGGATAGGCGTTCTGCTCATGCAGAAAGACCGGAATCCCCATCTGTTCCGCTTTACGGATGATCGGGCCGGAGACATATCCGCCGGTACCGATCGCAAAATCCGGCTTAAAATCCCGGATAATCTGTTCGGCACGGTGTCCCGATCCAGCCAGCCAGACCGCTGCCTTGATATTATGCGCGATATCCCACGGCAAAAAGCTGCGGTAAAATCCGGCGACATGGATATGGGCAACCGGGTATCCCTGTTTGGGGATCATCGTGTCCTCCATATTGCCCGGAACCGCTGCAAACAGGAATTCCGCGCCGGGATAGATTTTCGCCAGTTCGCCCGCGATTGCGACCGCAGGGTTGATATGCCCGCCGGTGCCGCCGCCCGCCAGAAGTATTCTCATCGCCAACATTCCTTTCACCAGAGGCTGTTACAGCTCTCTGGAACTGATAATCTTAATTTCAGGCTGTTTCTGTTGATCACCGTCGGACGGTCCAGGGTCCTTTTTACGGGAAATCGCCGGCCGGCAGTACCGCGAGATGTTCAGTACAACGCCGATCTGTCCCAGCTGCATCAGCGTCGCACTGCCGCCTGCCGAGAAGAACGGCAGCGGAATACCGGTGGTCGGCATCGCGTTGGAAACGACCGCGATATTGAGCAGTGCCTGAATGCCGAACTGGAAGACGACACCGATGACTACCATCGAGCTGAACTTATCTGGCGCACGCATCGCGATAGAAAAGCCACTCGCGACAAACAGGATAAACAGCAAGATGATTGCCAGTGCACCAATCAGCCCCAGCTCTTCGCAGACAATCGCAAAGATAAAGTCGTTCTGCGGTTCGGATACCCACAGGAACTTCTGGGTAGAGTTTCCCAGTCCGACCCCAAACAGGCCGCCGCTGCCGATTGCATAAATCGACTGGACTACCTGCCAGGTACTGCCGGTGATATCGCTGAACGGGTCCAGCCAGGTATCAATTCGGGTTCCGATATAGTTAAAGCCCATCGCCTGCAAAATAACCAGACCGATCAATCCGACCGGAACCAGTGCTGCCAGATAATAAATCTTAGAACCGGCGACAAACATCATTGCGCCGCAGATCAGCACCATCAGCATAATACAGGACATATGCCGCTGCAATGCGATGACCACCAACACCGGAATCAGGTAGATAAAAAACGGAAGAATACCTTTTTTCAGGGTGTTCATCTGGCGGTAGTTGATTGAAATCAGCGCCGCAAATACGACAATCAGGCCGAATTTCATCAGCTCCGACGGCTGGAAGGTGCCAAACGGTCCCAGCGGAATCCAACGTCTGGCGCCACTGGTACTTGCGTTGCCGGCGTCCTTAAAAGCCAACGCCAGCGCAGTCAGCCCCAGGCATCCGAAATAAATCACCTTATACATCCGCAGATACAAATGATAGGGTATATAGGACAGCAGGTACATTGCCACCAGTCCCATTCCGACAAACAGACACTGCTTTTTGACCAGCGTCAAACCGGAGTTGCTCTCATACAACGACGTCGCATAGCTGGCCGAAAAGACCATAATCAGGCCGATTGTGACCAGTACAATGACAAGAAAGAAAAAGGATACATCAATCCGTCCGAGTTTGGCCTTTTTTGCGCGCGCCGGTTTTTTGGCGATCTGGGAACGCATCGATTTGCTGCTGCGGGACGCTGTCGGGCGTCCGTTTCTTCCCGCCGAACGCCGTGCCGACCCGGCTGAAGAGCCACGGGCCGCACCTGCACGCGCAGACGCGTTTCGGACAGAAGTGTTTCGCGCTGAAGGGGTACGGCGGGCCGTGGAATTGCGGCCAGCCATCGAATCACGGCCTGAAGAGCCGGTTCTGGTTGGGGTCATCCAGTCACTCCTTTACATCAATAAGCATCAGGATACTTGTATCCGGCAGCCGCCCACCCCGGAGCAGCGCCCTTTTATAAATAAAAATATGCGCCTGCAACCGCCGCAATCCCACCGGCCAGCGACAGCACGGCATAGCCGCCCATCACGGTTTTACCGCTGAGACCATGTGCAATCAGCCATTCGCCCAGGCTCCCGGCCATCGGGTTCTGACGGCCCACCGCCTGACAGGCAACTCTAATAATAGCATAGATTCCTTCAAAAAGAAAGGGGATCAGCGCAGGAAGAATAAAAAGAGGCGCACCGCCGGCAATTGCCGCCATCACCGGCAGAACACAGCCGGCCATTGCACCGCCGCTTCCTTCCCGCAACCGTTCGGGCGACAATACAAACAGCAATAAGCCCAGCAGCGCACCTGCCGAACCAAACGCCAGCGCACAGACACCGTCTCCCGCAAAGACCGCGAACACACCGCCGCACCCAAGTGCGCAGACAAACGATACACTCGCACTCTGTCCGCTGACAGCCCGCATCTGATCGCCGCCAAACACTGCGCCAACCAGCATGACCAGCATGATGACCGTCCAACCCTGTCCGGCGTCCAGCTGTCCGCCGGCAAACGGCAGCAGCAAAATCGCCGACCGGTCGCCCGACAGCCGCACCCCTACCAGGAATGCAAAACAGATCACAAACACCATCACCAGCCGCAGCAGCGGATTCATTGGGCTCAGTCGTCTGGCTCTGCGCCAGTCATCCATCATCCCGACCGCACCGATCAGTGCGGTACAGACCACCACCGCCAACATCTTTCCAATCACAGCGGCAGCCGAAAAAGCCTCACCGGAATGAAAAAACGCGACTGCCACCATTGCCAGAATGCCAGCCGGCAGCAATGCCAGCAGGTAAAGCAGCCCGCCAAATTCCGGCACAGCCCGCAATCCCGGACTGAACCCTTCCCCATGTTTTTCGATTGCTGTCCGGGACAGCCCTTTTTTGTCCAGCCAGCCGGACAGCGGTTTGCCCGCGCAGGCTGCAATGATAAACGCGGCCACTGCCGCTGCCATCGCAGTCAAACGAATCCTTCCTTTCAGCTTTTACCGTCCGATTTCACCCGGCGGAGGTCCCGGTCATGATAGACATACCGGATAACCGTTTCCAGTCTGGATTTTCTGCCGCCCTTAAACAGCAGCACATCTCCATTGCGCCGGTCGGTGCGCAGATACTGTGCAATCGCCTCCGGCGACGGGAAAATCTGCACACGGGTACGGGAGTAAGGCGCGGCGCCTTCCGCGACCTCGGCGGCATGTTCACCACACACCAGAATCATATCTGCGCCAGCCTGTGCGATACGGCGTCCGGCTGCACGGTGAGCAGAAGCCGCGGTCGAACCGAGGTCTTCCATCTCACCCAGCACAGCGATTTTGCGTTTGCCGTCAAACTGTGCAAAGTAATCGGCCGCTTCCCGCACCGATTCCGGCGTCGAAGTCCAGCTGTCGTCGATAATCGTGACCCCCATCGAGGTCGTCATCAGGCTGAGCCGTCCGGGCAGTGCACGGAACCGTTCCAGCACCCGCTGGATGGTCGACTCCGGCACCCCCATCAGCACCGAGGCAGCAAACGCGGCCAGCGCATTATAACAATTGCCGATTCCCGGCATTTGCAGCCGGATACGGGTTGTTTTGCCATAGCAGCTGACGTCCATCACCGTTGCATCGCGTTCCCGGCTGACGATTTTACCGTTGACATCGCAGGGAGTCTCAATGCCGTAATACAGCACATCTCCAGAGACATCTCCGGCCAGATTATACAGCATCGGGTCATCGGCGCACAGAATAACCGGGTCAGTGCTCGCCATTGCACGGGTCAGCGACATCCGTTCTTTGAGGATGGTCTCCTTATTGCCAAACGAGCCGATATGGGCGCTGCCGATGCCGGTGATAATGGCCGCCGAAGGACGGCAGATCTTCCCCAGCCGTTCAAAGCTGCCCGGCGTTGTAAATCCCATCTCGACCACTGCACAGCGGTCGTCGGCATCCAATCCCAGCAGTGTTTCCGGCACACCAAGGTCGCCGGTCAGTTCCCAGCGGGTACGGCTGGTTTTCTGTTCTTCCGACAGGATACGGTAGAGCATCTCACGAACAGTTGTTTTACCGTCTGCGCCTGCGATTGTAATGATACGGGTATGAAACTGCCGCCGGTACCAGGACGCAATCCTGCAAAAAGTATCATACGGCGCTGCGTCGGAAACCGCGCAGGGCACGCCGCATTCGGCGCAGGAATGGTCCGAAATCACCGCAGCAGCCCCTTTCGCGACCGCCTCAGCGGCTGTACCCGGCTTGAGTTCCAGATAAAGGCACCCAGGGTGCACTTCTCCAAGGTCAGCCGCAATCCAGCTGACTTCCATCTCCTGTTCCGGTTTTACAACCCACTCGGCATCTGCCGCTTTTACAATCCAGTCAAGATTCATCCTTTGCATATCCTTGCCCCTTTTCAGCAGTATCGCCGCATCCTCCGCCTCTCATACGGTCTCAGTGCGCCTGCGTCTGTGCGAGCGCTTCGGCGACGACCTCCCGTTCATCAAAGTGGAATTTTTCATGTCCGATAATCTGGTAATCCTCGTGTCCCTTACCTGCCAGGACGATGGTATCCCCCGGCTGCGCATTGCGGACAGCGTAATAAATTGCCTCACGGCGGTTGACAATCGTCACATGCGGGGTATCATACCCTTCCAGTCCCGGCAGAATTTCATCGATAATTGCCTGCGGGTCTTCGGTGCGGGGATTATCCGAGGTCACAATGACAAAATCCGCGTACTTTGCCGCAGCTGCCGCCATCAGCGGACGTTTGGTGCGGTCGCGGTCGCCGCCGCAGCCAAACAGGCAGACCAGCCGTCCCCTGACCGTCTCCTTAAGGGAAGACAGCACATTTTCCAGCGGGTCGGGTGCATGGGCATAGTCGGTAATCACGGTAAAATCGCGGCCGGTCGGGATAATCTCAATTCTTCCCTTTACCCCGGTCACACGGCCGAGAGAGCTGACGATCTGTTCCATCTCAAGCCCCAGCTGAAGGCAGGCACCAGCCGCCGCCAGCGCATTGCGGACCGAAAACAGTCCCGGCATCGCGAAATGCACCGGATATTCCTTACCTTTATACACCAGTGTAAACTGGACGCTTTCCGGATGGCAGACGATATCTTTTGCTGAAAGGTCGGCCTCATTTTCTGCCGAGAAGGTCAGCACCGGGATTTCTTTTCCCGCAAGCTGGGGAAGCTGTTCAAGCAGCGTCCGTCCATGCGGGTCGTCGATGCCGATAACGGCACTGCTGCAGCGGGTAAACAGCTTTTTCTTGGCGGCAAAATAGCTTTCCATATTCCCATGATAGTCCAGATGTTCATGGGAGAGATTGGTAAACACCGCGGTCTGATACCAGCTGTCGCCAATCCGCTGCTGTTCCAGCGCATGGGAGGAAACCTCCATCACACAGTATCCGCATCCGGCATCCCGCATCTGTGCGTACAGTGATTCCAGTTTCATCGCCTCAGGGGTGGTATTTTCCGCGTGGATAACGGTCTCCCCGATTTCATTCTGAATCGTACCGATCAGGCCGACCAGATTGCCGGCGTCGGTCAGAATCCGTTTAATCAGGCTGGTGACCGTTGTTTTACCCTTGGTGCCGGTGACGCCGACCAGCTGCATCGAACGGGAGGGGTGGCCGAAAAAGGCAGATGCAGCCCTTCCGTAAAAATCGTGAGTATCACTGACCGTGATTTCCCTTTCCAGTCCCAGCTTATGCTCGGTGACGACGCACGCCGCGCCTTTTTCCAGCGCAGCAGCCGCAAAGGTATGCCCGTCAACGTTCCCGCCGTGGATACAAACAAACATACTTCCCTTTCCCGCCTGTCTGGAGTCACAGGTAATCGAGGTAATTTCGCAGTCAAATCCGGGCTTTTCTCCGAGGGAAAGCCCATCCGAACAATCAATTCCGTTTAATATTTCTGAAAGCAGCATCCTGTTTCTTCCTTTCCATAGCCGAGTTGCGGCGGCAGATTATGCGCCGTCCTCGCCCGATACCACACATTCAATCTCAACAACCGTACCGCGTTCCAACGAATCCCCGGCTTCATATTCCTGAGAGACGACCCGTGCCTTGGAGTTGTTGGCAGCGCCGCCGGTGACCTGAACATTCAGGCCATAATTGCCCAGCGTCTGGCTGGCCTGGGTCGGCGACATTCCAATGACATTGGGCATTGTCACCATCGAGATCTCCGAGCCTTCGGTATACAGCACAACCGTCGATTCATTCGGCACACGGCTGCTCTCATCCGGGAAGACGTCGATAACCGACTCGCCGTTTCCGATTACATAAGCATCCAGACCCTGTGCGGACAGTTTGGATTTTGCGGTTGCAATATCCAGTCCGACCAGGCTGGACGGAACGGAAACGTCCTGTTCTTCCAGTTCCTCATCGGTAAAGGTGGTGGTCACGCCGAGATAGGGCAGAATATCCTGCATGATGCTGGAAGCAAGCGGACCGACAACAGTATTTGCATAAGAAGTATCGCCCTGTGTCGGACTGTCAATCAGAACTATTGCCGCGACCTGGGGGTCATCTGCCGGAGCAAAGACAAAGTAGGAGAAAACGTACATCTCCTCTTCGCCTTCTTCCAGCTTGTTGGACAGAATCTGAGCAGTACCGGACTTACCGCCAATGCTGTAACCCTTAACGTAAGCGTTGGTGCCACCATTTGCCGAGACGACCTGTTCCAGTGCGTCACGCATGATCGCAGAGTTTTCTTCCGAAATAACCTGACGTTTGACAGTCGTACCAAACTCCTGAACGGTATTGCCGTCAGAATCGATAATCCGGTCGACCACGCGGGGAACCAGAAGGTTACCGCCGTTGACTGCCGCCACTGCTGCCGTCATCATCTGCAAAGGGGTCATGGTATTCGACTGACCGAACGAGCAGGACGCCAGCGAAATATTGTTCATCGTATCATCGTAATAAACGCCGATTCTCTCTGCCGGCAGGTCGATGCCGGTCTTTTCAGTCAGGCCGAACGCCTGATAATATTCAAAAAACCGCTCCTGTCCAAGGTCCAGACCGATCTGCATGAAGGCCGGGTTGCAGGAGTTTACAAGTGCCTCGGTAAAGGTTTCGGCACCATGACCGGTACGGTTATGGCAGTGAATCTGCAGGGTGCTGCTGCCATCCTGGAAATTGACAACGCCGTTGCAGTAATAGGTCGAAGCGAGGCTTGCGGTTCCTTCTTCCAGTGCCGCAGAAGCGGTGACAACCTTGAAAACCGAACCGGGTTCATAGGTATCCGTGATAGCCTTATTCTGCCACTGTGCCTCACGCGCATTCTGTCTGGCCTCTGTTTTTTCGTCCTCAGTCTCCAGCTGGTCGATCTGATTCAGAGTATACTCATAAGTCAGAGTATACGGGTCATTACAGTCATAGTGCGGGTAATCGGCCATACCCAGAATTGCGCCGGTATTGGTGTCCATGACCATAATCAGTGCGCCGCCTTCCGGCTGGTACTGGTCGACTGCACTTTGCAGTTCCTTTTCGATATACTGCTGGATAACAGTATCGATGGTTGTCACAATCGAATAGCCGTCCACTGCGTCAAACGTCTTCTCATAAGTCGTCGGCAGGTTGTCACCCAGCGAGTCCTTCGCAGTAATAACACGGCCGTCGGTGCCGGACAGGACGCTGTTGTACTGTGCTTCCAGGCCGTAGACACCGGTATTTTCGCTGTTGCAAAAGCCGATTACACTCGATGCAAGGGTCGAATACGGGTAATACCGCTTGGTCGAGACTTCGGTCGAAACGCCGACATAATCATATTCATTCAGCATTTCCTGAAGAGCGGTGACGGTCGTTTTATCGACACGGTCAGCAACCTTGCGGTAATTTCTATTGGTATAGGACATCTGTTCCAGGATATAATCGACATCCTTGCCCAGTACCTCCGCCAGCCGGGTTGCAAACAGATTGAGATATTCTTCCTTATTGACCGGCTGATCGAATTCATCCGTTTCCGGGACATTATCATCAATGGTTCTCGGATCGATTATGATATTCCATGCGGTCGCGCTCTGAGCGAGCACGTTCATATTGGTATCGTAGATGGTACCGCGGTTGGCAGCGATGGTCATATCCGAGAGCTGTTGACGTGCAGCACGTCCCTCCATCTCCTCACCCCGGACAATCGACCAGTTGAACAGGTTGGCGACGATCCATACCAGAATCAGCAGCATGACCGGACAGACGACAAAGATCAGCCGCTGCATGGATGTAAATTTATCCATTCTTTTGAAAAAGCGAAACATAAAACCCTCCCACAGATCGACGGGTGCACAGGCATTCCCACGCAGATGACGCCATCAGCCGACAAAAAATAGACACAGTGCAAAACATCTGTAAACATTTACGAAAAATGCCTATATATGAACAGAAGGTCAAGATAAACCATCTCAACCTCCTATTATTTCCTATTCAGTTATAACCGCGGATATGTATCAGATATCAATTCCAAGCCCTTCCAGAAATTCCACCAGAATATCCACCAGCGTCTTATTTTTTTCAGGTGTCTGGATGACATTTTCCTGTTCAACCTTCAGGTAAGTAACCTGGGAGTTGTCAGGCTTGACCATTCCCAGCTCTTCGGTTGCGATTTCCTCAACCTGTGCAAGAGACATCTGACCGTCCAGTTCTGCCTCCATTCTGACCTTTTCACTGGTCAGTTCCGACAGATAATCGGTTGCTTCATTGATGCTGACATTCAGCTGTGCGATCTGAACCCGTCCGTAGAGAGCGGCAAAAACAATCGCCAGAATGACGAGCGCCGACGATAAAATCCGTGCCGGATGTACAACCCTTTCCCGTTTGGGCAGGCGTTCTATCGCCGGCGCATGGGAAGGTCCTGAAAACTGTTCAAAATTATATTCTCTTTTTGATGCGAGATTGCTTTGCATGGAAGCATTACTCCTTTGAGGAATTAGTCATTGCGGGCGTGGATTTTTTCCAGAATCCGCAGCTTGGCACTGGCTGAACGGTGGTTTTCGGCCAGCTCAGCGGGACCAGGCAGAATTGGTTTTTTATTGACCAGTCTGGCCGCCGGCGTCCGTCCACAGACGCATACCGGGAATTCCGGCGGGCAGATACAGCCCGTCGCCAGCTGGGCAAATTTCTGTTTGACCATCCGGTCTTCCAGCGAATGGAAGGTGATGATCACCAGCCTGCCGCCTTCTGCGAGGCAGTCGAACGCGGCATCAATCCCCTGGGACAGCACGTCCAGCTCGGAATTAACCGCAATTCTCAGTGCCTGAAAGGTACGCTTACAGGGATTTTTCTCCCTTTTCGCAGCTGCCGGCATCGAAGCCTTGACGATCTCGACCAGCTGCAATGTTGTTTCGACCGGAGCTTTTTCCCTGGCCCGGACGATGTTACGGGCGATTGAACGAGCGTAGCGTTCTTCCCCGTATTCCCATAAAATTCTTGCGATTTCCCATTCCGGCAGACTGGCAAGAAGATCAGCCGCCGTTGTACCCGACTGCGACATCCGCATATCCAGCGGTGCATCCTCCCGATAGGAGAAACCGCGGGACGGGTTGTCCAGCTGCCAGGACGATACTCCCAGATCCAAAAGGACCCCATCGACCGGAAGCGCCTGCCGTGCTTCAAGCACCGTCTTCATCTGGCAGAAATTGGTCTGGATGACCTCTGCCTGTGGAAACGGAGCGAGCCGTTCAGTCGCGACCTTCACTGCGTCCGGATCCTGATCCAGCGCGTAAAGTCTGCCGCCGTCGGTCAGGCGAGCGGCAATTTCCCGGCTGTGACCGGCGCCGCCAGCCGTACCGTCGACATATCTGCCGTCCGGGCGGATGCGGAGACCTTCCAGGCATTCCCGGAGCAGCACGCTGTAGTGTGTAAACTCCACAAATACCCCTCCACAGTCAGATTTGAACGGGTGACAGGTGCATCAGGATACACCAATCCCCATTGATATCATTATTATACCGTCTTTTCGCGGATTTTGCAACAGTTTTTTAAAAACCGGGTGTTCTTTTTCCATGAAAAAAAAGAATGATTTAACTCAAATCCTCCGAAAAATCGGTTTCAGGGTGGTCTTTCAGTGCGGTGCAGGCAGCCTCATACTCGTCCAGAAACGCCCTGATATCTTCCATCGCGAGGTTTGGGACCCGGAACCGGGTCCGCTTTTCCGACCGCAGCCAGATCTGGAGGTCGGCGCATCTTCCCTGCCGCTGAAAGATACTTTGGGTGATGACGATTTTATCAATCTTGTCGGCGCGGCAGACGACGGTAAACAGCCGGTAGCCTCTGGTTGAGCGGAAGGTAAAGGTATTCTGCCGCCGACCGATGCCATTGTGGAAAAAGGACCAGAATTTCACCGCCAGATGCCATGCCGCCGGCAGCACCATCATGATTCCCAAAAACAGCACCAGTTCCCGTAAACTGGGCAACCAGCGCCACGCTGCCCGCCATCCAATCAGCAGTACGCTGTTGAGCAGGATATCCGGCCAGACCGTCCGCCATAACGTCCGCAGCGGCGGACGCCAGCTGTTGGGAGCCGGTCGGAGTTCCGGCAGAATCAGCGACAGGCTTCTGCGCAGGTCATCCCGTCCTACGGCAGGCAGCAGGACGGACTGTTCATTTTTTTCCTTGCCATAGCCGGTACAGCTGACCATACCGGCATAATAGCCGAACACCTTGGTCAGGATACTCTGGCGCAGCTGCAAAAAATTAACCCGTTCAGCCGAGAGCAGATATTCTCTGACCGTCACAATTCCACAGCGGATATACAGTTCACCGCCGCGCCTCACCGCCTGAAAACCAAGATGACGGACCAGATTCAAAATAAAATCGATCAGCCATCCTCCCAGCAGCACACCGGCAATAATTGCAGCAGCTGGCGGCAGCCAGAAGGCAACCAGCCGCATCAGCCGTGTCAACGAGGTGATCAGCCGGTCTTCGGCCTCCTGCCCCAACAGTTTCCCGCTCTGGGAGATCAGTGTCGCCGCAAACACCGCGCCGCCGATTGAATCAGAGGTGATCAGCGACAAAATGCCGACATACCATCCTCTCGGCTCATACCGCCGCACCATGACCGGTTCACGGACTAACTGTCCGGAAAGGCGGCTGCACAACGTTTCGGCATCATCCCGCCGCAGCAGCATTTTCACATCAGGGGTATGTTTATTGCCTGCATCGGTTTCGATACGGACCCGAACTGCCCGAAGCGGCTTGAAATACCAGGTATGTTCCACCGTCACCGACGAGATATTGCTGTAAAGGATCTGTTTTTTCTGCCGGATCAAAACGCCGGAGCAGCTCTCCACCTTACAGCCGCCGACAGACAGGCCGGTAAACAGCCAGCGCAGCAGCCCAGCCAGCACAATTGCCAGCAATACCAGTACGTCCAGCCAGACGCCGCTCAGCCAGGTGTACGGGTCGCCGGTAAACAGCAGCAAGGACCGGACCAACGGCAGCAGCAACAGTGCAATATACCTTTTAAATCCATCGATGATTGCGAGCGGGTGCTGACGGGAATACTTTTTCTTATCAAACAACATTCCCGGCATCGTCCATCCCTTCTTCATTCTCCGGAAGCTGACCCGGAGGCATCAGCGCCTGCAAAAGCTGTTCGGCGTCCTGCGCATCCAGCAGCGGTAGCAGCATACTTCCTCCCATCGCTGAAACCAGCAGACTGGTCACTCCAGGCATTGGGAAGGGCACTTTTATTTCAGAGACCGCCATGATGGAGGAGCGGCGAATCCGGCGGCTGACCTGGTAGAGAATCCCGTTGTGAAATTCGATATATTCATTGGTCAGCGTAAAGCGGCAGCTGCGCCAGAAAAAGCAGGCATAAACCAGCCCAGCCACCGCCAGCAGAGAACTTCCTGCCAGCAGCCATCCCCGCAGCAGGGCAAACGGCGCGGTAAAAAGGACGGTCAGTGCGACCACGCCGACCCATGCAAGCACCACTGCCAGTGAAACCAGCAGCTGAACCCACCGGGAAACTCTGCCCTCCATCATCCATACTCCCCCCTGTCCGGCCGCCATCCTGCGGCCGATATGATATACTTTATTATACCAGAACGGTTACCCCACCGCAACCCACCCCCGGCAACTTTATAAATCTACCATTGTAAATTTACCAATGCTTCATTTGCTTTTAACAGCAAATGTGCTATACTGGAAATGTATGTAAAATCAGCCGGTTGAACAGCAATTCCGGCGGTTTTAAGGAGGATTACCGTGAATCAACATTCAACGAAGGAACGTCCCGCAAAGGCCGGGAATTATTCGTTCCAGGCTGCCGGTATACAGCGGGAGCCGGCCGGAAGGCAGTATGCCCGTGTATTTTTGCTGGCGCTGCTGCTGGGGTTCATTATCTATCTGCCCTTTCTGATTATGGACGGAGGAATGTTCGTTTATTACGGCGATTACAATGTCCAGCAGATTCCTTTTTATCAGATGTGCCATGACATGATCCGCTCCGGTGAAACCGGCTGGAACTGGTACACCGACCTCGGCTCCAATTTCATCGGGTCGTATGCCTTTTATCTGATGGGCAGCCCGTTTTTCTGGCTGACGATTCCGTTTCCAAGCGACGCCGTGCCTTATCTGCTGGCGCCGCTGATGATGCTCAAGCTGGCGACTGCGGCCGTCACCTCGTATGGCTATCTCAAACGGTTTGTCAAAAATCCGGGGTATGCGATGCTGGGCGCGCTGATGTACGCCTTCTCTGGCTACAGTATTTATAACATCTTCTTTAACCATTTTCATGAAGTCATCGCCTTTTTCCCGCTGCTGCTGATTGCAATGGAAGAATTCTTCATCGAAGAACGGCGGGGAACCTTTGCACTGGCAGTCGGACTGCTGGCGGTCGTCAACTATTATTTTTTCTTTGGCGAGGTCATTTTTGCGGTTCTTTACTTTATTGTCTGCGCCTTTACCCGCAAAGAATACCGGGTTACCGTCAAAAAATTCCTGCTGCTGGGAATAGAAGCGGTGATCGGGCTGCTGATGGCGATGTGCCTGCTGCTTCCGGCTATCATGATGGTCACCTCCAACCCGCGCCTGGACAACTGGCTGCTGGGGTGGAGCGGACTGTTCTACGGCAACGAACAGCGGTACGGACTGATTCTGTCCAGTCTCTTTTTCCCGCCGGACGTGCCCGCCTATCCGAACATGTTCCCCGATTCCAACGCAAAATGGTCGAGTGTTTCCCTCTTCCTGCCGATGTTCTCGACCGTCGGCGTCATCGCATGGTTCAAACTGAAACCGAAAAACTGGCTGAAAAAACTGCTGCTGATTTCGCTGTTTATTGCACTGGTTCCGATTCTGAACAGTGCCTTTTCGATGTTCAATTCAGCTTATTACGCCAGATGGTTCTATATGCCGCTGCTGCTGATGGCAGCCGCGACGGTCCAGGCACTGGAACAGGCCGGACCGGATACACTGGGCAGTGGTATCCGCTGGACGCTGCTCGGAGTGTTGTGCTTCTCAGTCGTCGCAATTTTCCCCAAGAGCGGCGAAGAGGGCGAGATTGTCTTCGGACAGCTGATTGAATACCCTGAACGGTTTATCGCCTACCTGGCAATTGTACTGGCAGGGCTGCTGATGGTCAGCCTGCTGATTCGGATGCCCAAGCGCAAAATGATTCGGCCGGCTGCCGGCTGTCTGTCACTGCTGATCTGCACCACTTCGATTGTGATGCTGGCAATCGGCAAGGGCGATGCAACCACCGTCCATCGTGTCATCGATATGGGCATGAACGGCAGCTTTGAAACGATTGCCGCCGACAACGACGACGTCTATCGGATTGATATGTACAATTCAGGCGACACCCGCTGTATGGACAACTTCCCGATGTACTGGCAGATTCCGACCATCCAGTCGTTCCATTCGGTTGTTTCGGGGTCGATTTTCACCTTTTACGATCTGCTGGGGATTGATCGGAATGTTGCTTCCCGGCCGGATATTTCCTATTCCGGCCTGCGGATTCTGACTTCCTGCAAATACCTGCTGACCTACGTAAACGAGGAAAAATACGAGGATATCCCCGGCCACACCTACCTGACCACTGAAAATGATTTTGACATCTACACCAACGACAACTACGTCCCGATGGGATTTGCCTACAGCTTTTACCTGACCGACGAAGATATCCAGGAAGCAGGCGACAAGGTTGACTGCCTGCTGCTCAACGGCGTCTACCTGTCAGATGAGCAGATCGAAAAATACAGCGATATCCTCTTCCAGCTCCCCGATGCCCTCCCCATTCCCACCACCGAAGAACAGCTTTCTCAGGCTGCCAAACGGCTGCGGGACAACAGCTGCGACAGTTTTGTCCGGGACAAGACCGGCTTTACCGCCTCCTTTACCGATGATACCGACCGGCTGGTTTTCTTCTCGGTACCGTGGGATTCCGGATGGAGCGCAACGGTCAACGGTGAACCGGTCGAGATTGAAAATGTCAGCGGCGGCATGATGGCGGTCCGGGTACCGGCCGGAACGAGTGAAATCCGGTTTGATTACCAGACGCCGGGCCTGAAGGCAGGCTGTCTGATTACACTGGGGGCATTTGTCCTCTGGGGAATTTATCTGTGGCTGGTACGGAGATTCAGTCCCCGTTCGGCGCTGCTGTTTGCCCGGCGCAACCGCCACGGCGCACTCACCTGCAAAATTGAGGAAATCCCGCTGGAAGGCGCTTATATCCGCACCATCCTCTCGGAAGCCAATCAGCTCTGCAACCGTCCCCGCACCCTGCACCGGAGAACGGATTCCACCATGCAGGAGGAGGAAACGGATGATTCCTCCCAAAAGAAAGGACATTGACCATGGATCTGATCAAACAAAACCGTGACTGCCCGGTGCTGTATGTGGTAGTCCCCTGTTATAATGAAGAAGAAGTGCTGCCCGAAACAGCCAAGCGGATGCGCGCAAAACTGCGCGGCATGATCGCCGATAAGAAAATCTCTCCCCGCAGCCGGATTATGTTTGTCAACGACGGCAGCCGTGACCGTACCTGGGAGATGATTGAAACACTGGCCCATGCTGACCCATTGTTTGCCGGTGTCAAGCTCTCCCGCAACCGCGGCCATCAGAACGCGGTACTGGCCGGACTGATGACGGCACGGGGACTGTGTGACTGTGCGATTTCGATCGACGCCGACTTACAGGACGACATCAACGCCATTGATGCAATGGTTGCGGACTTTGTTGCCGGAAGCGATATTGTTTATGGCGTCCGTTCCTCCCGCGACACCGACACCTTTTTTAAGCGTTTTACTGCCGAAGGGTACTATCATGTGATGCAGAAGATGGGGGTTGAGCTGGTCTTCAACCACGCTGACTACCGTCTGATGAGTGCACGGGCGCTGGACGCCCTTTCCTCCTATCGTGAGGTCAATCTGTTTTTGCGTGGAATCGTCCCGCAGATCGGCTACAAGACCTCTACGGTCACCTATGCCAGAACCGAACGGTTCGCGGGTGAGAGCAAATATCCGCTGAAAAAGATGCTGGCGCTTGCATGGGACGGTATTACCTCCTTTTCCCTGCGGCCGGTATCGATGCTGATCGGACTGGGGCTGCTGATTACCGGCGGCAGTCTGGTGGCAGGACTGGTGCTGCTGATTATCCAGCTTGCGACCGGCAGTCTGACCGGGATTGCGGCGGTACTCTTTTCGATCTGGCTGGCCTGCGGTCTTATCCTGTGCGGACTGGGGCTGACCGGTGAGTATATCGGCAAGATCTATGAAGAGGTCAAGGACCGTCCCCGCTACTTTATCGAAGCAGTTTCCCTCGATCCAGGCTTGCAAACGGAAAAAACAGCGGAAGATACCGCTGCTCCGGCAGACGATACTCCTGAACAGGAATCATAAAATGAAAAAGGCTGTTGATACGGTGAAATGACCGCATCAACAGCCTTTTTTACTGTCCGAATTTCCTTGCCGGTTATTGCGCGATATGATAAAGCGAATAGAAGTAACCTTTCAGCTCCAGCAATTCTTCAAATGTTCCGGTTTCTTCTATCTTTCCATTGTGCAATACCAATATTTCGTCATACTGACGCATGACAGGTGCATCCAGTCGGTGGGTAACCACAATACGCATTGTGTTCTTCATATTCAATATCGTCTGCAACACTGCTTTCGCCGTTTCGTTATCCAACGCCGCTTCTGCTTCATCTACCAGAATGATGGGGGTCTTTCTCAAAAAGCACCTTGCAATCGATACACGCTGACGTTCGCCGCCAGACAGATTGCCACCTCCTTCGCCGCAAAGATAGTCCTTCCCTTTCTCAGCACATAATTCGGTTAAGCCTGCATTTTGAATGGCGACATCCAATTCTTCTTTCGGAAAAGAACGGAACATCGTAATATTGTCTTCGATGGAACTGTTAAAGCAAAATACATCCTGCTGGATAATCGATATGTATTCCAGCAGTTGCTCCGGGTCAATGTCCTTTAACTCAGCATTTCCGTACTTTGCTGTACCCGAATAATTGGGTGCAAATCCCATCAGTATTTTTAGCAGAGTGGATTTGCCGCTCCCACTTGCACCAACAAGTGCATAACTTTTTCCGCTTTCAAACCGATATGTAATATCATCCAAAACAACAATATTCTCATTGTATCCATAAGAAAGGTGGGAAAGCACAATTTCCTGCGGAGCAGAAAGCAGTTTCATTTTTGGTCGGGTGTCAGAACTGGTGTTCTCCAGTTCAGCACCAATCCTGTCAATCAAAGCATTCGCAGCACGGCGATTCGAAATCAATGTTCCCAGCGTGCGAATAGGGCTCAGCATATTTCCGCTTATTTCATAAAATCCGATGATGATACCAATACTGACCATTCCGTTGAGTGCGAGCAGAAAGCCTGCCGACAGAAAAATAAAAGTTACAGCGATAGAAGAAATATTGCTGACAATCGAAACTGTATCACTGGAAGCTCTGCGCTGCTGTCTGGTTGATTCCAGTTCAACATTCTTCTGGCTGAATACACTCATGATTTCTTTTTCGGCCTTGAAGCTCTTGATGACAGCAAAACCACTTAACAAGTCTTTTGTCTGTGAGACAAAGTTCGACGCTTTTTCAGAGGATTCCGTTTCATGTTTGACAACGTTTTTACCCAAACCAAAGGATACTCCTATGGCAATCAGCGAAGATAGGACAAGAATCGCTCCCAGTCCCCTGTTCATAAAAAGCAAATATACCGAGGTGACAATATAACTGATGATCTCAACAAAAGACTCAGTTCGCCGATCAGATAGTTCTGCTCTATTGAGTTAAGATCGTTAGAGAAAGCGGATATAAATTTCCCGGTATCGCCGCTTGCATAGTTGGAGATTGGCTGGTTAAGTATCCTTTCAAAAACATAGTTTTTGAATTGGGTTAGTGCATTCCGCAGATAGGCATTTTGATATTTGCGTCTGAACATACTGTTTGCAAGGTTTGCAGCCAGGAAAACGCCGCATGCACACCAACCCAGAATCAGTTTTTCCTTGCTTTTGTATTGGACCGCATCAATAAAGAGAGTCAGCAACAGGCTCAGACTTACAGTCATTACCGCAAAAATTACCTTTCCGATCAGGGCACAGATATAGTTTTTGGTATTATCTTTCTTGAATTGCTGCCGTAAATTGGCAGCTTCACTACATTGAATCATAGCAAGTACCTCACAGAATGAATGTAATTTACAGCAATGGCTTGTCTGGCATCCTCTATCACTTTTAACACTACCTCTTTATTGATCGCTTTTTGCACTATTTTCGTTCAGACATACGTTGTCTGAGTTCCTTTGCCAGTACCACATCAGCCACGATGCAAACCGCGATATAGCCGATACAGCAGATGATAAACACCGGAATAGAATTCCCGATCAACGGAACCGGCGCAATCAGTCCGAAATATCCTTCCGCCAGCCCGTCCAGAATGTTAAAGCAGCAGGAAAACGGAATGAACGATAAAATCCAGACATTCGGCAGAATAAACAGCCGCCTTGCCCTTCCCGATTCTGCACGCCGACCACCTGTCCGGCCAGGAATATCCCGGTTCCCAGCAGCATCAGGATCAATCCGATACCGACCGATAAAACCGTCTGCCATTCCTTCCAGATGATGATTGCGGCAATCAGCCCTGCGCCATTCAAAATTGTACCTGCACCCGAAAAAAGGAGTGCATTACAGGTGTGTTCGACGGCAGACGTCGGTTGTGTTCCTTTGAGCAGATAGTCGGTTGTTGTCTCGAAAAGCTCGCTCAGTACAATAATTTTATCAACATCGGGGATACTCTGCCCGCTCTCCCATTTGGAGACCGCCTGACGGGAAACATCCAGCCGTTCGGCGAGCTGTTCCTGGGAAAGGCCATTTTGTTTTCTCATCTGTTGGATTCTGTCTGCGATTGTCATAATCAGTAACCTCCCTTTTCTTGGTTCGTCTTCAATATACCAAAAAGGACGGTTGCGGCACAACCACCTGCCCGGTACATTCTGTCAACCGGCGGTTGCATCCGGCAAAACAACAGGAAAAAAGCGAAGCAGCCGATTGATACCGCTTCGCTTTTGCTGTTATTTATCCGTTTTGTGTTCAGAGGAAGTATGTTTGAGATTGACTTCGGTTTCTTCTTCCTCATTTTTGATTTCCCAGTGAATCAGGAAGGTCAGCGCTGCCCGCAGCAGGATGATTGCGCCGACGATCATAATCTCCGAAAGATCACGCACCACAACGGTACGCAGAATCTCGCCGCCCAACTTGAATTCCAGTCCCATCGCCATCCCTTTTGCAAGTTTGAGCCTGGTCAGCGGGTCACGGCGGATGTAGTTCACCACGCCCAGAACACCGGCGACCGCAATGACGACCACGCCGACCACCTCAAACAGGATGATCGAATACTCCGCCATCCATTTCACAAGGTTTTCCAGCGTCTCATACAATTCCATACCCAGTCCTTTCCGGGAGTTCCAGCGGTCTCCCTGTGTTTATCAGGTCTATTGTACCATAACCGACACCGGCAGGCAAGCATCTTCCCAAAGTTTAGGCCGTGTTTTACAAAACCATCACCAGCGTACCGATTGAAATCAATAGTCCGCCGATAATCGACTTGGCAGAAGCGGTCTCCCGAAGCAAGATAAAGGCAAAAATCAGCGTAAAAACGATGCTCAGCTTGTCAATCGGAGCGACCTTGGAAACTTCTCCCATCTCCAGTGCCTTATAATAACATAGCCAGGATGCACCGGTCGCAAGCCCGGACAGCACCAGAAAAGCCCAGCTTTTTCCGGTAATTCCGGAAATACCGCTCTGTGTTCCGGTAATAAAGACCATACCCCACGCCATCACCAGTACCACTGCGGTGCGAATTGCCGTTGCAAGGTTAGAGTTGACCCCTTCAATGCCGACTTTTGCCAGAATTGAAGTCAGCGCGGCAAATACCGCCGACAACAGTGCATAAACCACCCACATATTTTTAACCCCTTTCATCCTGTTCATTCCTTTCCGTCTCTTCGGCTTTCAGCCGCTCGACAAGCGGGCGGTTATCTTCCCTGCGTGCCTGTTTGGAACGGGTATACAAACCGTCCAGCACTTCCAGAAAAACCTCTCTTTTTTCCGGTTGCACCTCTTCCAACAGCCAGCCATAGTAAAACGCCTCCAAAGCTGCCCGGCTGTTTTTAAGAGCATCGGCCTTATCGGTTGGATAAATCAGCCGCCTTCGTTTGTCACCCGGATCGACTTCCCGTCGGATAAATCCCTTGTTTTCAAGGCTGGCAGTCAGATGAGCGACCGCGCTTTTTTCCAGATACAGCTGCCGCCCGATCTCATCCGCACAGATGCCCGGAGATTTGCGGATACAGTGGAGCACCTCATATTCACTCGAACCCAATCCCTGATCTTTTGCCCTTGACTGGACAAAATGGGCGGCATTACGGGCGATTTTGGTCATTTTGCGTCTGCTGGGGTCCATCGGCAACACTTCCTTTCAAAATAGTTGTGCTCTCAACTATTTTGAGGATACACCTTTCATTTTCGTCTGTCAACCAGCATTTCTTACAAAAAATAGCACTTCCGTTTCCGGAAATGCCATTTTTCTCAATGCTGTTCATCTTCATCCGGCAGCGAAACACCGCGTTCCCGAAGCGCCTGTGCCTTTTCACAGATACGCCGCAAACGATGATTAACCCCGCTTCTTGAAATCGGGACCGTCAGCATCTCGGCCAGCTCCCGCAAGGAAAGCGCCTCATTGTCCAGCCGCAGCTGGGCCAGTTCCCGCAAATCCTCATCCAGCCAGGAAAGCCCGACGGTATCCCGGATAAAGCGGATATCCTGCACCTGTGCAGCCGCTGCCGAAACGGTCTTATTCAGATTGGCGGTTTCACAGTTGGTGGTACGGTTGACATGGTTGCGCACCGTCTTAACCACTTTGATTTCCATCAGCTTCATACTGGAGCCAGTCGCACCGGTCAGCGTCAGAAAATCTTCAATCTGTTCGCTTTCTTTCAGGTACAGGATTTCACATCCTTTCCGCCGCGCGACCTTAAAGCGAATTCCGACGCCGATTGCTACATCATGAATTTCCTCGGCAAAGAGCGGAATCAGCGCGTTGATTTCCAGATGGTACTCTTTTTCCGGGTTGGTCATCGACCCATACGCCAGAAACAGTCCGCGCAAAAACGCCGCTGCACAGCCTTCCGGCTGGAGCAGTTCCTGATTGAGCGGACTGCGGCCGAGGTGATAATATTCCCGAAGCAGCTGGCGAGTGTGCTCATGTTCGATACAGACGGTATAGACCTCGACGTCGCCCTTGAGCCGGTGCAAATCCCTTCGGATATCGACAATCGCCCCCAGTTCGGCCAGCATCGAAGCGACCTCCTGTGCCAGCTCACGGTTTTCGGTGGTAAAGATGGTGGGCTGTTCAGGGAAAGATTTGCTCAGCTTGAGTATTCCATAAACCAGTGCATTGCGGTGGTTAAAGCTTTTGGGCGGATTTTGCAGCAGCTCCAGCTTGACATCCTGACAAAACGACACGCGCCACCCCTCATTTCTCGATATCGCGATGGCTGATACGGACATTGGCGCCCTTGGCAGCCAGATCATCATACAGATACCCGGCAATCGTCACACTGCGGTGATGACCGCCGGTACAGCCGACCGCGATGGTCAGCTGGGTTTTGCCTTCCTTCTGGTAAAGCGGCAGCAGAAAACCGACCAGGTCCTTGAGTTTGGCCAACAGTTCAACCGATTCAGGTGCGTTCATCACATAATCCCGCACCGGCTGTTCCAGACCGGTATGTTCTTTCAGAGAAGGGATGTAAAAAGGGTTGGGCAGGCAGCGGACGTCAAACACCAGATCAGCCTCGCTCGGCAGCCCGTGCTTAAACCCAAAGGACATCACATTGACCAGCATTCCGTTTTTGAGATCGGTCGCAAAAATCGCGCACAGCCGTTTCCGAAGCTGGGATGCCGACAGCCGGGTGGTATCGATCAGATAATCCGCCCGTCTTCTGGCCTCAGCCATTGCCTTGCGTTCAGCGGCAATCTGTGCCGCGAGTCCACCGCCCACGATATCCGCCATCGGATGTCGACGGCGTGTCTCTTTATACCGGCGAATCAGTTCCTCATCCGAAGCGTCGAGAAAGAGCATTTTATACCCATGCCCTTCCTCCTTCATTTTATCCAGTTCCTGGCAAAGCCCGTAGAACATATTTCCGCCGCGCATATCGGTGACGACCGCAATCCGGTCAAGTGCACCGCCTGACGCAACCGAAAGCCCGGCAATTTTGCCGATCAGCTGCGGCGGCATATTGTCCACGCAATAAAAGCCGATATCCTCCAGCGTATCCATTGCGCGGGATTTTCCGGCGCCGGACATGCCCGTTACAATCAGAAAATCCAAAGCTTTTCCCCCTTCCCTCTCTTTTCAGCCGGCACTCAATCTCCCAGCCGGCACTCAATCTCCCAGCCGGCGCACCTCCGGTTCCAGCCAGTAACCGGTCTTTTGCTGAACTGTCTGCTGAACCTTCTGAATCAGCTGACAGATATCGGCGCAGGTCGCGCCGCCCAGATTGATAATAAATCCGGCATGCTTTTCGCTCACCTGAGCATCGCCGACCCGTGTACCTTTCAGCCCGCACTGTTCAATCAGCGACCCTGCAAACGCGCCCTCAGGGCGTTTGAAGGTCGAACCGGCGCTGGGGTATTCCAGCGGCTGTTTTTCCCGTCTTCTGGTCATCAGTTCGGACATTTTGTCGCCGATCTGCTGTTTATTTCCCTTTTCCAGTCCGAAAGCAGCCCGCAGAATGCACCAGTCAGGATGAGCCGAAAAGATACTGCGGCGGTAAGACAGCTCCAGTTTTTCTTTCGGGAGCCGTTTAACTTCGCCCGTCTCATCCAGATATTCCACCCATTCCAGCACGTCCCGCATCTCTCCGCCGTACGCACCTGCGTTCATAAACACGCCGCCGCCGACCGTTCCGGGAATCCCATAGGCAAATTCCAGCCCGGTCAAGCCCTCACTCTGTGCCATCCGGCAGAGGGCGTTCATTCCGACCCCGGCATCAGCGATCACCGTCTGTTCCTCCCGCTTCAGTTCCGACAGCCCCCAGGTAAAGACGACCACGCCATCCAGCCCGTTATCCGAGACGAGCAGATTGGAGCCGCGTCCGATAAACCATACCGGCTCCGCCTTTATTCTCCGCAGTTCTCTGACCAGCAGGGTCAGTTCCTCTGCCGAGGAAGGGAGTGCCGAAAAGGCGGCGTCTCCACCCACCCGAAAGGTTGTATACTCCCGCATCGGGGTATTGGTGCGGCAGGAAATACTGTGTTGCTGACAAAACCGTGTCAGTCCGTCCAGATCGATCTTCAAAATGTTCCATCCTTTCAAAGGACTGCTGCAAAACGGTTGACTCACCACTTTGCAGCAGTCCTTCCTTCAAACTATCCCAAAACGTTCCGTCCGGGATTATTCATGCAGTTTCCAGAGCATCGCAGCGCCGATGGTCCCGGCATCGTTGCCCAGTTTGCAGACCCGCAGCTGGCAGGTCGGCTGACCCTTGATCGAGTATGCCTCCCGTTCGATAAACTCACGCAGAGGAGCCAGCAGTGTCTCGCCTTCCTTGCAGATACCGCCGCCGATCAGCAGGACTTCCGGCTGGAAGATGTTGATATAGTTGGTCAGGCCGGCGCCGAGGTAGTTCTGATATGTATTGACAACTTCGATTGCGACCGGGTCGCCCATCCGCATGCCGTCATAAGCGGTTTTGCCGTTGACGTCATCCAATGTCGGCGCTACCTTCCAGAGGGCAGAATCAGGATGTGCCTCCATTGCCTCTTTGGTCATATTGATCAGGCCGGTTGCCGAAGCATACGCTTCAATGCATCCCTTGCGTCCGCAGGTGCAGGGACGTCCGCCGTACTCGACCACCATGTGGCCCAGCTCACCGGCAAAGCCGTTAAAACCGGTATAGATCTTGCCGTCGATGATGATACCGCCGCCGACACCGGTGCCCAGTGTGATAACGACGACATCGTTATATCCGGCAGCAGCGCCCGCCAGCGTTTCACCATACGCCGCGACGTTTGCGTCATTTTCCAGATAAACAGAGGTATGCAGACGGTCTTCCAGATATTTGCCAAGAGGGGTATTGCGGAAGCCGAGGTTGTTCGCATATACAACGACACCGTTTTTGGAATCGACAGCACCGGGAGTTCCGACACCGACCGAGCTGATATCCGAAATGGACAGACCCAGCTGTTCCATTGCCATCGTAGCAGCCTTGGCAATACGGTCTGCGAGTCCTTCATCGTTGCCGTCGACCTCAGAGGGAACGCTTGCCTTTGCGAGGATGTTATAATTTTCATCCACAACGCCTGCTTTGATAAAAGTACCGCCGAGGTCAATTCCTACATAATATTTCATAATCTCCGTTCCTTTCTACGGCTGCCCGAAGCTGAGCCGTTCGCCGCATGCCTACGCAATTAGCCTGTTTTTTTATAGTATATCACAGTGCGCTACTCTTTTCAACCACTAACTTTTGTGAAAATTTCTATTGTAACACCCCACGCCGCCACCGCATACTATGGCGTACATCAATCAAAAGGAGGTTGCTCAATATGTGTGGCAACAATTGCAGTTGGATTCTGATCATCATTCTTCTCCTGGTATGCTGCGGTGGCTGGAACTTCGGTTCCAATAACTCGAACGGCGGGTGCTGCTGTGGTGGCTGCGGCTGCGACAATAACAACAACGGCTGCTGCTGATTTTCCCCAATCCTTCGCCTCTCTGCCTTCGGGCAGGGAGTACATAACATCACGCCATCAACCGCCCGTCCATCCGGCGAACCGTCCGTCTTCCAACAGGAGGACGGCGGCCGCCGTCATATCCGGGCGGTACTCATTTCCCAGCACATCCCCTTCCCAGCCGTCAGGCGGATAGAGCTGCATCCGGTAAAGACGGCGGTTTTCCTCTTCGGTAGCGGTTTCCAGCAGGGCATCGGATGCGGGAATGCAAACGCCAGCCGTCAGGGAAAAAGCATCCTGTTCCCGGTCATAAACTGCCAGAGCACAGTCTTCCGGCTCGCCCGGCTGTGCGCCGAACAGCTCTCCGGCCAGCTCCCAGACATCCGCAGCGGGCAGCAGCACCTGTCCATCCACTGCAGCAGGCATCCTGCCGGTTTCCATTAAATACCAGATTACCGCTTCTTCCAGCTGCAATACCGTCAGCTGGGAAGGGTCATCGAAAAACGGCGTCCCGGCAGCCGCCAATGCCCTTGCAAGTGCAAGCGCCTGCTGTTCAGAGAGAGGCTGTGCGGCTGTTGAAGTCTGTTCCGAAGACACAGAGGTATCAACAGCATTGGCCTGCGATTCACCCGTCTGTTCGACTGACTGTGCAGATGAATCATCCTGCTGCAAAGCCGTCCCGTCTGTCTGATAACCAGGCTCCACCGTCTGCCAGGCCAATCCTTCGGACTGGCCTGCCGACCAGACAGACGTTCCCCAGCAAAAGAGCGATAATGCGATAAAGACGGCCGCCATTGCGGTCAGTCTGGTTTTTTCCCCCATGCCGAACCTCCCTGCGCTGTTCATATGCTTTTCCATATATATGCGTATTTGGGCAGGGTTATCCGCGGGAACATACGAAATTTCTTTAAAAAAGGTCTTTACAAAACAGATTGGATATGGTATAATGTTTTGGTAACAGCGAAAGGCTGGACTTGCTACTGTGGCTCAGCTGGCAGAGCAGCTCACTCGTAATGAGCAGGTCGTCCGTTCGAATCGGATCAGTAGCTCCAAGACAAACCCCGTAACCACCGAAGGTTGCGGGGTTTTTTGGCTTTTCTGTCCTTACAAATTCACTGCAAGCATCCTGCCAAGTTCGTTTACAAATCCCAATGACTGATACATGCCCACATCACCAGCCGAGCAGCCAACCAGTATACTGGCATATTCCTGCTGGGCGCACCACTTTGTTAAATGAGATACCAGTAACCTAGCGATTCCCTGCCTGCGAAACGCAGGTTCAATATAAAAATCGTCAAACATGCCACAGCATTTGCAGGCAAATGTTGAAAAGCATGGGCTGACAGAGCAGATGCCAACTGGACGGTTGAGACGTTTGGCGACAAAAAACACGATTTGTTTTTCTTCAATCGCACGGACCAGCTGTTCTTTCTTCCTGTCATCCAAAGGCTGTTCACCGACTTCCTGCAAAAATCCGCTTTCCAGATTCCACAGATCCTGCACATCGGTCAGTATTTCTACCACCGGCACAATATTTTCCTGCGGCGGCAGCAGCATCAACGGTTCTCCATACTGGTCTCTTCCATTTGGGACAAAGCCCATATCTTTCCAAAAGCGTTGTCTGGCGTCCCCATCGGCGTTAAGTTCAGCAAATTTTGCACCGTTCTCCCTGCCCCAGCTCAGCAGGGCAGCAGCACATTGTTTTCCCGTTCCATTGCCGCGAAACGCAGGGAAAACACAAAACTCAAGGATGAACTGTTTGCCGTCCTCGGTTTGATACACCACCGTAAGCGCAATGCCGATCTCCTGCCCATTCCGGCAGAACACAAGATAGTGCAGCGGATTCTCGTCCCGGTCATGCAGTGCGGAAATATTCTGTCGGTATTTTTCTGAGCAGTGAAAGCAATTTTCATCTCCTGAGGAAATATCCCGCGCAAAGTATTCTTTTAGATACTTCCAAAAACGTTCCTGATCGGCAATTTTGACGCATTCGTGGATGGTGATTTCATTTTTCATTTTGTTTCCTCCAAATCATCAATTGGAGGGTCAAATTCCGTGGGCCCTCCATGCACGGTTCTTCTTCATAAAAGACCAACTCCTTCGCATGTAAGTACCGTCATACATACGGCCACTATGATTGTATCATAATCATAGTGGCCGTTCAAGCAAATTTACAATGATCTTTTGGGTTACAGCTCCATCAGCACAGCCCGGCAGGGTGCGCCATCACATCCACCGAGGTTAATCGGCGCTGCATTCAGCAGATAGACCCCTTCGGAAACCTCACCCAGCCGGATTCCTTCCAGCAAAACGATCTCAGCGCCCAACATAATCCGATGTACCTCAGCCGGCGCGTCCTCCGGACCGACGGTCTGGGATTCGTTGCCAAACAACCAGATACCGGCTTTGGACAAAACTTTTGCAGCATCGGCGGATATAAACGCATTCCCTTTCATCAGCAGCCTTTTGGCTGCTTCGGGGTCTGCGTTTTTTGCTTTTTGCAGCAGGTTTTCGGCGTCCTCAGCTTTCAGCTCACCGACAGCTTCGGCAACATAGCATTTGCCGATAAACTTTTCCAGGCTGATCTGTTCAACCGTCTTCCCATCCCAGCAAAAATGCCAGGGTGCGTCGATATGGGTGCCGTTGTGGGCGCACAGGCTGACTTTGGTCAGGTTGCAGTTATCCCCTTGCGCAATTCTCAGCACAGCTTCCTTTTCCGGCTTAGGGTCACCCGGAAATACGACACAGCTAAACAATTCCTGGGTAATATCATAAATTTTCATCCAGAACACCTCCGTGGTTTAAAAATACGATTATTCCAATGGAAGTTTTCCACACCATGCAGTTTAAAAGGTGTATTCTTTTTTCTTTTTTCCGAAATACCGGTGGGTCAGTTCTCCGGCAGCGGCCGCACCTTCGTTCCAACCACTTGCAGCTGCCTGATGGGAGATCAGCGCCAGCAGCTCACGTCCTGCCGCACCATTCGCGGCTAATCGCTCCATCAGAATGGTATCCCGCATCTGCACCAGCAGCCCAGCGAGTTCCAGCAGGTGTGTATCCAGAAAATCAAGGTACTGCTTTTTCGCATCCTCCGACAGCCCGTCCGGAAATGCCAACCGGCAGCAGGCGATCTTACAGAGTGTTACAGCCGTTTCACCTGGCAGTGCAACCGGGAAAACCTTATCATAATCCGCAAGTGACACACTTCCCGCAGCGGCAAAACACTGACGGTAACGATACCCCTGTCCGGATATCGAGTAGTTGAAGATATGAGCGGGAGTATTTTCATCCATCGATTCGAAGTATTCAGGGTAAAACAGCCGGGTCAGCTCCCCATCCTGACCAAAATATACCGTCAGGTCGGAACTGATGACGGCGAGCAGCTTTTTCAGCCCGCTCCCCTCGTCTATTTTTCCACGAACCACCAGATTTTCCAGTGCCCAGCAGTTGGTAAACAGGTCACTGCCGACTGCGTCGATCTCTTTGCCGACCGACAGACTGTGCAGTGCACGGCAATTGTAAAAGGCGGCGTTGTCAAGAATTTTGATCCCATCCGGCAGCCGAACCGATTCGACAAAACTGCCGTCAATCCGCCGTCCACCATCAAACGTTCCGGTTTTGCAGGCAGTTTCCGGTTCCCGACCATTTGGTGCAAAGCAGTACCGCCCGATTTCCACGACCGGCCTGCCGTCAATCCGGTCAGGAATCACCGGCGAAGGGGTGTCGCCATACACCCCAAGAAGGGAGATGCCCTCCCCCTTTGGTTCCCATACAAATGAAAGCTCCATTCCGGCTCCTTTCCGCTCAGAACTCATGGCTGTGTTCATCGCTGCGGATTTCATCCTGTGCCAGCTGCTGACGAAGAGCAGCTCTTCTGGAACCGACCAGCAGCGACTGATTATAACGATAGTATCGTTCACAGCCGTTGTCGGCAATAAACGGCGCGGAATCCGGCCCAACCGTCAACTCGGTCACAAAGACTACCATCTCCTGACCCTCACCAAAGGCGTTTTCGATAAAGTCAAAGGCGTATTCCAACGCCTGAGAAGCGGTTTCTGTCAGTTTTTCAGCATGTTCTGCCTGTGCTGCAAACCCGGCACGTGCCTGTTCAAACGCCTGCTCGAAATCTGCTGCATCCGGCGTCCACTTGCTAAGCAGCCGGTCAACCTCTGCCGCAATCCCATCCCGCCGTTTATCCGGGAGCAGATGGTGGTGTTCTTCCGTCTGTTCAACCTTGCGTGCATCCAGCATCTTCTGCCAGAGCTGCGCCGGGGTGCCTTCAGCGGACGCTGCATGGAACGACTTGAGAAAGGCATAGCAGCGGTCGGTCACCGTCTCGGCATCCCGTGCGGCCGCAAACCGAACCGCCAGTCCGCTGCCGATCAGGCTGACCAGACTGAGCCGTTCATCAAATGCCGCATCCATCGCACGGGCATAAACGCCGGGACGGATTCTGCCGGCGAGAATCTCGTCCACACCATAAGCATCGCTGTACTTGCGGTAGAGCTCAAGGTAGGCGGCGACATCCCGCGCGACCTCCTCATGCTGCAAAAACTGGTGCACCAACTCCCAGTCAACCGGGAGTTCCAGCTGCTGATAAACATACAGCAATTCCGACAGGTCTTCCCATCCACGAGCTGTGACAAACTGTGTCCCGTCGACGTCGGGTATAATTTTATAAAAGTTCTGCGGGCGCAGTTCCAAGTAACTGAGCAGTGCCGGGAACAGCCCACGCTGACGGGCATATTCTTTCCAGACCGGCAGGTCGGCTTCGATATCTATTCTCCGTACCCGGTCCAGCGTTACGATATCGAAATCCCGCACCGATTTGTTATATTCCGGCGGGTTACCGGCGGCAACAATCAGCCAGCCTTCCGGCAATGGCTGGTTGCCGAAGGTTTTGCACTGCAAAAATTGCAGCATTGTCGGCGCCAACGTTTCAGAGACACAGTTGATTTCATCGATAAACAGGATTCCCTCTTTTTCGCCCGCCTCGATTTTTTCCCAGACACTGGCAAGGATTTCGCTCATCGTATAGCCGGTGACACTCCTTTTTTCACCGCCATAGACCGCTTCTTTAATGAAGGGCAAACCGACCGCCGTCTGACGGGTGTGATGGGTAATCGTATAAGACATCAATCCGACGCCGCATTCTTCGGCAGCCTGTGCGACAATCTGAGTTTTGCCGACGCCGGGCGGTCCGATCAGCAGCAATGGCCGCTGACGAATCGACGGAATCCGGTAGTTTCCTGCGCTGTCCCGCGAAAGATAGGCGCGGATGGTATGTTTAATCTCCTCTTTTGCACGTTTGATATTCATAATCTGGTTTCCTTCCCCATTTGACTCAGCTGTTCCCGGTCGAGCGTCAGCCGCATTGCCCATCCGGGTATTGCGGCTTCATTCTGCTGCCCGGCTTCTTCATCCGCAAAGACAAACACCGTCTCCCACGGTGGCCGCCGATTCGGATAGATTCCCTTTCCATCGGTAAAATACAGCATTCCCCGCAGACCTTTCAGCTCGCCTTTTTCTTTGAGTTCATACAGATAGCGAAAGGCCGGGCGGAAATCAGTACCGCCGCCGCCGACTATCGTAAAATTATCAGCCATTCGCCGCATCTGGTCCGGATTGGTCAGCAAGGTATCCTCCCGGACCGCATCGTCGCATTGCAGAACCCGCACCCGACAGCGATCAAGAAAAATCCCGCTTTCGACCAGCAGCGAAAATGTCTCCCGCAAAAATGCCTGTACTAACTTTCCGCTGGTCGAATAGCTGGTATCAATAACGATGACAAAATCCTCAATCCGCATCTCTTCCCGGCTTTCCAGCGGTTCAATCAGCGGAAGGTTGCCGTACAGCGACAGCCCATAGGTATAAAGTCCTGGGTCAAAGCTGTCGGGGTCAATTTTGATTTCTTCCCGCAGCGCACAGAACCGCCGCAGAAATTCCCGGTAGCTTCTCCTGCTTTTGCCGGCCTTAATCTGAGCGGCGACAGCCTCCGCCGAATCGCCCTGTTCACTGCCATGGGTTTCCAGTTCATTCTGCACACGGGAAGACTCTCTTTTCCAGTCCTCACCGGCAGAAGGATTCGCCGCCAGCTGCTGTTCATCCGGCCAGTAGCGGTGATCGTCGGTATAATACTCCCGGCGCAATGCTGCAAATTCATCTTCCGGCAGCTCGACCAGCCAGTAATAGACCGATGCAGGAGATACAAGCCCCTGTTCCTTCCGCAGCTTAGCGGTTTTCTGACGGGTCCAGCTGACCGGCCGTTTAAAGGCCGGGTCATTCAGCCCGTCGATCACCCCTTCGACGACAATATCGCAGGCAGTGTCCCAAAACACCTTTTCTCTGCCGCCGCGCGTCCAGAGGTGCAGAAAAATGCAGTGAAGCAGTGCATGCAGATAGCTTCTGTTGATAAACACCGGATTTTTCCTCCACACTTCCAGCAGGTGCTCCGGCGGAAAAAAGAGTTTTGTTCCATCGGTTGCAAGGCTTTTGACTGAAAAATCGGCGCTCCACTGAAGCCGTGCAAGTGCGCCGTCAAGATACCGAAGCGCAAGATAAATCTCTGCCCGAACCTCGTCCAGTACCTTTTCGGCCATTTCTGTTTCCCATTCCTGCTGTGTCTGAATATGCAATGCTGATTTCCCCCTTTGGATACGCAGGCGCGTTTATTTCAAACTCTCCTTATTATACAACACCCCGCCTCTTTACGCAACAGCGGCGTATTGCCAACGGCTGGCGGTTCGTACAGATTCAAACCTCAAAAAGATAAAAAATAATCATTATTGGACAAAAAACAGCATTGAAATTTTGATAACAATGCGCTATAATAATGTCAGAAAGTTCCAATTCATCCGAATGGAACCGTATTCGGCCGTTAACAAAACATTCAGAGGAGATTATGACTATGGCAAGAAAATTTGTCTGCACAACCACTGAGCCTGTCGTTCAGACCAGCTACGGGAAACTGCGTGGCTTTATTCTGGATGGCACCTATACTTTTTATGGCATCAAGTACGCCGACGCCAAGCGCTTCCAGCTTCCGACCCCTCCCCAGAGCTGGGAAGGAGTCAAAGATGCGCTCGGTTACGGCTATGTCTGCCCGATGCTCCGGCAGGATGAGCCTGGTTCCGGCGAACTGAAGGTTCCCCACCGTTACTGGCCGATGGACGAAAACTGCCAGTACCTGAACATCTGGACCCAGTCGGTCGACCCTTCCGCCAAAAAGCCGGTTATGGTCTGGCTGCACGGCGGCGGATTTGCAGCAGGTTCTTCGATTGAGCAGCAGGCATATGACGGCGATGCACTGAGCCGGTTTGGCGATGTGGTTGTTGTCACCCTGAACCATCGTCTGAATATTCTGGGTTACCTCGACCTCTCTCCGTTCGGCGAAAAATACAAGAATTCCGGCAACGCCGGCAATGCCGATATGGTCGCGGCACTCAAATGGATTCATGAAAATATCGCAGCCTTCGGCGGTGACCCGGACAATGTCACCCTGTTCGGCCAGTCGGGCGGCGGCATGAAGGTCTACACACTGATGCAGACACCGTCGGCGGAAGGTCTGTTCCACAAGGGCATTATCCAGTCGGGTGTTGCGAACTTCCCGAACAAGGCGCTGCCGGACGGAACCCGGATTGTCAAAGCCCTGATGGAAGAGCTGGAACTGAAAGACGTCGAAGAGCTGGAGACCATCCCCTACGATGACCTCGCAAAAGCATACAACAAAGTCAGCCCGGCTCTTGCTAAAGAAGGCTATTATATTGGCAACGGCGGACCGATTCCGGATGATTTTTATCCCGGCGACCCGTTTGTCATCGGCTTTACCGACCACGCAAAGACCATCCCGGTCATGGTCGGTACCGTTCTGGACGAATTCCCCGCATTTGGCCCCGGTTATCCTGACCGCCATACCATGACCAAAGAAGAAGGCCGCAAGCTGATTGCGGACAAATTTGGCGAAGCAAACGCCGACCAGCTGATCGCTCTGTTCGAGAAAGCCTATCCCGGCAAACCGCTGTGCGACCTCGCGATGATGGACGGCGTCTTCCGCAAGGCAAGCAAGGACTTTATCAAACTGAAAGCTGCCTGCCCTGAGTCGGCGACCTATTCTTATATGTTTACCCTCGAACTGCCGGTCGACGAAGGTTCCGGCCCATGGCACTGCTCGGAAATCCCGTTCGTCTTCCACAACGCAACAACCACTCCTTACTGCAATATTCCCGGCGTAACCGAAAAGCTCGAATACCAGATGGCGTCGGCATGGGTCAACTTTGCCCGCTATGGCAACCCGAACGACCCCAGCCTTCCCCAGTGGCCGGCTTCTACTCCTGATGACGAAGCCTGCATGATCTTTGACAGAGAATGCGAAGTCCGCCATAACCATGATAATGAACTGGTTGACCTGCACATTGCCTGCGCACCTGCCTGGAAACCGGGCGGAGAAGTCAAGGTTCAGCACTGATTTACCTTCCCATCCGGGACGACATAATTATAATGAAGAAGGAGACACCGAATATGACCAGCAAATTCCTCTGCTCAACAACCGCTCCGATTGTCCAGACCAAATATGGCAAACTGCGCGGCTTTGTTCTGGACAGCACCTATACATTTTACGGCATCAAATACGCCGACGCAAAGCGTTTTCAGCTCCCCACTCCGCCCAAAAGCTGGGAAGGGGTCAAAGACGCGCTCGGTTATGGTTATGTCTGCCCGCTGATGAGCCAGGACAAACCCGGCTCCGGTGAAGCAAAGGTTCCCCATCGTTACTGGCCGATGGACGAAAACTGCCAGTATCTGAACATCTGGACCCAGTCGCTCGACCCTTCTGCCAAAAAGCCGGTCATGGTCTGGCTGCACGGCGGCGGATTCGCGGCAGGCTCTTCGATTGAACAGGCAGCCTATGACGGCAAAAATATGAGCCAGTATGGTGACGTCGTCGTCGTTTCGATCAACCACCGTCTGAACATCCTCGGCTATCTGGATGTTTCTCCGTTTGGCGAAAAATACAAGAATTCCGCCAATGCCGGCAACGCCGACATGGTCGCGGCTCTCAAATGGATTCATGAAAATATTGCTGCATTCGGCGGCGACCCTGAAAACGTCACTGTCTTTGGTCAGTCGGGCGGCGGCATGAAGGTCTGGAACCTGATGCAGATTCCCGAAGCGGACGGTCTGTTCCACAAGGGCATTATCCAGTCGGGTCTGCTGGATATGATCGGCTTTGGCGAAAGTGCATTCAAGGGCAAGGTTGACGGCACCGAAATCGTCACCGCGATGATGAAGGAGATGGGCCTTAAAACAATTGAAGAGCTGGAAACTGCACCGTACAACAAGATGGCCCAGGCATATCAGAAGGTCTTCCCGGCGCTTGCTAAAGCCGGCAAATATGTCGGCGGCAATCCGGTTGCCGATGATTTCTATCCCGGAGACCCGCTCATCGTCGGCTTTACCGAACATGCCAAGACGATTCCGGTCATGATCGGCACTGTTCTGGACGAGTTCCTCGGCTTTGGTCCCGGCCGTCCTGACCGCAATACAATGACCGCTGAGGAAGCGCGGGCAATGATTGCAGACGTTTACGGCGAAAAGAACGCCGACCAGATGATCGCACTGTTCCAGAAAGCCTATCCCGGCAAGAACCTGTGTGACCTTGCGATTCTCGACTCCGACTTCCGTGCACCGACCAAGAAGTTTATTGCAGAAAAGTCCAAATATGCCCAGTCTCCGACCTATTCTTACCTGTTTGCCTTCGACTTCCCGATCGACGAAGGCTCCGGTCCCTGGCACTGCTCGGAAATCCCGTTTGTCTTCCACAACACCGAACTGGTGCCGGTCTGCAATAAACCGGGTGTCTCGGACGAACTGGAACACAGAATGTTCTCGGCGTGGGTCAACTTTGCAAAATACGGCGACCCGAATGACCCCAGCTTGCCCCAGTGGCCGGCCTGCAAACCGGGCGACGAGGCCTGCATGATCTTTGACGAGGAATGCGAAGTCCGTCACAACCACGACAACGAGCTGATTGCCCTGCACCGTACCTGTGCACCCAAGTTTGGATTTGGCAACGTAGAAATCCAGCACTAATCCTTTTATCATCTATAGCGTACAAAACACCGCATCCGGCTGCTTCCAGAGCAACCGGATGCGGTGTTTTTCCTTTATGATTCATTGTTTTCTGACGCTCAGAACACGAATTGCATTGAGAACCGCGATGACCATGACGCCGACATCGGCAAAAATTGCCAGCCACATATTGGCGATACCGACCGCGCCCAGCACCAGACAAAGCAGTTTGACGCCGATCGCAAACCAGATGTTCTCATAAACAATCCGCAGACACTTTCTTGCGATTCGGATTGCCTTTGCGATTTTGAGCGGGTTGTCGTCCATCAGCACGACATCCGCCGCTTCAATCGCTGCATCCGACCCCAGTGCACCCATTGCAATGCCGACATCCGCACGGGAAAGGACCGGCGCATCGTTGATACCATCTCCGACAAAGGCCAGTTTTTCACGTTTCTGGCACTCCTTCAGCAGCTGTTCAACCTTATCGACCTTGTCTGCCGGCAGCAGCTCGGAATAAACCTGATCAATACCGAGTTCTTTTGCAACCGCCTCACCGGTGATCTTCCGGTCGCCGGTCAGCATAACCGTCTTGCGGATGCCAAGGCGTTTGAGCTGGTCAATCGCCTGTTTTGCATCGGGTTTCAGCCGGTCGGAAATCAGGATATGTCCGGCATATTTTCCATCCAGTGCAACGTGAACAACCGTCCCGGCAGCCTGACAGTCGATAAAATCAACCCCCAGCTGTTTCATCAGCTTATCGTTGCCGACTGCGACCTTCACATCGTCTACCAGAGCAGTGATGCCATGCCCGCCAATCTCCTGAACCTCGCTGACACGGGACTGGTCAGGCTGCTGGCAGTAGGCGCGACGGAGGCTCTGGCTGATCGGATGGGTGGAATAGCTCTCGGCCAGCGCTGCATATTCCAGCAGTTTATCAGGGTCGATCGTATTATGATGAACGCCGCTGACCTCAAAGATACCCTGGGTCATCGTGCCGGTCTTATCGAAGACGACACAGCGGACACCTGCCAGCGTTTCCATATAATTGGAGCCTTTGATCAGCACGCCGGCCTTGCTTGCGCCGCCGATTCCGGCAAAGAAGCTGAGCGGGATACTGATGACCAGCGCACAGGGACAGCTGATGACCAGGAAGGTCAATGCGCGGTACACCCAATCGCCCCATTCGCCGTTCATTCCCATCAGCATCCGGACCAATGGCGGCAGGACCGCCAGTGCAAGTGCACTGAAACAGACGACCGGGGTATAAATCCGTGCGAACTTCGCGATGAAGTTTTCCGACTTGGATTTTTTGGAGCTGGCGTTTTCGACCAGATCGAGGATTTTGGAAACCGTCGATTCCCCAAACTCACGGGTAGTACGGATTTTCAGAAGTGCCGTCATGTTGATGCAGCCGCTGATAACATCCTGACCCGGTTCGACGTCCTGCGGGACGCTCTCACCGGTCAGTGCACTGGTATTCAGTGTCGAAACACCTTCGACAACCACGCCGTCGATCGGGATTTTCTCACCGGGACGCACGACAATGACCGACCCGGCTTCAACCTCATCCGGGTCGACCTGTGTGAGCTGTCCGTTTTCGTCCTCGATATTGGCATAATCGGGACGAATGTCCATCAGTTCACTGATATTGCGGCGGCTCTTGCCGACCGCGTAGCTCTGGAACAACTCGCCGATCTGGTAAAAAAGCATGACCGCGACGCCTTCCATATATTCACCCAGCAGCATCGCGCCGACCGTCGCCACCGCCATCAGGAAGTTCTCATCGAACGGCTGGCGATTGCGGATACCCTTAACGGCCTTGAGCAGGATGTCATACCCGATCACCAGATACGGCACCAGAAACAGCACCCATTTCCATTGCCAGTCAGGCAGCAGCGCAAGTACCGCTGTCAGCACAGCCGAAGCAATAATTCTGACCAGCACTTTTTTCTGTTTTTTATTCATAAAAATCCCCGGCCTCCCCGTTCAGGTATCTGATTACAGAAAGATTTCGCAGTCGTCTTCAACCTTTTTGCAGTTAAGGCGGACCTGTTTCATAACATCAGCCGGGACAGCACCTTCATCAAATTCAACGACCATCTTGAGGGTCATAAAATTGACAACCGCGTTTTTAACGCCCTCGGTTTTATTGGCGGCAGTTTCCATTTTATTGGCGCAGTTTGCGCAGTCAACGTCGATTTTATAGGTCTTTTTCATAACAAAGCATCCTTTCACAAAATTATTCCAAAATATGTTCCATACCACACGAGAGGATCATTCGCACATGCTCATCGGCCAGCGAATAGATAACCGTCTTGCCCTCACGGCGAAAGCGAATCAGATCGGCATTTTTCAATACCCGCAGCTGGTGGGAGATTGCCGACTGGGTCATCGACAGGCACTGCGCAATGTCACAGACGCACATTTCTGATTCCAGCAGCAGATACAAAATCCGAATCCGTGTTGAATCCCCGAACACCTTAAACAGTTCGGCCAGATCATAGAGGTGATCTTCCTCCGGCATCTGGCTGTTGACCTTTTCGGCAAAACCGGGGTGCTGATGGGTCAGCTCGCAATGTTCTACTTCATCAATTGCCATTCGCAGCCTTCCTTTCTTTATATGAGCTGTTGTTCATATGTTTATATTATCACGCAAGCAGTCATCTGTCAAGGCTTTTCCCATAAAATCCAGCCGGTTTTTCTCCAATTTTTTCAGCTATTTTGCCATACACTTACTGTCTCCCAAGTCAGCAACTTCAAATTTTACAACAATCTGTCAACCTGTTAGCAAATCTGACATGTATCTGGCATTGCTTTTGTATAATAATTCACCTGCTTTTTGCAAAAATCAGAATAATATTCTCTAAAATCCCGTTCTATCTTACTTAAACAAACCGTTGACTTTTAAAAAACCGTCTGTTATACTGATTTTATACATTTTCAGTTATTCGCCCGGTTACAGGCGAAAATCCCACTGCAGCCGCGGGATTTCCACGGCGAAAGGAGTACATTTTGGAACAGATTTTGCTGCGTGGAAGGCTGATCGACCCGTTGGACGATCAGCCGGTGGAAGACGGTGCCCTGCTGATCGAGGGCAGCCGGATTGTATATGCGGGGACAGCCGACGGCTGTCCGCAAACAGATGCTGCCGTCTATAACTGCCCTCCGGGTGGCAGTATCCTGCCGGGCTTTATTGATGCCCACGCCCATCTTTCAGGCGAAGAGGACGCCGGTTCCTTTGCAGATGGAAGGATGTTCGGCGACCAGCTGGTAGGCGGTGTTTACCAGCTCGGACTGCTGCTGGATGCCGGATTCACCGGCCTGCGGGATATGAGCGAAGCCGGGCTGTACCTTTCAAGAGGGGTTGAGCGCGGCGCCATCCGCGGACCGCGTATTGTACCGGGTGGAAAGGTTCTGAGCATCACGTCCGGACATGTCGATGGTAACCCGGAGATGACCCCTGAATATTTCAATGCCCACAGCCACACTTCGATGCTGTGTGACGGACCGGACGGCTGTGTCCGTGCTGTCCGGGAGCAGTTCCGGATGGGTGCCAAATTTATCAAAATCTGTGCGACCGGTGGGGTGTCCTCCCCGACCGACCGGGTGGATGACGTCCAATTCTCGCCTGAAGAACTGCGGGCAATCGTCGAAGAGACAAAGCGCCACCATACCTATGTCTGCGCCCACTGCACCGGATATGAAGGTGCTTATCAGGCACTGCTGGCCGGTGTCAGCTGCATTGAACACGGCGTCATGCTGACCCAGCGGGAAATTGACCTGATGGCGGAAAAGGGAGCGTTTCTGGTATCGACCCTGTGGATTTCGCTGGGAGTAGCCGGTCTGCCTGGACTTCCCGACTGGATGCGGGAAAAGGCGCAGCTCTGCGCAGAAGCCAATAAGAAAACCATTGCGATGGCACGCAAGGCCGGTATCCGGATTGCGTTGGGCACCGACTTTTCCAACTCGCGCAACACTCCCTATCTGGAAAACGGACGGGAATTTGAAGCAATGGTGCGGGCTGGCATGACCCCGATGGAATCCATCCGTGCCGGTACCATCAACGCAGCGGCTGTCATGGGGATGGAAAACAGCGTTGGCAGCCTGACGCCGGGCAAACTGGCGGATGTGGTCATTGTCGACGGAAACCCGCTTTCGGACATCTTCTGTCTGACTCACGCTGACCATGTCAGAATGGTCATCAAGGATGGCAAAATCGAGAAAAATACCCTGTAAAGTATGGCATAAATAACAAAACCGCCGCCAGGTACCATCATGGTATCCGGCGGCGTTTTTCCGCAGTAAAAACAAAAACAGCCCTGAATCGAATCAGAGCTGTTGATCAAATGGTGTGGATGAATGGACTTGAACCATCGACCCCCTGCATGTCAAGCAGGTACTCTAACCAGCTGAGCTACACCCACGTCTTGAGAACGATAGTTATTATACCACTGTCCGTCAGAAATTGCAACAGGTTGTTTTTACAAAGTAAAAGGCTGGTTTTTATCAAAAATTATATAACACTGCCAATTTACCAAATTTTACAGCATCTTACCCTGTTTTTCACGTTTTCTGTCTGAAACAGTGGAAAACTTCATCAGCAGATTGAAACGCCTGTCCGATACACCGGTCCCCCTGACTTTCAATCTGCTGACCAATCTCAAATTATCCCAGAATTCCCTCGTAGCTTTCCCGCAGTGTATCACAGGAACGTTCCAGTTTCTGCTGTTCTTCATCTGTCAGCCCCAGCTGCAAAACCCGCTGGATACCGTTCTGATTGATGATACAGGGAACGCCGACGTAGATATCCCGCTGGCCGTATTCGCCGCGCAGCATCGCCGAAACGGTGAGCACGCTCCGTTCATCTCCGAGAATCGCACGGGTGATGCGGGTCATCGCCATCCCGATTCCATAATAGGTAGCCTTTTTGGCTTCGATGATCTTATATGCGGCGGTGCGCACCTCCTCTTCGATCTCGGTCAGCCGCTGAAAATCGACCAGTTCCGGCTCTTCCTGACAGATTTCGAGAATCGGCTTGGTCGCGAGCAGCGTCTGGCTCCATGGAACGAACTCGCTGTCTCCATGTTCACCCATGACAAACGCATGGATATTGCGCGGGTCGGTCTTCATATACGCCCCCAGCAGATAGCGCAGTCGTGCGGTGTCCAGTGCGGTACCACTGCCCAGAACCCGCCGTGCGTTAAAGCCGGACAACTCACAGGTAATCCGGGTCATAATATCTACCGGGTTGGTCGCGATCAGAAAGATTCCATTGAATCCGGATGACGTCACCGGTTCAATAATCATTCGAAAGACCTCGGCGTTGCGTTTCAACAGGTCGAGCCGGGTTTCACCCGGCTTCTGGGCAACACCGGCGCTGATGACGACGATATCGGCATCCCGGCAGTCGTCATAGTCTCCGGCATAAATCATCATATTGGTTCCGGCAAAGGCCAGACCATGGTTCAGGTCCATTGCCTCGCCTTCGGCCCGCTGACGGTTGACATCAATCAGCACCAGTTCATCACATGCCGACTGGTTGACCAGGCTGTAAGCGTAGCTCATCCCGACCATACCAGTCCCGACAATCACTACTTTTCGTTTTCCTGACTGCATAAACTTCACTCCCAAAAACAATTGCATCCGCCGGTCACAAACGGATACAGCTTATTCTGCCCGATTTATCCGACCGTCCGCCCAGACGCAAACAGAAAACTGCTGTCAGTATTTTCCAGTTTCAATGACAGGCTGCCAATCGCTTTTGTCAGGGTAAAACAAACCGGCAGATGGATATTTTTTTATAAAAATATCGCTTGTCAGATGCGGGAAGATATGGTACAATATTTCATGCTGTTATACTGGATATTGTGCTGCAAAGGAGGAATTGGCATTCAAAACCGGACATATCATCTTTTGTTGACCGGAAAAATTGGCTGCGGCAAATCGACCGCCCTTTTATCCGAACTGAAAGACGTAATCGAAATGGCAGGCGGTTACCGGACAGTACGGCTGCTCGACCGAAACGGAACCCGCAGAGGTTTTGCGCATATCCCGCCCGCTTCGAAAGAAGGCGTCAACGGAATATGGAACCCTGACCGGAATGATATCTTTCTGATTCCGGGTGAAGGGATGCGAACAGAAGTCCTGCTTTCCCGGACGATACCGATGATGGAAGGAAAACCACGTTTTTTCCTGCTGGATGAGATTGGCGGAAAAGAACTACTGATTCCGACATTTTATCGGCGGTTGGAAGAGCTGTTTTCAGGAGAGATTCCCTGTATTGGCGTGCTCAAGTCGGCCAATGGCAGTGAAGGAATCCGCCGCTGGATGCAGCAAACCGATTTCCGGAACGCATATAACCGGTTTGTCCGAATGCTTTCGGAAAATCCGCGGGTAAAAATTGCCGATGGAAGCGAACCGGGCGGCTACCGGCAGCAAATCCTGCAATGGAAAAAAGAAAACGGGGTGGAAAGATGAAAAAAACAAAAAAGGCCGGTTGGGTGCTGCTGGCACTCCTGCTGCTGCTGATTGTATGCACCCTGTTTTCCTTTCCACTTGGACGATACCCGGTCAGCATCGGCGATATCTTCCGCCAGTTTGGACATGACCTGCTGGGGTTGGGTGAAAGCCCGGCCGACAGCATCGGCCGGGTCATTTACAACATCCGTCTGCCTCGGATTTTACTGGCAATTATCGTCGGAGCCGGGTTGTCGGCAGCCGGATGTGCTTACCAGTGTGTCTTTCAGAACCCGATGGCTTCACCGGACGTGCTGGGTGCCTCATCCGGCGCGGCGTTTGGGGCAGCACTGGCTATTCTGGCCGGAGCCGCTTCGGGCGGCATTACACTATCCGCCTTTGTGATGAGCCTCGGTAGCATGCTGATTGCCTGCCTGATCGGTGCAACCGGACGGGATAAAATTATGACGCTGGTGCTGGCCGGGATGATGGTTTCCTCCCTCTTTTCCGCCGGGACCTCCTGCCTGAAACTCGCGGCTGACCCGGAAAGCCAGCTGCCGGAAATCACCTACTGGCTGATGGGCAGCCTGTCGGGCGCAAACTGGAACAGTGTACTGACTGCTTTGATTCCGACCGCACTGGGATTGGCTGTTCTGCTGCTGCTCCGCTGGCGTCTGCAACTGCTGACGATTGGCGACGAGGAAGCAAGGGCACTGGGGATACACCCCGGACGTACAAGACTTGTGGTCATTCTGGCGGCGACGCTGCTGACAGCGGCTGCAATCTCCTCCAGCGGTACAATCGGCTGGGTCGGGCTGGTTATCCCCCATATGACCCGCAAACTGACCGGGAGTGAAACCCGTTATCTTCTGCCGGGAACGGCACTGATGGGCGGGATTTTCCTGCTGGTTGTGGACAATGTATCCCGGACGCTGCTGCCGGTGGAACTGCCAATCGGCATACTGACCGCCTTTATCGGCGCACCGTTTTTCCTGTGGATGATGGTCAGGAGAGGAGGAGCGCGGTGAAACTGGTTGTTGACAGACTGTCCTTCGGGTACCCGCACAGTCGGCCGCTGCTTAAAGAGATCTCCTTCTGTGCGGAAAGCGGAGAGCTGATTTCACTGCTCGGTCCGAACGGTACCGGAAAGACCACTCTTTTTCGCTGCATATTGGGGCAGCTGCGGGCTTCGGGAGAGATGACGCTGGACGGACAGCCGCTTTCCTCCCTCTCACCCCGTCAGCTCGCCAGCCGGGTCGCCTATATCCCGCAGTCCCATTCCCCTGCATTCTCCTATCCGGTCGAAGAGATGATTCTGATGGGAGCAGCCGCCGGACTGAAATGGTTCCAGCATCCCGGCAGGACTGAACGGGAAAGACTGGATGAAGTGATCGACAGCCTTGGGCTGGAACCACTTCGGCAGCGGGCGTTTGATACGCTGAGCGGCGGCGAACAACAGCTGGTGATGATGGCACGGGCAATGATGACCGATGCACGTGTCTGGCTGCTGGACGAACCGGCGGCGAATCTCGATTATGGCAACCAGACCCGGCTTCTGCTCCAGCTCCAGCAGCTGGCAGCAAAAGGGTATCTGCTGATTCAGTCGACCCATTCTCCCCAGCAGGCTGCCCTGTATTCCAGCCGTGTGCTGGCACTGGCCGACGGGAAGCTCGCCGGCGATGGTGAACCGGCGAAAGTCCTCGACGCCGAAATGATTCAGACGCTGTACGGTCTGAAAGTTCAGGTATGTGATATTCCGTCAGGCGGGCGCAATGTCCGTGTTTTTCTGCCGGATTGACCAAAATATAGAAAGGAACGTAACTCTATGAAACGTCTTTTTGCACTTTTTCTCTGTGGGCTGATGGTTGCATCGCTGGCCGGATGCGGCAGCAATGGCAACAGCTCTTCCGAAAGCAGCACTTCTGAAAGCGTAGTCTCCGAGGAAAGTTCTGTTTCCTCCGAAGCTTCGGAAAACTCTTCATCAGAAGCATCCTCCGCTGAAACTTCTTCCTTTACGTTTACCGATTCACTCGGACGGGAATTCACCTTTGAAGAGCCGATCGAAACGGTTGCAGCCTCCGGACTGCTCTCCCAGCTGGTCGTCTATTCGCTTGCCCCCGACACACTGGTCGGATGGAGCAACGAATGGAGCGAAGGCTCGGAAAAATATATTCCGGAAAAATACCGCTCTCTGCCGCTGATCGGCCAGCTGTACGGCAGCAACACTGAGATGAACCCCGAACAGCTGATGATTGCTGATCCGGATGTTGTCATCGACATCGGCGACCCCAAAGACGGCATCGCCGAAGATCTGGACGCACTCGGCGAACAGACCGGCATTCCTTTTATCCACATCGACGCCAATATGGAAACGATGCCGGAATGTTATACCATGCTGGGTGAGCTGCTGGGGATGGAAGAGGAAGCACAGGTTTATGCCGATTTCTGTGACAGCATCTATACCCGGACGCTGGACATCATGGAGGAGGTTGGCGACAACAAGGTCTCTGTTCTCTATCTGACCGGCGACTCCGGCATGAATGTCATTGCAAAAGGTTCTTACCATGCGGAAATTATCGACCTGGTAGCAGATAACCTCGCAGTCGTCGAGTCTCCCTCCTCCAAAGGTACCGGCAACGAAACCGATATGGAACAGCTGATGCTGTGGGACCCGGAGGTCATCTTCTTCTCACCCGACAGCGGCGTTTATGATACGGTAGCCGACGACCCGCTGTGGAGCGGTTTACAGGCCATCCAGTCGGGCCGATATTACGAGGTTCCGATCGGACCGCATAACTGGATGGGCTTCCCGCCTTCCATCCAGCGGTATCTGGGGATGATGTGGATGACCAAGATTCTCTATCCGGAGCAGGCCGACTTTGATATTCAGGCAGATGTCACCCGTTATTACGAGATGTTCTACCACTACGACCTGACCGACGAGGATTATCAGGAGCTTGTCGCAAACTCGCTCGGTAAACTGGAATAAACGATTAGTCAAAGGCACTCTGACATTCTGTGTTGGAGTGCCTTTTGTATAGTTGTTTTTTGAATTTTCTTATGCTACAATGAAATAAAATACAAATATGGGAGGTAAACAAAATGGCATATCCGGATGAAAATATCGTCCAGACATGGCTGAATACGCTTGACGGACTGAATATTCGCATCAAGAAGATGTTTGGCTGCTATTGTGTGTATTGTGATGATGAACCGGTCGGATGGCTGAGCAAAGACTGCTTTTCTCTGCGGGAAGTCGGACTGTCTTACCTGCCAAAAGATTTAAAAAGGCCGTCGAGTGGGGACAAAATCCAGGAGATTGTCATTCCTCTGGATTATTATCACTGCGAATGGCTTCGCAGAGCCGTACAGGATACAGCAAATCTCCGAAAAGCGCAAAAGGAGCAATAACTTCATATATGAAATCGGGAAGTACCTTTCTGCCTGCATACTTCTGGTGAATCACCTTCGTCTACCATCTGGCAAACCGGCATCAAAAAAAGCACTGTACTCCCGATGCATTAAAATACCTCCCAGATTTGATCTGGGAGGTATTTTGATATCTATACTTACAGTATTTCAACCGACATGCTTTCGATTACGATATCGGTCAGCGGCTTGTCCTGGAAGCCGACCTTCTGGGAAGCGATCTTGTCGACAACGTCCATTCCTTCGATTACCTGACCGAAAACGGTATGATGGTTGTCCAGCCAGGGAGTGCCGCCCAGCTCGGCATACTTTTCTTTGGTTTCCTCGTCCAGCTTGACGCCGTACTGACGGCCCAGCATCGGGAACATCCGCTTATCAACAGGACCAGCCTGTACGATAAAAAACTGGCTGCCGTTGGTACCAGGGCCAGCATTGGCCATCGAAAGGGCACCACGGAAGTTGTGGGCTTCGGGAGAGAACTCATCCTCAAACGATTTGCCCCAGATGCTTTCGCCGCCGCGGCCGGTACCGGTCGGGTCGCCGCCCTGAATCATAAAACCGTCAATGACACGATGGAAGATAATTCCATCATAGTAACCATTTTTTGCATGGGTCGTAAAGTTCTCGACCGCCTTGGGAGCAACCTCCGGGAACATCAGAAATTTGATGCTGCCCAGCGTGGTGTTCATTGTAACAATGGTGTCTCCTGCTTTCGCTTCACGAAAATTAATCATACTGACAATCCTTTCCATCTGCGCCCTGGCCACAGGCCAGCTGCACAGACCTGTTATTCTTCAGATACAGACTCCTCTTCAGACGAATCAGCCGAAGATTCCTCCGAAGCTGCACCGGACGACTCTTCTGAAGAAGTGCCTTCAGATTCTTCCTGTCCATAGGTGCCGTTTGCAATTGCTTCGTCGATCTTAGCCTGCTCTTCTGCGCTGGTGTAGACCATCTCGTCATATTCTTCCTGGGTCAGGGTGTTGTCCAACTCGTCATAATCCTCTGCATGGAAGGTGCCGAGCGTGACCTTTTCAATCGTAACCGGCTCGTCCAGTGTATAACCCTGCTCATAATCCTCCGAAGAAGCACCCTCGGACGTCATGTCGATTGCGGTCATCGGCAGTTCGTTGATTGCGTCGACGACTTCCATCCCATCGATGACCTTACCGAATACGGTATGATACTGAGAGATGCCGGGCACGCCGCCCAGCTCCTCAAACGCATTGACCATCATCGCCGGGAAATAGTTGTCCTCCATCTGGCCGGCTGTTTCCTCGTCAATCGGCATGTCGGCGATAAAGAACGAACGGGAATCAAAATAATATCCCTTGTTCCACAGCTGTCCCATCTCACTGCACAGTGCGCACAGCGAACCGGAAAAAGGCCAGAGGCTGTCGGAATATTCCGCTTTAATCGGCTTTTCGGTGTTGCTGGTGGGAGAGTTTCCATCCTCGGTCGAGCTGCCGAACATCTCGGCGCCAACGGTCGGCACAACCTGATAGATCACCTGGTTGTCATAAAAACCGTCCTCTACCAGATCTTTGAAATTCTGTACGACAGTGGGGACTTCATCGGTATACAAAACAGCGGTAATGGTTCCCATGCTGGTCTCAAAAATCGCGATATCGTCTCCTTCCTGCGGTGCAAGAAGCTGAATGGAATAATCAATATTTTCCGGGTCAATGCTGTTGCCGCAACCTGAGAGCATACAGACAGCCGTCAGGCCTGCCGCGGCTGCCGCAGCATATTTGCGCAGTTTACTCATATTTACATTCCTTTCTGGAGATAGGGGCACCGGGTTTCGTGTCCGCAAAGTTAATACATAGTATAACGCAATTGTCGTCTAAATTCAAGCAACTTTTGTAAATTTAATAATTGGCATCCGCTTTTCTTTACCTTTTTATACATTTTCATCCCGGATTGGTGGACAAAAAACTACCGGGTGGAGCATGCCCCACCCGGTAGTTTCCCTCATATTCGAATCATTTTCTGTAAAATCCAGCCAAGCAGCGGCCAGAACAGCGCATATCCGCTCATCACCAGCGGCGTCACACTGCCAAACGAGCCCAGTACCGTCAGCATCAGCAGCATACACAGCCCCAGTACCACCGACAGCACCATCATCACCCGGTTAAGCCCTTCCATAAAGGAAAGTCTTCTCGCGCAGGCTGCACATCCGGCAAAGCCCGACAGACTGCCATCGTTGACTGCAACCGCCTGTTTGACCCGAACCTTTCCCTGCAGCCGGTCGACATACACGCCCAGCCTCTGGGGAAGAATTTTCACCAATTCGGGGTTAATCCGGAACAATCTTCCCAGCAGACGTGGGGTCAGAAAACTGTCGGTCGTTCGGATTGCCAGCCGGACGCCATTGTCAGCAAAAATCTGGATTGCCTCTTCCGAACGGACCGACGTTTGCAGCCGAATCAGGAAGACACCCGCCAGTTCTCCGGCTACCGCCAGATAAACACAGGCACAACCGATACCAGCCGCCCATTTGCGGTGCTCATCCAGCGAAAAACGAATGCCGCGAGATTCCAGCAGCGCCTTGTTGCCGACCAGAACCTGCCGTCCGTCGACAAATCCGACCAGTCCTTTGCCGTCCTCATACTGACGGTCCTCGACCGGCCGCAGCAGGCCGCTGTCGCCGATAATTCCCTCGAAGATACTCTCCAGCACCGAACCGGAGCCAAGAATCATCGAAGCGGCATCGATAATCACATCGTCTACCCTTGCACTGCCGAAGGTTTTGAGCCCGGACAGGGTGACAAATCCCGGCGGGAAGATATCTGAAGCATCCATCAGCGCCCCATTGAGCAGACTGTAACGTGCAATCGCCTTTTCACTGATGACCACACCGCCTGCCCGCTCCATAAATTTCGCGGTTCTCCTGCACGGATAGCTGAACAGGTACATCGTCAGAATCGGCGAAAACAGGCAAACGACACCGGTCATCAGCGAAGCTGCACCCGAAAAACTCCAGCCGAACAGCATCGCAAATCCCAGCACCAGCAGTCCACTCAGCAAGCCGATTACTGAAAAATTCCGTGACAGCCGGTCGCTTTCATCGACCGACAGAGACAGTTTCATAAAATCCGAGACGGATTCGGTTCGGCGGTTAACCGCCACAAAGGCCGGTCCATCCACAACACCGCGGGTCATTTCCGTCGCCAGACGGCTGTCACGAATCACATGCAGATAATATTTACTGCCGCCGGTGTGCAGAAAGCGAAGATTACGCAGGGCTGTTGAAGCGACAATCCATCTGCTCATATAGGCAGCGGAGAGCATAAACAGTCCGACCGGCAGATAACAAAACGCCTTTCCGGCAGCCAGTTCCTCAGGATGGAACGCCAGCAGAACCGTCTCAGCCATCGTCACCAGATACAGCAGCATCGGCATGATATCACGGCTTGCACGGAAGCGCAGCAGCGAACGGATACCACCCGAAATCACACTGAATCCGCAGACGCCGGCAATCAGTCCCAACGCAACCGAACTCCACATCAGCACAGCGTTGCCCACCAGTTCACCGGCCAACCCATTCAGGCTGACCAGAACCAGCACCACGACCGCAAAAAAGCCGATCAGCAATCCCATTCCAATCGATGTACCTGCCAAATCCCGCAGTGCTCTGCGCCAGGAGCTGATTTCAGCGGCGGAATTTAACCGCTGCAGCTTGCGGAAAGCCGGCGCAAATCCGGCCGCCGTCTCAGAAGAAGATACTTCCCGGACACGGTAGATATTTTCTTTTTCTTCCTGTTCCGATGCAGACGCGGCTTTTTGTTGTTCTTCCCGCTGCTGCATCCGGCGGATTTGCCGCTGACGGTCTTCCTGCTGCTGTTGTTTTTTCAGCTTACGGATTTCCGACCGGCTGAGTTCAGGAGCCGGTTCGTTTTCAGTGGCCTCAACCCGGCTGAGAAGCTGTTGTTGCTGCTGGCGACGGAGTTTTTCACGTTCTTCCTTTTTATGTTTGGCGGACTTGGTTTCTGGCAGCGGCTCATCCAGCGCAATCGGCCGGGTCGCCTGTTCATCCTGCTCAGCATCCGCCTGTACATCGGAATCAGCAAGTGGGTCCATTGCCCGAATCTGTTCCAGATCAATCTCAAAATCCGACTGTTCCGAACTGGATGCTTCTTCCATATCAACATCAACGGATGTGGTTTCCTCATTGGAAGGAATCGGTTCCGTCTGCGGCGACTGGACCGTTTCATCTGCCGGTGTTTCATCAGGTGACTGAACCGGAATGCGCAGGGTCATTCCCTGTTCCTCTTCCGTCTGGACATTAGAAGAAGCACGGCGGGTGACCCTTCGCAGAGCTGCGCCACCCTGCAAGGTTTCCTCCCGTTCCGGCTGGAAAGCAGAGACAAACCGGCGGGTCCTTCCTTCTGCAAGCACCAGCTTTTCCCGTCTGGAAGGCACCGGCGGTTCCTCTTCCGGCTGTCCCAGTTCAGCCACCAGTTCCTGTGTCGTCACACGGACCAGCGGCGTAAACTGTCCGGTTGCACCTGATACCGGCTGAGCCGGAGCTGCCGAAGCAGCAGTTCCAGACGACTCCATCTTACCGGTCGCTGCAATGCTGTCAGCAGATACCGCTTCCGGTTGCTGGGATGTCGTATCAGCTGACGATGTACGATTACTGGAAAGGACATCACCCGTTTTCCGTTCAGGACGGCTCTTTTCAGACGACGCAGCAGATTTTCGCGTCTTTTCCGCCTTCTTACGGAAAAAGAACCCCTTTTTTGGCTTTTCCGTTGGTTGAGCAGTAGGCTGCTTGTGCGTATTATCCTGTTTTGACCTGACAGCTTGGGATTTCTTTTGATGTTCAGGCTGATCCGCCTGTTTTGCTGTCCTGTGGCGGCTGTCGGGTGGACTTTTGTTTTCATCCTTTTTGACAGAAGATCTTTCCGGTTCAGACCGGGACGGCATATCCTGCCCGGCTGGCGAGCCTTGCGGCTCGCTCTCCATTTCCGGCTCCTCTATCAGTTCCCGCACCGCCAAAAGCGTCTCGGTCACTGAAGGGGTATGCGCCGTATGAGATGCCTCCGATTCAACTGTATCCGAATCCTCAAAGAAATCCGGCTGGGACGGCTGCTCCTCCGACGGTGCAAAAGAGATCCCGGAAAGCTCCCGCAAAATATCATCCACACTTTCGCTCATCCGGTCTCTCCTCCTTTCCATCCTTCAGATAACGTTATTTTTTGGGCACAACGGCTTCGATACCCAGCCGTTGTCTCGCCACTTCATACATAATAATACCACCTGCAACCGACGCGTTGAGGGATGTAATCTCTCCCTGCATCGGCAGGCTGACCATCACATCGCACTTATCCCGGAGCAGACGGCTGATACCCTTGCCCTCCGAGCCGACAATCAGTGCAACACCGCCGGAAAAGTCCGTCTGGCACCAGTTCTGGCCGTCCATATCCGCGCCATAGACCCAGATGCCCTGCTGCTTGAGTTCATCTACAGTAGAAGCGAGGTTGGCGACCCGTGCAACCGGCAGATGGGCGGCTGCACCGGCAGAGGTCTTGAAGACGGCAGGCGTCAGACCAACATTGCGGCGTTTGGGGATGATGACGCCATCAGCGCCCGCCGTTTCAGCGGTACGAATCAGTGCGCCGAGATTATGGGGGTCTTCCACCTCATCGGCAATGATGATAAACGGGCTGTGGCCAGCCTGTGCAGCCCGCTGAAGGATATCCTCCACTTCGGCGTATTCGACTGCGGAAAGGGACACGGCGACACCCTGATGAGGAACACCGGGCGACATTTCATCCAGTTTTTCGGAAGAGACTTCCTTGACCGGATAGCCGCCATCCTTGGCCATTGCGACAATTTTACCGATACTGCCGCCGGTTGCGCCGCGGGCGATATAGACGGTATCAATTCGGCTGCCGTTTTTCAGCGTTTCCATTACGGCATTGCGGCCGGCGATCAGGTTGTCAAATCCTTCGGCAGATTCATCGCGTCTCCGTTCACCGGCAGGCGCACGGTCATTTCTTTTACGATACAGATCAGAAGAAGGACGGGAATCACGATTTCCTCTGCGGGGAGGTTTGGAATAAGGTTTCATCTGTTCAAATCCTTTCGGAAACCGCACCGGGCAAGCCACGCTGCGGAAAATCACTGCATATGTTGTACTTAAAAAGTATACCATACTCTTTCGCTAAAAACAACGTTTTTCTGTCGTGAACTTCCCGACAGTCAGATTTTTCCACCGAAACTTCTGCTCTCCACCGAAAGACAGCAAAATATGAGAAAAAATAAAACCGACAGGTTCTGTCTATTTTGTTTTGTTAAACTGCCAAAAATCCCGCCGGCAAGTTGTGCAATCCTATAAAATCGGGATTTTTCGTTCTGATGTACTGGAAAAACAACTGCAATTCAACTATAATATTTTTGAAGACAATGATTGCAAAAGGAGGCGCGGATTTTGAACCCATTGATACGAAAATCTGTTGCCATTCTTTCCTGCCTCCTGCTGCTTGGCGGACAGCTTTTGCCCGCATATGCCCTGGATGCCGGTTCACCGTCCTCAGATGTTCTGCCGATCTCGTCCGAACAGCAGCAAAACATCACACTGACCGTCAGTATCTTTGAAAACGTCGGACGAGGATGGATTCTCAACCCAATTCAGCTGCAATGTCCAAGCGGAAGCGGTCTGGAAGATCTGATGGAGATACTGGACCAGTATGCCTATCTGGACGGTGCCGAGGTTTCTGACGGCAAGCTGATGACGCTGACGGACGATGCCGGCAAAGAATATGACGGCGGTCCTGACCAGGAAGATGAATGGCTGATCATCCTCAATGGAATTGAACGTGACAACCTGAAATATATGACCGATGAAAACGGTGACATGGTGGATTTTGCGTTTCAGGACGGCGATACCCTCCAGCTGGTGTTCAGCAGTACCGACACCGGCGACAGCGATACACTGACCGTTTCAACCCCCAGCCACAGCCTGTCAACAGCGGATGAAGATCTGCCGTGGGACGCAGAGTATGACGACGCAATGCGGGCCGGATGCGGCTGGCTGAAGACCAACTCCGACTCACCGCTGGCGCTGACGGTATTCGGTGCAATCGGCTACACCATCGACTACAAATACCTGAACCGTATCCTGCTGGCGATCCATCAGCAGCAGTCCCCTACCGGAATTGAACTGTCCCAGGACATTCTCTGCGTCAGTTTTTCCGGGATATCCGCGGAGAATTTTTCCGGCCAGAACTTGCTGCAGCAGCTGATTACCTTTCCGGATCTTGACCGGATTGGTACGGTATATGGGCTTCTGGCCTACGATTGCAACAGTTACGATGTTCCTTCCGATGCTCTGAACTCACGCGATGCGATGCTCAATATCATTATGGCCGGTCAGAACCCGGACGGCGGCATCACCAATATTCAGGGAGAAGAGAGCGATGTATTTCTGACAGCGCTTTCTCTGGCCGCACTTGCGCCCTACCGGGACGACGAAACGATTGCAGCCTGCATTGACCGTGCCTTGCAATGGCTGTCGGAGCAGCAGGGCAACGATGGATTTTTCTATTCCGGAAGATATGAATCCTGCCAGGCGACCAGTGCGGTAATTCTGGCGCTGTCCAGCCTGTCTATTTCACTGACCGATGAGCGGTTCTGCGCCAACGGACACAATCTGATGGAAGCGCTGATGCAGTTTAATGTTGAGAACTCCGGCTTTTCCGAGCAGCTGGAAGATTCACCGTCGGTGGAAGCGACTGAACTGGCACTGCTGGCGATCTGCTCACTGAAAACGGGACGCAATCCGCTGATTTTACGTTCACCGGTCACCGGCAGCGGTTCGATTGATTTTTCTGAATCGTCCGAGCCTGCGCTGGAAAGTTCCGCACCGTCTGAAACGGAAAATGATACCCGCAGTCAGATTCATGTCGGCCTGATCAGTGCCATCAGCGGTGTCTCGGTTGGAATTGCGATTATGCTGGCTGTACTTTTACATCTCAAAAATAAATATAAGCAGGACTGAAATCGAACGGTTTCGTGCTGTCTCTTGCGAAAATGCCGCCCAAAAGCACCATATGTGACTGGTTGTTGGGGCGGCTTTGTTTATTCAGCGATACCCTGTCCCTAAATCATATGAAAGGATGGTAAAGAGATGAATGCACAACAAATCCTACAGGCAATTGAAAACGGAGAACTGGATGACGTGTTGATCCGGCTGTACTCCGCTGATGGGCTGGATTATGCGAAGGAACGCTGCCGGACAGCCGTAGAGGGTTTTACCGGCCGTTTCGGCGACAGTGACCGGCTGCACCTTTTTTCGTCACCCGGTCGGGTCGAAATTGTCGGAAACCATACCGACCACAACCATGGCCGTGTACTGGCCGGCGCCGTCAACATGGATATTCTGGCGGTGGCCTGTCCGACAGATGAGCCGGTCATCCGGGTCAAATCCGTCGGACATAAACAGGATGATATCGATCTGACCGACCTTTCTCCTCAGTCGGATGAATCGACCCATTCTGCCTCGCTGATTCGTGGAATTGCCAGTGACTTTGACCGTAAAGGCAGGAAAATCGGCGGATTCACCGCTTATACCATCTCAGACGTGCCCAAAGGCAGCGGGCTTTCTTCCTCGGCGGCATTTGAAGTGCTGATCGGCAGTATTCTGAATCATTTTTATAATGATGGTATGATCTCCCCTGAAGAGGTCGCCATCACCGCACAGTTTGCGGAAAATGTATATTTTGGCAAGCCGAGCGGCCTGATGGACCAGATGGCCTGCTCAGTCGGAAATATCGTCCGGATTGATTTCAAGGACCCGTCTGCGCCGAATATCCAGCCGCTCTGCCTGTCTCCAGAAGCAGCGGGACACCGGCTGGTCATCGTCAGTGCCGGCCATGGACATGCCGACCTGACCGACGAATACGCCGCAATTCCGGCCGAAATGAAAGCGGTAGCCGGTCTGTTTGGACAACCGGTCCTGAGGGGTATCGGATATGAAGAGCTGATGGAAAAAGCGGCGGAAATCCGGAAGCAATGCGGAGACCGGGCGCTGCTGCGCGCGATGCACTTTGTCAGTGAAAACGAACGGGTCGCGCTGGCTGCAAAGGCAGTGGATGACAAGGACTTTGCCTGCTTTCTCCGCCAGCTCAACGCCTCAGGAGACAGTTCACTGCTCTGCCTGCAAAACATCAGTGCCGCGTCAGAACCGGCCAGTCAGGGAATCACGCTGGCGCTGGCTGTCGCCAAGCAGCTGCTGGACGGCAAAGGAGCCTGTCGGGTACACGGCGGCGGATTTGGCGGGACGATGCTGGCGATTGTACCGGAGGAGCTGCTGGAGGCGTTTACCGGAAGGATGGAGCAGCTATTTGAAAAAGGCTGCTGCCACTGTATGACCTTCCGTCCGGGCGCAGCGAAGATTATCTGAACATAACAAAACAACCCTGCAGTTGGCTTGCGCCTTGCTGCAGGGTTGTTTTCAGGTAATGATTAACAGGAAATTACAAAATCAATAATCAGCCAACGCTGGATTCACTCTCAGTTGCAGTGCTTTCTTCACCAGCTGCTGCGCTATCGGTTGCGTCTTCAGCTCCAGAAGTACCTTCCTCGCCGGTAACTTCGGATTCTTCCACAACGGCGTCAGAAGCCTCTTCAGAAGAGCCGGTTTCAGCAGCAGAAGATTCCTCGGAAACTTCATCAGCAGAAGAAGCCTCAGAAGATTCTTCAGATGTACTGTCACTTACCGAAGAGCTGCTGGAAGATGTGCTGCTGGTATCAGAGTCACTGGTGCAGCTGGTAAGAGCAAATGCCGCAACTGACACAGCTGCCAGAAGCGCGATCGATAATACTCTCATCTTTTTCATTTGTCATTTTCCTTTCCATATAGGTCGTGATAAAGCCAAAAGCATCATTTTTGACCACAGCCGCATCAGAGAACCAACTTCCCTTGCAACTGTGCCACCAGTATACTTGAGAAAAATGAAAAGACAATGTAAAATTTGCGTTGATCAGATGATTTTTTATCGGAGAGAGTATGACATAAGCAAATCAATCGATCAATTACCGATTTCGACAAACACTATATACAGTTTTTGTACACAAATAACAATAACATTTAGAAGGCAGCTTGTCCACAAACCGGTTATTCAGCTGCCTGACTGTCCTCTGTCTGATCAGTTTCCGTTTCAGAAGTGGTATTCGAATCATCCGCTGTACCCATCATTTCCTGACAGGCGTCATCAAACGCAGACGCAGCAATCTGCAACTCATCATCCCGCTGTTTGCATCTGTCATCCAGGACCATCAGCGCAATATACCCACCCTGACTCCAAACTTTGGAAGCAGTGCCATCCAATTCATTCACCAGCATTCTGCGGGCGACATTCAGCTGAATCAACAGATCATTCAGACAACCATCCTTCGCTTTCAGGACGAGATAAAGCATACTGCCGTCCTCATTCATCAGGCCGCTGAACTCGTCAATCAGGCTGCGGTCAAGTACCAGCGTGCTTTGCAGATATCCGCTGGTCACAGCGGTTTCAGGGACCGGGCGTTTTTCGCAAGCGGCTGCGACAGCCTCCGCCATCAACCGGCAAGACAACTGAGAAAAACTTTCGGTCGGTTCCGGGTCAGACTCTTCCTCATCGATATCGGTACTGTTTTCCGGGACATCGGGAGTAATCTCCTCGATTTCCTCTTCGGTAGCCTCCCCGGACACCCACCATACGCCGTTGATATCAAAAGAGTATTCGACATCACCGATTGCCAGCGTACAGTCGGTCGCCATCGACCCGTCCAGCAGCAGATAATACCATTTGCCGTTATCCAGCAGCCAGCCGCGTTTCATAACTCCGTCAGCGGTCAGATAATACCATTTGCCGTCGCGGTAGAGCCAGCCGGTTTTCAGTGCACCATTATCATAAAAATAATACCAGGTTTCGTCGATCTTCTGCCATCCAGTCACCATATAACCGGCAGCATCGAAATAATACCATAACCCATTCACACAGGCCCAGTTTTCAATAACGGCCGAGCCGTCCTTCTGAAAATAATACCAGATATCTGAATCCGGAAGATTATACCATCCGGTCTGCATGATACCGTCCTGATCGAAGCTGTACCAATGGCCGTCGATATTGGCAAAGCGGTTGACAACCGGTCTGCCGTTGCTTTCCAGATAACGCCAGCCCTCATCAGTTTCGTTCCAGTAGCCACCTGCAGCAGAAACAACGCCAGTCGCAAACATTCCGGCAGCGATGGTAACCGCCATCATAGCCGAAAGAATCCGGCCTCCAAGTGAACTGTGTTTTTTCATTCCCATTCTCCTTTAAAATCAAACAAGGATTTTTATCAAAGCCCTAACTTATTAAGTATAACATAATCCGGCAAAAAAAGACAAGTATAATAAAGAATTTTACAACAAAAAAGGCACTCTGCATCAAACAGAGTGCCTTTGGCAGGGGCAGAGAGATTCGAACTCCCGACAAACAGTTTTGGAGACTGTCGCTCTACCAGCTGAACTATACCCCTATGTAACAATGGTGGGCCATCGGGGACTCGAACCCGGGACCGACCGGTTATGAGCCGGTTGCTCTAACCAACTGAGCTAATGGCCCATAAAAAAATGCTGGCACTGCTCTATCTTCCCAGGCCGTCTCCAGCCAAGTATTTTCGACACTGATGAGCTTAACTTCTGTGTTCGGTATGGGAACAGGTGTGACCTCATCGCCATTAGCACCAACAATTTTTTTGTTACATTTACCCTCTTATAAGATAACTTGTAAGAGAATGGTGACCCGTAGGAGAATCGAACTCCTGTTTCCGCCGTGAGAGGGCGGCGTCTTAACCGCTTGACCAACAGGCCGTATTTGGTGCACCTTCAGGGACTCGAACCCTGGACCCACTGATTAAGAGTCAGTTGCTCTACCAACTGAGCTAAAGGTGCATTTCCAAGTGCTTCAACGTTTGTTTCGTGTCTCAGCGTGTTATATTATATCACGCTGACTTTGATTTGTCAAGCACTTTTTTGAAGATTTTTAAGTTTTTTTCAAACTTTTTGAGGATCTTCAAAATTGAACAAAGATCTTTAAATACGTTGTTTTCGCTTCACACATAACTTATGGTCAAGCCCTCGACCGATTAGTACTTGCAAGCTGCATGCCTCGCGGCACTTCCACTTCAAGCCTATCAACCTTGTAGTCTTCAAGGGGTCTTACCTGATTAACTCAGTGGG
>CALXCO010000004.1 GCA_944386805.1 uncultured Clostridia bacterium
AACCGTTTTGCTCTCATTCTTTCGTTTGAGTCGCTCTCGGTTGACAGCCGCTGTCTCGTGACAGCTTATTTATTGTACCACACCGTTTTCCGTTTGTCAAGTACTTTTTTGAAGCTTTTTTGAAAAAGTTTTTTCAGGAAGCTGTCGCTTCCTGCCAAACTTTTAAGCAACCTTCATAAAGTTCTTGCCGTACGTTTGACGTCTGATACAATTCTCAAGCTTCTCTGTCGTTCGTTCGACTCGTGTCTCACTCGACAGCCTGATTATAATACCACTTCTCCCGACAAATGTCAACACTCAAATTTAAGTTTTAGCTGTATGACTATTTTTAAAAGAATTTTCCAAATAATTCCAGTTGATTTGTTCATGTACGTCATTATTTGTCCTGATTCTTGTTTATCCATCATCCAGTCAGCATTGACGACAAATATCATGATACAAGCTGGCTCAATAATCCCTGACATCCTGCTAAGATATCCTTCCAGGCTGTTTCGAAATCGTCTGTATACCAAGGGTCAGAGATTTCCTTGCCAGGAGCACCGGCATATTCCATCAATAAATGGATTTTGCCGTCAACATCTCCGCCACAGATGCGCTGCATATTTCTGATATTGGCATGGTCCATCCCTATCAGCAGGTCAAACCGGTCATAATCCCGATTGACCATTTGATGCGCAGCATGTCCGTCACAACCAATCCCATGTTCTGCCAGTTTACGACGTGCAGGCGGATAGACTGGATTGCCAATTTCTTCGCGGCTGGTTGCTGCGGACGCAATCTGAAACTGATCTTCCAGTCCTGCTTTACGAACAAGGTCTTTCATAATATATTCAGCCATCGGGCTTCGACAAATATTTCCATGACATACAAATAAAATTCTCCTCATGCTGCATACTCCTTTCTGCTCAGTATATTCTCTCATCTACTATAGGTCAGCCAGGACTGACGGTTCGGTTTATTCACAGAAATGGGCGATATCGGCTGCAAGTGACTGATTTTGATCAATGTGGCATATTTTGCATCTTTTTTTCGGTCCCAGAACACCTCATCAACACACAGCCCATCTCCGAATTCTTCTTTAATCTTGATAATCCGGCCAGAATTTTCAAACTGCCAGCATTTCACCCATTCAGCTTCAAAGACTGCACATAAATCGCCGCCGGACTTTTTCAAGACAACGATGTCTCCGGATTTGATCTGCTGATAGGGCAGGATTTTTCTTGTACTGAATCTGGATTCAATGACCTTTTCTCCATTCAAAACCCGTGAAAGATACGGTTCTGTCATCAGCGCCAGATGAATACGGCAGTGATTGTCCGATAATTTTTCACGCCAGTAACTGTCATTCCTCAAAGTGGACTGCAATATCTGCGGCCAAAAATCATTCAATTCAATCACAATACAGGTTCCTTTCCATCTCTGTATTTTCAGAGTTCCAGCTCGACAATTTCACCATTATTCGGGTGATTAGTTCCGGTGACAGCCTGCATCATCATACCGTGACAGGCAACGACGACCTTTTTGTAATGGGCATATTTCTGCAAAACAGCGATGACCCGCTCCCGCATCATTTCCGCACTTTCCCATGACGGTTGTGTACCATTCAAATAACAGCCGTTTTGCTGTGTATATTCCCGATAATTCTTTTCAGCCGTTTCATCATCCAGATATGTATAATACTTATCTGCCAGCCACTCATGCAGGTCAGTCTCAACAATAATCGGAGCGCCCAGTTTCCTGGAAAGGATGGCGGCTGTCTGCAAGGCTCTGGTATACGGCGAACTCAGTATAACCTCAGTTCCGGCAAGCCGTGCATCCCTGGCAGTCTGACAAATCTGCTGTATACCTGTTCCAGACAGTGGTGCGAGATTCACGCCAAACCCCTGATAAATTTTGCTGTTTTTCATTGAATAGTCGGTTTCCCCGTGGCGAACCAGATAAAACATCCCATTCCCTCCTCGAAATTGCAGCACCAAAAAGAAAAATGCCGCAGGTTTTCACCTGCGGCACCTGAATAATTCTGGTGAGCCACCGGAGGCTCGAACTCCGGACCCTTTGATTAAAAGTCAAATGCTCTGCCAACTGAGCTAGTGGCTCACAACGCTATTATTATAACACCAGCATATATATTTGTCAAGCTATTTTTAAAATTTTTTGATAAACTTTCCTTCGTCGGCTAAAACAGTATTTCCTGTCAAAATTCCGGCAAAAATAGCAAGTTCTTACGAAATTACAAATATTCTGATAAATTTCTGTTGACGTATTATATATTATGCTATATAATGTATACTGCAAATAATAGTCGGCTGCTCTCTGCGCAGCTTGAACCAAAGAAAGGAATGTTTATATGGCACAAACTGCGACTGCTGAACCTCAGCAGAACAAAATGGGCGTCATGCCGGTTGGAAAGCTTCTCATTTCAATGGGACTTCCGATGGTTCTTTCCATGCTGGTACAGGCCCTTTACAATATTGTAGACTCCGTATTTGTAGCCCAGATCAACGAGGCTTCTCTGACTGCCGTTTCAATGGCCTTTCCTGTACAGAACTTCATGATCGCTGCTGTCAGCGGCATGGGCGTCGGTGTCAACTCACTGCTCTCCAGAAGCCTTGGCGAGGGCAACGTTGAGGAGGCAAACCGTGCAGCCAACAACGGTATCTTCCTTGCTTTTCTGACGATGATTGTCTTTGTCATCTTCGGCATCTTCGGAAGCCGTCCCTTCTTTGCAATTCAGACAAATGACCCCGAAATTATTGCTGCCGGTGCGACTTATGTTCAGGTCTGCTGCATCGGTTCGTTCGGATGTTTCGGACAGATCATTTTTGAACGTCTGCTCCAGGCGACCGGCCAGGCTCACCTGTCGATGATTACCCAGATGACCGGCGCAATCACCAACATCATCCTCGACCCGATTATGATCTTCGGCCTGCTTGGCTGCCCGAAGATGGGCGTTGCAGGCGCTGCTCTGGCAACGGTTATCGGTCAGGTTCTTGCCTGCGTACTGGGCCTGATTATGAACATCAAGCTGAACACTACCCTGACCATCAGCCCCAAATACCGTCCCAATGGCCGGGTTATCGCTGAGATCTACCGTGTCGGTGTTCCCTCCATCGCAATGCAGTCGGTCGGTTCCGTCATGAATATGGCGATGAACATGATTCTGATGGGCTTTACTTCCACCGCAACCGCAGTATTCGGCGTTTATTACAAGCTCCAGAGCTTCGCAATCATGCCGGTTATCGGTCTTTCCAATGCGATGATCCCGATTATTGCCTTTAACTACGGCGCACGCAAACGCAGCCGTATCAGTCAGACCATCAAATACAGCATCATCTCTGCCGAAATTTTCCTGATTATTGTTACGATGGCATTCGTTTTCCTGCCTCAGCTGATGCTGAAAATCTTCAGCGCTTCCGACAACATGATGGCAATGGGTATTCCGGCACTGCGTACAATGGGCCTCAACTTCCTGATCTGCGGTATCTGCATCTGCTCCGGTTCGGTCTTCCAGGCACTGGGTAACGGTGTATACAGCCTGGTCGTTTCGGTCATGCGTCAGCTGGTTGTTCTGATTCCGGTTGCATGGCTGATGTCTCTGACCGGAAACCTGGAACTGGTATGGCTTTCCTTCCCGATTGCTGAGTTGGTGAGCCTTGCAGTCAGCCTGTTCTTCCTCAGAAGAATTTATCAAAAGAGACTGTCCAATATGGAATAACAAATCCGTTACATAAAAACGGCTGTGGTCATACGATCACAGCCGTTTTTGTTTATTCACTTATATAGTTATACTTCCGGAGGCTGATCTGGTGCAGTCAGCGGATACTGGCGCACCACTGCTCGACTGCCGTTTTCCGTCGTTTCGGTATCCCAGACATAGCAGTTCTCGCCATCGGTCAAGACACTGAAATATTCGGTCCGTTCGGAATGATAGATATACCCGACCGGCTGCAATTCAACCGCATCATAGGCCAGCAGCAGCGACGCATCCTGTGACTCCATCCCATCCAGTCCGGGGAACTGTTCAAACAGACGGGTATTGAGTTCACCATCCGTATCATAAAAACCGACCGTAAAAAGATAATAACGTCCATCGGTAAAATCAATCACCGGCCAAACATCCAGCGGAAGCGCCAGACTGGACAGTTCTCCTGTTTCCGGGTCGAAATGGCTGAGCGAAGTATCCTGTGGATACATACCGCCTTCCATCCACTGACCGCAGCCCGTCAAAAGGCCATCCCACATTCCGGACGGTACAAAGCCATTGCTGACGTTGAAGTACTGCCATTCTCCCGATTCGGTGTCATAACAGCCGCACTGACCATCGTTCCGAAAACCGCTGAAGCAGCTGTACTGACCGATATTCCGGCAAGAAAACTGAACATTTCCGCTTTCGATCTCATCATAAGACTGTGCGTTGGTTTTACAGGCATTCAAAATCGTCCCATCCTCCAAAACCAGCTGTAGATACTTTCCATCCTCTGAATAATGAAATTCATTCTGATCCGCTGAGGAGCCGACCTGTTCAGCAGTAGATTCTTCCAGATCAAAGGTATAATAATCTCCTGTGTCCATCAGGCTGAATCCATCCGGTTCACGCAGCAGCGTCCTTCCCTGAACCGGTTGTTCTTTCAGCAAGTTGCCGTCCGGTGACAGCAGCATCAGTACCATTTCGTCATCCCGTGCGGCTTCCGACGCAAAATTACCATCCGGCGTCAGGAACATCCGGTCAATCTGTGTCCCATCTTCCAGAGCAAACAGCACATCCGGGTCGGACGGCTGTTCATCCGGGTCAGCGGATTCAGATGACGAAGACGACTGTTCCGTCTCCGAACTCTCTGAATTTTCTTCCGACACCCCGGTTGCATTCTCCCCGGAAATCATCTGGGAAGACTCCGAAGAGGTCTCATTCGTATTGTCATTGCCACAGGAAGCCAGCAGCAGTGCTGCCGCTACCATACAAACCCAAATCTTTTTCATCTGTTTCCGCCACCTTTCTGATTATTGGACGCGATTTACCTTATATTTCCCATGCGCTCCGGTCGGCATCCGACGGCATCCGCCAGTCACCACGCGGCGACAGGCTGACCGAACCGACCTTCGGCGAATCCGGAACACAGCTGCGCTTAAACTGGCTGATAAAGAACCGGCGATAAAAGGCTGCAAGCCATTTATCCACAGTCGCAGCATCATACCGTCCATTAAACGCGCGAAGGGCAAGAAAACGCAGTTTTTCCCGCTCACATCCGAACCGCATAAAATGATACAGGAAAAAGTCGTGCAGCTCATACGGCCCAATTGTATCTTCCGTCTTCTGTTTAATCTCACCGTTGGCGTCCGGCGGCAGCAGTTCGGGAGAAACCGGCGTATCCAGTACATCCTCCAGTACCGCCCGTGTCCGTTCGTCCGACACCGAAGCAACATAGCCGACCAGATGACGGACCAGTGTTTTGGGGACAGAGGCGTTGACGCCATACATACTCATATGGTCGCCGTTATAGGTGCACCATCCCATCGCCAGTTCGGACAGGTCGCCCGTTCCGACCAGAATGCCGCCGTTTTTGTTGGCAAGGTCCATCAGAATGTAGGTACGCTGTCTGGCCTGGGTGTTTTCATAGGTGATATCATGGACGTCGGGGTCCTGGCCGATATCCTTCATATGCTGGATACAGGCCGGGCGGATATCCACCTCTTTGAGGGTTGCACCCAGCGATGCAATCAGTTCGAGTGCATTGTGATAGGTGCGATCGGTGGTACCAAAGCCGGGCATCGTCACCGCCAGAATATTTTCAGCCGGCAGGTTCAGTCGTTTCATTGCTTCCGCCGCGACCAGCAGTGCAAGGGTGGAATCCAGACCACCGGAAATACCGATGACCGCTTTTTTCAGTCCGGTATGGGACAGACGTTTGGCCAGACCACAGGACTGAATCGAAAAGATTTCCCGGCAGCGGATTTCCATTGTCTCAGGCGTATCGGGGATAAACGGAGTCGGGTTCCAGCTCCGGTCAATATCGCTTTCTTTCAGTTCCGGTTCCTGTCCGACAATCACCGGCAGCTGCTGCGCAGTCAGGCCCATCAGCACCGCATTGTCATGAAACGAGCCGTTCTTTCTCCGTTCAGCCATCAGCTTCTGAACATCGATGCAGCCGGTAATCATGCTGCCGTTTTCCTCAAAGCGGGCATTTTCCGCAAGGATACTGCCGTTTTCAGCGATGGTGCAGGCACCCGAAAAGACCATATCGGTCGTTGACTCGCCGACACCGGCCGAAGCATAGATATATCCGGCAATACAGCCGCCCGACTGCCGTTCTACCAGCGAACGGCGGTAATCGTTTTTGGCGACCAGTTCATTGGAAGCGGACAGGTTCGCAATCACATTTGCACCTGCCAGACACAGCAGACTTCCCGGAGGCACCGGGACCCAGACGTCCTCGCACAGCTCAATGCCCAGCTCCAGTTCACCGAACCGGAACAGCATCTTGCCAAACGGAACCTGCTGCCCGGCAAGGCAGATGGTCATTCCCTCCGGGATACTGCTGCCGGAAGCGAACCAGCGCTTTTCATAATATTCCTGATAGTTGGGTAGGTAGGTTTTCGGAACGACACCGAGGATTTTCCCATACTGGCAGACAGCGGCGCAGTTATACAGTGCAGCGCCGACCCGGACCGGCAGCCCGCATACCCAGACCATCGACAGCTTTTCCGTCTCAGCCAGCATCCGGGAAAGTGCTTTTTCACAGCCATGAATCAGCGCGTCCTGATGGAACAGGTCAGCACAGGTGTACGCCGACAGATGCAGCTCCGGCAGCACAGCCAGACCGACGCCCTTTGCCGCTGCCTCCCGCAGCTGGGCAAGCGCAGTATCGGCGTTTTTCTCAGGACAGGCGACTGTCACTCTCGGCGAGAGGGCAGCCGTTTTATAAATTCCGTAAACAGACATAAACAGTTCCTTCCTTATTGATTGATAAAATCTCCGCACAGACCCATAATACAAAAAGTCCCAGGAGTATCAGCCCCCGGGACCCCTTTTACTCCCGAACAGAGAGATTGTCCGGCGTTCCTTCCGTTTCCAGCAGTTTTTCAATTTGTTCAAACCGGCCGCCACAGCGCAGATAAGCCGTTACTCTCCGGTCTTCCTCTTCCGGGTAGGCATATCCCAGCGCCTGACCGACTTCCCTTCCGCAGCTGCGGAAGAGTTCGCACATCGAAAACAGCGCGCGCATCATATCATCGTAGTTGCCGCCGGCAAAGCTGCCTGCAAACAACCGCCACTGATCGGAATAAAGATACCGTTCAATATACTTGCCCAGTTTTCCAGGGTTGACCTGAAAATCATGCTCTGTTCCGATCTTCCATTCGACCATCCGCCGCAGCATCGGCCAGACATACCCGCACATTGTACCATGGGCATACGGCATTTCTCGCCGCCAGATACCCTTTACAACATAGGTGGCAACCCACCAGAACTCATTGCAGGTGCACAGGTACTCCCTTTCGGTAGGTTTTCTGACCCAGTATCCGCTCTCATCGGCAGGCGGCACCTCAGGCAGCATACCATCCTTGTCCATCAGAACCTTGCACATCCGGTCAGACAGCACCTTTTCCGCCGCCAGACTGACAGGTACCAGCTGAAGGTCAATGCGGTTGCCGTCCAGCAGTTGCATCATGTAAATATACCAGTCAAGATAAGGGGGTTCAGAGTCCAGCTGATCCGAACGGGTCTGCATGATAATCCGTTCTCCAAAGACATCAATCCAACCCGAGTTTTCAATCATTTCCTGCATATCCGTCACCGCGTACACAATATCAAAATCCTGATACTGATCACGGGGCGCATTCGGATTTGCACGCGAACCATTCATCCAGACTGCCCGGACCCGTTTGTCCTCCGAAGCAACTTTCAGAATCAAATCCATCATTTCCTGTTCCGTACGGTGCTTCAAGTCAAACTACCTCCTTACCTATGCATAACAGGATTATTCCTTCAATTCGCCGTTGGCCAGCGCCTTGAGGTATGCGTTGATGAATCCATCCAGATCGCCGTCCATAACCGCGTTGACATTACCGGTCTCGTAGTTGGTACGGTGATCCTTTACCATCGTATAGGGCATAAAGACGTAAGAACGAATCTGGCTGCCCCAGCCGATCTGTTTCTGGTCGCCCTTGATATCCTCGATCTTGTCGAGATGCTGCTGAATCTTGATGGCGAGCAGCTTGGATTTCAGCATCCGCATCGCGACGTCCTTGTTCTGATACTGGCTTCGTTCCACCTGACAGGAGACGACGATGCCGGTCGCAAGGTGGATAATACGAACAGCCGAAGAGGTCTTGTTGACCTTCTGGCCGCCTGCACCCGACGCACGGTAAACCTCCACCCGGATATCCTCCGGACGGACGACGATATTGGTATCGACTTCTTCCATCGTCGGCATAACTTCCAGCGAAGCAAACGAAGTCTGTCTCCGTCCGGAAGCGTCAAACGGCGACACACGAACCAGACGGTGGATACCGTTTTCCGATTTCAGGAAGCCATAGGCGTTTTCGCCCTCGATCTGAATCGAAGCGGATTTAATGCCCGCTTCATCGCCATCCTGATAGTCCAGAACAGTGACCTTATATCCATGTGCTTCTGCCCAGTGGCAGTACATCCGGTACAGCATGCTGACCCAGTCCTGGGCCTCGGTTCCGCCGGCGCCTGCATGGAAGGTCAGGATGGCGTCCTTTGCGTCATATTCACCGGAGAGCAGCGTGGTCAGGCGGGAGGTTTCCATTCCCTTTTCCAGCTGTTTCATCTGGTCATCGATTTCGGGGATCATCGATTCGTCCTCATCCTCGTTTGCCATTTCGATCATGACTTCGAGGTCGTCGTACATCCCCACCAGTTTATCATATCCCTCAATTTTGGATTTCAGCGCGCCGGTCTTTTTCAGGATTTCCTGGGATTTTTCCGCATCATCCCAGAATCCGGGCTGAGCAGCCTGCTGTTCCAGTTCTTCGACCTGCACCTTGATGCGGTCGATTCCCAGCGCGGAGCGCAGATCATCCAGCTCAGGCTTTTTTGCTTTGAGCGCAAGTGCGCGTTCTTCCATTGCTAACATATACTACTTTTCCTTTCCGTTTTGACGTTGATTGCAGCTCTGCGAAATATTGGCTGACGCGGCGTCAGTAGCGGTGTAATCTTGGCATCTTCATTTCCTTTTCCATTTATTCTGAGTTCAGGCAGTGCGGGTAATCCGCAAGACTTTATACCTCTCTTTATTATAGCCAATATTTTGACTTCTGTAAAGATTTCCGGCAAAATTTCTGCTCCGTTCCTCCCTGCTGTCCGTCATCGCAGATACGCAGGTGCCGGAGAGCGTTCACAAATTCCTGTTTCGGATTTTACAAATAATCTCTCCCATTTTATGGGACATTGTGGTATAATAATAAACATTATAAGACATAGCCCGGAAGTTCCGGGGAACGGAGCCACCCTCCGCTCAAACCATAAAAAATACGCTGTATGAAAGGAAAGTTTATGCTGCGATACGAAGGGGCCGAGTGCCCATATTGTCATCAGACGCTGCACGACAGCGACGAAATAACCGTCTGTCCCCAATGCGGCGCCCCTTATCACCGTGAATGTGCCAAAAAGGCAGGCGGATGTGTCCTGACCGAACTGCACGCCCAGGGGCGGCAGTGGCAGAAGGTTTCCCGTCCTGGCGAACGGACCATCGATGGTTATGCACAGCTGCGGTGCAGCCGGTGCGGTACCCTCAACCAGCCGGGTGCAAAGGTCTGTGAGATCTGCGGAACGCCGCTGGATAACCAGCAGCCTGATCAGAATAATGCCGGTGAAACACCGCCTCCTCAGGACGACCGCCAGCAGCAATGGAACCAGCCGTCCTGGCAGCAGCAGGGTGCGCCCGGAATGCCGCCTTTTCAGATGCCATTTGACCCGTTTGTCAACCCGATGGGCGGTTTGGACCCGGAGGAACTGATCGACGACGTCCCGGCAAAAGAGGTCGCGGTTTACGTCAAACAGAATACCCCCTACTTCCTGCCGAAATTCAAGGCTTTTCTGGGAAAAGAAGAAAATGGCAGAAAACGGGTGTTCAGCTGGAACTGGGCAGCCTTTCTGCTGGATACCTATTATCTGTTTTACCGTAAAATGTATGGACTGGGCGCAATTGTGATGGTGCTGTCCCTGCTGCTGTCGATTCCGTCGCTGCTGATGAGCTTTGATAACCTGCTGACGGTCATCGACCCCAACAGTACGCTGGTCACCGACCTGGGCATCAGCCCGGATAAGCTGCTGATTCTGTACAATCTGTGCAGTTTTCTGTCGTTTGCGATGAAAGCGGCGCTTGCGACGCTGACCAACCGTATTTATGCGTCCCACGCATTGAAGGATATCCACCGCATCCGCAAGGAAAAGGGCGGTTCCCCGGATTACCATACGGTACTCTCCGCAAAGGGCGGCGTATCCTTTATCGGAGTCGCGATTGCGTTTGCAATTACCGCCGTGATCTCTGTCGGCACCTCAGCAATATTTTTACAGTATATCGGGATGTAACCCGGAGAATATCTCTGTGGTTTCATCATATTATTACAAGCATTTGGGAGGAAATCAGTATGATTCGTCATATCGTTATGTGGAACCTGAAACCGGAAGCGGATGGCCGGACAAAAGAGGAAAATGCGGCAATCATGAAAGAAAAACTGGAAGGACTTTGCGGCAAGGTCGACGGGCTTCTGTCGGCTCAGGTGACCACCAATATCACCCCCGGCGGCATTGATGTCTGCCTGGTTTCGATGCACACCGACAAGGCGGCGCTCGACCTGTACCAGAGCCATCCGGCTCACCTTGTTGTCAAGGAATTTGTCCATAAGGTCATCGAAAGCCGGTATTGCCACGACGCTGAAGTGTAAGGATGGCGGATCATGAACTGGATTAAAAAACACCCCTGGGTTCTGTCCGCGGGCGCACTGGTTTTACTGCTGGCGGTGTTGCTGACCGACAGCCTGATCATCCGGCTGCCGGTACAGCTTCTGGCGGGAGTGGTTCTGGTCTCACTGGTTCTGGAAGTGGTGAGCTTTATCATGATTCGGCGCGCATTTAACGCCGAGCTAAAAAAATCCTCCCCCACAAGTCCACAGGGCAAAACTGATCTTTTCAAAAAGAACCGATAAACTTATGAAAATATCCCGGAACGGTCCTGCGGACTGTCAGCCGGGATATTTATTTTGCAGCCAAAAGTTTTAGAAAGATAAAATACGGCTGTTTGAACTTTAGAGAAGCTTTTGCTTACCTCAAAAAGATGGTTTGTTTGCACAAAATCGAACTTTCCGATTGACGGATTGCAAAAAATAAAATATACTATAAGAATAGAATACTATTCAATTTATTGTCAGGTTCAGACCTGACCCTAAAGGAGGGAGCTTTCATTGATTCCTTCTGAACAACCACAGCTGCTGATCGCGGCCGCTGCTGAAGAACGCGAAGCACTCAAAACAATTCTCTCCCCTGACTGGGAACTGATCGAAACAGATAATGAAGAGGAAGCTCTTCCGGTTCTGGAACAATACGGCGAAAATCTGTCGGGAATCCTGCTGGGCGGCATTCCCTATACCGCAGATGGACGTAAAATATACCGCTGGCTGAAACAGCATTCCAAACATGAAATCCCGCTGTTTATCATCCTGACACCATTCCAGGAACATGTCATTAACCGCGCCATGGAACTGGGCGCTGCCGAAGTGCTGATCAAGCCGTTCGAGCCGTCGATCGTCCGACAGCGCATTCTGCAATGTATCCGGCTGTTTGAAAAGCGTTCGGCGGTCAATGACCGTGTCCGCTGCCAGGCACAGGATACCATCAGACAGGCACACCCGCTCCAGCAAAATGTCGAAGCAATCATCGATACCATGAGCGCACTGGTCGAATTCCGGGATTTTCAGCCGGGTTCCCATGTCCGGAAGGTACGGCAGATCACCTGGATGCTGCTCAATGAACTGAAACAGCAATACGGTCTGACGCCTCGCCAGATTGAACAAATCTCCACCGCTTCTTCGATGCACGATATCGGGAAAATCGCCATCCCGGATGAGATTTTACGGTATCCGGGCAGTCTGAATGAACAGCAGATGGAAACCGTTCGGCTGCACACCATCCGCGGTTATGAGATTATCCAGCGGATGAACCCGCGTGGCGAAAATCAGATTCTGCTGTATGCGGCGGAAATCTGCCGCAGCCATCATGAACGATGGGACGGCAGCGGTTATCCCGACGGACTGCGTGGGGATGAAATCCCGCTGAGTGCGCAGGTAGTCGGTCTGGCGGATGTATATGATACGATTGTCAGCGTCCGTACTTACAAAGACGCCCATACCCATCAGGAAGCATGCAAAATCATTGAGGACCATTACAGCGAACAGTTTTCGCCCGAACTTCTCGGTGCCTTCCGTTCTGTCCGGCATCTGATGGAGTCACCGCCTCATCGGATACCGGTCCCACGTTACGATCTGCCATTGGCAGATGAACTGGAAATTGAACGGCAGCTTCGCCGGGTTGCGTTGACGAGAAATGAGTACCGGCAGCTTTCCGACCTGTCAGGAGATATTTATTTTTACTATGATTACCAGGAGCAGACGCTGGAACTTTCCACCGCTTTCTGCCATACATTCGGCGGAAATGAAACGGTCCAGAAAATCCCGCTCGCCGAAATCCGGAAACATATCGATACCAATATCCTGTACCATCTGAGCAGCAGCCTCAGCCGTCTTTCACCGGATAACCTTCAGATTAAAACCGAACTGGAGCTGGAAACCGCCGATGGACGGAAAAAATGGTTTGAATGCTATTTCCGTGCCCAATACAACGGCACCGAACTGACCGCTTATTACGGCAAGTTTATCGATATCGACAAGCTGAAAACAGAAGCCAACCGCTGGAGAGAAGAAGCACAGACCGATCCACTGACCGGACTGTTCAACCGCGGCGCAATGCAGACAAAGGTCGAAATGCTGCTGCGAAGCGGTCAGCCGCTCACCTTCTTTTTTATCGATCTGGACGATTTCAAGCAGATCAATGATACCTATGGTCATCCGTTTGGCGACCAGGTGCTGCGCCATATCGGCAGCCAGATCAAAAAACGGACACGTACCGGTGACCTGATCGGGCGAATCGGCGGAGATGAATTTCTCGCAGTGCTGCCCGGCGTCAAAGACCCCAAACTGCTGACCCGGCGTGCCGGACAGCTGGCGGATATCTTCACCGCCTCGCTGCCGGTAGAAGGGACCCTCACTCCACAGGAATATCAGGTCAGCGGCAGTATCGGCATTTCCATCGCTCCTAAAGACGGAACGGAATACGCCGACCTGCTGCGCAAGGCAGATATTGCGCTCTACACTGCCAAACGGGCAGGAAAAAACACCTGGCGCTTTTTTGAACCGGAAATGCTGAAAACGACGGCGGGAAGCGTGCTGAGTGAGATTGATTAATGTTTATTCTTATCAGAAAGGATGTACATAAAAATGAAACTTTTATCCCAATCCAAACTCGGTTTTGGTATGATGCGTCTGCCTCGCGGTGAAGACGGCGAGATCGATCTGGCGCGCACTGAAAAGATGGTAGACGAATTCCTCGCAAAGGGCTTCACCTACTTTGACACCGCTTATGTCTACAACGGTTCTGAAGTCGCGGTCCGCAAGGCACTGGTCGAACGCCATCCGAGAGAATCCTTTACCCTCGCTTCCAAGCTGCCCGGCTGGATGATGGAAAAGAAAGAGGATGCTGACCGGCTGTTTGAAGAAACCTGCACCCGTCTGGGAACCGATTATATTGACTTTTATCTGCTGCACAATGTGACCGACGAACATCTGGCATATTATGACAAATTCGACTGCTGGAGCTGGGCAAAACAGAAAAAGGCAGAAGGCAAAATCCGTCACTTCGGCTTCTCCTCTCATGGCACGCCGGAAATGCTGGATAAAGTGCTGACCGAACATCCCGAAGTGGAATTCGTACAGCTGCAGATCAACTACTTTGACTGGGAAAACGAAAAGGTCAAGGCACGTGAAATGTATGATGTCGTCGTCAAACATGACCTGCCGGTCGTTGTCATGGAACCGGTTCGCGGCGGCAGCCTTGCTTCCCTGCCGGAAGAACCTGCTGGTATCCTCAAAAAAGCAGACCCGAATGCTTCGATTGCAAGCTGGGCTGTCAAGTTTGCCGCTTCGCTGCCGGGGGTTATGACGGTACTGTCCGGCATGTCGGATGAAGCACAGGTTGAAGACAACCTCCGCTCCTTCATCGGGTTCAACGGACTGGACGAACAGCAGAACAAAATGCTGCTGGATGTCGCGGGAATTCTGCGCAGCTATCCGACCGTACCCTGCACCGGCTGCAAATACTGTGTCGACGGCTGCCCGATGAAGATCAAAATTCCTGCCGTCATCTCCGCACTCAACCACCAGCGGATGTTCGGCAGCAGCCCGGTTGCCGACAAGAAGTATACCGATGCAGTTAAGGATGGCGGCAAGGCCAGTGAATGTATCGGCTGCGGTGCATGTGCTTCTGCATGTCCGCAGGGACTGGATATCCCGACACTGATGCAGGAAGCTGCTTCGGTTTTTGAAAGATAACAGAATAACCGGATTACGGGGAACAGGTTGCAGCCTGTTCCCCATTTTTTATTGTCCGCACATCAACACGGTAGGTTATCGGAAAACTGATTGTTCAAAATATTGTGCAAACTGTGCAGAAGATACGATAAAAATACGTAAAATGTCCAAAAGTGAAAAAGAATGCTTGACAAAAATCCAGTAGAACGCTATACTTTAAGTACATCGTTCTACTGGATCGTTTATTTATACCGGTTTCCAACCGATCACAAGGAGGCAGATTCATGGACAAGGTAATCATCGGCGGCGGCCAGGGCTTCTGGGGCGACTCCAACGACGCGGCTATCCATATGGTACATACCGCACCGCTGGACTATATGGCCTGCGACTATCTGGCAGAGCTGACCCTTTCCATCATGGCAAGACAGAAGATTAAAAACCCGGCGGCCGGGTTTGCACGCGATTTTTTGGGGCTGTACAAAGCATGCGGCGAAGAGGCGTTCCGCAAAAACATCGGCATTCTGACCAACGCAGGCGGCATGAATATTGAAGGCTGCGTCGACGGCATCCGCCAGATCGCGGAAGAAAAAGGCATGCACGGCCTGAAAATCGGCTATGTCACCGGCGACGACCTGACGGCAGATATCCCGCGGCTGCTGGCGGAAGGAGTCGACTTCAAGAATATTGATGACGTCGGCGACTTTAACGAGATCAAGGACAAGATTTTTAATGCCAACGTTTATTTTGGCCATGAACCGACGCTTGCCTGCCTCGAACAGGGCGCAAATGTCGTCATCACCGGCCGTTCCACCGACTCGGCGCTCTTCCTTGCTCCCTGTATGCACAAGATGGGCTGGGCTCCCAACGACTGGAACAACCTTGCACGCGGCATTATGGCTGGCCATCTGCTGGAATGCGGCGGCCAGGGTGCAGGCGGCAACTATGACTATGGCTGGAGAGACGTTCCCCGGATGGACGAACTCGGCTTCCCGATTGCCGAACTGACCCCCGATACCTTTACCATCACCAAAGCTCCCGACTGCGGCGGCATTATCTGCGAGCAGTCCTGCAAGGAACAGTTCCTGTATGAGGTACATGACCCTGCAAACTACATCACCCCCGACGTTGTCGTCGATATTTCAAACGCAACACTGACCCAGAACGGTGAAAACCGTGTGCTGGTCGGCAACGTCAAGGGCAAACCGCGTCCCGATACCCTGAAACTGTCCATTGGTTATCATGCCGGATTCAAGGTGGCAGGCATGCTGTCGTTTGCATGGCCGGACGCCTATGAAAAAGCACAGTATGCGGCGGAAATCATCATGAAAAAGATGAAACGGAAAGGTTTGCAGTATGAAGATATCCGCATTGACTATATTGGCCTGAACGCGCTGCATCTGGATGTCGCGGAAATCGACCCCAAAGAGGTCAAGGACCTGAATGAAGTCGTCCTCCGTATCGCCATCCGCACCAAGACAAAAGAAGAGTGTGCCAAGATTGTTCCCGAATTTGCGCCGCTTCAGCTGAATGGCCCTCCCGGCGCATCCTTCTTCGGTGGACGCGCGCACATTCAGGAGGTCATCGGCCTGTGGCCGACGCTGATCCCGCGGGACGCGCTGCACCTGAAATCCAATATTCTGGAAATCAAATAAGACGGAGGGTTTATCATGGCTAAAATTTATCTGAATCAGATCGCCCACGGCCGCTCCGGCGATAAGGGCGACACCAGCAACGTCTGTGTTTTCGCCAAGGACCCGAAGGACTATGAACTGATTAAACAGCAGGTCACCCCTGAAAAGGTTAAAGCCTATTTCGGTGATATGGTCAAGGGAGAGGTCACCCGGTATGAAGTGCCTTCCCTCAATGGCTTTAATTTTGTAATGAAGCACGCGCTCGGCGGCGGTGCGACCCATTCACTGCGGCTGGACTCGCTCGGCAAGTCGATGGGCAGCGCATTCTTAAGAATGAAGATTGATTACCCCGACGACGCGGAGTAACGAGCAGGAAGGGGGAGAAGGCAATTCTCCCCCGTTTCTTTTTATATTTCCAACAACCGAAAGGAGAACACCCCCAATGTCCGAACATCTCGCTCTTGAAAATATCACCATCCTCGACCTGACCCGCGTCATTGCAGGTCCATACTGCGGCGCAATGCTGGCCGACCTCGGCGCAAACGTCATTAAAATCGAACTTCCCGGCCGTGGAGACGATGCACGCGCCTATGGCCCTTACGTCAACGGCGAAAGCCTCTATTACGGCAACCTTAACCGCAACAAACGCGGTATTACCCTCAACCTCAAGAGCGAGGAAGGAAAAGAAATCTTCCGCAAACTGGCTGCAAAAGCCGACGTCGTACTGGAAAACTACCGTCCCGGCGTTATGGACAAACTGGGACTGGGGTATGACGAGCTGAAAAAGCTGAATCCCCGGCTGATTTATGCGGCCGTCTCCGGATTTGGCAGCTACGGCCGCTACTCCCAGCGTCCCGGTTATGACATCATCTCCCAGGCGATGGGCGGTCTGATGTCAGTCACCGGTCATCCCGGCAACGGCCCGACCCGTGTCGGTTCGGCCATCAGCGACGCACTGGGCCGCCTGAGCCTGAGCGTGGCCATTCGGGCGGCGATTGAAGCAGGGCATATCGCGCGGGCCGGACAGCGGGTTGACGTTTCGCTGATCGACTCGGTTGTCGCATCGCTGGAGAATGCCTACCAGCGGTATGAAGTCAGCCACGAAAACCCCAAGCGGATGGGCAATGCTTATGCTTCGATTGCGCCGTATGATTCGTATGAAGCGAGCGACGGATGGTTTGTCATCGGCTGCGGCAACGACAAGCTGTACAAACAGTTCTGCGACAACATTCTGCATATGCCGGAACTGGTCAACGACCCCCGGTTTGACTGCAACGTCAACCGTGTCGCCAACAACCTTGAACTGAAAGCCATTATTGAAGAAAATTTTGCAAAGAAACATACTGTCAAAGAATGCGTCGATATGATTCTCGGTGCCGGTATTCCGGCAGGCCCGATCTACAACGTTTCGGATATCATGGAAGACCCGCATATCCGCGACGACCGGGAGATGTTTATCCATGTCAATCACCCGGTGATGGGCGACGTCATCCTCAATGGCAACCCGGTCAAGCTGAGCGACACCGAAGTCGGCATCCGGTTCCCCTCTCCTACTCTTGGCCAGCACAACCATGAAATCCTTGCGGACATCGGTTATTCGGATAGTGAGATCGAAGAGATGAAGCAGAAAGGGGTTCTGTAAGATGGAAATTGCAATCGTATCTGCCGTCCGCACCGCCATCGGAAAATTTGGCGGCACACTGACCGGTGTGCCAGCTGAACAGCTGGGTGCTATCGTCATCAAAGAAGCGCTGGCACGTGCCGGTGTCGCACCGGAACAGGTTTCGGAAGTGATCATGGGCTGTGTCCTCCAGGCAGGTCTCGGACAAAATCCTGCCCGTCAGGCCTCAATTCACGCCGGTGTCCCGAAAGAGGTCCCCGCTTTTACTGTCAATAACGTCTGCGGTTCCGGACTGAAATGTGTCAACCTTGCCGCCAGTCTGATTCAGTCGGGTGAGGCGGAAATCATTGTTGCCGGTGGAATGGAAAATATGTCGGCTGCTCCATATGTCCTGCCGGGTGCACGGTTTGGCTACCGGATGAACGACGGCAAGATGGTCGACGCAATGGTCCATGATGCGCTGTGGGATGCGTTTTATGATGTGCATATGGGCGTGACTGCTGAAAATATTGCGAAAGAATACGGCATTACCCGCGAGGAACAGGACGCTTTCGCCGCGACCAGCCAGCAAAAATGCGAAGCAGCCCGCAAATCCGGCAGATTTGCCGATGAAATTGTTCCAGTCACCGTCCACCAGAAAAAAGCAGATATCGTTTTTGATACCGATGAACTGCCGCGTGACGGCGTGACTGTCGAGTCGATTGCCCGACTCCGCCCTGCTTTCCTCAAAGACGGCACCGTCACCGCCGCCAATGCCTCCGGTATCAACGATGGCGCAGCGGCCGTCGTCATGATGAGTGCTGACAAGGCCAAAGAACTTGGGCTCAAGCCGATGGCAATCTGGATTGCCGGAACAAGTGCAGGCGTTGAACCGTCGGTTATGGGACTGGGCGCAGGCGTTGCGGCCAAAAAGCTAATGGAAAAAACCGGGATTACCGTCGACGATCTGACGTTGATTGAAGCAAACGAAGCGTTTGCTTCCCAGTCGATTGCCAGCGCGAGAATTGCCGGATGGGACCGCTGCATGGAAAAGGTCAATGTCAACGGCGGTGCAATTGCCTTGGGGCATCCGGTCGGCGCATCTGGCTGTCGAATTCTGGTCACGCTGCTGCACGAACTGAAAAAGCGGGGCGGTGGTCTGGGACTGGCGACGCTGTGTGTCGGCGGCGGCATGGGCGTTTCAGCGATTGTCCGTGTCTGATAAGCGCAGAACGAAAGGAAGATCAACATGGACGCAATGCAAAAAATGCTGGAAATGGCGAAAAAGCAGCTGTTAAAACAATTTGATGAATGCTCCATCCCGGTTGTCTGCGCAGTCGGCCAGAGTGGCGAGACAATGGTTCCAATGGACGACGGCGTCCGGCTGCGGACAATATACTGGAAACCGAAGGAAAAGAGCAGCTTTCCGGTCATTCTGCTGCGGAGCTGCTATCCCAATCAGGAACCGATCATGATCGTCAAGGCAGAAGAAGTCTGCAAAAGAGGATTTGGCGTTGTGCTGCAATGGTGCAGAGGAACCGGCGGTTCGGAAGGAGAATGGGAGCCGAATATCTATGATCGTTCCGACGGACTGGCGACAATGCGCTGGCTGGACCAGATGGACGAAGTCGAAAGCATCGGCTACTGGGGAGATTCCTATCTTGCCTATACCGGCTGGTGTATGGCCGACGCCGTCCCGGACAAATGCAAAACCATGTATCTCGGTGTTTACGGCTGTGACCGCCATGTCTCTGCTTATCAGGACGGGCTGTTCCGTCAGGACATCCTGACCGGGTGGGCGATGGGCAACGCAGGACGCCCGATTGATGCCGATTATATTGCCTCCTGTCGTTACCGTCCGCAGGTCGAAGTGGATGAAGCGATGTGGGGCATCCGGCTGGACTGGTACCGTGACTGGATTACCAACACCGACCGGGACAGCGAATACTGGTCACAGGGACTCTGGCGCAAGCTGAGAGAGACGCCTTCTGAGATGAAAATCCCGGTCTTTATCCGGGACGGATGGTATGACCACCATCTGGGCAGTGCGATTGCGACCTATCGTTCGCTGTCGCCGGAATCCAAAGCCCATACTACCCTCCAGCTCGGTCCCTGGAACCACGGTTACGGCTGTGCACTGACCGGTCAGGATACTGCAAACCTGAAAGATGATACAATCGAATCGCCAATGGTCTGGTTCAAACGGATTCTGCTGGATGGCGAGAATCCACCGCCTGAAGTGTTAACCTATGTCTGCGGGAAGGACGAGTGGGAAAGCTGGAACCAGTTCCCGGTGCCGGTTTCGGAAAACAGGACCCTATATCTGGATGCTGCCGGAGACAAAAAAGAGGACGCTTACCGGATGGACAAAGCGCCTGCCCAGAATGCGCAGGTCAGCTACCGGTATGACCCGAATGACCCTGTACTATCATTTGGTGCAGAATCTCTCTTTGTCTCACAGGGTGGTGTTGGTTCATTGCGTCAGCCGCCGTGCAGCTGGCGAAAAGATATCCTTTCTTTCCTGTCGCCGGTCTTTACCGAAGATACCGAGCTGGGCGGCAGCATCAAGGTACGGCTGTATGTTTCCTCGGACGCGCCGGATACCGCTTTTGCCGCAAAGGTGATGGAAGTTTTCCCCAACGGCAGTACCTACAACATTCGTGGTTCCATCACGACCCTTGCCTATCGTGGACATTCAGAACACCGCCAGAGCTATACACCCGGAGAGATTGTACCGGTGGATATTGATACCTGGGAAATTTCCTGGATGATTCATGCGGGAAGCCGGCTGCGGATTGATATTACTTCTTCCGATTTTCCGCAGTATTCGATTCATCCCAACAAGGAAGGCCCATGGTCGGTACACAAAGAGGTTGTTCCTGCCATCCAGACAGTTTATACCGGAACGGAATATCCTTCTGCTGTCATTCTGCCGGTTATTATTCACAGCCACAAATAAAATACGCCTGACATGGAGTACGCTAAACCCATGTCAGGCGTATTTTATTGTGATCAGATGTACACTCAATGACCGGCAGGTTTCTGCTCAACCAGATTCTTTTCAGTCGTCAGATCAGCGTGCAGCATCGCGCCAAAGACAAATCCCAACGGAATCAGTGTCAACCAGATTGCTTTACCCAGCAGCAGATTGCAGAAAAACGTGCCGATGACTGCGCCCAGCACAAAAAAGATCAGCATCTGGAAATGACGCAGCAGTTTGAGACGGTGGCTTTTATCTTCGCTATGCCGGTGGAGGACTTCCTTTGCAAGGCCAATCCCCAGCTGACGGATATGGTTGGTTGCAAAGGTTGTCGCCATCGGGACACCTTCCGCCTGACGGAAGGTATTATACTGCATCGAGGCGATAAAGTTGATCACAACCTGCGAGATCTGAACCGGCGCCGATTCGGGCACAAATCCCAATCCGATAACCGCCAGCATCTCAATGGCAATCAGCAGGGTATCCCAGCGCATCGGCATATGATGTTTGACCGGATTGGGGAGCAGCTCCGAGACAAATGCGCCCATCAGGTAGGCGGAAATCGGAATCAGATAATAGACAGCCGAGCTCCATTCCCCTTTTCCCAATGCAAGCCCCATCAGTACAACATTGCCGGTCTGTGCGTTACAGAATACGTTTCCACGCAGCAGATAGGTAAATGCGCCAAAGAAACCGGCAACAGCAATCAGCAGGTGATAGACCCAGTTGCGCTCACAGACCAGATAATACGAACGGCCATTTTTTTGATTTGTTTGCATGACTTCGCTTCCCATATCCAAAGTTTTCAACATTCTTTTGTCAGTCCGGTGGATAACCGCTCATAGACCGTCATTGAGACGCCGCTGTCCTGAATCAGGATATCGGCAGACATTTTTGACAGTTTAGCGGTCACGTACAAGTCTCCGGCTGCCCCCGAAAGGTTGCTGACCTGAATCAGCCAGACCACCCAGAACCATCCGTCACCTGCCAGAAGATTCAGTATCAGCAGCACCACACCCCAGACGACGACCGGCGCCAATGCAATGACAATATACGGTTTCTTCCCGAAATAAGCGTCGCTGCCGGCATAGGCGTACAAACCTGTATAGCCGAACTTCACCTTTTCAGCGCCGTAATATTTCATACAGACCGCGTGGGTCAGCTCGTGCAGCACGAGGTAGAGGAGCACTCCGATCACCATGAGCAGCAGCTTTGTAATTCCAAGGCGCAGCAACGCCTGCACCGGAACGACCAAATGACCAATCTCAATCAGTACCAACATAATGACAAGTGCCAGTCCGTTGACCAGCAGTGCTTCTGTTTTATTCTTTTGCAGGTCAATTTTTACCCGCTCACCGTACCCATCCGGCAATTGTTCAACAGCGTTCATCTCTTCACCTCCGGGTCAGAAAAGGCGTTATTTTTTACCCATCGCCTGCCAGAAAGCACAGGCCAGTATGACCAGCATACAAAGTGCCACACCGACAGCCAACCCCGATATCACAGCCGGGTTTTTGTCCAGCATCAGGATTTCAATTCCCATCGCCACCAGCAGGACAATGACCGCCACAACCGCGACCAGCAATGCCACCGTGATTATTTTATTCATCCTTCAAACCTCCCTGCACTTTTTCCATCCAACAGCGCAGAATTTTCTTTTTGACCTCCGGCAAAGCGGCGATTATACGCCGCTCATACCTAGCAGTCCCAGCATTTCCGCCAATTTGTCTGCCGGAAGCTGACCGGGTGCCGAAGCCGACTCCAGCGTCCCGAAAGTCAGACAGCTGCCCACCAGCTCACCACAGACCCGACTGACTGCCCCCAGTTTTCCCATCGACATCGTAATCAGCGGTGCATCACTGACCCGTGCGCGTTCCTCGGTTGCCGCAAGCAGCTCCAGCACATCCGAAGCCGACTGGGGCATCACCGCAATTTTGCAGATATCCGCTCCCTGCTGCTCCATCTTTTCCAGCCGGGAAAGGATTTCAGCGCGAGGTGGGGTTTTCTGAAAATCATGGCTGGAAAAGACCGTTTTGACGCCATTTTCCGCCGCAAGTTCTGCCAGTGCTTTTGCCTGTTCACCGGCAGTAAACAACTCAACATCGACAAGGTCCGCGTACCCATCGGCGCATATCTCACCCAGCAGCGCGAGATATTTTTGGCTGTCACAGGGCTGGTTTCCACCTTCTTGTTTGGTCCGGAAGGTCACCAGCAGCGGCATTCCATCCAGTACCTGACGCAGGCTCATTCCGGTTTTCTTGAGCGATTCACGGTTCCATACCCCGTCAAACCAGTCAATCCGCCATTCACACAGATCGGCACAGACGCCTTTTTTCCGGGCTATCCTGCGCCCCTGTTCGAGAATACCGAAGTGATCGGGTGCAACTACCGGGATACAGATTTTGGGTCTTCCATTTCCAAATTCCACACCCCTGACCGATACGGTTTTCATTCTGTCCGCCTCCTGCCGTTATTCGACGGTATTGCGCAGAATACCGATTTCCGGGATTTCTACCTCGACCACATCGCCCCGCTGCATTGCGCCAACACCGGCAGGTGTTCCGGTCAGCACAAAATCACCCGGAAGTAATGTAATTGCCTCAGTGATAAAGGCAAGCAGTTTGGGAACCGTATGAATCAGCAGAGAGGTGCTGCTCCGCTGCCGTTCCTGACCGTTGAGACGGGTAATGACCGTCTGTGCAGCGGGGTCCAGACCGGTCACAATCCGCGGTCCAACCGGTGCAAACAGGTCGAATGCCTTGCCACGGGTCCACTGTCCCTCACTTTTCTGGATATCGCGGGCAGTCACGTCGTTGGCCACCGTATAACCGAAGACATAGGAAAGAGCTTCTTCTTCCGGCACATGGGTCATCTTTTTGCCGATGATAATTGCCAGTTCGCCTTCATAATCCACCCGGTTGGATACTGCCGGGTAAGGGATGATTCCATCCGGGTCATTGACACAGGTAGAAGGTTTGATAAACAGGACCGGTTTTTCAGGGACAGCATCGCCGAATACTGCCTGCATCTCCTGAATATGGTCAAAGTAGTTTTTCCCGACACAGACCATCTTGTTTCCTTCAAACGGTGCCAGCAGCCGTACACCCTTCAAATCCATTTCCTGTCCGGTCTTTTTGCCGCCAAGATAAGGAGCACCATCCAGCAGCAGTGCTTTTCCGTCGTATTCTTCTGCCCAGCATGCACCGGACGGTGTTTCGATTCTGATATATTGCTGTTTCATAAGAACCTCCTGGATCTTTTACTTTAAAGTAGGTTGATGATATTATACTATAAATCCAGCTGTATGACAAGAAAAACGGCAGCGATTCTCTCCGGTCACAGACAGAACAGCTGCCGCTCGTTAGTGCGTCAGTCAGACAAATGCTTATTCATAACAGAACAGGCTGATATGCAGTGCCTGCGGGAAATCTGACAGGCCGATGAAATAGCCTTCATCGCCATTCAGGGTACGTCCCGGAACCCATTCACCGGCACGATAATAGCCTTCTTCCTTATTCAGGACACCGACAACGGCTTTTTCTCCCGGTTTGGGCAGGAATTTGACCGAATAGCCGCTTCCGCACAGGATAAACTCATTTTCCGACAGTTCAATCAGGAAACCACCTGCCACAGCACGGTCCTTGTTGTTGGACGAACGACTGAAGAAGGACTCCGAAGCGCCAGAATAGGAAATCTGCACGTCATAGCGGGCAAGCGAAAGGGAGATGCCGGAATCATGATATTCCAGAAAAGCGTGAATTTTTCCTTCACGATGTGCCTTGTCAATAATTGGCAGCATATTTCCAATCAAGTCATAAGCAGCGGCCAGACGTTCCCCTGCTCCGGTCGGATTGAACGCATCGTTGCTGATATTCAGCGTTGCCAGCAGACTGTCGTCGATGCTGTCCGAACGGTTTCCAAACAGGTCTTCGATTCCAAACGGTGCAAAACACAGTGCACGATGTTTGCCAACCGCATACATCAAAAACGATGCCGAATCCTTGGTTGCACGCACTTCCGGAATAAACAGCGGATTTCCGGAAACGGCATACTCATCACAGACACCACGGAAATTATTGAGATAGATGTCCGGCGCATAGCAGTCAATGGTCGGCGCAGCCAGCCGCCAAATCTGCATAACCTTTGCAATCGGTCCGCCACAGGGGTAGCAGCCTGCACGGTCAGGATGCTGCTCCAGCCAGGCATTGACATACATCGGAAGCGGATAAACCGCTTTGCCACAGGCGGCGATCTTTTCCACGGCAGACGCATACTGCCATGCCATCATCATTTCTCCGCCATCCCGGCCAAAAACTTCTTCCCAGCTGCCTTGGCCATACTGCTGTGCGACCAGTTCCGGAACCGGGCTGTGGAAAGCCTGTTCAGCCGCAGGCGAAAAATCCCGGTCAGCGCCGAGAACGCCCATCTCATTTTCCACCTGAACCGCGATGACGACATGTTCAGGGTCTGCCTGTGCGAGATGCTGCATCAGCTGACTAAAAGCCGCCGCATCTGCCTGAACAGCTTCTTCACAGAAAGGTGAAATGCAATCAAGTGGCTTGCCAAAGCCGTCCCGTACCCGGAAGAAACGGGCATTTAAACCACTGGAAGCCTTTTTGACCCACGCCGGAACATAAGTGGAAATACCGTTTTTCCACAGTCCGAACCAGAGCAGAATCAGACGCATGCCTTCCCGCTTTGCACTGGCAATCAGACCATCGACCAGCGTAAAATCAAACCGGTCCTCCTCCGGCTGAATGGTTTCCCAGGCGACCGACAGAATTACAGTATTCATATGCAGCGGACGCAGCGCAGGCCAGATTTTCTGGTCCATATATGCAAGGCTGGACGAACTGGAGTTATGCAGCTCACCTGACAGTGCGATATAGGGCGCACCGTCGACATAAAGCATCATTTTTCCATTTTCGTCCTTTTGCATCCGGGGCATTTCCGTTATACGTTCCATTAAAACTCATCCTTTCCACGATTCTACATTTATGCAGAAAATTTTACCATTTATATTGTAACACATCTTTTACAAAAATACTATCGGTTACTGTGAATTTTTATACATAAATCTTTCAGGCAAAAATATCCCGGTACAGCTTTTCTCAAGCTGTACCGGGAGTTCTTTCGGTTATTCCTCAACCTCAGAAGAAGTCGGGACAAACAATCTTGTATACTGAATCCAGACGGTCCAGTCATCATACACGTCCACCTGCTGATAACCGATCAGCCGTTTTCCGACCAGATCACAGGCACGATAGGCAGCGAGCGGAAGGGTAGGAAGCTGTTCCATATACTCCATCTCAAATGCCGCAAGTTTTTCACTGAAGCGGGTCGAATTTGTATCGAAACCAGTACGGCGCAGCTGAGCAGCGGATTCTTCCAGGGAAGTTCCTTTCAATCCCTGCCATGCACCCCAGTTTTTCGGACTGGTAACCTTCTGAAAATACAGGTCAGGCTGTTCCGCATTTTCAACCGCCGTAATCGACAGCAGAGGCTGCTGCTCGGCCGCTTCTTCCAGCAACCGTAAAACAGTGACTGCTTCTGCGTCGTCCGGGTCATAACCATAGGTCAGTTCCACCGGTTCACCGCCATTTGCCTCTTCCAACAGCTGGGCAGCATCCACACTGATGACGGTAGACGCACTCATTGTAGCGTAACAGCTCTGGTAATAGGACGAAGCCAGCGGAATATTGCCGACAGCACCCTGTCCCCAGTTGCCGGCCAGAAGGTCGGCGGCCTGCTGGGTATCAATCAGCACCGACAGTGCCTGCCGGACGCCGACCGGCACACTTTCATCAAATCCAAGGCTGCTGACAGTCAGGCTATCGTAATAATAAGCGGTTGCCATCTGGTCGGCGCCCAGCAGCTTATTGGCAGCCTGGATGCCTGTCCGGCCGGTAATCCCGACAATCAGGTCATAATCTCCACCTTCAGTCAGGTCCGCAGTTTCAACGCTCATCCGGGTAATAGTCGGCTGACGTTTATAATATCCACCCGAATAATACGGATTCGCGACCAGCGTATACACACCGTCTTCCACCGATTCCAGCATATAAGGTCCTGCGGTTACCATCGGTATCCGGCGGTATCCGTTTGCGCCTTCCAGCGTTGCAGCGAGCGCCTCATCGGTCATCCCGCTCACCGTCGCGCCCTCTCCATCGTCGGTCAGTTCACCGCCGGGAAGAATGACCGACATCGGCACCGGATACACCTGGGTCAGCATCATTTCCTGATAATCAGGGAGATAATCTTCATCAATTGTCAGCGAAAAGCTGGTATCCGACAGCAGCCGTACACCGGAAAAATACTCCGACTCACCGGAAGCATACGCTTCATACCCTTCCAGCTGTGCATAGGCGGTGTTGTCGCCGGAAAGCCGGCCAAACGCAGGGCTGCTTTGCAGCAAAACCGAAAAGACATAATCCTTTGCGGTCAGCGGGCTGCCATCACTGAAACACAAGCCGCTGACGAGTTTATAGGTATAGGTTCTGGACCCGGTATCCCCTTCTGTAATCGAAACGGAACTGATAACCGACGTATTGGCGGCGTAGTTGTTTTCAGCCACCACCGTCACGTTTTCCGCACCATGCAGCAGGCTGCGCAGGTCACGGTCAGCGCCGCAGTCACCCCATGCCGAAGTAAAGAGGTAATCTCCACAGATCGGGGTATAAATGCCGACCCGGCAGGTTTCTTCTGTCTGGGCAGCCGGCTGATCATTTCCTTCTATCGAGATGGTACTGCATCCGGCAAGCGTCAGCATCGCCATCATACCCGCCACAAATGCGGCGGCCAGTCGTTTCAGTTTCATGAATATATTCTCCTTTTTCTCTGGTAAAAAACGCGGAGTTTTTTTGCATACATATCAATACTATACCATGTTTGCGGGAGAATAGCAAGAAAAAATTCCCCGGCATTCCGAAGAATACCGGGGAATCCATTCCTTTGAGCAGATACCGGAAATTAAACGACTTTTTTGCCTTTCCAGCCGCCTTTGACGAAACGCCATACAAACAGGATCGCTCTGAAAATCCAGTCGATGGTCATTGCAATCCAGACGCCCTGTACCCCCAGATGGAAGGTAATGCCGAGCAGGAAAGAAAGACCGATTCTGCATGCCCACATCGAAGCCATCGAGATAATCATCGTAAAGCGGGCATCGCCGGCTGCACGCAGCGCATTGGGGAGTGTAAACGACGCCGGCCAGAAGATAATGCCCATCGCAGAATGGATGAACACCAGCTGCCATGCGATTTTTGCCGTCTCGGCAGTCGTATTGTAGAACCCGATCAGCGGAGAAGCCATTGCGATCATCGCCAGGTTGCAGACCAGCATTGCGCTGTAGGAAATCACCATCATCAGCTTGACATACCGGGCTGTCTGACGGTTATCACCCGCACCGATGCACTGGCCGACGACGGTAATCATTGCCAGACCGATTGCGGTGGAGGGGACACATTCCAAACTTGCAAGGGTGTTCGCGACCGCGTTTGCGGTAATTGCGTAAGTACCAAACGAGGAAATCAAACTGGCAACCAGAATCTTGCCGACCTGGAACAGTCCGTTTTCGACGCCGTTGGGGATACCAATCATCAGAATGGGCCGAATCATCTTCCACTGCGGCCGGAATTTCAGCATCCCGCGGATACTCAGCGGGTTGTCCGGGTGTTCCAGCAGCCAGAGCATATAAACAGCACCCAGAATACGGGAAATCAGCGTCGCAGTAGCGGCACCTGCGACAGCCATCCCGGCTCCATAGATCAGGATAGCGTTGCCGACGATGTTCAGTCCGTTCATGACAAAAGAGGTAATCATCGAAATCTTAGAGTTACCCATCGAGCGGAACAGCGCCGCACCACCGTTATACAACGCAAGAAAAGGATAGGATATCGCCGACAGCAAAAAGTAAATCTGTGCATTGGCCATGACCTCATCATCAATCGAGCCGAAGATTGCTCGCAGCAGCGGCCGGCGGGTCAGCAATGAGAAAAAGGTAATGACCAGCGAAACCACCAGTACGACAAAAATCAGGTGACGGGCTGAATCCTTTGCCTCTTCACGCTTGCCCATTCCGAGAAACTGGGCCGCAACGACGGCACCGCCTGTTGCCAGTGCCGAGAACACCTGAATCAGCAGGACGTTGATCGAGTCGACCAGCGAAATGCCGCTGACTGCTGCCTCGCCGCAACTGGAAACCATGACGGTATCGGCGGCACCTATGGCCATCGCGAGGAACTGCTCGACGACCAGCGGCAGAATCAATGCCGTCAAAGCCTTGCGGTCAAAGAGCGGACGGCTGGCCGTTGTACTTTCTGACATAAAATATCCTTCCTTCCGTTTGTCAACCATCTCCCGGCGATAGACGCACGGGAGCACATGTTTTCTATTTTGTTCCTTTTTTGGGGATTTGGCAAGCGTAAAAATGCAAAAAAGTGCTGAAAATTGTAATTTTCAGCACTTTTTATCGAATTAATATGTAAATTAGGTGTAAACGCTGGATAATATTTCAGTTAAGCCATTAAACTTCCACCAAAATTTCAACTGCGTCCGGATCAGGAAAACGTTCCAGAATTTCCGGACAGAGATCCATATGCAGCTGCTTTTCCTCTCCCTTTTTCAGGAAGATTTTCCGGAAAGCCGCCAGCTGCCGGTTCAGTTCCGGACGGCCATCACTCCGCAGATAACACAGTACCGTGCACATTCCGTCCCGCTCACCGGTATTGCGAACGGTGACGGTGATTTCGTTTTCCATCCCGCGCTTTGCTTCATCGGCCTCAAAAGTCGTATAGGACAGGCCGTATCCGAACGGGAACAACGGCTTTTCTCTCAGATACCGGTAAGTCCGTCCCTCCATCCGGTAATCATCAAACGGCGGCAGGCTTTCTTCGCTCCAGTAGAAGGTCACCGGCAGTTTGCCCGACGGATTGACCTTGCCAAGCAGAATGTCCGCCAGTGCAGCGCCGCCTTCCGCTCCGGGATAGAAGCACTGAATCAGTGCAGAGGCATACTTGTTCTGATCGCGCAGGTCGACAGCAGAACCCGATACATTGACGAAGATGATCGGCTTGCCAGTTCCGCGGACCGCTTTCCACAGCCGTTTCTGGGAGAGCGGCAGCTGGAGATCGACCTTATCGCCGGCATTGGCGCCATTGAACGCATCTCCCTCTTCCCCTTCCATCGAGGGATTCAGGCCGAGGAACATGACCACTGCGTCGGCACGTTTAGCTGCCAGAACAGCTTCACGGGTCAGGTCTTCCATCCAGGGATTCGCCACCGCGTCGATAAACGGATGGCATCCTTTGGAATAGATGATCTCGCCGTCAAACGCCTCCTGCAATCCACGCAGGAAGGTGGAATAGCGGGAAGGATAGCCGTTATAGTTGCCCAGCAGCACGCTGACATCGTCAGCGTTCGGTCCGATGACCGCCAGTTTCCGGACGTTCTTCAGCGGCAGAATTCCGTCGTTTTTCAGCAGGACAATCGACTCTTCCGCCATTCTGCGGTTGATGGTCCGATGGGCTTCACATTCAATCACATCCAGCCCGATAGAGTCGAACGGGCAGTCATCTGCAAACATTCCCAGCCGGAAACGTGCTTCAAACAGTTTGACACAGGCATTGGTGATCGTTTCTTCGGTAATCAGGCCTTCTTCAACCGCCTGTCCGAGTGAACGGAAGGCATTGCCGCAGTTGAGGATACAGCCGTTGTTGACTGCCAGTGCGGCACTCTCAGCCTGGGTAAAGGTGACATGATGGTGTTCGTTGATGTCGTTGATTGCGCCGCAGTCGGATACAACATAGCCGCGGTAATCCCACTCTTCCCGCAGAATCTTTTTCAGCAGTGTCTCACTTCCACAGCAGGGCTCACCGTTGACACGGTTGTATGCGCCCATTACAGCCGACGGGTCGGCATGTTCGATACAGTAACGGAATGCCCAAAGATAGGTATCATCCATTGTTTCGCGGTCAATTTCGACATTTGCCTCGTGGCGGGTGGACTCCGGACCGGAATGGACTGCAAAATGCTTGATGGTCGCATCCAGTTTGCGGTAGGTCGGGTCGTCGCCCTGAAGACCTTCAATAAATGCGCATCCCATTACGCCGGTCAGATAAGGGTCTTCGCCGTAGGTTTCATGTCCGCGTCCCCAGCGAGGGTCACGGAAGATATTGATATTGGGGCTCCAGTAGGTCAGTCCCTGATAGATACCGGTCGAACCAAACTGTTTATATCCGTTATATTTTGCGCGGGCCTCGGTCGAAATCGCGTCGGCTACACACCACAGCAAATCCGGGTCGAATGAGGCAGCCATTCCGATCGCCTGCGGGAAGACGGTTGCCGTCCCAGAACGGGCGACGCCGTGCAGTCCCTCATTCCACCAGTTGTAGGCGGGAATATGCAGCTTTTCAATAGCCGGTGCGTCATACCGCAGCTGGCTGATCTTTTCTTCAAGGGTCATTTTTTTGACCAGTTCCACTGCCTGTTCATGAAAATTCATACTGGAGTACACCTTCCTTTTGGTTAAGAATCGGTTTGTTTATTTCATGATAGCATGCCTGTCCGGAAAAATCCAGTCCCCTGACCGAAAAATATTTAGGAGCGTGTTCGTGCACATTGACGAAAACTATTTTCCCAAGAATGGCAAAAGAGCCGGTCCCAATCAATGGAACCGGTTCCTGCCACATAATCGATGACGATCCACAACTTAACCTTTCATCAAACTCGAACAACCCTTGCCGCCATAACAGTGATGTCATCCCCTCTTCCGCGTTCATTGCGTTTGGAGAGGTTGGCGAGCCGTTCTGCAATCTTCTGAACCGGTTCATTCGCCGCCAGTGCCAGCTCCTCTTTCATCCAGTCGGGTGCAATCGACAGCGCGCCGTCGCTCATCATCACAATCAGGTCTCCTTCCCGCAGCCGAACGGTTCTGCGCTCGTAATGGATTCCCTGCAAAATCCCGGCAGGCAGTGAACTGCCGCTGATTTCAGCGACCCGTCCCTCACGGCAGAGGAAGGACGAAACGGCTCCGGCCTTTAAAAACTCCATTTTTCCGGTATACAAATCAATACAGCCGATATCCAGCGTTGCGAGAGTTTCTTCGCCAGTACGGATCAGCAGTGAGGAGTTAATCAGCTTGAGCGCCGCATCAAAGCCGAATCCCGCCTTAATGAGCCGCAATACAAAACTGACCGTCATAATCGAATCGACCGCCGCTCTGCCGCCGGTCCCCATACCATCACTCAAAATCAGGTGAAAAAATCCTTTGCCATCCGAGAAGGTATCGCAGCAGTCGCCGGAAATCTTGCCATCCCGTGCACAGATCTGGGCACTGCCGTATTCGACCTTAAGCCGGGCCTGTTCATAGAAGGTTGTCCGGGTGGTATCGTCCGACGATACCACACTCGGCCCATCCAGCGGACGCTGGGTCAGGCTGCCCAGTTCCCCACAGAGAAAGTCACTCTCCGGACGCAGCGGCTTTTCGGTATAAATTTCAATCCGCATCCGGTCATACCGGTCGATGATACAGTACACCTCTTCCGGTTCCTCCCCCATCTCCCGCAGCATCGCGGCAATCCGGTCAGAGGTATCGGTATCAATCGATGCAATCTCCCGCAGCTCGCCGGAAAATTCAGCCAGCATGTCCGAAAGGCCTTCAAACTGTTCAGCGGCAACCTGTTTTGCCTGCGCGACTTTACGGCGTGCAGCTTCACGGGAGATAAACTGCGCGTACAGGTTATTGATTGCAGCGGTCAGGTCGGCCGTTTTGGGGCAGCGCTCCAAGAAATAGGCCGGCAGGTCATCCGGTGTGACACCTCCTTTGGCCTTGAGCAGTGGGGTCAGTTTGGCAAATGCGTCATTGGTCTGGCTGCACGCAGTATCCCAGCAGAACAGTTTCAGCCCGCATTTCCGGCAGACCTTGTCCGAAGCGCCGGTATACACGTTATCAATCGAGCAGACACCTGTGTTATACAGCTTTTCAGAGACTGCCTCGACGGTTTTTTCCAGATCAAGCAGGGTCCCTGCGCTGAAACGCAGCCGTGCAGCCGTTCTGCCGGCGTCAGCAAAGGCAATCGGACGCCCGCGGCGGATTGCCGGAACCTTCTGGCGGAGCCTGTCCGGCAGAATCAGAAAAATCCCGCATCCGACCAGCAAGTCCAGCATCCAGAGCAGTGACGCCGAAGAAACCCCGGTCACCATCGACGCAGCCAATGCCGCACCTGCAAAGAACATGGTCTGCCGTATCCGTCCAAGCCCGGCGAACAACCCCGCCCAATAGCCGCAGGCGGTATAAATCCCGCCGGTCAGCATATTGGCCGGGACCGCAAACGCCATCGCCGCAGTACAGCAGATGCCGGTTTCAGCGGCACTCTGGGCATTACGGCGTTCTCCTGCCAGCAGGATTGCGACACAGGCGATAATCCGTCCGGGAGAAAAGATGTAAATTTCCATTCCGGTCAGTCCCATCAATACCGCCAGCGCCAGCAGTAAGATACTGGTGCGCTGAATCATCCCGGCTTCGCTCAAACGCCTTCCAGACAATAAAAACCGTGACCCGAAAAAGGCAAAATACGTCGCGCCACCGGTCAGCACCGCTTCCGCCATACCAAAAATCCATTCTCCGGTTCCCGCAGAAACCAGACTGCACCGAATCCCTGCAATCAGTCCGCCGAGTATCATTGCACAGGCAGACAGAAAAATCGGGCTGCTGCGCAGACGGGGAATCCCGTCGGTCAGCAGCTTGACCCCAAGCGTGCAGGCCAGCACTGCCAGACAGCTGAGATTGTCGGCAAAGACACCATGGATGCTGTAGCCGATCACCGCTCCTGCCAGCGAAGCGAGTGCACAGCTTCCCGGCAATGCCATCGGCAGTGCCATCCCAAGCGGCCGCATTCCACCCGGCAGCGTCAGCATTGCCGCGAGCAGTCCCGCCGGGAATGAGATCAGCACTGCCCGCAGTTCACGTCCTTCCCTGGAGCGGTTCCACAGCTGTTTCCACCCCTTTGCCGTTTCGGCAAGCCCCACTTTTAACATCGTTGACCATTCCTTTCCTGCGCAGGGACATTTTGTCCGCAGCGCCTGTATTGCTGTCGTTTTCTTCATACTATCACAGCGCCGTTGCAAAACCGGTCGGACTGCCGATGCAGGTTCCCGGCGAATCGGGCGGCAAAGGATGGTTCTCTGAAGGATTGTGGGAGGGAATGTGCGGATGAGGAGATTTTTGACGGGAAATAATTTCATTCTGTGCCATATGGCATACCACAATGAAACAAAAGATGGTATGCTGAACATAAAATGGGAAGGGATGGCCTGTTTGCGGTACCGTTCCCTTACGAAAGGATGCTGACAATATGGCAGGTTCAACCACAGCCGGTGATATGACCCGCGGCAATCCAACAAAACTTCTGATTCAGTTCGCAATCCCGATGATGATCGGCGGGATTTTCCAGCTGATGTACAACATGGTAGATACGATTGTACTAGGACGTTTTGTAGGAGCAGGTGCGCTCGCCTCCATCGGAGCGACCAGCTCTACAACCGGATGTTTTCTTTTTCTGTCGACCGGAATGACCGGCGGTATCTCGATTGTTGTCTCCCAGCTGATCGGCGCGGGAGAAGCTAAACGGGTACGACGGGCATCGGCAAACGCATTACTGCTGACCATCTTTTTTGGCGTGGCAGTCGGGCTGATTGCCTTTGTCGGAGCAAGGCCGCTGATGCAGCTGCTGGGAACGCCGGCAGACATCATCGACGGTGCCGTCACCTATATCCGGATTACCTGCGGACTGATTATCGTGCAGGTGGCCTATAATGCCATTGCATCGGTGCTTAAGGCGATCGGCGACTCTAAGACGCCGCTGTATTTTCTGATTTTATGTTCCTTTTTAAATATCGTGCTGGACCTGTTTTTCGTACTGGCACTGGAGATGGCTGTCGCAGGCGTGGCATGGGCAACGATCATTTCCCAGGGAATCGCTGCCGCGCTGTCTTTTGTCTATATGCGCCGCAAATACGCGATTCTGCGCTTTAGCCGGCAGGAAATGGCACTGGATAAAAAAATTATGGGAGATTATCTGCGGTACGGCCTGCCGATGGGCGCCACCAGCTGTCTGCTGTCGGTCGGGATGCTGGTCATCACCAGCGTCATCAATTCGTTTGGTTCATCGGTCGTCGCAGCCTATACCGTCGGAAGCAAGGTCGAAAATATCGCTGTTTTGCTGTTTAACCAGTTTGCACTCTCCTTTTCTGTCTATGCCGGGCAGAATTTCGGCGCCGGATACAAAGACAGGATTTATTCCGGAATACGGCAGGCGATGCGGCTGGTTGTGATTCTGTCGATCATTGCGGCGGCACTGATGCTGTTGTTTGGAAAGTATGTCTCCATGCTGTTTATCGACGGAAGTGAAACAGAAATCCTGTCGATCAGCGGCTGGATGATTCGAATTGAAGCCTGTTTTTATCCGGCACTGGGGCTGATCTGGGTGTTTAACTCGGCACTGCGCGGACTGGGACAGGTCAATGTCACAATTTTTTCGTCCATTGTCGAACTGCTTTCCAAGATTCTGATCTCGGTGCTGCTCTCCAGAGAACTGGGTCCGGTCGGCATCTGGTTTGCGGCTCCAATCGGCTGGGTTTTAGGCGGGATTGTTTCGGGGGTAGCTTTTTACTGCGGACGCTGGGAAAAGCGCCTGCCGCCTCCCAGAGCGGCGGAAAACGTGGAATGTTAACGCAATCATTGACAATCCGGTAAAAATCCGATAAAATAAAAGTGAGATTTGCGAAAAATACATGGCAGCTTCAATTAAACAGCTGTGACTGGAGGGATTCGCTTGGATTTTTCAGGCTTTTTGCGGCATACCGGCAAACGCTTTTTCTTCTCTTCTGAAAAAACTACAAAACCTGCTTCCGCTTCCGACTGGGAAAATCTGGCGGCTTCCGATGCACTCGCTATGGGGCTGAAAGAGGTTGTCAGCCTGGGACGAAAGGCTTATGATGTATTTGAACGGGCCGGTCGAGTCCTCTTTTCGGACGAGACTTCCCTGCTGGAACAAATCCGGCAGGAACAGCACCGTTTTACCGAAGCGGCTGTCCAGCTGGTCAGCCAATTAGACCAACTGCGTTCGCTCGATCTGACCAGCAAGGAACTGCGTCAGATTGCCGAACTGCTCTGGGTAACCGCACAGATTCGCCGGATTGGGTTATATGCAGGAGACGTGGCGGCGTCGGTCGAAGAACTGGGCGACAAAAAACTGTCCGCAGAAGGTGAAAAAGAACTCGAACAATACTTCCAGACAACCTTGCAGATGCTGGACAAAGCGCTTTCGATTTATGAAGGACGCTGTTTTGACCAGTTGCGTCTGTTGCAGCAGCTGGAGGAACAGGCAGAAGAACAGCAGATGGTGCTGACAGACGGTTATTTTCAGCGGATGGCAGATGAATGTTATGAACCGGGAACGGTATTTCCCAGTGTTGCGGCAGATTGTGCACGGTGCTGTGAACTGGCGGGAGAAATCGCCTGTGTGATTACCGGACGTGACAGATTATAAATAAACCGGTCGGATTTTTATAGCATCCGGCCGGTATTTTTCTGCATATGTATACAGGTTTCGAAACAGCATGAATCCTTTTCCGATTGCATTTTCATTTTTTCGACCCGGCATATACTCAAAAGATAGGATAATATGAACAGAAATAATAATAATGTTTTATGAATTATAGTTGGAAACCCGAATTTGCTGAAAGCTATTGCGGGGAATTAAAAAAGGTTTTATAATGAGAGTGTCATATGCAGAGTAGGATGGTAAGCGCTAAGTGCCTGCGGAACGGGGAGTTGTCGGCAGGACGAAAAGCGGTATACACAACCGCTTGTGGTTTACCCTCCGCATCCCGCTGCAATGAATTTTGAGGCAGGCAGCTTTGCCCTCCACCCCGAATTTCATTGAAGCAAATTTATGGAAGGAGGAGCTGCTTATGTCTGTTCGTGGTATTTTTCATTTTATCTGGCGGAAAACCGTTGCGGTTTTTGCTGACTATCCAAAGGTCTTCACCGGCCTGCCGGATAACCTGCGTGCGTCATCAGCCGAACTGTGGAATGTCCGGTCGCTGTGCGGGATGGCACTGATGCTGGCGCTTGGGGTTATCGTCGACCAGTTTTCCTTCTATGTCGGGCCGATCAAGATTGGCGTCGGGTCAATCATCTCGGCGATGCTGGGATGTTTTTACGGACCTGTAGCCGGTGGGTTTGCGGCAGGCGTAGGCGATCTGGTCAAATATCTGGTACGGCCGACCGGAGCGTTTTTCTTTGGATATACCCTCAACGCGATGCTTGGCGGTATGTTTTACGGCCTGTTTCTGTACAAGGCAAAAGCAACGCTGCCGCGGGTGGTTTCCGCCAAACTGCTGATCAACATTGTGGTCAACGGTCTTTTGGGCACATTATGGTATTCCATGCTGTATGGCAAGGGCTTTAACGCAATTTTTGGCGTCCGGATGCTTGCCAATGTTGGCAAGGTACCGGTTGAATCGATCGTACTGCTGATTGTACTGCCGGCAGTCATCGCCGTGCTGCGCCGGGCAAAGGTGCGGCTGTAAACCTGTGCCGCAAAAACCGCCGAACAGGAAAAAGAAAGGAATCCCCTTATGAACGTCATTTTGATTGGGATGCCGGGATGCGGCAAAAGCACCATCGGCGTCGTTCTTGCCAAAACACTGGGTTATTCATTTACTGATGGCGATCTGCTGATTCAGAACCAGACCGGAAAACGTCTGCAACAGATTATTGATTATGATGGACTGGACGAGTTTTACCGGATTGAAAATGAGGTCCTTTCGGGGATCATCTGTGACCGGACGGTCGTTGCTCCCGGCGGAAGCGCCGTATATTATCCTGAGGCGATGGCACACCTGAAAGAGCTCGGAGCGGTCGTTTACATCCAGCTTTCCTGCGATCATGTCAAAGAACGTCTCGGCAACCTGGCAACCCGCGGTGTCTGCGGTGCAAAAGATAAAACCGTCGAACAGCTTTATGACGAACGGGTTCCGCTCTATGAAAAGTATGCCGATTTCATTGTCAACTGTGACAACGGCTCGATTGCAGAGAATGCGGAAAAGATTGCACATCAGCTTTCGCTCGCTCTTCTGTAAAATTCATACATCCGATACATACGCACGGACTGCCGGTCCGTGCGTTTTTCTGTGCACAAAACAGGTCCCCTGTCATGGCCGGACGGCCACAGCAGGAGACCTGTTGTCATATCTTATTCAGTTATGGATACTGCGATCAGGCGAAAGGATTTTCGGTCTTGTAAGGCAGACCGGCAGGGTGGTTGTATGCAATATCCTCGACGCCCAGATAACGCAGAATCGAGAAGAGTGCCTTGCCGCAGTGGCTGAATGCAACGGCGCCGTGATGCGGGTAGCCCTTTTCAATCAGCACATGACGGTAAAAACGTCCCATTTCAGGGATTGCAAAGATACCGATGCCGCCGAAGGAACGGGTTGCAACCGGCAGAACTTCGCCTTCTGCAATATAAGCGCGGAGCACACCCTGTGCATCGCACTGGAGACGGTAGAAGGTGATGTCGCTTGCAGCGATGTCGCCTTCCAGCGTACCACGGGTAAAGTCAGGTTCGCTGTCCTTGGGTTCCAGCAGACGATGCTGAATCAGCTGATATTTGATGGCACGGTCTGCGCACATCTTGCAGGCAGGAGTATTGCCGCAGTGGAAGCCCATGAAGGTATCGGTGAGCTTATAGGAGAACTTGGGCGCGATATCCTCATCGTACAGGTCCTTCGGAACCGAGTTGTTGATATCCAGCAGGGTGACAGCGTCTCCGGTCACGCACAGGCCGATGTATTCAGACAGTGCACCATAAATATCGACCTCACAGGAAACCGGAATGCCTCTGGCAACCAGGCGGGAGTTGACATAGCAAGGTTCGAAGCCAAACTGAGACGGGAATGCAGGCCAGCATTTGTCAGCGAATGCGACATATTTGCGGGCACCCTTATGTGCCTCAGCCCAGTCGAGCAGCGTCAGCTCAAACTGTGCCATTCTTGCCAGCAGATCTTCATAATAGCGGCCCTCGCCCATTTCCTTTTTCATATCTTCGACAACTTCGGGGATACGGGCATCGCCTGCGTGTTCCTTATAAGCGACCAGCAGATCCAGCTCAGAGTTTTCCTCGATTTCGACGCCGATATCATACAGACCTTTAATCGGAGCGTTGCAGGCGAAGAAATCCTGCGGACGGGGACCGAAGGTGATGATCTTCAGGCCGGACAGGCCAAGTACCGTTCTGGCAACGGGAATAAAGTCAGCGATCATATCGGCGACTTCTTCAGCGGTGCCGACAGGATATTCCGGGATATGTGCGCGAATCTTGCGCATACCGAGGTTGTAAGAGCAGTTGAGCATACCGCAGTAAGCGTCGCCGCGACCGTTGATCAGGTCATTGCCGGTTTCCTCAGCTGCCGCTGCATACATGACAGGTCCGTCAAACCGCTGTGCGATCAGCGTTTCGGGGGTTTCCGGGCCAAAGTTGCCGAGGAAGACGCAGAGTGCGTTACATCCGGCTTCTTTTACCTCATCGACTGCTTTGAGCATATCGTTTTCGTTCTCGACAGTGGTCTTTGCCTCATAAACGTCGAGTCCTCTTGCAGCGCATGCCGCAGCGATTGCTGCACGGCGGCGTTCGGAAAGAGAGATGATAAAGCAGTCACGGCTGACTGCAATCAGGCCGAGTTTGACGACAGGAATATTCTGCATAATAAATCGTCCTTTCTGTTGTAGCAGGTTGCTTCCCAACAGGAAGCCTGCTGATGTTATCTTAATGATACCATGGCCGGGCAAAAAAATCCAGTCTCATTCTATTTAAAGAATATAGAATATCGCGGTGTGTGTTCGTGCACAATAACCAAACTGACAAAAAGAATGCAGCCAAACGGCTGCTCCTCCCAATTTTACCGATAACATCAAATGACTCCTCGAACGTGCAGCCAGCGCACTTTATGTTCGAGGAGTCATTTCTGCTCTTCAATATTCAATGGTCTTTTCCTTTCTTTCCAGCATTCTGGAATCAACATTTTTTCTGCTTTTTCTTCAATAAACCTTGGAGGATCTTTCGAAATTCAGCAGTTGAATTGAAGCTGCAATTTATGAAACTGCTCGCTTTCTATTCTGATCTTCAATCACGCGGGATTTTGTTTATCAATCTGTCTGACTCTTTATTCAATGGCAATTGCAAAAACCTGTACAACTTTTGTCATATAGATTTCATTGGAATGAAATCAGGCGGATTCTTTTTCATCATCACATTTTCATTTTGAGAAAACCTTTTTTGTATACACAGATTCAATTTCCAACTTAATTTTTGTTTCTGATTTTTCTTCTGTTTTTATATTGATTGTATTTCTTTTATTGTTTCCATCTGAAATCCCACCGCAACTTCAAATTTTAACCAATAAAGAATACTTTCAATTTATTTTACAGAATTCATTTCATCAACTTTTCAGTTGAATTTTTATCTGTTTTCTTTCTGAATCAATCAAATCATTTTTTGAAAATTCATTCAAAAAACTTTTTTGATCTTTCAGTCAGCAGGTATACAACTTGTTTTCCTTTTTTATTATTGTGACCATGAACAGAAATGCTTTTTTGTTTTCTTATCAATTTCAATTTTCATTTCAATCATTTTATTTTTCATTCAGATATTTTTTCCATCATCTTGCAATTTAAATTTCATTGAAATTTAAATCTCTGTATAATCGAATCTTATCTTTTCTGAAAAATCTTCCGATTTTCAATTTCAACTGACTTTTGATTCTGAAAACATAAACCAGTTTTGATTTGGCTTATTCATTCTGTTGTTTTCTGCTCAGCCGGTTTCCTTTATGCTGCATATGCCCGGTTTTTCTGACCGTCAGTATGGGCGGTAAATAAACTTGAGCGAACAGCTTTTCGAGAAAGAACAGCCATTTTGTACCTGGAACATTTTTTATAATCTTCATTCTTTAGAAGATTATATCAGTTTAACTAGTACATTGGTTTAATCCTCATGGAAAACTGTGGTTGGGCAAGTGATCTGGCTAGTACATTGGAGTATCCCTTTCGAGTTTTCAGATTCTCATTAAGATCATCTGCATTTTGGATATCTGTTGTGCCATTTTTTCTTTTATCCACTTGCTGATATTCTCTGTTTATCAAAACAGATTTTATCATTTTCTGGATAAATGATTTTTACGTGTACATTGGATTATCCCTTTACTCTTCATGTGGAACTTTTTCTGTACAAAACCGAAGCAGAAATCTTACACCGAAATCCATTTGGGTTTTGCTTTTTGCTTTCCTTTCCAATCTGTTACCAAATATCCTTACTTCGGATTTCTGATATCATCTTATACTTGGAAAGACTTTTTTATCCCTGCGTTTCTCAGATCAAAAATATCTGCGAAACAATTTTCATCTGTACATTGGATTGTCCCTTTCGTTTGGATTCTGTATGCCCTTTTGTTTCTGGAAGTCAGATTGGTTTCGTCCTTACCATCTATGAAAAAGGTACTATAGAATATATCTATAAGGAACTTCCTTTGATGATATTCAATTGTCAAACAAAGAATTCTCTGATTTTTCTGAACCTGAATCTGGCAAAACAGCTTTCAGATTTTTTGAACGAAATCCGATTTTCTTTGCATCAGATGAATTCGTCTTTGAATTCATATTCTTTATTTTCCAACCTGTCTGAATTCAATTTCCGGTTCTTTCATTTCATAAATCAAACGGTCGGATCGCATCCCATAAATCCGTTTCAGTTAAGACCGGAAGCTGTTTCCAACAACAGTGTTGGAAGAAAAGCTGTTCGGTTCATCTGCCATTGGAATCAGTCCTTTCTCTTTTGGATTGGTACGCTTTTCGTACCTGACATGATGTTCTTTTCCCTCAGCTAAACTCATTGAGGAGGAGGTCATTTTTGAGATTCCATCATGTGATCCTCTTTTATAAATCAGAGGGTTTCAACACTTCTTTGTGTTTTTTATTTTGTCCCTTCCTGATTGCATCTTTAGTATAACACCGGCATTTTGATTTGTCAATACTTTTTTTCAAGATTTTTTTATTTTTTTGTATTTTTTCTCTATATCTTTTCCACCAAGTATCAAATCTAAACTTTTTTGCACTGTGGCCGAACACAAACAGGGATTTTAGTATCGCGTCCGTGTACAAACTTTCTTTACGGAAAATCCATTACCGACCAACTGCGATTTTACAAAAACGTATTGACTTTATCCCTTCAATCGCATACAATAAGAACGTACAATTTCGCTTCACAGGTCCAAAGCCCTTCGGCGGCTTTCACGTGTGCAGGCGGCAGGCTGAGACCTTGCCACAAGGGAAAGGAATGGTTACCAACATGATCGAATATTACCACGAATTGGAAGAACCCGAACTGCTTACCCTGCAGGATGAGGAAGGCGTGGAAAGCGTCGTCGAACTGCTGGCGCAGATGGATGTCGACGGCAAATCTTACGTCGCCGCTACTCCCCATCTGGATGATCCCACCCAGGCGCTGGGAGAGGACGCAGAACTGATTGTCCTGGTCAGCGAAGAGGAAGACGGAGAAGAATTTCTCGCTTCGATCGATGATGACGATGAATACGAAAAAATCGGCAACCTGTTTTTGGAAAAGCTGATGGGCTACTACGAAGACGAAGCAGAAGACGAAGAGTAATTTTTAACCGGCAGCAGGCTGAACAGGATTTTGATTCCGAGCCTTCTGCCGGTATTTTTATCGTCTTTCTGCGGCAAAAGAGGGACAGCAAATGAATCTTCCAAAATTGAAAAAGCTGGATGAGAATACCTTCGGCGGGCAGATCACCAAACTGGTCGTGCCGATTGTACTCCAAAACCTGCTGAGTGCATCTGTCAATTCCACCGACGTCATCATGCTCAACTTTGTCGGCCAGTCTTCCATCTCCGCAGTCTCGCTCGCCGCACAGTACACCAGCGTCCTGTTTATGGTATTTTTTGGACTGGGCACCGGCGCCAGTATGCTTTGTGCACAGTATTACGGAAAAGGTGATTATCGGGCAATCTCCGCGATTCAGGGAATTGCACTGCGGTTTTCGATGGCAATTTCCACGGTATTCGCCGTCATGGCGCTGACGGCACCCGAACTGATGATGACGCTTTTCACCAAAGACCCCGAACTGATTACACTGGGCGCAGGTTATCTGCGGTATTTAAGTGTATCATTCTTCTGCTGTGGAATCATTGAGGTCTATCTGTCGGTTCTGCGCAGCGTCAGCCGGGTAATGATCAGCACCGCACTGAACACCTTTACCTTTTGCATGAACATTCTGCTCAATGCGGTGTTTATTTTCGGGCTGTTCGGTGCGCCGAAACTGGGCGCGGCTGGGGTTGCCATTGCGACATCCCTGTCACGGCTGATGGAGCTGGGGCTGTGCATGATCGTTTCGGCCAGGAGCGAACATATCAAGCTGCGCCTTTCGGCGATGTTTATCCGCAACAAACTGCTGTTTCAGGACTTCGTCCGGTTATCACTGCCGGCTTTGGGCAACGATGTGGTATGGGGCATTGGTTTTTCGATGTACTCGGTCATTATCGGCCATATGAGCTCGGACGCGGTCGCCGCCAATTCATTTGTCGTGGTGGTCCGCAACTTCGGCACGATTTTGTGCTTTGGGCTGGGCAATGCAGGCGGCATCCTGCTGGGACAGAAAATCGGTGAAAACCGGATGGAAGAGGCCGCTCTTTATACCAAAAAACTGATGAAGCTGACCGTTATCACTGGCGCAATCGGCGGACTGATTGTACTGGCGTCGATTCCGATTGTCATGAATTTCGCATCGCTGACGGATACGGGAATGTATTATTTGAAGAACATGCTGCTGATCAATACATACTATGTAATGGGGCAGGCAGTCAATACAACGCTGATTGCCGGTGCGTTCCGTGCCGGAGGTGACAGCCGGTTCGGGTTTTTCTGTGACCTGATCGACATGTGGGGTTATGCAGTGCCGCTGGGATTTTTTGCAGCGTTTGTCCTCAAACTGCCGGTTATGTGGGTATATTTTCTGCTGTGCACCGACGAGTTCGTCAAATGGCCGTGGGTCATCCACCACTATCGCAGCGGCAAATGGCTAAAAAATATCACCCGCGACAATCTTTTTGCCGAACAGACGGCGGAAATTGGCTGAAGCGGTTTTGGGCAGTTGTACCGGCGAAATGGCTGCAAATATATTTATGATTTGTTGTCTTTTGGCAAACTTTTCATAAAAGTAAATCTTTCCTCTTGATTTTCGCTGCAATATTTGTTATACTGTTCTCACACGAAACAGTAGACATTCTGCCTTGTGCGAGTAAGTGTGGTGTTTTAAATCCGAACACATTTAAAACGGGAACCGGTCGCCGCATCAGGACTGCAGACCTCCCGGCTTTTGCCGGACGAAGGGAGCGCGAGCGTTGCGGGATGGTACCCACCTGCTGAGAAGCGGGTTTATATTCCATGCGACGGCAAGGCGGGTCACTTTAAAAGCAAAAGGCTTCTGCGAAAGCGGAAGCCTTTTTCATATGCTGAAGGATTTTCCAGTAAAGGATGGATGGTATATGTTGGAAAAATGGCAGGCGCGTCAGGCGCTGCTGCTGGGAGAAGAAAAGATGGCACTGCTGGCAGAGAAATGTGTGGCAGTCATCGGGCTGGGCGGCGTCGGCGGTGCCTGCGCCGAAGGACTCTGCCGGGCTGGTATTGGCAAAATGATTCTGATGGACCATGACGAGGTGGACGAGACCAACATCAACCGCCAGATGATCGCCACCCATGACACAATCGGTATGCCCAAAACCGAGGCCTGTGCACAGCGGCTGCTCTCCATCAACCCGCGGCTGGAACTTGTCAAACTCCAGATGTTTTATGGCGCAGATACAGCCGGTCAGCTGTTTGAACAGCATCCGGATTATATTATCGACTGCATCGATACCGTCACTGCCAAACTGGACCTCGCTGCCCGCTGCCAGGAAAGCGGGATTCCACTGCTGATGAGCCTGGGAACAGGCAACCGGCTTGACCCGACCTCTTTCCGGATTGGAAAGATTGAAGAGACGGCCAGCTGCGGTGCCGGCGACGGACTGGCACGGGTCATGCGCCGCGAAACCCGGAAACGGGGGTTGACGGCATTTGACGTTCTCTATTCGACCGAACCACCTGCAAAGGCTGTTGTTGCAGGTGACGGACGGTATGCGCCCGGTTCGATTGCCTTCTGTCCGCCGGTTGCCGGTCTGATTGAGGCAGGGTTTGTCGTCCGGAAGCTGGCCGGACTGGACAACAAAAGAAAGGGGTAAACAGATGAACAGCAAAACGGTAAAAAAACGGACGTTCCCTCTGGGAAAACTGGCGGCCTGTCTGCTGACCATCCTTGTGATTGCGCTGTACTTTCCCGTTTACGCACAACCGGGCGTGCATACGTTAGACGGTGGATTTCTGTCGCTGACCGAAGACGGACAGTATACCGGTTCTGCCGGAACGATCTCACTGGACGGCAGCACCCTTTCGTTTGACAACGGGCTCTCCCCTCTCACCGTCACCGTTGAGGATGGATTTTACACCGTCATGCAGCAGGAAGAAGTTCTCTATACCGGACGGATGCCAGAGGACAGCGACGACCGCAAAATTTTAGAGGACGGCACCATCGTCGCTGTCACAGACAGCTCAGACGGTTACCCGCTGCTGCTTTCCCAGATCATCTCACTGTCCCAGGGACAAAACGAAATCCGCGGTGACCGGCGGCATATGACGGCCGGGATTGCGGGACTGCTGATCTGGATCGCAGACATTCTATTCCCCAACCTGTTTTACCGGGTCGACCCCCGCAGCATCGGCGGCAGAGGTGCTCCTTCCGCTACCTATCGCAAAATTCAGCGGGTGATGCGAATTATTCTGCCGCTGTGGGCACTGGTATTTCTGACGCTGTCGCTGCTCTGACAGACAACCGGCAGATAATGCGCTCCGGGCATAAGCAAACTTAACACATAACTGGCTCTGTCCGGAATGAACTCTCCGCTGTTCTGTCCGACAGAGCCTTTTTCTGTATTGGAAAATCTACGGCTGCAATTAACAATTCTCAAACAATTCCCAAACGATCGGTAAATATGAATCTGACAGAATAATCAATATAACGGCTCCGATTGACCGGAGCAAACGGGAGGAAAAGGTTATGGTTCACATTCTTGTCGTAGAAGACGATCTCAAACTGAATCAGGCGATATGCACCTATCTGAACGACAGCGGATTTTCGGCGAAAGGCTGTCTGTCGGCGACGGCAGCATATGATGAGATGTATAACAGCATTTATGATCTGATTGTCTCAGACATCATGATGCCAGAAGTAGACGGGTTTGAATTTGCTGAAACGGTGCGGCGGGTCAATAAGACTATTCCGATTCTGTTCATGTCCGCAAGGGACGACCTTCCTTCCAAACAGCGAGGATTTCAGCTGGGAATTGACGACTATATGGTCAAACCGATTGAACTGGACGAACTGCTGCTGCGCATCCGGGCACTGCTGCGGCGTGCCAATATTGAGATGGAGCGCAGGCTGACGGTTGGGAATCTGACATTGGACGCCGACGCCGTCACAGCCGTGGTTTCCGGTAAGGAAATCCCGGTCACCACCCGCGAGTTCAATATTCTGTACAAGCTGCTGTCCTATCCGAACAAGACCTTTTCACGCGCCCAGCTGATGGACGAATTCTGGGGCATCGACTCTGAAACCAGCCTGCGCGCGGTCGACGTCTATATCACCAAACTGCGGGACAAATTTTCCGCCTGCGACGGATTTGAGATCAAAACGGTGCGTGGGTTGGGGTATAAGGCGGTGTTACGATGAAAACTGCTGACAGATTTTCAGACAACCGGATAAAAAAGGGACTGTTCCCAGTTTCGACCTTTATCCTGTTTTTCGGAATGTTTGCCCTGCTGACGACGCTGCAGATGATGATGATCGGCGAGGCAATCGACTATAAAAGTCTTCCTCTTCGAAGCAGCCTTTTGGTCATCAGCTTCTGGGTACTGGCGGCGGTCGGTTCGACACTGATTTCCCGGCTGACCATCAAATACCACTACCAGAAACCGATTGAGGAGTTTTCCAAAGCGGCCCGCAAGGTCGCGTCGGGTGATTTTTCGGTCTATCTTCCGCCCAAGCATCCGATGAACAAAACCACCCTGCTCGACGTCCTGTTTATCGATTTCAACAAGATGGTCGAGGAACTGGGCAGCATCGAGACACTGAAGACGGATTTTTTCTCGAATGTGTCCCATGAAATCAAAACGCCGCTATCCGTCATCCAGTCCAACGCCGAACTGCTGCAAAAAGCCCAGCTTTCCGAGCAGCAGCGCCAGGAATCCATTACGACAATTTTACAGGCGACCAAACGGTTATCCACCCTGATTACCAATATGCTCAAGCTCAACAAGCTGGAAAAACAGGTCATCAAGCCTCTTCCCCAAACCTACGATGTCTGTGATCAGCTGTGCATGTGTGCATTGCAGTTTGAGGACCAGTGGGAAAAGAAACAGATTGACTTTGACGCAGAGATTGAGGACAGGGTGATGATCTGCGCAGATGAAGGGCTGCTGGAAATCGTATGGACCAACCTGCTGTCCAATGCGGTCAAGTTCACGCCGGACGGCGGCAGCATCCATCTGACCCAGACTTCCGACCAGAATACCATCACCGTAACGGTATCCGATACCGGATGCGGGATGGACCAAGAGACCATCCGCAAGATTTTTGACAAGTTTTATCAGGGAGATACCTCCCATGCGACCGAAGGCAACGGGCTGGGACTGGCGCTGGTACGGCGGATACTGGAGCTGTCGGAAGGCAGCATCTCGGTGACCAGTATTCCCGGCAAAGGCAGTACCTTTACCGTCCGGCTCCCGCTCACTCTTTCCGACGAGGTGAACGAGAAATGACGCCCTACGTACAATACGAATACCTGAACGTCTCTGCGACGGCAGACAATGCTCCGCTGCTGCTCGACTGTTACGAAAACTTCGGCTGGACACAGGATGAGCGGCATTTTTCGTCGGATACCGGCCGTACAGTCACCCTCCACCTGAAACGGGATCGAAAAATCATCAATCGGATGGAACTGACCCGGCTGCAGCGGAACTTTGAAGGATGTTTGCAGGAAATAAAACTGCTGGAACGTTCCAGAAAACAGCTTGCATCGATATGGGCCGCTGTTCTTGCCATTATCGGAACCGCGTTTATGGCGGGAGCGGTGTTTGCGGTTACCAATGACCCGCCCCTGTATCCGCTGATGGTGCTGCTGGCCGTGCCGGGATTTGCCGGATGGGTGCTGCCGTATTTTATCTATCACCGCCTTTTTGCGCGCCAACACCGCAAGGTTCAGCCGCTGATCGATGCCAAATATCAGGAGATTGACCAGCTGTGCGAAAAAGGGCATGCTCTCCTCTGAAACTGTTTGTACCGGATGCCGTTCAATGGGATTATGCCTGCTGAACGGCATTTTGCTGTCCAAACAGCGTATCCAGCCCTGATGCAACCGGAATAAACACCGATGGAAAGTCTGGTTGCGCGGATGGAAACCGGGACTGGTAGACCTTTTGACCGGCGGATGGTATAATAAAGGCAGGAAAAGAGAAGGAGGACTTCAATATGACGTTCGGAGAAAAATTGCAGCTGCTCAGAAAATCCAAAGGCTGGACACAGGAACAGCTCGCTGCCCAGATCGGTATCTCCCGACAAGCGCTCTCTAAATGGGAATCCGATACCGCAATGCCGGACACCGAAAATGTCGTCCGGCTGAGCAGACTGTTTGCGGTCTCGACAGATTACCTGCTGCTAGACGACTACGATACTCAACCTCCCCAGTCCCCACAGGTGCCCTCTCCCGGTAGCAATCGACCGTCTGCACACCTGATTCGCCTGATTGCTGGCGGTGCCGCCAGCGGCCTTTCTGTGGTCATTCTGCTGGTGCTTGGAGTGCTCAGTTCGATCTATCCGTGCGTTTACTCTATTTCGCCTGCCGGAGTGGAATGGACCAGGGTTTATACCGGTCTGTCGGGATTTCTCAAAACCCATCATCTGGAATGGTTTTTCTGGCTGTGGTGCGCCGTTCTGGTGGGTGGTGTCTGCGTAATGGTGTACGACCGGCTGTGGCCAAAGCTCCGGCAGCTCTGGCAGATGATTCGATCAGAACGAAAATAATGCAAGATAAAACGGTCAGGCGGCAAAACCTGACCGTTTGACTTTTTTAGTCAATATTATTCAGCTGTGCGCGGCAGTCAGCCGCAAGGTAAAGCGACCCGCAGATGACCAGCGCCCGCTCCTCTTCCCGTGCAAGCTCCAGTGCCCGGCTAAGCCCCTCTTTCCAGTCATCGACAACCCGGACATCTTTACAGCCCGTTCGGGCAGCAGCCGCTGTCTCTTCGGCAGACGCGGTGCGAGGATTGTCCACTGTAACCGTGATGATCTTTTCGGCGAGCGGCGCAATCACGCCCAACGCGTCGCCGAAATCCTTGTCCCGCAGCATTCCGGCAAGCAGCACCGGGCGTTTGTCACCCAGAAGCGGAGGGAGACTCTCTTTCAGTGCATTCATGCCATGGAGGTTATGCGCGCCGTCGATAATGACCGGCGGTGTCTTGCGCACCAGTTCCAGCCGGCAGGGGAAAAATACCTGCGCAATTCCCTTTTCAATCGCCTGTTCATCCAGCCCCAGCATCTTTCCGCCGGTGATCGCTGTCACCGCATTTTTGACCTGATACCGTCCCAGAAGCGGCAGTGTATAGGTGTGCCCACCATATTGGAATACCGTCCCGGACAGCCCTTCCGACAGAATCTCCACGTCCCGCAGACTGGGGATAACCAGCTCCGAGCCTGTTTCGGCGCACCGTTCCATGACGGCCGCCATCGCCTCAGGCGGCTGCTCAGGGTACAGCAGAGCCGGATTGCCCTTGATGATGGCGGATTTATCCTTTGCAATCTCTGCCGGTGTATCGCCGAGGACGGCGGTGTGGTCCAGGCCAATCCCCATAATCACCGACAGAGCCGGCGGCGGCAGGCAACAGGTCGCGTCATGCTGTCCGCCGATTCCCGCCTCAATGACCGCCGCATCGCAGCCCTGCTGCTCAAACCACAGCATTGCAAGCCCAAAATCCAGAATAAATTCGTTGACCGGCGTTCCTTCCCGCTCCATTTCCTCCACTGCTCCGGCTGCCATTTCGACCAGCTGTGCAAGAGCCTGAGGCGGTATCATCTCCCGGTCAATCTGAATCCGCTCCCGGAATTCCAACACATACGGCGAGATAAACAGCCCAGTTTTGCACCCGGACGCGGTCAGCATCGAAGACAGCATCGCGGCGGCAGAGCCTTTGCCGTTGGTGCCGGTGATATGGACCAGACGAAGGCCGCGGCCGGGATTTCCAAGTTTGTGCAGAAAAGCCGCCGCACGGGAAGAAGCTTCGTCCCCTTCCAATCGCAGACGCGGCCGCGCGTGGATATATTCAATTGCCTGCTGAAAAGTCAGTGTACTGTTCATATGATCCTTCCTTTGCCGACAGTGCAGCGTCAGTTTTGTCCTCAGAATAAAAAAGTTTGCCGGACTTTACCAGTATAACATATTTTTTGCCGGATTGCATTATTCTGTCAAAAACAGGGCATATTCTTTGTGTAAAAATGTCCCTTTACAAGCGAATCTGAATATGGTATAATTTTCACAGTGATTTAGAATTATTCTAAATTTATTGACAGCATGTTTTTTATTCCCGCTGTCAATCCTTTGGGGTCATAACCGACATTGTACAGGAGGCGATATACATGGACGCAACGGTACTTTTTGATCTTTCTTATGGCGTGTACGTGGTTACAACCTGGGACGAAGGACGGGCTGTCGGCTGTATTGCCAACAGTGTTATGCAGATCACAGCATCTCCGATGACCATTGCAGTCAGTATGAACAAAGACAACTATACCTACGACTGTTTGAAACGGGCAGATAAATTTGCCATTTCTATTCTGGCAGAACAGAGCAAACCGCGGATTATCGGCGCATTCGGATTTAAATCGGCTGCCGACCCGAAGGTCGAAAAATTTGCCGAAGTCGATCAGCGTCTGGTCAACAACCTGCCGGCAGTTGCAGACAGCTGCGGCGTTATCACCTGCCGTCTGATTGATTCGCACGACTGCGGCACCCACACTATCTTTATCGGTGAGGTAACCGGAGCAGAACGGTTCTCGAACGCTACTCCGATGACCTATTCATATTATCACCGGGTTATCAAGGGAAAGAGCCCCAAAAACGCTCCGACCTATCAACCAGGAAAATAAACAGGAGGAAATGAACATGGAAGCAAAATATGTATGCACCGTATGTGGTTACGTTTACGACGGCGACATTCCTTTTGAGGAACTGGGCGACGATTATGTCTGCCCTCTGTGCGGCGTAGGCAAAGACATGTTTGAAAAACAGGACTGATTTTTTCCTGTTTCGGAAAAACACGCTGGAAGGATGACTTCCGGCGTGTTTTTATTTTGTGGTCTGACGTTTTTGGTATTGCCGCCGCAGTTCACCCGGTGCAGCCCCATACCGCTGACGGAACAGCTGGACTGCCAGTTTACGGTTGAAGCAGCCGTTGCGCTCAAAAATCTCTCCGACCGGCCGGTCACTCCCAATCAGGTCGTTATAAACATGCCCGATGCGAATCTCATACAGGTAATCGACAATCCCGATACCCGTCTGTCTGCGGAACATTCTGGACAGGTAGTCCTCGCTGTAACCCAGCATCGCGGCAATATCCCGCACCCGTATCCGACGGTTATAGTTGGCCTCAATACAGCCGATAATCTGCTGGAGCCGGTCGAGGTGCCGCAGAGAATGTTCATATTCCACCCGCACCTTTCGAACCGAAAAATCCCGGACCAGCAGATACAACAGCCGGTACAGCAGACTTTTAAAGGCCAGCAGGTACCCTTCCGGCCGTTCATCGCACAAGTCCAGCATCTGGTCAAGAATCTCCCGGATTGCCTCTCTTTTATTGCCATCCTCACCTTTGGAGCCGGGCGGCGGAAGGGTAAACATCAGCAGCTCATAGTTTTCAACCTGCCCGCTGAACAGTTCGTCGGGAATTTGCAGGACCAGCGCGTCATTAGGCTTGCTGACCACTGCATGGACGGTGCAGGAGTTGATCAGTGCAAATTCCCCTGCGGCCACTGTTTCACTGTGGTCGGGATACTCCACACGCAAACTGCCTGACCGAAGGTACAGAATTTCGAGACTGTGATGCCAGTGAGGGGTCACATTGTTGCCATCGCTGCGGGAATGGAAGAAATGTGCCCCGGCTGCCGGGTCCTGCAAAACGATTTCATGCCGCACGCCGACACCTCCTTTTCCCCATTATACCAGAGCGTACAGCATATGAAAAGATCGGAATGTCCAAAGCGGCAGGTTTTTGACAGTATCCGGTGAAATATGTTAAAAGTTTTTTCACCACTCCCCGCCGGCCGTTGTGCTATAATCAGGGCAACAGTCAACATCCGCCAGACGAGGTGAACAAGATGGAGAAAAATTTCCTGTTTATCATGACGCCAGTCCAAATCCCCGACGCCCGTGAACAGCTGAGCAAAGCGCTGGAACAGCTGACTGAACTCTGTTCCCGCACCCGTTATCCACGACTCTGGAAGCTGACCGACAAACTGAACAGCATGCCAAAACTGCCGGAAGAAAAGCTCCGTTTCCGCCGAATATACCGGTCTGTACTCGGTATCATCAACTGGGTACTGGGGGTATTACTGCTCATGACCGGACTGATGGAGCCGGAAATGATCATCCTGCTGGCGGCAGGTGCGGCGGGATATGGGGTTGGAACGGTTATCCTCTGGCGTAGGCTGCGCAAAACCGGCGGGATAATCAATCTGCTGCTGGGATTGCTGCTCTGTTTTGGGGCGCTTGGCAACCCGGATGCACTTGGACGGATGCTGTACCTTGGCATTCCGGCACTGGTGATCGGCATCGCATCCCTGATTCCTTGGAGGCGCAAAAAGAAAAATCCCTATGCCCCGACGGCAGAAACTCTTCTCAGCCAGCGGCAGGAAATGGCAGTCACCCGTGTCCTTTTCTCTGACGGCGGTGCTGAAATCGACACCGGCGGTCAGAAACAGCCGGTAAGCTATAACGAAATCGTCTGCATCATCGCATCCAAAGACCTTTACCTGCTTGGATGGAAAGACGGATTGACCGTACTCCAAAAGGCTGATCTGCAAGAACAGACCGCAGGGCAGTTTGCAGCATTTATCCGGCAGAAAATCGCATGGATTGAAATCTGAACAGCCAGTACATAAAAAATGACAGCCCCCGGCGGACGTAAGTCTGCCAAAAGGCTGTCGTTTTTTCGTATTAAGAAACAGAAATTATGCCAGCGTGACCGTCCGGACATCCAGACTTCCCTTGCCGCTGAAATGCAGGTAAAGAGGATAATCGCCAGTCAGAGCCGGTGCATCCAGATGCACCTCTGTCCAGTCGGCACAATCGACCGAAACAGTGATCGAAACAGCATTTTCATTGCCTTCAATGTCGGTCGAAACAGTAACAGTACCGCTAAATGCGCCGCGAACTGTCAGCACAACGCCGCCCAGCTGCTCAAACCGGAAATACTTGTAACCGAGCACTGTTCCATCCTCGACAGCAGTGACAAACGGAATATGTTCATCATTTACCATTTCCTCGGTGATACGGGTTTGGGTCTTCATGACCGGATTATTGTAGTTGATTGAATCGGTGGTAGTAGGGCTGGTCAGGTGGCAGGCAATCGCGGCCGGATATTCGCCTTTGCCGCAAAGCGGGCCGCCATTGAGGCCGCAGGAGGTGATCTCCACCTGTGCAATGCTGCCGTCGGGACGAATTTCAATCTTTTCAGCACAACCCTGACGGGAGTATTCGGTGCCGTTGGTCTGGCGATGATAGAAGATGTACCATTCCCCGTTGGCCTGTACCATACCGCCGTGGTTGTTGCCGAGGGTATTGACCGGCTGGGTGCGGCCATTCAGGCCGATATCGCCATTGGAAACGATCGTGCCGCCGTAGACAAAGCCGCTGTCGGGACGGTCGCTGGTCGCATAGCACAGCTCATGGCTCTTGTGGGAAGAGTAGACAAAGTAGTATTTGCTGCCGACCTTACGGATAGAGGATGCTTCAAAGAATCCGTGTCCCTCAAACCCGGTACCTGCGGTATGATGACCACCGGGAATCAGCACGCGGGGCGTTTCCTTCAGGGTGAGCATATCGGGTTCCAGCTCGGCAACCATACCGTTTTCGCCAAACTGGATATTCATCAGACGTTCAATTGTTGCGCGGCTTTCGACGGGGACTTTTTCCAGTTCCTCTTTGGAGAGTTTGGGAAACTTCATTTCCTTCTCACAGGCAGGTGCAAAGCCATAGTAGAGGTATACCCGTCCGTCATCATCGGTCAGCACAGCCGGATCAAACGGCATGAACTCCCGCAGCACCTTTCCGTCGGGATAATGGATATGTCCGTAAAACTCGAACGGTCCGGCAGGTGAATCGCTGACCGCAACGCCGATTTCGGGATAGAAGGAGAAGCAATAATAAATATAATACCGTCCATCGGGACCACGGGTGACATCGGGTGCCCAGAGCTGCAATTTGTCGTCAGCATTGGAAGGGTCCTGATCACGGCGGTAAATGACCCCTTCATACCGCCAGTCGGTCAGATCGTTTTCAGGTGCCGACCAGGTGACATAATGTCCTTCGCAGTATTTAACGCCGCCGGGGACGTCATGGGAACCGTAGATATAAACCCGTCCGTCAAACAGATGGGGTTCACCGTCGGGGACAAATTCCGTCAGCGGAAGATAAGGATTACAGACCTGTTTCATTGCGCTCATCCTTTCAAAATCGATACAGTCGGGCCATTCGGCGCCGCCTCACTGTCTCCATGATAACACAGACCGACCGACAAAAAAAGGTCGGAATACGACCGCTTTATGGGATAATTCCGACCTTTTTTATTCAATTTCAGGATTTGTGCAGGATAACAGGGGATAAAACCGTACTGCTTTACTCTGAAAGCTGCTCGAAAAGCTGCCGGCGCAGTTCACAGCTTTCGCTGATTTCTTCCCGCAGTGCGTGATAGAAATCCTCTGCCGCCGCCATCCGACGTGCAGCAATCCGACGGGCATAATCGGTGAAAAAGCGCGGTTCCAGTTTGGAGAGCTTGAAACAGTATTCGTGCAGAAAGGATTCTTCACCCGGAAGGTCACCCTCTGAAAGCGTTCCATCCGGATGCAGCAGGTAGAGCGGCTCATTGTGTGCCCCTTCGTACATCAGTGTCCTGGCGACACCCATCGCGCCGGTGACGTCCAGCTTGTCGGCGTCAAACAGGATTCTGGCCTCAATTGACTGCGGCGGCTGTCCGCTGCGGTAACGATGGGCAGCAATACAGTCCCGCACCTGACCGGCGTCTTCCTCTGTCCAGCCGATACCGGTCAGAAAACGGTATGCCTTTTCCGCTCCAACCGCCGCATGGTCAAGCGTGGGGTCGATGTTTTCCTCCTGCCGTCCGACATCGTGCAGCAAGCAGGCGGCGGTCAGAATACGAAAATCCGGCTTTTCATCGACATGCCGGGCAATATCGACCGCCGCCGTCAGTACCCGCCAGACATGCTCCCGGTCGTGTGCCATATCCCGCATACAGTTTTCCATGTAATCGCAGATCATGCGAAATTCCTCTTTCACGATCAATTCCTCCTGTACAGTTATCTGAACAGACTTCCCATCCATTCAAGCACCGTTCCCAAAAAGTCCAAAAGATCAGCAACCAGCTCAAACCGACCCCCTGCATCCTTGGCCATGCTGCATCCTCCCATCTGTCCCACCTGCGTTAAACATAAACGCCCATCGGGACTGGCGATGGGCGTTTTCTGAATCATCTGAATCAATAGAATGTTGCGACTTCCTGTTCGGGAGCCTTTGCTTTTTCAATCGAAGTCGCCGTCAAAACCGGACCGACGCCTTTATACAGCGGGTGGTTTTTGACTGCAACTTTGGCGGTAACCTCCAGCCATTCTTTCTGGACAGGATGTTCTCCGGCAGGGATATTGCAGAGGAAGCTCATATACTGGGTATCCGCTTCACAGCAGGTCATAACAAAACGTCCGAGTGCAATCATTCCTTTGGGGAACCGCTTGTCTACCGCGACCATACCCTTAAAGTGGACGGTTTTGCCGTCATACTTTTTGGGTTCTTCAGCGATATCCCGGTAAAAGAGGGCAAAATCCCGGTCTTCGATTGTGATGACCGGCGCCTCGATATCAAACGGCAGCGGGTCTTCGATTTCATCATATTCGACGCTGCCATCCAGATGTTCATAGGCAATATCCGTCCGGCGGGAAACGCCGCGGACGATCTTGTGGAAGGCATCCTTGTCAACATCCATCGCTGCCCGGTTGAAGACGACGATCTCACAGGAGCTGAGCTTGTCGACCACCAGCTGGCGCATATTCTGGTTGTAGGAAAGGAAGGTGTTCGCATCACAGAGCATAAACTCCTGATAGATCACCCAGTTTTCCGGAATCTTGTTGTACAGATCCTGAACCAGCCACATGCCGTTGTACTCCAGTACGACACGGGTTGCCTTGGTTTTGCGAATCAGTCCGGTCAGATAGACCTCATTCAGCTGTTCCGGGTCATCAAGGGTTTCAATAAAGACATTTTTGCTGTCGTAAAAGCGGGTGGGGTCATACTCCTCCTCCCCTTCCTCGCACAGCAGCAGCAGTGTCTTTTCTTTATCACTGTTAAAGCGGGGGTCTTCCAGCGTTTCCTGGATAAATTTGGTTTTGCCGGCCTCCAGAAAGCCGGTAAACAGATAAACTGGAATCTCAGCTGCCATGATCTTTCTCCTCTCAGTTCAGGCCAAACAGCGCTGCAACCGCCTCTTCGTTCAGCTTGGAGCCGATTACGCACAGCCGGCCGATAATCTCGGCGCTGCCATGACGTACATCCGGGCAGCCGGGAACGTAGTCAAAATGAATCCACTGTCCGTCGGCACCCTGAACAATGCCTTTGGCACGCAGTACAACGCCATATTTTTCGGCATTATCCAAAGCTTCCAGCGCGTGTTTGATCTCCTCGTCGGTAAAGCGGCGGGTCGTCTCACGTCCGAAGCTGGTGAAGACCTCATCGGCGTGATGATGGTGATGGTCATGATGGTGACCACAGCTGCATTCGCCGTCTTCATGGTCGTGGTCGTGATGATGTTCGTGTTCATGGTCATGATCGTGGCCGCAGCAGCATTCGCCCTCTTCATGGTCGTGGTCGTGATGATGTTCGTGTTCATGGTCATGATCGTGGCCGCAGCAGCATTCGCCGTCCTCATGGTCGTGGTCATGATGATGTTCATGCTCATGATCATGGTCGTGACAGCAGCACTCGTCATCATCATGGTGGTGGTGATGCTCGTGCTCTGCCTCGGCAGCCAGTGCCTCCAGTTCTGCCTGGAGAGTGGATTTCTGTTCCATCGCAGCCAGAATCTGTTTGCCAGTCAGCTCGTCCCACGGAGTTGTGATGATCGAAGCCTGCGCGTTGTGTTCACGCAGCAGCGCGACAGCAGCCTCCAGCTTGTCTTCCTTCATACCCTGAGTACGGGAGAGGATAATGGTGGAAGCATGCTCGATCTGGTTATTATAAAACTCACCGAAGTTCTTCATGTACATCTTGACCTTGGTGGCGTCGGCAACGGTGGTAAAACCATTGAGGACAGCGCCGGCAGTATCAGCCGACTGGACCGCACGGATAACGTCGGACAGTTTGCCGACGCCGGACGGCTCAATCAGAATACGATCAGGGTGGTACTGTTCAATGACCTGATGCAGTGCGGTGGCAAAATCCCCGACCAGGCTGCAGCAGATACAGCCGGAGTTCATCTCATTGATCTGAATACCCGAATCCTTCAAAAATCCCCCGTCAATTCCGATTTCACCAAATTCGTTTTCAATCAGCACCAGCTGTTCACCCTGATACGCCTCTGCAATCAGCTTTTTAATCAGAGTCGTTTTACCGGCACCCAGAAAACCGGAGAAAATATCAATTTTGGTCATGAAACCAGACTTCCTTTCTATCTCACAAAAAAATACGGATTACAATGGTAAAACATGAGGCCAAAGTCTCACATTCCCTATTATAACCCGTATTTGTGAAGATTTCAAGGATTATTTTCAAAAATTAGCAGACTTTATCTTAGACTGCCAATTTTGTTATCCCAATCTGCGTGCAGTTTCCAGTGCAGCACGCATCATATCGGTAAACCCAGTCTGCCGCTCCTCAGCGGACAGCGCCTCACCGGTCGCAAGAGAATCCGAGATGGTGCAGATGGCGAGTGCCTTTTTGCCGCAGTCAGCAGCGGTCAGATACAGCGCCGCCGACTCCATTTCAACCGCCAGACATCCCATTTTAGCCCATGCGCTGGTATCCCGGTCGTCATAGAAGGTATCGCTGCAAAACAGGCTGCCGACCTTGTACCGGACATCCAGTTCCCTGCAGCTGTCCACCATCGTCTCCAGCAGCGTCCAGTCGGCTGTCGGCGCAATCAGGCCGGGCAGCGAAAACTTTTCGCCGAAATGGGAGTTGGTGGAAGCGCTCATCCCGATCACCAGACTGCGCAGCGGGACATCTGCCCGCAAAGCGCCCGCACTGCCGATGCGGATGATGTTCTCTACATCGTAAAAGCTGTACAGCTCATGGGAATAAATGCCGATTGACGGACATCCCATTCCGCTGGCCATCACCGAAACCGGCACACCGCTGAAACTCCCGGTATACCCCAGGATTCCACGCACCGAAGTGACCAGTCTGGGCGATTCCAGAAACTTTTCGGCAATAAACTGTGCCCGTAAAGGGTCGCCGGGCATCAGCACTGTCCGGGCAAAATCGCCTTTTTCCGCTCCAATATGCGGCGTCATCAGGCAGACCTCCTTTTTCAAAACATCCTCATGCTGCCGGCATCCGGTTATTCCTGCCAGTATTCCTTCCGCAGCCGGAAAACAGCGGCGCTCATTCTGCTGACCAGAATGCCCGATTCGGTAATCGACGCATTGCCGGTCGAGAAGACAACCGAATCGATCATCGCCGGCCACTGATAATCCGATTCCGACGCATTGACGACAACCAGCAGACTGCCGCGTGAATAGGCAATGACCCCGGTATCCAGATCAAAGAACTTGAGCGGACGGGTAAAGTCCGCGGTATTTTCCCGGCGCATCTGTCCCAGACGGACATAAAAGTCATGCAGCCCGGCATCCACATGGTCCCAGCTGAAGGTTCTGCGGTTCCACGGGTCCGCAAAGCCGTACATTCCGATTTCATCGCCGTAATAAAGAGACGGGAATCCAGGCAGCGTATACTGCAATGTAGCAGCCAGTTTCAGCCGCTGGACACCCTTCTGGTATTCTTCCGGCGTCATCTTGTATTCCGGGCGGTCCTGAGCGGAGACTTCATGTTCCACCCCAAGCGCTGTCAGCGCACGCACTGAGTCATGGGTCGACAGCGGTGTCATCAGCGTCGCAATCGACGGCCAGGGATAGTGGTCAAGAATCGTCATGACAGCGGTATAGAAAGCGTCCGCATCACCCGAACGGACAAACGACAGGATTGCATTGCACCACGGGTAGTTCATGACGCTGTCCAGTTCCTCACCCTGCAAATACGGACGGCGGACACCATAGCTGCACTTGTTGGAAGCGTCCTCCCAGACCTCGCCGAGAATATAGGCATCCAGATCGTAACCCTTGACCGACTTGCGCAGCCGCATCAGGAATTCATCCGGCAGTTCGTCGGCGACATCCAGCCGCCATCCGAAAGCGCCGCACTTCATCCAGTGACGGAGCACACCATCGTCGCCGCAGATATATTCCAGATAATTGGGGTCGGTTTCGTTGACATTGGGAAGGGTCGGGAAACCCCACCAGCAGTCGTAACCGGTCCCGGAGTCGGTAAAATTATACCAGCTATAATAAGGCGAGTCACTCGATTCCCAGGCACCGACGCCGGCATAATGGCCATTCTTGTCAAAGTAGATTGAATCAGAACCGGTATGGGAGAAGACGCCGTCCAGAATAATCCGGATGCCCATCTCACCCGCCTCTTTGCAGAGCCGTTTGAAATCCTCCTCGGTTCCCAGATACGGGTCAATTGCCATATAGTTGGCGGTATTGTAGCGATGGTTGCTGGCCGACTCAAAAATCGGGTTCAGATAGATAATGCTGACCCCCAGCTCCCGCAGATAGGGCAGTTTCTGGCGGATTCCCTCCAGATCGCCGCCGAAAAAGTCGGTTGCTTCATAATTGGGCAGGTCAAAGGTAAAAAGCGGACGTTCGTCCCAGTTTTTATGGATAATCCGGGGTGAGATCGTCTGCGGCAGCGGTTCGGTGCTCCCACGCAGAAAGCGGTCGGGGAAAATCTGGTACATAATCCCACCCTGCAAAAATTCAGGGGTATGATAATCGCTCCGGTAAACCAGCAGCTGCCATTCCGGCAGAAAGTCTCCGGTCACCGCACGGGCATTCTTGCCCCTGCCGACATACAGAATACCCTTTTGGGTCTCGACTTCAAAGCGGTAAAAATAAAGCCCGGCCTCTTCAATCGTAAATTTAACCTCGTAGGTCGTAGAATGAAAAGAAGAGGAAACCTGCGAAAACAGTATTTTGCGCTGAGATTCCGGGTCGGTTACATTGCTGTAAAACTTTTCCTCGGTGACGGTCATGTCACTGAGACCATCCTTTCGCAGGATAATATACATCCGCTGCGGACGAACAGATTTTACGACCGATACCCGCAGGGTAATTTCGGTACCGGTACTGACCGCGCCAAACGGCCGTTTACAGGCAAGATCCCAGGCATCGAAACGAATTGTCACATCCAAAAGAGGACATCCTTTCCATCCGGCAAAAATCGCCGGTTTTTATATAAAGAACAGCCGATAGCCCAGCTGTTCAAACCAATCCACCTATTCCACCTATATTATATCAGGAAACATGTGGTCTGTATACACCAACCATAAAATTTTTCTAAGAAGGCAGGTTATGCGTCCATCATTTTGCGTGAACGATTACAAATTATACAGTTCGCTGAATTTGCTTTCCAGATAATCGCACAGATATCCGGCCTGAAGGTCCTCACCGGTCATCTGTCTCAGCAGCTGGTCATTGGTATAAATCTGCCCGTAGCGATACCAGTGATCGGCCAGCCACTGGCGGACCGGAGCAAAGTTGCCTTCCCGCAGCAGCTGATCGAATTCCGGCAGCTGACGGCGCAGATGGGCCGCAATCTGGGCGCTGTAAAGGTTGCCCAGCGTATACGACTGGAAGTACCCGAACATTCCGGCAGGCCAGTGCATATCCTGTGCCCAGCCCTCGGCGGGTTTGGCAGGGAGTACCCCCAGATATTCCTTCGACAGGGTGTTCCAGGCGTCGTCCAGGTCATCTACCGACAGGCTGCCGTCAAACAGCTGTTTTTCCAGCTCAAAGCGCATCATGATATGGAGGTTATAGCTCAGTTCATCGGCATAAATCCGGACCGGACCCGGTTCCACCCGGTTAATTGCACGCCAGAACATTTCCGGCGTCACGCCATCCAGTCCGGCCTCACGGCTGAAAATCGGTGCCGCAAACTCCCAGAACGGCAGGCTGCGTCCGACGATATTTTCCCAAAACCGGGAGCTGCTTTCGTGCATGGCACCGTGGCTGCCCGAACCGACCAGCATATCCACGAGCGATTCATCGACGTTCATCTCATAGATGCCGTGACCGCCTTCGTGCATAGCCGAGATGGTTCCCTGAAGCAGATTATTCTCATAAAAATGGTCGGTAAACCGGACGTCCCAGCGGTTTACGCCATAGGTGCAGGGATGCTCTCCCTTTCCCATCACGCCATACTGTGAACTGTACCCGATCTTTTCCAGCAGCTGCCATGCAATCCGGCGCTGCACCTCTTCCGAACATCCCACCGAAACAAATGCCATATCCGGGCGGTGGCCGGACGCAGCAACCTGTTTCAGCAGCGGAACGGTCCGTCTGCGAATCTCATCAAACAACGGGGTGAGTTTGGCGACCGTCATATCCGCATCGGTTTCGTCGATGATCGGGTCGAGCGGATGGGCAGGTTTATCCAGTCCCTGTGCTTCCAGACGGCAGGCAGCCACCTCTTTTTGCAGCGCAATCATTCTGGACAGATTCTTTTTCAGTTCGCCGTATTCACCGCTGTGTTTACAGTGAATCCACATCTGTTCCGTCGTCTGGGTCAGTGCTGCCAGTTCGGTGAGCAGTTTTTCAGGCACGCCGGTGACCTTGTCGATACTGCGGCGGTACTGCCGCAGTTCTCCTTTAAGACGGTCATCCAGACGGGAAAAATTCTCCTGCTGGGACAGAAATTCAACAGTTTCCAGCGTCTGCGGACTGAGCAGTATTTTGCGGGATTCCGCGCGGATAAACGCCATCAGTTTTCCTCTTCTTGCGGCAGCTCCGGCAGGGGCTGTAGCCGTCATATCATACTGTGCAATACTGCCCATTTCTCCATATTTTTTCAGCCGCGCTGAAATTTCCAGAAGACGCCGGGTATACTCAGCCAGTTTGTCCATGATATTCCTTCCTTTCCTTTCTGCAAAGCCCCATCTGACGCAAAATATGACAGAAAGGCCTATTATCTGTTTAAAGCATACCATATTTCAAAACCAATGTCAAAACACTTTCTGACAGAACTGGCCAACCTGTATGGAACAAATTTTGCTGCCCGGTCCGGTTATTGAACCCAAAAACATTCTTATATCTTTTATATGGGATACAATCAAACAATGTTCCATTCCAATCAAATGGACAGAAACGGGCAGTTGTTCATTCTGACGATTTATTGCAGAAATATTTGTCGGATTTCCCGATTTTACTGGCATCCTTTTTCTGTTAAGTAGACAGATTTTACAAAAGGTTGTATAATAAAGAAGTTCCATAATTCAGTTACTCCGGATTGAATCAGAATCCGGAGCCGCCGGGCAGTGGATTCGGCGGACGTCATCGGCCACAGAAAGAAGGGAAGACGCCGGCAGAGATGCCGGCAATTGCAATGGCAGCATTATCCAGTAACCGTCTACGAACCGTTCTCGACCGTCTCCCGGAGGGCGATCCGCAGCTGCTTGCGGGTGACCTCAAGGTGTCCAAACACCTTCCGGAAGGCGTCGCCTCCAAAGAACTGTATTCCGACATCATCCGCATCGCCTGGCCAAGCTTTGTCGAGCTGATTCTGACCCAGCTGGCCTCGATGGTCGACCTGATGATGGTCGGCTCCATCGGCGGAGAGGCAAACCCGACGCTGGGCGCACAGGCTCTGACCGCAGTCGGACTTACCACCCAGCCGAAATTCCTGCTGATGACCGCCTTTATGGCGATGAACACCGGCGTCACTGCTCTGGTTGCCCGGTATAAAGGAATCGGCGACCGGGAAAAAGCCAACCTTGTCGTCCGGCAGGGACTGATGTTTACCTTCTTTACGACAATCATCCTGTCGATACTGGGCGTCATTTTTGCCCGTCCGATGGTCATTTTCATGGGTTCGACCGAAGAGCATGTCACCGTCTGGGCAACCCAGTACTTACAGATCCAGATGGCGGGATTTATCACAATGGCGCTGACAAGTACCATCACAGCATCACTGCGCGGCGTCGGTGACTCCCGCTCCAGTATGATCTATAACCTGATCGCCAACCTCGTCAACGTCTGTTTCAACTGGCTGCTGATCTACGGCAACCTCGGCTTCCCGGAAATGGACGTCGCAGGTGCATCGCTGGCAACCGTTATCGGACAGTTCGTCGCATTTATTATCGCGCTCTACCTGCTTCTCAAAGGCAATGGATTCCTCAAGCTGGAACTCCGGCGTGGGTTTAAACCGGACCGGACAACGCTGAGCGATATGCTGGGAATCGGTATCCCGGCGATGGTCGAACAGCTGCTGATGCGCGCCGGCATGATCATCTTCTCCAAAACAGTTGCGTCGCTCGGCACAACCGCCTATGCGACCCACCAGGTCTGCATGAACATTCAGGCACTCTCCTTCATGACCGGTCAGGCATTCGCCGTCTCGGCCACCACCCTGATGGGACAGTCTCTGGGCAAACGCCGGCCGGATATGGCACAGGCATACTGCTCGCGCACCCGCCGAATCGGTATGATCTGTGCGGTTGTTCTGGCGCTGGTCTTTATCTTCTTTGGTGGAAATCTGGTCGGGCTGTACAACAAGGACCCCGAAATCATCCGGGTCGGCGCCCATATCCTGCTGATTGTCGCCGTTTTGCAGCCGCTTCAGACCTCCCAGTTTATCATCGCCGGTGGTCTGCGTGGTGCAGGTGACACACGGGCAACAGCTGTGATTACCTTCATCACCGTCCTGTTGGTTCGTCCGGTAATCGCCTACGTCCTGATCAATGGCACCAGCATCGGCCTGTATGGTGCATGGATTGCGATGGCATGTGACCAGCTGCTCCGTTCGACGCTGGTGCTGCTGCGGTATCAGAGCGGCAAATGGAAGAATATCCGTCTCAAGAGTGATGCTGCGGTCAAAGCAGCCGCTGTTGAGGAAGAATTGTCCGCAGAAATGGAAGCTGGTGCAGAACCGGAACCGGAAATCTGATCTGTAATCCAATCTACCCCTTTCATTAACTGAAACTGCCTGCCCGAACGCTGGTTTAACCAGTGCCGGGCAGGCAGTTTCTCTTTGTCATACGATCTGTAAATCTGTTGTTCAGCTGAACCGCTCGCCATTTTCCAGCAGCATCTGGTCACGCCGGATCAGGTGATAATTGAGCGACAGCCCTTCTTTTGCACCAAACGCATCGCTTAAAAGGGTGGCATTCAGGTTCTGTTCAATTCCGCAGCATACCTGCATCTGAACCAACAGCCCCTTTTCGGTCAATTCAGTATGAATCGAATAGATCATCGGTTTGAGGTCGATCTCTTTCGGGCCTTTTTTAGTATGTTTGACAGCGGGAATCCGTTCCTGCTGTAAAAAGGCGTTCCATCGGTCAAGAAGAACCGGATTGTCAATCCCATCGGCAGTAAACAACATGGTATAATCCGCTTTGGTGATTTCCGCCGCCTTATGAACCGGCGCCTGAATACGGGTGATACGGATACCTTCCGGAAAAGCGGCGTTGAGTTGGTCCATCAGCTGGGAAGGCGAACAGTCGACCGTTGTCCGGAAGTCGAAGCTCTCCTCTACCCCTTCGCATCCGAGAAAAATCGGCATCGGGAAGGTCAGGTAGATATGCGGATGATACCCCTCGGTATACCAGACCGGGATATTCGCCCGCTGGAAAGTGCGCTGGATGGCACGGTACAGGTCAAGGTGGGAAATATATTTTGCCCGCTCAAATTTTTTATAAAAAGCGCGGTATTCATAGACATCCCGTCCCTGAATCACGACAATTTTTCTGTTCTGATCAGAGTTTTTCTCACTCAACGCAGACACCGTCCTTTCTGTCCAGCAGCCGGGAAGCACCACAGCCTGCACACTGTTCGCGGCAGTTTTTGGTTACTTCGGCACGCTGCGCCTTTTCCCATTCCCGTTTGAGGAAGTTCTTGGAGACGCCGACGTCAATATGGTCCCAGGGCAGAATCTCGTCCAGATCACGGGTACGGCTGGCGTAAAATTCGACCGTCAGGCCGGCCTCGCGGATGGCTTCCATCCATTTGTCATAGTCAAAGCACTCGCTCCAGCTGTCCAGACGGCAGCCCTTTTTCCAGGCGAGGTAGATGGCTCTTCCCACCCTGCGGTCACCGCGGGCAATGACCCCTTCCAGTACGCTGGTATGGACGTCATGCCATGCGACGCTGATTTTACGGGAGCGGATGGAATCGAGCAATGCAGCCTGTTTGCGCTCAATCGTCGCGAAGTCATCCTGTCCGACCCACTGGAACGGGGTGTCACACTTCGGAACAAAAACTGCGACCGAAATCGATACACTGACCATCTTGCGGGGACGTTTTTCGAGGCTGAAATAGAGGTCGACAATCCGCTGGGCAAGCCGTCCGATATCCCGGACATCCTCGTCCGTCTCGGTCGGCAGGCTGGACATAAAATACAGCTTGACCGAGGTATAGCCGCCTTCAAAGGCGATCTTGCAGGTATTCATGATCTCGTCTTCATCGACATTCTTATTGATGACATTGCGCATCCGCTGGTTGCCTGCTTCCGGAGCAAATGTCAAACCGGTCTTATGAATCCGGCTGACCTTTTCCAGCAGTTCTTCCGAGAAGTTATCCACCCGCAGCGACGGCAGCGACAGCCCGATTTTTTTCTCATCGGTATAGTCGATCATCCGGGTCAGCAGCTCCTCAACCTGCGGATGGTCGGAAGTCGAAAGGCTGGAGAGAGACAGTTCATCATAACCGGTCGAATCACACAATGCTTTCCCCTGTGCGCAGAGGACGTCGGGATTCTTGGCACGCAGCGGGCGGTAGATAAAACCTGCCTGACAGAAACGGCAGCCGCGGATACATCCGCGCATAACCTCCAGAACCGCACGGTCATGTACCGTCTCCATATACGGTACAATAAAAGTCGAAGGATAACGGACGCTGGACATATCCTGAATAATCCGCTTGGTGACCTTTGCGGGCGCACCTTCGGTCGGTGTGACGGCTGCAATTGTCCCGTCGTCATGATAGCTGACCTCGTAAAGGGACGGCACGTAAATGCCGGGAATCTGTGCGGCACGGCGGAGGAATTCATGTTTGGTATAGCTGCCGTCCGCCTTCATTCCACGGTAAAGGGCGATCATTTCCATCATGACCTCTTCCCCTTCGCCGATCTGGAACAGGTCGATGAAGTCGGCCAGTGGTTCCGGGTTGCTGGCGCAGGGACCGCCGGCGATGATAACCGGGGCATCTTCGGCGCGTTCGGCGGCAAGCGGGTTCAGCCCGGCGAGGTCAAGCATATTGAGCACATTGGTATAAGACAGCTCATACTGGAGCGAAAAGCCGATTACATCAAACTCGCTCAGCGGGTCGAGGCTTTCCAGTCCATAGAGCGGCAGACCCTTTTCCCGCATCAGTGCTTCAAAGTCGGTCCAGGGGGTATAGACCCGCTCTGCCCAGCAATGCGGGTCGGCGTTAATGATATCGTACAGGATTTTCAATCCCAGATGGGACATACCAATTTCATAGGTATCCGGGAAACCGAGAGCTATACGGAAATCGACCGTATTCTTATCCTTGACAATGCTGTGCAGTTCGCCGCCGATATACCGTGCGGGCTTCTGCACCTTTAAAAGCAGGGGTTCCAGCTGTTCTTTTACGTTCATATCATGTTCCTTTCGGGAAATTTTAAGGTCAACCCTTGACAGGGTCAGCCTTTGCCTTTGATCTTTTTCCAGTAGGCAGCAGCTGCCTGTTCATTCTTATTATCGGCGGGGTGATAATACACCCGGCCCTTAAGGGCATCGGGCAGATACTGCTGCTCGACCCAGCGGTTCGGGAAATCATGCGGATAGAGATAAAACTGTCCCTTGACCTTCTGGTCTTCCCCGTCAAAATGCTTGTTTTGCAGGGTACGCGGAATCGGACCGCTGCGTCCTGCTTTCAGGTCGGCCATTGCCTCATTGATCGCATTGTGGGCGGTGTTGGACTTGGGAGAAGTCGCGACCAGAATGACTGCGTCGGCAAGCGGCAGCCGCGCTTCCGGCAATCCCACCTGCATCGCAATATCACATGCCGCCTTGACAATCGGGATAATCTGCGGATAAGCCAGTCCGACGTCCTCACAGGCGCACACCATCAGCCGCCGGCAGGCGGAAATCAGGTCCCCTGCTTCCAGCAATCTTGCAAGGTAATGAATCGCCGCATCCGGGTCAGAGCCGCGCATCGACTTCTGATAGGCCGAAACGATGTCATAATGCTCGTCCCCGTCCCGGTCGTACCGCATTGCACTGCGCTGGGACAGTTCCCGCGCTTTCTCCATTGTAACCAGCCGGCTGCCGTCCTCCATTTTATCGGCAGACAGTGCCAGCAGTTCGACGGTATTGAGTGCCTTCCGCACATCGCCGCCGCAGGCACGCGCAATATGTGCGCTAACCCCACTTTCCAGCTGAATCGGAAATCCCATCTCAGCGGAAAGCTGGTCAAATCCCCGTAATACCGCTTTTTCGACCTCTTCCGGCTCGACCGCCTTGAATTCAAAGACGGTACAGCGGGAAAGAATCGCGCCGTAGATATAAAAATACGGATTTTCGGTGGTGGAGGCAATCAGGGTGATTCGGCCGTCCTCGATATATTCCAGCAGCGACTGCTGCTGCTTTTTGTTGAGGTACTGAATCTCATCGAGATAGAGCACAACCCCCTGATAGCCGGAAATCGAATCAAGGTCTTCGACAACTGCCTTGATATCCGCCAGCGAAGCATTGGTACCGTTGAGCTTGTGCAGCTTTTTCCCGGCACGCTGGGCGATAATCCGGGCAACGGTCGTCTTTCCGACCCCGGACGGGCCGTAAAAGATCATATTCGGGATTCTGCCGCCTTCGATGATGCGGGAGAGCGCGCCCTTCTCTCCGAGAAGATGTTTTTGCCCGACAACCTCGTCCAGTGTTTTGGGGCGCAGATGGTCGGCCAGTGGTGAAGACATATTTCCTCCCGCCTTTCGTCAGATGGATATTGTAACCTTTATTATACCATTACGCAGCCCTAAAAGCAAAGATATTTTTCTGACAGGTACCCGGTAAAAGTATCCGCGCTTGCCAATCTTCGCAAAATCGGTTAATATTATAAGTATCACTGATAAGGATGATGAAAGATGAAGGAACAGCGGACCAGCCGCGACATCAAAAAGAATAACCGAATCCGTACCCTGCGCTGTATTCTCAGCTGCGATCGCATTTCCCAGCCGGAACTGGCAGCAAAGCTGCAAAACAGCTGGCCGACTGTTTTGCAGAACGTCCGGGAACTGATGGAGATGGGGCTGGTGCAGGAAGTCGGCGAATTCGCCTCCACCGGCGGCAGAAAAGCACGGGCGTTTGCACCGGTCCGGGACGCCAGAATGGCAGCCGGCATCGAAATCACCCAGAACCATATCGGCATGGTTCTGACCAACCTGTCGGGTGAGCTGGTAAAATATGAACGCAGAAAAAAGGAATTCTCCCCAACCGAAAGCTACAGTCAGGCACTCGGTGAAATGGTCAGGGAATTTACAGCCGGATGCGGCATCTCTGAAGAGAATCTGCTGGGATGCGGTATTGCACTGCCGGGAATTCTCGACCAGACAGGGAAAACGTTTGTCCTCTCACATGTACTGGGTACTGAGAACATGCCGACAGAATTTTTTTCACGGTATATTCCCTTTCCGTGCCTGTTTGTCAACGATGCAAGTGCCGCCGGAATGGCGGAGGTATGGGGAGAAGACGCGCCCGGTAATGTCGTCTACCTCTCGCTGAGCAACAGTGTCGGCGGCGCAATTCTGACCGGCGGAAAGCTGTATAATGGAGACCGTCTGCGGGCAGGCGAATTTGGACATATGACGCTGGTGATGGACGGGAAGCCCTGTTACTGCGGCAAACGTGGGTGTCTGGACGCCTATTGCTCGGCAAAGGTTCTGACACAACATACAGATGGCAATCTGGAACAGTTTTTTGACCTGCTCAGGGCAGCAAATGACCCGGCCATTACAGCGGTATGGAAGGAATATCTGGGGTACCTGACAACAGCAGTAAACAACCTGCGGATGGTATTTGACTGCACGGTGATCGCAGGCGGGTATGTCGGCGGATATCTCGAAGAATATGGAAACGAAATCCGGCAGCTTCTTTCTGAACGCAACACTTTTGAAGCAGACGCGGGTTATTTCCGGTTTTGCCGGTACAAACGGGAGGCCTCCGCGATGGGAGCTGCCCTGATGCAGATTGAACAGTTTATACAGCAGCTGTAACACAGACGGAGCAGACAGACTCCGTCTGTGTTTTTTTGCAAAAAACGCCTGAACCCCTTGACAAACGTAAAAAAGAGTGCTTTAATATAGATACATTTATAAATACTTTATAAAAGTAAATGCAGAATAAATGGAGGCGTCAGCTATGCAGGGCAAAATGAAAGTCGCCGTCATGAACGGCATCGGACAAATGGGCTTTATCGAACGGGATATCCCGACCCCTGGCCCGGATGAGGTACTGGTCAAACTGGAATATGTCGGCATCTGCGGCAGTGATATGCACTATTATGAAACGGGTGCAATCGGGAACTATGTCGTCAAACCGCCTTTCGTGCTGGGACATGAACCGGGCGGCAGAGTTGTCGAAGTTGGTGCAAACGTCCACCATCTTAAAGTCGGCGACCGGGTCGCACTGGAACCCGGAAAAACCTGCGGACACTGTGAATTCTGCCGGAAAGGCGAATACAACCTCTGCCCGGATGTCATTTTCTTTGCGACCCCTCCGGTCGACGGCGTATTTCAGGAATATGTCGCCCATGAAGCAGCCCTCTGCTTTAAGCTGCCGGACAATGTCAGCACGATGGAAGGTGCTCTGATCGAACCGCTGGCAGTTGGTTTCCATGCGGCCAACCAGGGCGGCGCACATGCCGGTCAGACTGCGGTTGTTCTGGGTGCTGGCTGTATCGGGCTGGTGTCCATGATGGCACTGAAAGCGGAAGGTGTATCGAGAGTATATGTCGTGGATCTGATGCAGAAGCGGCTGGATAAGGCAGTCGAGCTGGGCGCGGACGGTGTCATCAACGGCCGGGAACAGGATGCGGTCGAAGCTGTCATGCAGCTGACCGGCGGCAGAGGCTGTGATCTGGTCATCGAGACATCCGGCACCGAAATCTGCACCCGTCAGGCCATTTCGATGACCCGAAAAGGCGCAACCATTGTACTGGTCGGATACAGCAAATCGGGTGAAATGACGCTGCCGCTGAGTCTGGCACTGGATAAGGAACTGACCTTCAAAACAGTTTTTCGTTACCGCCATATCTACCCGATGGCCATTGACGCAGTTGCCGCCGGTAAGGTCAACCTCAAGGGAATTGTCACCGATATCTTTGATTTTGACGATATCCAGAACGCGATGGACCGCAGTGTTTCGGATAAAAACAATATTGTAAAAGCCGTCGTCCGCATCGCAAAAGACTGCTGATGAACTGCAAAACAGAAGGTATGCAATGTACACCTTCCGTTTCAGGCTGTCGATAAAAACAGGTTCTGTCTCTTATTTTCGCCGTTGCCATGCTCTGCTATGGCAACGGCTGCGTTTTTTGGAGGGTTGCGCGCTTACGCGCGCCCAGGGCTGCCGCCCTGAACCTGCTATCCATAAAAATAACACCCGAAAACGATTTGGACGGATAGCAGAAATATCATAAAACAGGTTTTTCGACAAACCCAAACGGAAGGTATGCAATACACGCCTTCCGTTTTTATATGCGTATTTCCGGCAGTTCAAAGAACCTGCCGCATAGCTTCGGTAATCATCCTCAGATCTTCAAAATTCACAAAATCAACCTTCTGATTATAGGTCTGCACAATCATCCGGTCTTCATCCGACCATTGTTCTGATGGCCTGGCTTTAATTGAACGAATCAGCAGAGCCATCATCATTTTATGGGAAAGATGCAGCTTTTCATAATCAATCGCACCCCTGAGGTGAAAACTCTGCGTCCTGTCCAGAATATTCTCCGGCAGCTGGCGTTGCAGCGCAGTTTGCAGATTCCGGCAGTTTTCAGGTCTGGCAGGGTCTGCCAGACCGACCGTCACGACAATCAGTTTTGCAGTGTCGGGAAGGTTTTTGACCGTTGTTTTCAGCCCTTTGATTCCACCCGCATATAATCCGCCCAGATGGACAACCGCATCATAACCCGACAGGGATTTCACCCTGTCATAACTCACCACTTCCCATCCGGTCAGCTGAGATAATTTCTGTGCGTAACGCTTTGTCGAACCGTATACGGTCCCATAAATAATCATACCCTTCATTGCAGCACCTTCATGTTTTTCGGATTTCAGTTATCGGACACTGATGCAGCCGGAGAATACAGCGCACGTATCCGTGGCTGCCAGCGTGGGTCATCTGAAAGGGTGACCATGTTTGCAACCTCGCTGATGCTCCCCAGCAGCGGCAGTCCGTCCAGCGGTGTTCCTTTCAGGGTATCCTGCACAGCCTGTACAATCCGGTCGGCAAAGATGACGGTCATCTCCCGTCCGAAGTATTTCTGTGCTTCTACCGCGACCGGCTCTGTCATACCGGACGCATTGTGCAGCTTTGCCGTCAGCAGCTGTGCTTTTATCAGCGCCGCTTCACGCTGCGCATAATCGGGTGCCGCAACAGCGGCGGCAATCGCCTTTTTCAGCTGCTCATCTGCCGACAGACGTGAAAAAGCAGTTCCAAACCATTTGCTGTACGGTGCATACTCTCCGCAGTAAAGAAAACAAAGCCGCATCAGCCGTTCGGCAATCCGTCCACAGGCAAGCCTTGACCCCAGTTCGTCCCCAACCTGGGCACAACGGCCGACAAACGCCTGTTCCTCTGCAATCAACGACCAGTTGGACGCAATCAGGTATTTTTGGACATCCAGCGGGTAAAAACGTAAGGGTGCAAGCATTGCTTTCATCCCAAGCCCATCGGTATAAAACTCCGCCGACCGGAGCGCGAGCAGCCGGTGTTCCGAAAACGCGAGCCAGTCAGCAGCCGACAACTGTTCCAAATTTTCTTTGCCGAGATATTCTTTCAAATATCCACCTGGTGTATAAATCCAGATCAGCGGCGAAACCGGCCCGTTTTCCACTGGCACCGGATGCCGGACACCGCAGTCATTCGGGTCAGGTTCGGAAAAATTCACGCTGTAACCCATAAAATTGACCGGAAGTTTTTCCGCAAACAGCTTTTCGATCTGTGGTTGCAGTGCAATATTCTCCGGAGAAAGAAACAGGTAAAAACGCGGTCCCCACATATGGTCGGTCGATACTGCGTCATCATATCCCAATACGTCCGAACCATATCCCAAAAGCCCGGCTGTATAAACAAGTCCCGGAAATACCTCATCCAGCAGCGGTTTTGCAGCCCTGAAAAAGAATTCCCGGCAGAGTTCCTTTCCTTTGATAAATGCCATCCGTCTTCCCCCTACAGTAAATTTATTTGTTATATCATACCATAATCCATCCATCAAAACAAGGATAACTGAGAAAAATCACTGTAAAAAACCACCCGCCCAATTCCTCATTGATTGACAAGCTATTGTAAAAAAGATATAATAAACGTATGTGAAATTATCCCTACAACAGGAAAGGTTGTGTGACAAATGCTCAAAGAGCAGATCGCATCTTATATGGAAAACCATCGTCAGCAGATGATTGACGATATCTCCGAACTGGTCAGAATCAAAAGTGACCGCGGTGAACCCGCTCCCGGCGCTCCTTTTGGCGAAGGTCCCGCCGCTGCGCTGAAAAAAGCAATGGAAATCTGCGCGGCTAAAGGCTTTACCGTCCAGAACTGGGACGGCTATGTCTGCACCGCAGATATGAATGATAAAGCACCTCAGCTGGATATTCTCGCCCATCTGGACGTCGTTCCGGTATCGGACGGCTGGACGGTCACCGGACCGTTTGAGCCCAAGCTGGTCGGAAACAAGCTGTACGGACGTGGAACCGCCGACGACAAAGGTCCGGCAGTCGCTGCACTGTATGCCATGATGGCAGTGAAAGACCTGGGTATCCCGATGGCTTATAACTGCCGCCTGATTCTCGGCACCGACGAGGAATGCGGCAGCAGCGATATCCATCATTACTATCAGAAGCAGCCGGAAGCTCCCTGCACCTTCTCTCCCGATGCAAACTTCCCCTGCATCAACATCGAAAAAGGCTCAATTCGTGGATTTTATCATGCCGCCTACCCGGAATCTTCCGAACTGCCCAGAATCGTCAGCGTCACCGCCGGTACGAAAATCAATGTCGTTCCCAACCGTGCTGAAGCAGTCGTCGAAGGGTTTGACATGGGAGTTCTGGAATCGGTCGCTGCCAAAGTTACCGCTGATACCGGCGTTTCCTTCACCTTTGAGGGAGAAGGCACTGTCGCTGTCCATGCACTGGGACAGGATGGCCATGCCGCCATGCCGGAAAAAGCCAATAACGCCATCACCGGCCTGCTGACATTTCTGACCGCGCTGCCCGCGGCAAAGAGCGAAGGCTTTGACAAGCTGTGCGCATTCCAGAAACTCTACCCGCATGGTGACTGGAACGGACTGGCTGCCGGCATCGCAATGGAAGACGCTGAATCGGGTGCACTGACCTGCTCGCTGGATATCTTCAACCTGACTGCGACCGGATTTGAAGCGCAGACCGACTGCCGCTGCCCGATCTGCTCGACCGATGAAAACGTGACCGCCGTCCTGAAGGCAGGCGCCGAAGCAATCGGACTGACGCTGGACGAAGGCTGCAAGCTGAGTGCTCCCCACTATGTGCCGGCTGACTCCACGTTTATCAAGACGCTGCTCTCTGCATATGAACAGTATACCGGCCAGAAGGGTGAACCGCTCGCAATCGGCGGCGGCACCTATACCCATCACCTGAAAAACGGCGTTGCGTTTGGCTGTGAATTCCCCGGCGGTGAAGACAACCATATGCATGGCAATGATGAGTTTGTCAACATTGACGAACTGATTCTGTCGGCGCAGATTTTTGCACAGGTCATTGTTGATCTCTGCGCGGAGAAGAACGCATGATGAAACGCGATCAAAGCCTGGCGGAACGCACCGCCGATGACATCCTGTCGATGCTCAACATCGAAAAACGCTTTTCAGCCGGTGACCGGCTGCCGAGCGAAAATGAACTCGCAAATGAACTCGGTGTCAGCCGGACCACCCTTCGTGAGGCAGTCCGGCTGCTGGCCGCCCATCAGGTGCTCGTGACCGAAAGAGGCCGCGGCACCTTTGTCCGGCAGGACTTCCACCCCAGCGATGCAAAACTGACACTGGAGAGCATGACCCCCGAACTGATCGATGTCCGGGACCTGTTTGAGATGCGACTAATCTTCGAACCGGAAGCGGCCTATTATGCGGCACAGCGGGCAACCGATGCCGAACTGGAACGGATTCGCCATTATGCCGAACTGGAAGAAGAGCTGATTGCAAAGGGTGAAGACCGCGCGGAAGTTGAGATGGCCTTTCACAACTCGATTGCGACCGCTACCCACAACAGCTTTATCGGCGAACTGGTGCCGCTGATCTACCGTTCGATCGACCGTGCGCTGCGGCTGTCGGGAGATTTCCCGGATATCATCGCCAATGTCGTCGAGGATAACCGGCTGCTGATTGAGTTCCTGACCCGGCGCAACGCCGAAGGGGCACGCAGTGCGATGCGAATTCATATTATCCATGCAATGGACGGACTGGACACCGGTGTACAGACGAAAGGAGAATACGATGGCAGCAGCGAAGAAAAAAATCACCTTTAAAGGTCAGAGCATCGAAGCCGTCATCCGCCAGTACAAACGGACCCGGCTGCTCTCCTATGCGCTGTATTCGGTCGCAATTCTGATGGTGATGATGAGCCTGACCTGGTACAGCGTCGAATCAATTACCACATTCAGTCTGGTGCTGACACTGGCGATGGTCGTATTCGCAGTGTATGTCGTCCACAATATCGGCATCTACATGATGACCCGTTATCTGGAGATTCTGCGCGCCGACTGTGACCCGAAAAAGTTTGAAGAACTTTATACAAAAATGGAAGTACATCCCGACCGTCCGAACGAGATCACCTTCAACATCTGCCGGGCAATCTATTATCAGGGTCGTTTTCAGGAGGCGCTCGACCGGCTGAAAGCGATGGGACGGCCGAAAGAATCCAGCGCCATGTATTTTCAGTATTATAATCTGCTGGCGAGCTGTTATGATGAGCTGGGCGACGTCGAAAAGCTGGTCCTCATCAAGGAAAAGATCAGCAAACAGGTCCTCTCAATGAAAGAAAAGGATAAATACATCGGCAACGGCAGAATGCTGATGATGATCCTCGACCAGATGCTGACTCAGAAGGAAGGCCGAATCAGCCGCAGCCGTTCCCTGTGTGAAGAACTGCTGGACAACGCAACCTTTACCCTTGCCCGTATCCAGTGGACCTGCCGCCTGGCGGTGCTGGAATACCAGTCGGGAGCAGGACGTTCGGCAATGGAACATGCAGCCTATGTCATCGACGACGGCGGCAGTACCTTCTATGTCCAGCGTGCACGGGAACTGTACAAAAAATGCTGTGGCCATGACTACGTCACTGAAGAAGAACAGTTCCAGGCAAATCTGGCCGCAGGTATGTACGATCAGGACAAGGAAGACTGATTCTGACGCCAGCAGCCTTGGTGGAAAGAAAGGGGTTTGCAGATGGAAGAAAACAAGCTTGATCTGGAGGCAATCCGTGCCGAAATTGACACGGTCAACCAACAGATGTTACAGCTGCTGATTAAGCGGCTGAAACTGTGCAGCGACGTCGCTGACTATAAAAAGGCGCGCGGTCTGCCGGTCTATGTCCCCGAACGGGAAAAAGCGATTCTGGAATGGGCAGAAAATACTGCCGGACCAAAATTCGCACCCTATGCCAGCCGCTTTTTTGAACATGTGATGCAGCTGGGCAGGGATTATGAAAATGGTGTAATGGGCGGAGCGGAAAGCGGAAAACTGCTTGCCAGCCGGCCGGATGCGGTGCTGACCGAACGATTAATTCTGCTGCCGCTCGATCCGGGTGATTTAAAGCCTGTCTACTCGCTGGTGTCTGACGCCGGTCTGATGGACGGCCTGCATATCACCCCAAAAACATCCGAAGAGGAAGCACTCCATTTTATCCGGGATGAAACGGAACCGCCCAGCCTTGCTTTTAAGGTCCTGCTGGTAGGGAACGCCCAGTTTGCCGGACTGCTGCTGCTCAAACCCGACCCCGACAGTCCGGATAAGATTCTCTTGTCGGTTGTACTTTTCCGCAACTGCTGGCACAAGGGTTATCTGACCGAACTGATTCCGGCCGCGGAAAAGATCGCAGCCACTCAACTGAACGCAAAATCTGTCTGGGGATATGTGCCGGACGAAAACCTGTATGCACTGCGTGCCTTCTTCAAGGCCGGCTATCAGGTCAGCAGCGTCCTTTCCCTCCCCGATAAGAGCTTTCAGGTGCTCTGCCGGATGATGGAGAACCTGTCATGAGACCCAAATGGATGCGCCATCTGCACACCATCAACCACCATAAATGGCTGGTGATGAAGTACTGTTTTGCGCTGGGGCTTTACCGACAGGGTCTGACGCACGACCTGTCCAAATATTCGCCGACTGAATTCATCCCCGGCGTGAAATACTACACCGGCACCAGCAGCCCGCATAACGGCGAACGGGCAGTGCTCGGCTATTCAGCCGCCTGGCTGCACCATAAGGGACGCAACCGTCATCACCTCGAATACTGGATTGATTATTCCACCGGCAGCAGCGCGCCGCTGAGCGGTATGCGGATGCCGGAAAAATATGTTGCGGAAATGCTGTGCGACCGGCTGGCCGCCTGTCAGAACTACCACGGCGCCGCCTATAAGGACAGCGACGCATATGATTACTATATGCGTTCCCGCAGCCATTATGTGATGCACCCTGAAACGCAGGCGCTGCTGGAAAAACTGCTGATTATGCTCAAAGACGAGGGTCAGCCTAAAACCTTTGCCTATATCCGCAAAGAGGTTTTGCACAATGCCCGCTGATTACGAAACCCCGCTTAACCCCGGCCATGATGGACATCTGTCTGTCATGGCTGGGGTTTTGTCTGCCGGTATTTGACAGATTGTGCAGCATGTAATAAATATGCAGCTTCCTTTCATCGGTCTCACACCCCCAAAACGCGATCAGGAAAAAATCATTGCTTTTTTTACAGGTTTGGTATATAATATAAATACCTGTTCGGAGGCTGAATAAAAATCTGATTGAACAATCATCCGGTTTTTTCTGTATTTTTATCGCCGTCTGCACCTGAACAAAGTTTTTTAGAACATCGTTACAAGTATGTCCGTCTGTTTACTTTATTGAATATTGACTGCATATGCCCCCGTAGTTAAATGGATATAACAAGCCCCTCCTAAGGGTTAGTTGTGAGTTCGATTCTCGCCGGGGGTGCCAGAAAAACAGCGCCGTAAGCCAATTTTTGGTTTATGGCGCTGTTTGCTTTTATCCGAACGCAAAGAGTCGGACGCGCCTGCCTGTCATACAGATATCTTGCATATTATAAATTTTTCAGTGGACACTTTATATCTGTTCGCAATCTCCGTCTTTAAAAAAAATTTCTGTCAGATGTTTATAAAATCGCCTTTTCAGTGTTATTCTATACAGAAGCTTTTGAAAACTGACAGGATGGCGGACAGGAGGAATGTGTAAATGAACGCCGAAAAGGAACAACAGGAATTTCGTGCGCTGGATTTTGACGAAGAAGATATTCTTTTTTCATCGCTGGTGCGCTTTCATTATGAAATGGAGGCAATGGAAGACCTGCAAAAGTTGCAGGCAGGTGAATTTGAACAGGCGCCCGAAGAGGCCGCACGGTCACAGCAGCGGGCAGAAAAATTCTTTCGAAAAGCAGAACGGATGCGCAGACTCCGGGAATGGTACCGTGTTTTTCAGAAAATTTCTGTTTTTCTGGTTATTATCATTGTTTTATTTATTGTTGCAGTCATCAAAATCGCCCCGGTCAATCAGGCTGTCACCAGCTGGCTGGCCAGTTTCCGTCCATAACGGCAATTTTCAAAATACAGCCAGATTTTTCCGCCAATGTGATCTGCATAGTGGAATGCTTCCCGGATACAATACTGCTGTCGGCAACACGACGCCGGCAAAAAAACAAAGAGCAACCATCGGACGAGGTACAACGGGCGGCAGAGACTTCTCACGCCGGTTACGGCAAAACCTGTTCCCCTGCAGAAATTTCCCCTGCCGCCCGCACGTCCCAGGGAACGCACAAAACCACTGCCGTTCCCATGATAACCCTCATTGGAAAGGAAAATGATTATGTCTAATTATAACAGTAACCAGCTCGTTGTCCCGGAAGCCAAAAACGCAATGGAACAGTTCAAGATGCAGGCTGCAAGCGAAGTCGGTGTCCCTCTGAAACAGGGTTATAACGGCGACCTGACCTCCCGTCAGGCTGGCTCGATCGGCGGACAGATGGTCAAGAAGATGATCGAATCCTACGAGAGCTCGCTCAAATAACTTCCGCCTGAGCAATCAGTCGGATAAGTGGCGCCGGAATTTTCCGGACATGTCGTGAAAAATAAGCTCTTATTTTGGGCAGCAGCCTGAAAGTTGAGCAAAAAGAAAATGTGCAGGCGGTTATTCAATCAGCCTGCACATTTTTCATATTCGCCTGTCGGCGGCTTGCCAAATCCGGCCGGGTTTGCTATACTTTGGATAGACGATCAATCCGAGGAAAGGAAGAATCCATTATGTCCAATCTGTCCATCCGTTTTGTCACCGACTATGTCTGCCCCTACTGCATCGCCGCAAAAATCCCGCTGATGCGTGCCGCTCAAAAACGCGGCATTCCGATTGAATGGATGCCGTTTGAGCTGACTACAACCGATAAACCTCCGGTCGATACCTGGAATGACCCGGTCCGCCGTGAAAAATGGGCGGCAACCCTTATTCCCTTCTGTGAACAGCAGGGCATGTCGTTTCACTTCCCGCCCCATGTCATCCCCCGTCCTTACACCAACCTTGCTTTTATGGGCTGGTATTACGCCTGTGAGCACGGCAAAGGCGAAGAATACAATAATCGGATGTACCAGCTCTACTTTGCCGAAGAAAAGAATATCGGCGATATCAAGGTATTGTCGGCTGAAGCGGCAGCACTCGGCATGGACGCCGCTGATTTTGAGCAGGCTGTCCTGTCCGGACGGTACAGCGAGCGGCTGGCAGAAGCCAACCGCTATGCACGTGAGACGCTGGGTGTAACCCATGTGCCGACCGTCTGGATCGGCGAAACACAGGTTTTAAATGCACTGATGAGCGAAGAAGAGTATGGCGAACTAATCGACCAGCTGCTTGCCGACGGCGATGCCGTCCAGCAGCAGACGGAGGGCAGCTTCGGCTGCGGTCCGGATGGATGCAATTTCGGCGGTGCCGATGACAGCGCATCCGGTTGTGGGCCGGATGGCTGCCGCTGATCTATCCTAAATCAGGTCAACAGCTCATCCAGATTGACCGGCTGCATTCCCTGTGGAGTCAGCATACAGACACGATCGGCAACTTCACCGATCAGTTTTCGGTCATGAGATACACAGATAATCGCACCATTAAACCGGTGCAGAATCTTTCGGATAACCGGCCCGGACAACGGAGAAAAATTGCGGGTCGGTTCATCCAGCAGCAGCACATCCGCGCCGCTGCGAATCATATGAATAAACAATAATTTTGCTTTTTGTCCGCCGGAGAGATCGGAAATGCGATGTTCCATCTCCTCCGGCGTATATTTTACACTGCCCAGGAAAGTCCGGATTTCCGATATCTCATCCCGGCTGCCCTCTTTGGTCAGAAATGCAACCGGCGTCTGATCCAGCGGCAGCAGATCGGCGTAATTCTGCGGCATATAAACGACCCGCATGTCCTTTCGCGGCAGCAGCTCCGCTGCAATCTGTTTGAGCAGAGTCGACTTGCCTGCCCCATTTTTGCCGACGATAAACAGCTTTTCCCCACCGGTCACCGTCAAGCGAATATTCCGGGACAACAGATCATGTTCCGGTGTGTACAATGCATCCAGCGTCAAATCCAGCACCCGTTTGGCATCCGGCAAGCGGCTTTTGGCAAAATCCAGCATAATGGCTTCTTCGACATCCGGCATCTGGGTCATCTGTTCACTTTCCCGCTGGAACCGTTTTTCCATCGAAGTAACCGCGTGCATTTTCCGTTTGAGCATTTTGCCGCCGTGAGGGTCACCGCGGGTGATCGAATTGAGATTATGGTTGACTTTTTCCTTGATTTCCCGCAAACGCTGCTGTTGGGCGTCAAAGCGGGCTTTTTCATCTCTGGCCATCCGGTGTTGATGGTCAAGGGAAGCCAGCCGCCGGTCAACATATTCCCGGTAGCCAATCCGCTGGACGGTACAGCGGGGCAGCGTTCGGCGGCGCAGCAGCTCAAGGTGTATCACCATATTGGCGGTGCGTTCCAGCAACACCTCATCATGAGAGACATACAGCACCGGACGCCCGCAGCTGACAATAAACTTTTCCAGCCACCTCAGTGCTTCGATATCCAAATCCCCGCTCGGCTCATCCAATAGCAGAATATCCGGTGATTCACACAGCAGCCGTGCCAGCTGCATTTTCACCTTTTCGCCGCCTGAAAGGCTGCCCATCGTCCGCTGTTCGTAAAAGATCGTCACCGGCAGTGACAATAGCCGTGCGATATCAGCCAGTTCACGCGGCGTCCGGTCGAGGAACGCCGCACTGCTGCAAAAATATCCGCAGATTTCCATCTGCTTTTCCTCTTCCGAAAGTTCCTGTTTGAGGTAACCAATCACCGCACCGCCGGTGATGATAGTTCCCTCAGTTTCGACATATTCCTCCGCTGTCTCCGGGTCGGCAATCAGTTTGAGCAGCGTAGACTTTCCGTTTCCCTCCTCTCCAATCACTGCGCAGCGGTCTCCTTCTCCGATGGTAAAGGAAAGGCCGCTGATGATTGGGCGGAGGTCTTTTTTATGGGTGACTGACAAATTACGTACCTGCAAAGTTTTCATAAAATCCTTCTTTCCGGCAACAAAAAAGCTGCTTTTCCAACCCCGAAAAAGCAGCCCAATATACGCAGTCAGACCATATGACAGCCTGAAACACCGGAAAACCGGCAACAAAAAAATGCGCAATCTGCTTTTTCGGACACAAACAGAAAAGCCATCCTTTTTGGGTGACTGAGCCTTGTCTGTTCGATTCCATCCAAAACAGATTATTTACGCATTTTTAACCTTCTTTGCATCAATTTATCCGGCAAACCGTTTCAAATCACCGGATGACAGCACCAGTATAACACGCTCTCCCCACCTTGTCAACCCCGGCGGAATACTTCCGCTGCCTGTTTGCCAATGGAGTACCACGCTCCTACAGCTCATCACTCGACGGTTTCAATCCCGCTCCTACAGTGTTTTCAGTATAGTGCCTGCGCTCCCTGTTTGCCAATGTAGTACCATGCTCCTACAGCTCAGCACTCGACGGTTTCAATCCCGCTCCTACAGTGTTTTCAGTATAGTACCTGCGCTCCCTGTTTGCCTACGAAACTCTGCGCATTCACTACCCGGTGATTCGACCGACGCGCAGAGCGTCGGGGTTATGTTTCGCACTCTATTGGGTCAGTCATATTAAAAAAAGTTAGGTCAAGCCTTTCAAGGCTTGCAGGTCCAGGGCAGCGCCCTGGTCGTCTTCCGCAGAAGGCGAAATCTCTGATACGAAGTGCGCTCGGCACAGGGTGAATTTCCCAAACAGTCCGGCGGACTGTTTGGGAAAGAGGGGCATGCCCTGCAAGAGAGGGCTGCCCCTATACAGTCTGCCGATCAGCAACGCTCCTACGTTTTTTTGATGCAATACCTGTACTCCCCACTGCTAATCCACCTTCCGGGAATCTATGCTTCAGGCTGGAAGAAAAATACAGAACAAATTTTTGTGAACCTCTTGACAGAATAGAATAGATGTTCTATACTTTAGTTGAACAAGAAAGCGAACGGAGAGGAGTTTGTTCTATGGATACCCTGCAAAAGCTGACGATTCTTGCCGATGCAGCAAAATATGATGTCGCCTGCACCTCTTCCGGTGCAGATAAAACCCCCGGTCCCGGTGGAATCGGCAGTGCTTCCGCCGCCGGCATCTGCCATACCTTTACAGCCGATGGCCGATGTGTTTCGCTGCTGAAGGTGCTCTTTTCCAATTCCTGTATCCATGACTGCAAATACTGCCTCAGCCGCCGGTCTAACGACGTCCCGCGGGCAACCTTTGAACCGAAGGAACTGGCCGATCTGACGATGCAGTTTTACCGGCGCAACTATATTGAAGGATTATTCATCTCATCTGGTGTCCTGCGCAATCCCGACTACACATGCGAACAAATGATTAAAACTTTGGAGATTTTGCGGTTCCAGTACCGCTTTTATGGGTATATCCATGCCAAGGCAATTCCCGGCGCAGACCCGCGATTGATCGAACGGATGGGAATGCTGGCCGACCGAATGAGCGTCAACATTGAACTGCCCAGCGCACAGAGCCTGTCTCTGCTGGCTCCCGACAAAAGCCGCCGGGCCATCCTTGCCCCGATGCGCCAGATTGGGGACGGTATCGCCGAAAACCAGCGGGATATTGTCCGCTACCGGCATGCCCCAAAGTTCGCACCTGCCGGTCAAAGTACCCAGATGATTGTCGGTGCATCGCCGGAAAGTGATTATCAGATTCTGACCCTGTCGGAGGCATTATACCGGCGTTTTTCTCTCAAGCGGGTATTTTTTTCGGCCTATATTCCGCTCAATGACGACCCGGCTCTGCCTGGGAAAGAAGTCCGGCCGCCATTGCTCAGAGAACACCGGCTGTATCAGGCCGACTGGCTGCTGCGGTTTTACGGATTTACCGCCAATGAGATTCTTGACGAAGCGCACCCGTTTTTTGACCCTTGTCTCGACCCCAAATGCAACTGGGCACTCTCCCATCCGGAGTTTTTCCCGGTTGAGGTCAATGCAGTTCCTCAGGAAGTGCTGCTGCGGGTTCCCGGAATCGGCGTGCGTTCTGCGACACGGATTTTGCAGGCGAGGAGAAGCGGTGCGCTTGACTTCGCCGGGTTGAAAAAGATCGGCGTCGTGCTCAAACGGGCACAGTATTTTATCACCTGCCGTGGAAAGATGATGGAGCATCTCCGCTTCTCTCCTGAAACGGCACGCCAGGCACTGTTGAGCGAAACGTCCGTCTCCCAACTTCCGGGACATCAGCCGGAACAGCTCAGCCTGCTCACCGGCGCTTCCTGGATTCCGGGGAACAAACGTGCTGTGATACAGGAGGCAGGATTATGACAGGATATCTCTATGACGGCAGTTTTGACGGATTTTTGAGCTGTGTATTTGAGAGCTTTGCCCGGAAAGAACAGCCCGTCCTGATTCAGACGTTCGATCAGGACCAGCCATTTTTAATGGCACTGACGACGATTGTGACCCGTCCGGAAAGGGCGCGCCGGGTGGAAAACGGCCTCAAACGCCTGTCCAATGACATCTGGGAAATGGTACGGGACGGGTTTCTCTGCGACTGCATGAACAACCGTGAGGTCAACCTGCTGCGGCTGATTCAGCAGCTTTTCAAATATGGCCCGTCCGCTGCGGTCAACTATGCTGACCCAGTCGTCAACACCGTCTGGAAAGCACTGCGGCATATGCGGGAGGAAGGACATTTATTGAGCGGTTTTGTCCGTTTTTCGGAATATAATGGGGTGCTGGTCAGCGTGATCTCGCCCAAAAATCAGGTGCTTCCCCTGCTTGCCCAGCATTTTTCGGTCCGCTTTCCGGGTGAGCAGTTTATGATCTATGACCAGAATCATAAGGTCGCATTTATTCACACTGCCCAAAAGGGTGAATTTGTCGAGATTGACACGCTGACTCTTCCGTCGGTCGGCAAGGAAGAAGCTGCATTTCGTGCGATGTGGCGGGAGTATTTTGACCACATCGCCATCCCTCAGCGGGAAAACCCGTTCTGTCAGCGCACCCATCTGGCACTGCGATACCGTCCCTGGATGACCGAATTTGCGTCAGAACAGCCAGATGGGCAGCGGCTGCCGGGATAAATCACGATACAGACATTTGCTTTTCCTTTCGGAAAATGTTATACTGAACATAACAGTTTTTTCCTCGAAAGGAGCGCATTTTCATGAAAAATATCATCCGCCAGGAATACCCCTGGTTTCTGGCTCATGCAACCTGGTTCTGGATTCTGCCGCTGGTGGCCAGCCTGTTTGAACCGGCCGACCAGACCGGTGTATTGTTGCTGCTGTTGATGATTGCCAACCCGCTTTTTTGCATCCTCTGTGCGCTGTTTTATGGGATGCGCAATGGGCGAAAATGGAGTTTTCTGATCTATCCGGTCATTGCGATTGCTGCGTCGATTCCGATGTATTATAACTCTTCTGCCATCGGATTTGGCCTGATTGCGCTGATCTGTTCGGTGATCGGGCTGATTTTCGGCGGATGGTCACGGGCAAGAAAGATGTCCGAAGCTGAAAAGTGGCAGCTCAAACAGGCCGCTGAACTTGTAAAAAAAGAGAAGACTGAACCTGCTCCCACCTATGACCAGACGGTCCGTGTCGCCTCCAAAACCGCGGCGAAAAATCAGCAGAAAGCCTATGCCCGCAAGGCTAAGGAACGCGCTGAAAAGGAAGCCAAACGCCAGAATAAAAATCAGCCTCAGAAAAAGAAGAAAAAAGGCGGACATTAACTGCCCACTTTGCAAACACTGTGATTTTTCAGTCACAGTGTTTTCTTTTTCACCTGTTTGACAGCCATTTACCCGCATACCCGTTCCCGGAACCGCGTATATATGAGCGATCAACCTCACGGCGAAAGGAATGATTGGGTGCATAAGATTCGGTTTGCAGGCATAGCGCTGTTGGGTGCGGTCGCGATATGGGCGGGCGTCTGTTGTTTTGGGAATCCGTCGGCGAATATCCGGCAGGATGGCACGCCGGTTTCGGCACAGCATCCCGGACTTTCCACAGCCAGCGAAGAAATTGTTGAGAACACCGACGCGGTTCTGACCGAAAGCAGCGCGGCATCACCTGTCCCGGAAGGACCTGCCACCAGTGCCGGTTCGGTCTGTGTGATGACCGGAGACGGGATACAACTGGCCGGAAAGGCGGATACCGAGTTTGTCTCAATTGCCTCCACCACCAAGATTATGACTGCTCTGCTGACCCTTGAGCTGGGAGAAGGGCAGCTGGATGAGCCTTTTAACGTCGGTGATGAGGTCAAGGTGGAAGGCTCTGCACTGGGCATCAAGCCGGGCGCAGAGGTCACACTCCGGCTGCTGGTATGGGGGATGCTGCTGTCATCCGGGAACGACGCGGCGGCTGCCGCCGCGATACGGCTGGGCGGCAGTTTTGAGGAATTCGCCGTGCTGATGAATGAACGGGCAAAAGAAATCGGGATGGAACATACTGTGTTCGTCACCCCATCCGGTCTGGATGCGGACGGTCAGGGCAGCTGTGCGAAAGACCTTGCCCTTCTCGCCTGCGAGGCACTGCAAAACCCGGATTTTCGGGATATCTGCGAGGAAACCAACGGTCATATGACGGTCGGCGGAGTCGAATACTGGATGACCAACCACAACCGGCTGCTGAAAGAATACGACGGCTGCATCGGTATCAAAACCGGCTTTACCGATTCAGCCGGGCGCTGCCTTGTCTCCGCCGCGGAAAGGGACGGAGCTGTCATCGTATCGGTCGTACTGCACGACCCGGACGACTGGGCAGATTCTAAGACGCTGCTCGACTGGGGATTTTCGCGTCTGGAAACACGGGAGCTGGTCTGTGATCTGAGTGAAACAACCATACCCGCCACTCCGGCAGAGGACGCTGAAAATACGGAACAGGACGCTCCCCTTCCCGCCTATACCCTGCGCCAGCGTCAGAAGGTTTCGGCGTCACTGGCACCGGGAGAGCAGCTGACCGAAGTCATTACACTGGTTCCCTCTCTTCCGGCAGGCATGCCCACAGGCGCAACGGTCGGTATTGTCAAATGGGTGGACAGTCGCGGAACTGTCCGACAGTGGAGCGCCATCGAAACAGAATAAACCAAAAGCAGGTGCAGCCATTTTTCAACGCTCACCTGCTTTTACAGCACCTCTGCCAAATAAAAATAAGCATTGCCGCACTTTTGGCAGGTCTGGCACGTTTGACCCCGATCATAGCTTATTTCAGCAGAACAGTTTGTGCATATATATTTTCCTGATATTTTTGTTTTTTCCTCAGCAAGCAGGAACGTTATTTTACCCCCACGCTCCATAAAGGGCGAAAGATATACCAAATATTCTTCCAGGCGTTTACGCATTTCAGACCACGACATAATGACACCTCCATCACAAGTATACATTGCATTTCGGCCATTGTCAATGCTATTTGCATGATAAAATTCAAATCTCCCAAAATACGAATATAATGAAATTATATTGGCTTGAGGAGAAAGAGAATGCAATTTAACGACCGATTCAGACAGTTGATGGACGATCATCAAATCACCCGAAAAGAACTTGCCGAACAGCTGAATATTGCCTACTCTACACTCGGCAACTATCTGAACGGGGACCGTGAGCCGGATATAGATATGCTGATCAAAATTGCAGATTTCTTTTCCGTTTCCGTCGACTATTTGCTCGGCCATCACACCGATGAGACCATCTCTGATGAAGAAACACGGCTGCTGCATCTGTTCAGGCAGCTGACGCCGGAACACCGGCAGCTGCTGACTGAAATTACCAATGTGATGGGAAAACAAAATACAAAATAAAAACAGGTGGGTACATTTCTGCATGAAGTGTACCCACCTGTTTTTATATTCCGATCAATCTCTGTTTCTGTTGAATTTCCCTGTCAGCCAGTTCAGGATATGCACCAGACTGACGACCATCCCGGAAAATCCGACCGCTACCGTTGCCAGAGCCAGCAGTATACCGGTTGGACTGCCTGTGAGGCTATAATCACTGACCAGCACACCAGTCTGCCAGCAGACCCCCAGCCCGGTACCGGCGACAACCGCCTGCACCAGTATCAGCAGCAGGCTGACGACCGGAGAAATCCCCTTCCATTTGCGGAGAACAACGATCTGTGCCAGCAACAGCAAAACAGCCAGTGCAAACAAAATCCACTGTAATCCGTCAAAAATTGCCATCATCTGACCATACAAAGGCATCATCTGCATCACCTCATCCACTGGTATTTCTGCTTTTAAGATACCATATTATCAGTCAGCTGTCAATAGGCAAAAACAAACAGACCGCCCGGAACTGGACGGTCTGCGAACAAACGAATCAATCGGTTATTCCGACTTGGGAACTTCCAGAACAGCACCGCGGTTGCCGGAAGTGACCAGAGAGGCGTACCGTGCAAGATACCCAGTGTTGATCTTCGGCTCACGGGGTTTCCATGCAGCCTTACGGGCAGCGAGTTCTTCATCGCTGACCTTGAGGGTAATCGAGTGGTTGGGGATATCAATTGCGATGATATCGCCGTCGTGGACCAACGCAATCGGGCCACCGACTGCCGCTTCAGGCGAAACATGGCCGATCGAAGCACCGCGGGTCGCACCGGAAAAACGTCCGTCGGTGATCAGCGCAACCGTCGAACCCTGACCGCGTCCCTGAATCGCAGAAGTCGGGGTCAGCATCTCACGCATGCCAGGACCACCCTTCGGTCCTTCGTAACGGATAACGACAACGTCGCCGTCGTTGATCTGACCGGCGTCGATTGCGGCCTGTGCCTCTTCCTCGGAGTCATAGCAACGGGCAGGGCCTTCATGTACCAGCATCTCCGGAGCAACTGCGCTTCTCTTGACGACGCAGGAGTCAGGTGCAAGGTTGCCGCGCAGCACTGCAATACCGCCGGTCTTGGAATAGGGGTTGTCGGTCGGACGGATGACCTCAGGATTGAGGTTGACAGCATCCTTGATGTTTTCAGCGACCGTCTTGCCGGTAACCGTCATCAGGTCGGTGTGCAGCAGGCCGATGTCGGCGATTTCCTTCATAACGGCATAGATGCCGCCGGCAGCGTTGAGGTCTTCCATATAGGTCGGTCCGGCAGGTGCCAGATGGCAGACGTTGGGGACCTTTTCAGAAATGCGGTTGGCAATGTCCATATTCAGTTCAATGCCGCATTCATGTGCAATTGCAGGCAGGTGCAGCATCGAGTTGGTCGAGCAACCAAGCGCCATATCCATCGTCAGTGCATTCTCAAACGCCTCGTAAGTCATGATATCGCGAGGACGGATATTCTTCTCGACCATTTCCATAACCTTCATACCGGCATGTTTTGCCAGCTGAATACGCTGGGAGTAGACAGCCGGGATGGTGCCGTTGCCGCGCAGACCCATGCCCAATACCTCAGTCAGGCAGTTCATCGAGTTGGCGGTATACATACCCGAACAGGAGCCGCAGGTCGGGCAGGTATTCTCTTCCCATTCATGCAGCTTGTCCTCGTCGATCTTACCGGCGTTATAGGCGCCCTGTGCCTCAAACATCGAAGAAAGCGAGGTCTTATGTCCGTCCATATGACCGGCGAGCATCGGGCCGCCGGAGACGAATACCGTCGGGATATTCAGCCGGGCTGCTGCCATCAGCAGACCGGGGACGTTTTTATCACAGTTGGGGATCATGACCAGGCCGTCAAACTGATGCGCCATCGCCATTGCCTCGGTCGAGTCGGCGATCAGGTCACGGGTGACCAGCGAATATTTCATGCCGATATGTCCCATTGCAATGCCGTCACAGACTGCAATTGCCGGGATGATAATCGGGGTACCGCCAGCCATTGCGACGCCCATTTTAACTGCCTGCGCAATCTTATCCAGATTCATATGACCGGGGACAATCTCATTCCAGCTGGAGACGACACCGATCAGCGGACGTTCCATCTCCTCACGGGTATACCCCAGCGCATTAAACAGCGAACGGGAGGCCGCACAGTTCGCGCCCTTTTTTACATGATCACTTCTCATAAATCCAGATCCTTTCCATTCATCGATCTTTGCTAAGAGGACCGGCTTCAACACACGATATCCGGTCCCGGTTTCCTAATCCCGCGCAACGGGTTATTTCCTGTATGATTTTATTATAATTTGTATGACCTGTATTGTCAAGGGCTTTTGCCTTCTGAGCAAAAAAAGCATACCGGCAGCGGATGTTCTCTTGACAACTCCTCCAAACCGCTGTATAGTATAGGTAATGCACCTATATCTAGTGTATCATTCATTTTAACAGTACTATATTTGGAAGGAGAACCAGTATGAACACGACTGTAACTGTAACCGGCGGCAGCATCCCCCAGCAGGAGATCGACGCCTACGTTTCCTATGTCAAAGACAAATATCCCGGACGCAAGTTTTCTTCCATCGATATCAAACTAGACGGCGAATATGTCGACCTGTCCTGGCAGCTGGAGCCGGAGCCTTTTGAAAGAATCCGCCGGATCACCGGTTATCTGGTCGGAACGCTCGACCGCTTCAATGACGCCAAACGTGCCGAGGTCGAAGACCGTGTCAAACATGGCATCGGCAACTTTGAAACGCTCGATTGATGACAAAATGCCCGGTATGCAGCTGCATACCGGGCATTTATTCTGTCGATTAATAACCGACTTTTCTCCAGATATCAAGCAGATCTTCCGGCAGAGATTTCTTCATTGCCAGAGCTTCCTGGATATCCATATCATAGGTGGCGCCATTCTTTTCGCCAACGACACGGTTGCCGATACCCTTTTTCAGGATCTGAACCGCATGATAGCCCATCCGGGTTGCAGCAATACGGTCACGGACAGTGGGACTGCCGCCGCGCTGGATATGACCAAGGCAGGTACCTCTGGTATCGATGCCGGTCATTTCCATGATCTCGTGAGCCATTTCTTCAACCGTTGCAACCTTGTTCAGCGAGGTAACTGCCTCTGCGACAACAACGGTAAAGTTCTTTCTGCCTTTTTCCTGACCCTCTTTCAGACGGTCAGCGATCTCATGTTTAATCCGTTCATAACGTTCTTTAGGAGTTTCGCCCGGCAGGATGTTTTCCGGCAGAGCAATATAGGATGCGCCGGTCGCAATACCAACTTCCAATGCGACCCAGCCAGCTCTCGCACCCATAACCTCGACGATTGCACAGCGGTGATGGGAAGTAATGGTATCGCGAATCTTGTCGATTGCTTCCATTGCAACGTTCATAGCCGTATCAAAGCCGATGGTGTACTCGGTGCAGGCAATATCATTATCAATCGTTCCGGGAAGACCAACACAGGGAATACCCGCTCTGGAAAGGTCGCCGGCACCTCTGAAGGAGCCGTCACCGCCGATAACGACCAGACCGTCGATTCCAAACTTGCGGCAGTTATCTGCTGCTTTCTGAATACCGGCCTGCTCCTTGAATTCCAGACAACGCGCAGTACCAAGCATTGTTCCGCCCTTTTGAATAATACCCGAAACGTCGCCGATATCCAGGTCAATAAATTCACCGTCAATCAGTCCCTGATAACCGTCGAAAATACCTTTAACCTTAATACCACAACGAACGGCGTTTCTGACAATTGCGCGGATTGCAGCATTCATACCCTGCGAGTCGCCGCCGCTGGTCAGAATACCGATGGTTTTAACTTCCATGCTAATGAGCCTCCTGTTTTGTACTCTCTTTCAGTCTCAATTGTACTGAAAAGGTAAAGAAATGTCAAGGCTGGCAGCACAGGTTCGGCAAATTGACTACAAATAAGTTTTATTTCAACAATTTTGTGCAGTTTTCAGCAAGAACCTTCTCAGCTGCCCTCGCGGACGCCTCGTCCTTGTCCAGCACAAAGAAATAGAATTTAATCTTCGGTTCAGTTCCGGAAGGACGGATAATAAACTTGTTTCCATTCTCCAGTGTATAAGACAGAACACTGGATTTGGGAAGACCGGTCGAGGATTTTTCGCCGGTGACATTGTTGATAACGACCTGTGCTTTGTAGTCCTTGAAGAGGACAACCTTTTCGCCGTCCAGTTCCTGGAGCGGAGAAGCCTGCAGTTTGGCCATGATCTCATTCATTTCGTTCATGCCGCTTTCGCCTTCAAACGCGAAGGACTGCTGGGTGCACAGATAGTAACCATATTTTGCATACAGTTCGTTGAGCACATCGACCAGGCTCTTGCCCTGGGTTGCATAGAATGCTGCCATCTCGCAGATCATCATCGAACCGCAGACTGCGTCTTTATCGCGGACGTGCGGCCCTGCAAGGTAACCATACGATTCCTCAAAACCGAGAATATAGCGGTCGACTTCACCGGCAGCTTCCAGCAGGCCGATCTGTTCGCCGATATACTTAAAGCCGGTCAGAATCTCACGAACCTCAACGCCGTACTCTTCTGCAATCCGGTTGGTCAGGTCGGTAGTGACGATGGTCTTGATGCAGATCGGGTTTTTCGGCATCTTACCCAGAGCCTTGCGCTGAGAAGCAATATAATACAGCATCAGCGCGCCGACTTCGTTACCGGTCAGCAGTTTGTAATCGTCGCCCGTCTTGACAGCGATGCCGACACGGTCGCAGTCAGGGTCGGTCGCCAGCATCAGGTCAGAGCCGGTCTTGATGCACAGCTGCAGACCGAGTTCCAGTGCCTGACGAATTTCAGGGTTCGGATAAGGACAGGTTGGGAAGTTTCCGTCAGGATATTCCTGTTCAGGGACAACGGTTAAATCTTCCTCTTTGATACCGATTCTCTTGAGGATTTCACGGACCGGTTTGTTACCGGCGCCGTTGAGCGGAGAATAGACAATCTTAAATCCGGAAGAAGCAACCACATCCGAATTAAGCGAGCATTTGAGGACATCCTGATAAAAACTTTCGATGCAGTCGTCGCCGATGTACTCGATCAGACCCTTCTGAACGCCTTCCTCGAAGTCCATCAGCTGGATATCGGTGAATTCATCCAGTGCATCGATATTGGCCAGCACTTCATCTGCCGTCTCATCAGTGATCTGGCAGCCATCAGGGCCATATGCCTTATAGCCGTTATACTTGGCCGGGTTATGGGAAGCAGTGATCATAACGCCCATCGAAGTGTGATAATAGCGTACTGCATAGGACAGGCAGGGAACCGGCATCAGTTCCTTATAGATATAGACCTTAATGCCGTTTGCAGCGCAGACGCGCGCGGTCTCACGGGCAAACACATCCGATTTAATACGGGAATCGTAGCTGATAGCCAGCGAACCATTCTCACAATGTTTTTTGATATAGTTGGCGATACCCTGGGTAGCCTTGCGGACGATGTAGATATTCATCCGGTTGGTACCGGCACCGATGACGCCGCGCAGGCCAGCGGTACCGAAAGCCAGTTCACGGTAAAAGCGGTCGTTGATCTCCTCTTCCTTACCCTCAATCGATTTGAGTTCTTCAATCAGATCAGCGTCTTCAGTTGCACATTTTAACCATTCGGTATATTTTTCCTGAATCATTGCATACCATTCCTTTCCGGGTGTCTGCCAGGGCGGACAAACACCGATATACCATAATAATACTGTAATTTTGCTGCTCTGTCAATCGTAATTTCGCCCAAACTTGGATAAAATAATTATATACGCAATCTGTTCCCGGCAAGTTTTCGGTCATAATGTCAAGATAGCCGCCTTTTTGCTGCATAAAACAGCTCTCTCCGCCAAACGGAGAGAGCCTGCGCTTACGAACGTGTTCATTCATTCAGATCGCCGGGCGGTTCTTCGCCCCGGTAATCGTAATAATCGGGCGGGAAACGCAGCGCGCTGTAGTTAAAACCCGCCTGCACTTCCTTCATATAGCCCCATACGTCCTCTATCGGCTCGATACCGTAGGCGCGACGGAGCTTTTCAATGGCGACCTGGGTTTCCGGTTTCTCTCGATGTTCTTTATAGCCGTATTCGGCAAAGATTCGCTGATAGTCCTCTCTGGACATGCTATACAGATCTTCCAGGATGATTACGCTCCCCGACGCCATCAGCAGACGCAGGAAATCCGTATAGCTCCGCGCCAGCGGATGCACCAGGCAATCGTCAGCGGAAAGGGGCTGCGCGCAGAAGATCATGTCACCGTACCCTTTGATCCGGCAGATTTGATGGTCGTTCTCCCAGCCGACTGTCTCCGCACCCAACGGCGTATAAAAAGCCGGTTCCAAATTCCTTTCCTCCAATTCAAAAGCCGAAAGGTCATCCTTTTTATTTCCCTTGAATTGTCAAGTCAAGTGCAACACCTTATGTAAAAAAACTTCTTCAGGTGTTTTCCAACCAAGGCATTTACGTG
>CALXCO010000005.1 GCA_944386805.1 uncultured Clostridia bacterium
GGAAGCTGTCGCTTCCTGCCAAACTTTTCAGCAACCTTCATAAAGTTCTTGCCGCACGTTTGACGTCTGATACAATTTCCAAGCTTCTCTGTCGTTCGTTTGACTCGTGTCTCACGCGACAGCTCGATTATAATACCACTTCTCCCGACAAATGTCAACACGTATTTTGCTGTTCTGAGTCGATTTTTACATATTTAACAGTTTTAGAGAGACTTTGTAACATTTATAAGATATTTTGCAGCGAAACTTTTTCCTTTTGCCAGAGTTCTTCGGCTGCATCTGCCGCTTCACGCAATTCCATGACCAGTTCCTGCCGGATTTCCTGCTGATCGGTCATTTGTGTCAGCAGTTCTGCTTTCTTGATATGCTTCTCGACCTCATTCAGGCTTTCTTCGCGTATAATCGCACCCAGACCCTTCTGATACTCCTCCCAGTCGGAACTGATTGCCCGAAGTTCTGTCTGCACTTCTTCTCCCAGTCCGGCACTGTAGCTCAATTGCTCCATCTGCTCTTTCAGTTCCTGCGTATAGCGGTGCAGCCACACCTGCGACGCCGCACCACTGCCCAAAATGACACCAACCAGTGACAACAATACCACCATCCTTTTCATCCTGCCTGTTTCCCTTCCTTTTCCACCAACAGGTAATTCCTGTCGCCATCGACCGTCATTAAAAAGATTTCGGAAATCTTTTTCTTTTTTAATGTTAAAATTTTCTCGACCCACTCCTTTTTAATCTGATAAAATCGCAATGCCTCTGTCAGCAGCTCTCCATCCGATATAATGACGACCGGCGGCAGCGTATCACTGCCTTTGAGCTGCATATCCTCCGGCGTGAGATTTTTGACCGGAAACCGCTGCAATACATTGACCTTCCCATTTGTCTCGACCACGCAGTGCCAGACATCCTGTACGTCAAAAATCCCCTGACCACGCAGATTCTCCATCAGGTCATCCAGTGTAAACCGTATCTCCCGCATCGCCTTCTGGTCAATCACCCCTTCACGGATGATAACCCTCGGACGTCCGGATATCAACATCCGCAATCGACGGAATTTCAGGCTTGCCTCCGAAACCAGCACTTCAAATGCTGCCAATGTTACAATCGGAATAATGGCGGCCGTCATCGGCAGTGTAGTATCCTCTATTGGAATCGCCGCAATATTGCCGATCAGAATCGTCGTCACCATTTCGGACGGCTGCAAGTCCCCAAGCTGCCGTTTCCCCATCAGTCTGACCGCGATAATGACCACGATGTACAATAATAATGCACGAAAAAATACAATCATCCTTGCATCCCCACTTTCTCAGCGAAAGTATGCCACCGGTCAGGAAAAATATACCGCATCGAACAAAAATTGAACATTGACGAAAACTATGCTATACTGAAAATACAATCTGACAACTGGAGGGACTACAAAATGACCACATCAGAAAAATTGCAGAAACTGAATGAACTGCTGGAAGAACAGGCTGTTTATCAGCGTTGTCTGGGCAAACTCAGTTTTGATATGGAATGCTGCGCGCCGAAAGACGGCCTGGAACAGGCTGGCGATGATATGGCAATCATCGGCAAACAGCTGTACAAGCTGCAGCATGCACCTGAATATGAGCAGCTGGTCTGCGAGCTGTATAACGACCGTGCACAGCTGGAACTGATTGACCGGAAGTTGGTTGAACATCTGTATGAGGCGTATCAGAAGGTCAAAAACTTTACCCCTGATTTCGCCTATCAGAAAGACGTCGCCGAAAGCAAGGCATACAGCCAGTGGCTGGCTGCAAAACAGGCGGATGATTTTTCTCTCTTCCGCGACAGTCTGGCTTCACTGATCGACTTCACCCGCCGTTCAATCGACCTTCGGGATGAAAAGAAGGACAGCTATTATGACAGCTGTCTGGACGACTACGAAAAGGACGGCAATATTGCACAGCTGGACAGCTTTTTTGCCGCACTCCGGGAACGCATTGTCCCGCTGGTTGAGCGTATTGTCAAAGATGGCAAACCGATTCGGAGTGATTTTCTCAACCGCCGTTGCCCGATTCCCCAGCAGGAAGCTTTCTCCCGTTATCTGCTGGAAATCGAGGGGCTGCGTTCCGACGCGCTGGTCCTGATGACCACCGAACACCCCTTTACTACCAACTTTGGACCGAAGGACGTCCGGGTTACCACCCATTATTATGAAGATAACTTTATCTCCAACATCTTCACGACGCTCCATGAAGGCGGTCATGCACTGTTTATGCAGAATGAACCGGCAGAGTTTTATGCGCATCATGTCAACGACTGGATGTCCTGCGCGATGCACGAGTGTATCTCCCGTTTCTATGAGAACCTGATCGGTCGCAGCGAGGCGTTTATCCACTTCCTGTACCCGAAGCTGCTGGAACTGACCGGCGATACGTTGCAGGATGTCAGTGAACGGGAACTGTATGAGGCTGTCAACATCGCTTCGCCGGGACTCATCCGGATGGACGCCGATGAATTGACCTACTGCCTGCATATTATGATCCGGTATGAGCTGGAAAAGGCATTTATCAACGGCGACATCTCGGTCGACCAGATTCCCGCTCTCTGGAACCAGAAATATAAAGAGTACCTCGGCGTAGACGTTCCAAGCGACGCGATGGGCTGTTTGCAGGATGTCCACTGGGCCGGAAGTTATGGATATTTCCCGTCCTATGCGCTCGGCAACGCATACGGTGCACAGATTCTCCATACGATGCAGAAGGATTTTGATGTATACGCGGCTGTACGCGAAGGGAAGCTGGACAAGGTCCTCGACTGGCTGAAAGAAAAGGTCTTCGCTTATGCTTCGATCATGACGCCGGATGAATGGATTCGCCAGATTACCGGCGAACCGCTCAATGTCGCCTATTATCTCGACTATCTGGAAGATAAGTTCACCAAACTGTATCAGCTCGATTAATCGCCATTTATAAAATCTGGACATACCCCCTCCTGAACAGGCAGGTGTGCCCACTGATTTTCAAAATCAGGACAACTATGCCGCATTCGGTGAAAAAGCCTTGAAAAGCCTTGCCGAATGCGGTATAATATTTACAGAATTTGTGCACGGGCACACATCATCGGCAAACAATCGCCCTGTAACACACAGAGCCGACACCATGTCAGGAGTGATACTATGAAAAAACTTTATTACGGCGTCGCTTACTACGACGAATATATGCCCTGTGACCGTCTGGATGAGGATATCCGGATGATGAAGGACGCAGGTATCAACGTCGTCCGCATTGCTGAATCGACCTGGTCGACGATGGAACCCCGTCCCGGCTATTTTGATTACTCCCATATCGACCGGGTACTGGACGCAATGTATAAGGCCGGAATCGACGTCATTATCGGCACCCCGACCTATGCAATCCCCTCATGGCTGGAAAAAATGCACCCCGAAGTGATGGCCGATACCAAGCAGGGACGCCGTCCGTATGGTGCACGGCAGATCATGGATATCACCTCGCCTGCCTATCTGTTTTACGGCGAACGGGTCATCCGCAAACTGATGGAACATGTCTGCAACCACCCGGCCGTCATCGGCTACCAGATCGACAATGAAACCAAATATTACGGCACCTCCGGCAACAATGTCCAGCGGATGTTTGTACGGTATCTGCGGGACAAGTTCGGCACGACCGATGCGCTGAATGCGGCGTTTGGTTTTGACTACTGGAGCAACCGGGTGGATGCCTGGGAGGATGTCCCGGATGTAAGAGGCACCATCAACGGCAGTTTCGCGGCTGAATTCGAGAAATTCCAGCGCAGTCTGGTCACCGATTATCTGTCCTGGCAGGCGTCCATCGTCCGGGAATATGCCCGCCCTGATCAGTTTGTCACCCATAACCTCGACTTCAACTGGACCGGTTATTCCAACGGTATCCAGTCCGAAGTCGATCACGACCGGGTCGCCGAATGCCTGGATATTGCGGGATGCGACATCTACCATCCGACCCAGGCAAGCCTGACCGGTATCGAGATTGCACAGTCGGGCGACCAGACCCGCAGTCTGAAAAATGCACCCTATCTGGTGCTGGAAACCGAAGCGCAGGGCTTCCCGTCCTGGACTCCCTTCCCCGGTCAGCTGCGTTTGCAGGCAATCAGCCATCTGGCGTCCGGTGCCGAGATGGTCGAATACTGGCACTGGCATTCGATTCACAACTCGATGGAAACCTACTGGAAAGGTCTGCTCTCCCATGACTTCAAACCTTCTGCGGTTTATCAGGAAGCAAAAACCGTCGGCAAAGAATTTGCCAAACTGTCCGGTTCACTGACCGGCCTGCACAAGGAAAATAAGGTCGCAATTCTGGTCAGCAACATCGCGCTGACTTCGCTGAAATACTTCCCGATCAGCGGCGGAATGTTCGGCGGCAAACTCGACTATAATAATGTCGTCCGCTGGATGTACCAGACGCTCTACCATATGAACGTCGGGGTCGATTTTATCTATGCCGATTCGCTGAAAGAAGGCGCTGACCTGTCAAAATACAGCCTGATCTGTATTCCGGCGCTGTATGCAGCTCCCGAAAGCCTGCTCAGAACGCTGCTGTCATATGAAGAAAATGGCGGCACTCTGCTGGCTACCTTCAAGACCGCTTTTGCGGATGAAAATATCAAGGTCTACCATGATGAAGCACCGCATATCCTCTCTCAGGCTTTCGGCCTGTCCTATTCGCAGTTTACCGTTCCGGAAAATGTCACGCTGGACGGTATCGGCGGCGGTGAAGCCGCCATCAACTGGATGGAACTGCTGATTCCGGAAAACGGTACCGAAATCCTGTCCCGCTATGACCACCCCTACTGGAAAGCATATGCTGCCATCACACGGACCAACTATGGCAATGGTCATGGCTATTACATCGGCTGCCATGCCGGAGAAAAGGTGCTTTCGGCACTGATGACCGAAGCGCTCAAAACTGCCGGTGTTGATACGCCTTTTGCCGGTTGTCCGGTCACTGTCCGTCAGTCGGTCGACGGCGAGGGCAGAAAAGTGACCTTCCTGCTCAACTATTCAATGCAGCCGGTTGAGGTTACCGTTCCTGCATCGGTCAACCTGCTGACAGATGAACAGTATACGGATGGTGCAGGCGTCACCCTGCCCGACTGGGGATATCTGATTATCCGCGAATAACGATGGTCCACAGATTATCTGCATAAATCAGGCCTGCTGCAAAACGAAAATTGCAGCAGGCCTTTTGATTGTGCAAACAGATTTTATTCAGCAGCGACCGTCGTCTGATTGCCGGTATCGATATAGAAATATTCCACCTCGGTATAGGTCGGGATATCCTCTTCGTTAAACAGGTCGTAAGGCATCCAGATAGCACAGCTAAAGCTGTAATCGTCAAACCAGACCACCATCGTATAATCTTTCTGTCCCGGTCCATTCCAACGTTTGGTAAAATAAACACCCGGATAGAGTTCGCTTTCCTGCAGATGATTAAGCTGGATAAACCGTGTACTCAGCTGTTCATTTTCTGTGGCAACTGTATCCCGATTAAAACGGTATTCATTCTGACGTTGCAGAAGCTCATACTCAGCCGAAGCTCCCGGTTCACCCAATTCAAAATGTGTAACAGACTCCCGGTACTCCAAAAACTCCTGCGATAAATAGGAATATGTAAGAAAAGGATAGTGACCGACTGATTTATTACCCGGAGACAGCGTGATCTCTTCCAGTGTATACCCATCCGGAACATAAGACGGTCTTGCAAAAATATCCGGATTAGACTCGGAATATACAGCGACATCATAGTTTTGGATATTCTGCTCATTCAGAAATTCGGCCAGTTCACTTTCTGAGGAAAAGGTCGGCAGGGCAGCACATGCGCTGCTGTCGTTTACAACCTCCTGCTCAGAACATCCGGGAAAAGTCAGGCTCATCACCAGTGCCAGACAAACGGCAGTTGATCTTCTTTTCACAGTAGTTTCCTCCTTTCGCACCATACCTTCGTCCGTTCAGCGTCAACTACCTAACCATTCTTATGATAAATATTGCCTATATTTTTATATCTACAGTATACTCAATTCGATAATAAATGTCAATATAATTTCATATGTATTCTATAACAGCATTCATGCATTCAAGTCTGACAGTTGGCTGATACCAGAAAAGCCCAGTTCAGGATAAACCGAACTGGGCTTTTGCCGGACAGCTTCTGCACCATAAACAGAGCCGCTTTTTATGATTCGTTCCTTTTCTTTTCGACAGACGCCAGCAGAATCCGGCGGATATTCCCGTCCAGCAGCTGTCCCAGACGCCGGATGACCTGCTCCGGGTCATCCTTCATCCCGTGCGCCATCCAGTCCATCATAATCCCGGTCAGCGCCTTGCGGTAAAACATCGTAACCAGCCGGACATCCTTTTCATCCGGATGGATGTCAGCGGCCTGCTGGCGGACATACCGCCCCACAACCTCCCCGACGACACGGTTTAAATACCGTTCCAGAAAACGGCGTCCATCCGATCGGAAAATATGATAAATCGCCCGCCGGTTCCGGAGTGCAAAATGTGCAGAGCGAATGACCCCCTCCGGCCAGTTGCTGTCGGTAAAATCTACCTGCAGCGCCTGCTCGGTTTCATCCAGCAATACCTGCTCCAGCAGTGCATAAATATCCTGATAATAATAATAAAAGGTATTCCGGCTGACATTACATTCACTGACAATATCCTTGACCGTTATTCTGTCCAGCGGTTTCTGGTTCAGAAGCCGGATAAACGCGGTCTGGATAATCTGTTGTGTATCGCGGGGCATCTTCTCTCACTCCTGTCCGCATGCTTATTTTTCTTAATTATACCATATTCTGCCAAATGCGGCAAACAAATTTTTCCCGTATTTTACGGCTAAATGACAGAAATCGCACCCGCCTGCTGTTATAATAGAAGTCAGGAACTCCGTATTTTTCTCAGATACCGTTCCGACTACACCTGCATCAGACAAGGAGGATTATTATGTTGCCCTGTCAGAACGATTGCCCCTGTTTCCATGCCGACTGTCATAAGACCTGCGCCCGCTGGGCTGAGCGTCAGAACCGTCAGCGGGAAGAAAACCTGAAACGAAAAAATTACCTTCGGATACATAATCAGCTCTGTTCCGAACAGCTTCGTCAGCTACAGGGGCTTATGCCTGCACGCTGCCGCTTTCGATAACCTTCTTTGTTGACAAAACAGCTTCCTGCTTTGACCATGCGGTCAGACAGGAAGCTGTTCTTTTATCGAACGTTATTGATTCTTTCCACGGGCATACTTTTCAAACCAGTTGGTGATCTCATTCAGCCGGCGCACTCTGTGCTGCGGCTTGCCCGAACGGGACAGCTCATGGTTCTCGCCATGGAACAGGCACAGACGGGTCGGAACTCCCTGCGCTGCCAGGCTGGTATACATCTGCAAACCTTCCGCCAGCGGGCACCGGTAGTCTTCATCCGAATGGATAAACAGGGTCGGGGTCTTGACGTTGCCGGCATAGCGCATCGGCGAATGTTCCCACATTCTGTCCGGCGAGTTGATCGGGTCAGCATCGCACTGGTCCTTCGCAAACTCGACGCCGATGTCCGATACTCCGTAAAAGCTCAGCCAGTTGGCAATCGAACGCTGGGATGCAGCGCAGACAAAACGGTCGGTATGGCCGATAATCCAGTTGGTCATAAATCCGCCGTAGCTGCCGCCGGTCTCGCAGACCTTCGTCCGGTCAATCTGCGGATATGCCTGCAATACCGCGTCGGTAAAGTCCATCAGGTTCTTATAATCGGTCTCGCCATAATGGCCGCGGATATCCATAAACTGATTGTCTCTGCCGTCGCTGCCCATCGGGTTACAATAGAAGACAAAGTAGCCCATGTTCGCCCAGACCTGCATCTCATGATAAAATACCGGTCCATAAACCGTCTTGGGTCCGCCATGGATGTCCAGAACTGCCGGATAGCTCTTGCTGGGGTCGTAATCCTTGGGCAGCAGCACCCAGCCGCCGATTGTCCAGCCTTCGCTCTGTACGCTGAGCGGCTGCGGAACGGCAACATACTTGCCTTCCAGAACGGCATCGTTGAAGTGGCTGATCCGGGTCACCTCGCCGGTCTTCAGATCGGCTTCGTACAGTTCCTGCAGACGGGTGTCATACAGCGCAACCATCAGCGCCTTGCCGCCCTCTTCCGGAATATCAAACTCGTCGATGCAGCCTTCTTTCTGGATTACAGGAGCAGACTCTCCGTCCATAGTCAGCGCATACAGGTAGGAACAGCCTTCACGGGTGGTCAGATGATAGAGGGTATCGCCGCACGCCTTCATCTCCAGACCGCCGCCGTACCGGCAGTCGCTGCCGACGCTGCTGTACATATTGTACTCTTCCTGACGGATGACGGTCAGTTCACCGGTCGTGGTGTCCACCTGATAGACCCATGCGTTTTCATTCAGGCCGTGACGGCGTCCTTCAGTTCCCAGCATCAGCAGGCGGTCGCCCACTGCAACCAGATCATGTGCATAAAAACCGGTATACTCCCGAATCTTTCTGACTTCTCCGGACGGGACGTCGAGTGCATACAGGAAGCTGTGGTTGCGGATGGCGTGCGCTTCAAACGAATCGCCCAGGAAATAAACGGTGTCGCCCATCACTTCAAATCCATCGGTCTGGAAAAGCGGGTCGGTCAGACGTTTGCAGCTGCCGTCTGTCGTATTGTATACAAACAGTGCACGGCGCAGTTTGTTGGTGACGCCGCGGCCATTGCCCCAGAACGGAATTTCGTCAAAGACCTCATAGTCTTTTTCCTTTTCACGTGCCTTGTCCGCGTCGGACCGTTCCTCCGCCGTCATCTCCGGATATCCGGGACAGCCGGCGTCAATTCTGCCCATGACCAGCCATTTGCCGTCGCCCAGGCTGCGCAGCTGCTGTACTGCAAAAGGAAGGGTGAATGCCGGCAGTGCTTCGCCGCCGGTCACGTCCAGACGGTAAAAGCTGGTAAACTGTTCGCCTGCCTTCTGGCGTTTCTGCTCGGCTGCCGAACGGACTGCCGGAAACAGAATATGGGTCTCATCTTCCCAGACAAACTGGCCTTCTTTGCCCAGTGCGGTCAGCTGACGCAGAGTACCGTCATACATCCACAGTCTGCTTTCATAGCAGTTTTCTTCCTCGTTGCAGACCGAAACGACAAACGCTGCACGCTTGCCGCCCGGTGCATACCGAACTGCCGAGAGAAAACGATAATCCAAAAAATCTGTCAGTTTAAGCTGTTCCATCTGATGTTCATTCCTTCCGAATTTTGTTGTATCTTCTGTCATGGATGACATTAATATTATTTTACAACATTTTCGACAGATTGTACAGAGTTTTTGCAGGAAAAATGGATTTAACTTTCTTTTTGCAGCAGCCGTTTATAGGACAGGTCAATCCCAAATGCGCCGAGCGGCGCAGTAATCAGAATCGCCAGGACCGCAACCGACAGCACCATATTGCCGCAGGCAAGCCCCATCGACAGCGGCACGGAACCGATTGCAGCCTGAACCGTCGCTTTGGGCAGATAGGCGATGATGCAAAACAGCCGTTCCCGCAGATTCAGTCGGGTTCCCAGCATGCACACACTCACACCGACCGACCGGAAGACCAGTGCCAGCAAAATCAGCACGACAGCGGCCGGACCTGCGACCAGTGTATACCGGATATCCACCGCAGCACCGACCAGTACAAACAGAATGACTTCGGCTGCAATCCACAGCTTGCCGAACTTTTCCGACAGACGTTTGGAGACAAATGCGACGCTGTGCGTTTTGAGGACAGCCGCCATGCTCACAACCGCCAGCAGTCCCGAAACCGGCACAATTCCGTCCAGCCATTCCTCGACAGACACCAGCAGGAAGGAAAGCCCCAGCAAAATAATCATCTTCATACTGTTGCGGATGCAGTGGCGGTGGGCATATGCCGTCTCAAAAAACTTCCCGGTCAGCCATCCGACGCCCGCTCCCAGCAAAAGCCCCAGTACAATCGAAACCGGAATTCCAATAAAGTCCCCAATTCCTGCGCTGCCGCCCTGTGCCATCCCGGCAAAGGTCGTGAACAGCACGATGACAAAGATGTCATCGCAGGACGCACCGGCCATAATCATCTGCGGGATGCTCTTTCCGGTTCCATACCGGCTTTCCATCAGCTGGACCATCCTCGGCACGACGACTGCCGGTGAAACCGCCGCCAGCACTGCCCCCATGACAGCCGATTCGATCACGCTCAGTCCCAGCAGGACCGGTCCCAGCAGCACAAACCCCAGAATCTCAAAGCTCGCCGGTACAAACGACATCATAATCGCCGGACGCCCGACCTTTTTCAGGTCGGCGATATTCAGCGACAGCCCGGCTTTCAGCAGAATAATAATCAGTGCCATTTTCCGCAAATCGGCAGATATCATCAGAATCGACGGGTCGAGCAGATTCAGCACCGATGGTCCGAGCAGTATCCCGACCGCCAGCATACCGATGATGCGGGGTATCTTCAGCTGCTGGCAGATGCCGGCCATCGCCAGTCCGGCAAGAAAAATGTACGCAAGTGATGTCAACATAAAAAATCCTCCTTGAGCCGCCAGAAGACAAAAAAAGCTGATGAATTCTGCGACCGTAAAAATCACAGAAGTCATCAGCCTGTTTGAGGCGGTTCGGGTTTTCCCAGGGAGCACTTCATTCCCTATTCTGGCAACAGTATACCCCAAAAGCTGCCGTCTGTCAACCCAAATCGATTATGGCAGCATATGCCCTGCGCTGAGGTACAGCTTGTACCAGTCGGCACGTTCAAGGGTGATCTCACTGCCGCGGACAATCTCCGCCATACGTCCGATGTTGGTCGTTCCGGCCACCATCTGCATCTTTGCCGGATGGCGCAGAATCCATGCGGTCGCAATGCCGGTCGGCGTTGCGCCGTATTTCTCGCTCAGTTCGTCCAGCGTCTGGTTGAGCTGGGGGAATTTCTCGCGGTTGCCGACGAATACACCTTCAAAAAATCCGTACTGGAACGGCGACCAGGTCTGGATGGTCATATCGTGCAGACGGCAGTAATCCAGTACCCCGCCGTCCCGGTCAATTGCACCATCCGTCAGCATATTGACCTCCATCCCGGCGGCAATCATATTCGAGAACGGAATGCTCAGCTGTAACTGGTCGACGACCAACTCCTGATGAACGGCCTTTTTGAGCAGCTCAATCTGGCCGGGACGGTGGTTGGATACGCCAAAATGACGCACCTTGCCCGACTGCTCCAGCTGGTCAAATGCCTCCGCAACTTCCTCCGGTTCCATCAGCGCGTCCGGACGGTGGAGCACCAGCACGTCCAGATAATCTGTCCCCAGTCGCTGCAAAATCCCATCGACCGATGAAAGAATATATTCCTTTGAAAAGTCGTACATGCCCTGACGGATGCCGCATTTGGACTGGAGAATCACCTGTTCCCTGGATAAACCGGTCTGGCGGAAGGCTTCCCGGAAGTTTTCCTCGCACCGGCCGCCGCCATAAATATCTGCATGGTCAAAAAAGTTCAGACCATGTTCCACACACCAGCGGATATGTTCCGTCAGCTTCTCCGGCGCCATCTCGCCAATCCGCATACAACCGACCGCAATTGCCGGCACCTGTAATCCACTTTTGCCCAACGGTATCATTTTCATAAGATCAACACGCTCCTGTTTTGGTCATCCGGATATTTTCCGATCTAAATGACTGTTTTTCTTACTTACTATCATACAGGAAAAATCCGGCAAGTCAAGCAGTCCGCCGCTTCTCTTTTCAACAGGGCATCCTTAAAAAGGTGGAATATCCACATGAAAACCATTTGTATGCAAAAATATGAAACCAAATGCCAGACTGCGAATAAAATTGCAAAATTCCTGTAATTGGGGGCATCCTGACTATTGACAAAATTCTGCAAAAATGTTAATATTACTTCTGGTATTATCAGTAATAAGGAGAATGTGCGCCAGCCACTTTTATGATTAAAAGCGTTGACACCAAAAAATCCTGAACTGATAGAATTATAAAGGAGGAGTCCAAATGAAAAAGATTCTTGCCGCCCTGCTCTCCGGCATCCTCACTGTGAGCGCTCTGTCGGGCTGCGGCACCTACACCACCGACGAAACTTCTACCAGCACTGGCAGTTCGGACAGCTCCACTTCTGCTGATTCTTCGGCAACTTCGGGCGAGTCTGAGGGTACCACCTCCGGCGAAGGCAGCACCTTTACCTTCATCGGCGGCAACCCTGTCACGCTGAACCCCATCCTCTCCCAGAGCACCGACGACGGCAATACCTTCTATCTGCTTCAGTCGGGCCTGTTCCGGTATTACCGCGATGAGGTATATAATGAAATCTGCGATGAGTACACCGTTTCGGATGACGGACTGGTCTACAGCTTCCATCTGCGTGATGCAAACTGGTCGGACGGCACCCCGATCACCGCTGAACAGTTCGCTTATGCAATCCAGTGCGCGCTGAACCCTGAAATGGCCTCCCCTTCCGCTTCGACATATGAAAATGTCGTCGGCGCAATGGCTTACAACAGCGGCGAAGGCAGATGGGATGATGTCGGCGTCAAGGTCATTGACGACCATAACCTCGAAATTACGCTGGAAACTCCGGACGATATCTTTATCCTGACGCTGGCTACTTCCAACCTCTATCCGCTTCAGCAGGACTTTGTGGAAGCACAGGGCGAAAAGCTCGGCTCCTCTGTCGATACAATGCAGTATTCCGGACCGTACGTCCTGAGTGAATGGAACCTGGATTCTTCGCTGACCTTTACCAAGAACCCGGAATACTGGAATGCAGACGAGTCCTTCCCGGTTGAAACGGTTGTCCTGCTCAAAGTCGACGACTCCAACACCATCTATTCGATGTTCGAAGCAGGTGAAGTCGACGCACTCGCCAGCGTTCCCGCTCAGTACCGTGACCTGCTGGCTGATTACTCGACCACTCAGTCCGGCGGCGACGGCCTGATGTACCTGTGGCTGAACTCCTGTGCAGAAGAGACCGAAGCTGACCGTGTCATGGCCAACGACAACTTCCGTCTGGCTCTGAACTACGCGCTTGACCGCACCTCAATCATGGCCGCCATCGACCCGATGATGCAGCCTTACTCCCGCCTGATGATCCCGGTATACGAAGGTCTCAACGGCGGCAGCTACGTCGATGAATACCCGATCGACTGCCCGCCTCTTGACGGCGATACCGAAAAGGCTCAGGAATACCTCGATCTCGCACTGGAAGAACTGGGGTATACCTCTGTTGACGAACTCCCCACCTTCAACTTTGTCACCTGGGACACCGACAGACAGAAACTGCTGTGTGAAGCAATTATCGACCAGTGGAAACAGACCCTGGGTATCAGCACCGTTGAGCTGGACCAGTACCCGATCGGTACCGCACTGGGTATGTATATGTCCAATGACTACGATATCTTCGCAATCAGCCTCTCCGCTTCCCTCTCGCTGGAAAACTCCCTCAAGAACTTCGTCACCGGCGGTGACTACAACAACGGCATCTGGGATTGCCCGGAATATGATGAACTTGTCGCACAGATTGAAACGGAACAGGACGACGCTACCCGCTACGATCTGATTCAGCAGGCAGAACAGCTGCTCGTTACCGGCAGCAGTGTCGTTCCCTTCTATGCTCTGACCACCACTTATGCGGTTCAGGATTATGTTGAAGGGTTCTATATGCCGACCTTCGGTGCTGGCTTCCAGCTCAATCAGCTGCAGGTCAACAAATAACGTTTGCTGAAACCAGATACGTTTCTGACCATTCAAACCGTGTATGATGGCAAGCGCCTGCCGCAGTGGCGGGCGCTTGCCTCTTTTATTTTCGTCTCTCAAAAAGGAAAGGACGGAACCTCGCTATGGTGAAATATATCCTTCGACGGCTGGTGATCTCCCTGCTGACCATCTGGGTCATCGCAACTGCCAGCTTCTTCCTGCTCCGGCTGCTGCCGGGCAACCCGTTTACCAGTACACAGGTCCTCCCGGCTGACGTCGTCGATCAGCTGATGGACTATTATGGACTGAACCGGCCGATTATGGAACAGTACGGCACTTTTATGTGGAACCTGATTCATTTTAATTTCGGCTATTCGCTCAAGTACGCCGGACAGTCGGTCAACGGCATTATCGCCGATACCTTCCCGATCTCGGCTCAGCTGGGATTACAGGCATACATCCTCTCGCTGCCGCTGGGCATCCTGTTCGGCATTATTGCCGCTCATAAGCGCGGCAAACCGCTGGACTACCTGCTGGTCGGATTTGCGGTACTGGGCGTATCGGTACCGGTATTCATCGTCGCTTCGCTGCTGCAGTATGTCTTCGCAATCCAGCTGAAATTGTTCCCGGTCGCACAGTGGAAAAGCTTCGCCTATACGATACTGCCGACGCTGACGCTGAGTTTTGGCAGCATCGCCGGACGTACACGGACGATGCGGACACTGATGCTGGAGGTTATCTCGGAAGACTATGTCAAAACTGCAAAGGCCAAAGGCCTCTCCTCTCCGGTCATCATCTGGCGTCACCAGATTCGCAATGCCATTATCCCGCTGATTCCCAACCTCGGTATGGAAATCGTCAGCATCCTGATGGGTTCGTTTGTTGTTGAGCAGATCTTCGCGATTCCCGGCATCGGCGCCCATTTCGTCAAATCGGTCACCAGTCTGGATTATACCATGACGCTGGGGCTGACCGTCTTCTTCGGTATTTTTGTCGTCGGGGCGAACTTCATCTTTGACCTGATCTACGGTCTGGTCGACCCCCGCATTCGTGTTGTAAAGTGAGGTGCACCAGAGATGGAAAAAACACTTTCCTCCGCTGCCACGGCAGCGGAATTCACAGCCGCTGATCTGACGGCGGCGGACTTTACCCCTATCCCCAAAGAATCCCGGTCATCCGACGCGATGGTCCGTCCCAGTGTCAGCTACTGGGCTGACGTTCTGCGCCGTATCCGCCAGGACAAGGTCGCTATCTTCAGCCTGGCGGTCATCGCCATTATCGTCCTGCTGGCGATTTTTGCCCCGATCCTTTCCCCCTATGATTACGAAACCAATAACCTTCAGGCGCTCAACCTCGCTCCCAACAGCGAACACTGGTTCGGCACCGACCAGCTGGGCAGAGACCTGTGGACCAGAGTCTGGGTCGGCGCCCGTATCTCGCTGCTGATCGGTCTGGGCGGTGCAATCGCTCCCCAGATCGTCGGCATCTTCCTGGGCGGTATCTCCGGCTACTTCGGCGGCTGGGTGGATATGCTGATCATGCGGATTATCGACGTCGGCGTATGTATTCCGGAACTGGTATATATCACGCTGATGATGCTGTTCCTCGGCTCCGGACCGATGGCGATTATCGTCACCATCGCAGTAGTCGGATGGATGGGTGCAGCGCGGTTTGTCCGCGGACGTGTCTTACAGTTTAAGAACCGCGAGTTTGTACTGGCTGCCAAAGCGCAGGGCGCTTCTCCCCTCCGGCAGATTTTCCGCTATATCCTCCCCAACATCCTCGGCCAGCAGGTCGTCAGCATCACCGCCGCTATCCCCGGTGCAATCTTCACCGAAGCATATCTGAGCTTTATCGGTCTGGGCATCAAATCGCCGATGACCTCCTGGGGCCAGCTGGCGCAGACCGGTTCCAGCCTCTACCGGCTTTACCCGTATCAGCTGTTTATTCCGGGTGTCCTGATCAGTGTCACGATTCTTGCGTTTTACCTCTTCGGCAACAGCCTGCGTGACGCACTCGACCCCCATCTCCGTGACTGATACAGAAAGGCAGGTATTTAGTGATGAAACAACCAATTCTGGAAATAAAGGACCTTGCCGTCTCGTTTGATACCTATGCCGGTGAGGTTCAGGCAGTCCGCGGAGTCAGCTTTTCCCTCCAGCCGGGCGAAACGCTGGCAATCGTCGGTGAATCGGGCTGCGGCAAAAGTGTCAGCATGCAGACCATTATGGGCCTGCTCCCTTCTCCCCCTTCCCGTATCAAATCGGGTGAAATCCTCTATCAGGGTGAGGACCTTGTCAAAAAGACCGACAAGGAGATGGAAGCCTATCGCGGCAAAGAGTTTTCGATGGTCTTTCAGGACTCAATGACCAGCTTAAACCCGACCATGCGGGTCGGCCGTCAGATCTGCGAAGGTATCATCAAACACCAGCATGTCAGCCGTGAAGAGGCGAAAAAAATCGCAATCGAAATGCTGCGCAAGGTCGGCCTCCCGAACCCGGAAAAATGTTACCGCCGTTATCCGCACACGATGTCGGGCGGTATGCGGCAGAGGGTTATGATCGCGATGGCGCTTTCCTGCCATCCGAAGATTCTGTTTGCCGATGAACCGACGACCGCACTGGATGTCACGATGCAGGCGCAGATTCTCGACCTGATGAACGACCTGAAAAATAACACCGGAACCGCAATCGTTCTGGTCACCCATGACCTTGGCGTCGTCGCACAGATGGCGGACCGGATTTCGGTCATGTATGCCGGTAAGATCGTCGAGTCGGGTACCGCTGACCAGATCTTCTACAATCCCCGTCACCCGTACACCTGGGGTCTGCTCGGCTCGATGCCCAGCGTCGCACAGAGCAGCAAAAACGCTAAATCGGAACTGATGAGCATTCCCGGTTCGCCGCCCGACCTGTTTGCACCGCCCAAAGGCTGTGCATTTGCGGCGCGCTGCCCATATGCAATGACCGCCTGCCAGAAGGTGGACGCAGATACCTTCCAGGCCGATGACGGTCATATGGTCCGCTGCTGGCTGATGGACAGCCGTGCACCGGCTGTCACCCCGCCGGTCGGCAGACATGCCGCCGGTCAAACCGGAAAGGAGGAAAACTAATGGCTGAATCCAATCTCACACAGGCACCTCTTCTCCAGGTGGACAATCTGAAAAAATACTTCCCTGCCGGCAAAAACCAGATTCTGAAAGCCGTCGACGGCGTCAGTTTCTCGATTGCACGCGGTGAAACTCTCGGTCTGGTCGGCGAATCGGGCTGCGGTAAGACGACTGTCGGACGCACCATCCTGCGGCTGTACGAACCGGACGGCGGCACTGTTCAGTTCGACGGTGAGGATATCTCCCATCTGTCGGGCAAAGCGTGGAAACAGATGACCCGCCGGATGCAGATGGTCTTTCAGGACCCTTATGCATCGCTGAACCCCTTCTTTACCGTCGGTGAAATCATCGAGGAAGGGCTGGTCATCCATAAGCTGTACCCCAACAAGGCTGAACGCAAAGAACGGGTTTATCAGCTGCTGGAAATGGTCGGCCTGAACAAGGAACATGCCAACCGCTTCCCGCACGAGTTCTCCGGCGGTCAGCGCCAGAGAGTCGGCATTGCACGTGCGCTGGCACTGGACCCGGACTTCCTGATCTGTGACGAGGCAATCTCGGCACTGGATGTGTCCATCCAGGCACAGGTCGTCAACATGCTGATGCGCTTCCAGCGGGAAATGAACCTGACCTACCTGTTCATCACCCACGACCTGTCGATGGTCCGGCATATCGCCGACCATACCGCGGTCATGTATCTGGGTAAAATGGTCGAATATGGCATCACCTCCGAACTGTACAGCCATCCCGCTCATCCGTATACCGTCGGCCTGCTTTCGGCTGTCCCGGTCCCGGACCCTGAATACTGCCGCACCCACAAGCCGGCTCATCTGCAGGGTGAGGTTCCCAGCCCGATTAACCCTAAGCCGGGCTGCCGTTTCTGCGACCGCTGCCCTCGTGCCACCGAACGCTGCCGTCAGGAAGAACCCGCCTTCACCGAGGTTTCTCCCGGACATTATGCCGCCTGTCATAACCTGTAAACAGGCTCTATACATCATTGGAAACGGAGTAGACACATGTCTGAACAATTCGATTTTGAAACCCTTGTTGACCGCAGCATGCAGGGCAGTCTGCGCGACTCGATAACTGACCCCCGTCTGCTGGCGGCTGGCCTTCCATCCTTTTCGGCTGCTGAAATGGACTTTCCGACCGCTCCCTGTATTCTGGAAGCGCTGAGGAAACGGGTCGATGCCGGTATCTTCGGCTTTGCCCTGTGTGACCAGCCGTATCAGGACGCAGTCGTCCGGTGGATGAAGATGATGCGTAACTGGGAGATTGAACGGGAATGGATCGTCCCGGCGCTTGGCACGATCTTTTCGCTGTCCATCGCCATCCGTGCCTTTACCGCTCCCGGCAGCCGGGTCCTGATTCAGCGTCCGGTATACGACCGTTATGACCAGGCTATCTACCGCAACCAGCGTGTCCCGCTGAACAACTCGCTGATTCTCCGGGATGACGGTCATTATGCAATGGACTTTGACGATCTGGAAAAGCAGATGGCACTGCCGGATGTCACGCTGATGGTGCTCTGCAACCCCCAGAACCCGACCGGTACCGTCTGGAAACGGGAGGAACTGGAACGTCTGGCAGAGCTGGCGAAAAAATATGATGTCGTCGTCTTCAGCGATGAGATCTATGCCGAGTTCTGCTTCCTCGATCAGCCGGTCGTCCCGTTCGCTGCAATTCCTGCCGCAATGGGGCATGCAATCAGTTGTACCGGCCTCGGAAAAGCCTTCAACTTCACCGGTGTGAACCATGCCAACAACCTGATTCCCGACCCGGCATTGCGTGAGGCCTTCACCACCCAGCGCAACCGCGATCATTACGGCAGTATCGACCCGATTGCCTATACCTCGGTTCTCGCCGCCTACAACAGCGATGGTGCATGGAACCGGGCAGTCAATCAACTGGTGCTCAAAAACGGCGATATTATCCGCGACTTCTTCCGTCAGCACCTGCCTGCCGTCAAAGTTGCGCCGCAGGAGGGTGCCTTCACCATCTGGATTGACTGGAGAGGGCTTGGGCTGACGGATGAGCTGCTGTTCGACCTGCTGGAAGAAAAGGCGCTGATTCAGACCAACCACGGTTCCGAATATGGCGAGGAAGGCAGAGGCTTCTGCCGGATGAACATTGCAACACCGACCGTCGAAATTCAAAAGGCACTGGAGCGGCTGCTGAAGGCCGCCAGAGAGGCCGGTCTGGCCACTGCCTAGACGTATCTGACTATAGCAAAACACCCGCAAATCCAGGCTGGATTTGCGGGTGTTTTCAATTGCTGATCTTCTCATATTTCATCGCGGGAAAGCTGAAGGTCAAGGCGGAGTTCCTCCGCTGCAAGGTCCATATCCCGGTTGCGGAGCGCCTGTATAATCTGATGGTGGTGCGGTTCATCCACCTGATTGACAATGCTGGCACCGTTGGTCATCGCGTACCGGCAGACGGAACCGATGAAACTGTACAATGTATCATACAGATAAGGATTTTTGCACATCCTTGCGAGCTGTAAATGGAAATTGGAGTTGACCGTCGAATAAGGGTCATACTGGCTGTCGGAAGGAGTATTCAGCACCGCTTCCAGCTGGTCAATCTCCTCATCGGTGCAGCGCCGGATAATCTCCCGCAGTGCGAGCGCTTCCACCTGGTAACGGACCTTCTGAATCATATTCAGCTGGGCCGGGCTGATCTCCAACAACAGGTACCCTTTGCGCGGCAGGCTTTTCAGATAATGGTCATGGCACAGCCGCTGCAGGACCTCACGTGCGGTAATTTTGCTGATGCCGTACTGGTCTGCTACCCCCTGCTCCTGAATCAGCTCATCCGAGGACAGAGCACCACTGATAATCGCCTGACGAATCTTTCCATATACGCTGTCCGCAAGTTTTTCTTTCATATAACCACCCTGTCTGTAAATATTGAAAATATGCCCAAACGCATAAAGAAACCAGCTCGGAAAATCCCAGCTGGTTTCTGTCCGAACGGCGCCAGGCCATTATATATGGCTGTACATATTGATATATAACTGATTATAACATATCTGAGATAAAAGGTCAAGAATTCTGTCGAATCGGCGGTTATTTGCCGCTGACAACCAGCTCACTGACCAGCACCGAAGGTGCGCCGACACAATAAGCATGGGTCATAATAAACGGCGAAATCATCAGATCGTCCGCTACCCCGATCACCGACTGGAACAGCTCTTCGAGTGTGCCGTGAATCGCGATGGACGCGAGGTTTTTGACCGGCTTACCGTCTTTGTAGAGGATGCCGCGACAGGGAATCGAAAAATGCCCCGATGAGATATCCAGACAGTGGAACGGGTCGTAGGAATCGGTAATCCGGATGCCGTCCCCCAGCTGCTCCAGCAGCTGCTCTTTGGTGGAGCTTCCCGGCTCCACAACCCAGATATCCGGCGTAACGGTATGCTGATTCGGGATGCCCGAAGTCAGCGACGGACAACGTCCTGCACGTCCGTTAGAGGCAACAGAAAACGCCGCTGCACTGTCAAGATGATGCAGCATGCCGGTCATTACACCACCCCGCATGATCTCCAACGGAACGCTGGGAGTACCCTCATAGTCAAACGCGAACTGCTGTCCGCAGGCAGGATGAGACGGATAATCGGTAATATTCAGGCAGTCCGCGCCGATCTTCTGCCCCAGTTTGTCCGAAAGGCAGGAGGTCCGGTTCTGGCAGCGCGGACCTGCAAACGCCATCCACGCGGTCAGCATGATATTCCAGACAACCGGCTGTTCCAGCAGTACACGGAACCGTCCGGGTGTAAAGGACTCCGGCTCTTTTTGCAGAGACAGCCGCTCCACCGTCTCGCGGACAATCTGGTCAGCATCTACGCTCTCCAGTCCGGGCAGATTCAGTTCAAAAGCGGTCCCGCATCCAAACCCGTCAATCTCGGCCTGTGCCGACACGCTGACGACGATGGCACGGGAGGTGCTCTCCATCTCTGCCCCATTGCTGGACACCAGCTGGCTGGTATTCTCTTCTTCCGATACGGTGACGCTGGTCTGCTGAATCATGCCACTTGCCTGCCGCAGTTTCTGCTCCAGCAAAAGAGCCGTCTCTTTCAGCTGTGCAGGCGTCGCCTTGCTGCCGGTCTCCACCCTGCCGGAAAACATCGTTTCCTTTCCCTGCAAGGTCAGCCGGTTGCCGGAAGCACACATCCCGTCCCGTCTGGCTGTCTCCAGCAATTCGGACAGATCTTCCCCAAGATCCTGCGTGCAGGCAGTCCCGCTGACCTCTCCGCAGACACGCGCATAAATCGTCGTAACAGAGGAGGCACCGGTATCGGTAATGCTGCCGTTTGCCGCGGTCGCTGTGACGACCTGCTGGCGCTGTGCCTGCAATTCGGCGGCGTCTACCCCTTCCGGCAGATGACCAAAAGCTTTTTCCCAGTCTTTTCTTTCCATCATACCCTGTTCCTCCTCACTCGGCTGTGCCGCCGATTGCCATCGCACTGACCCTGATCCGCGGCTGGAAAGCAGTGGTCGGAACCAGTCCGGAGCTTGCTCCGCAGAACCCACCGAAATCCGGCGCCAGTCTGCTGCCGACACGGTCGACCAGCTTGATAACCTCCATGCCGCGTCCGTTCAGCGTCAGTCCGCTGACCGGATGGACCAGCCGTCCGTTTTCAATCCACCAGCCTTCGGTGATCTCAATTGAGAACTCCCGTCCGCCGGAACCGCCGCCGCATCCGGTGACAAACAGTCCACGGTCAATGTCCCGAATCATTTCCTCCTCGTCATCCGTTCCCGGTGCGAGGAAGGTATTGGTCATACGGGAGGTAGGCGCATAGGTATAATCCTGTTTGCGTCCGTTGCCGGTCGACTGCATCCCAAGGCGGCGGCCGCCCATTCGGTCACAGAGATATCCCTTTAACACACCGTTTTCGATCAGCACATTTCTGCGGGTCGGAGTTCCCTCGTCGTCCACCGCTTCACTTCCGTACATGCCGGGAATGGTGCCGTCGTCCAGCAGTGTAACCTTGTCGGAGGCAACCTTTTTGCCCAGCTGACCGCAGAATTCGCTCGACCCGGATGCTATCGCAATCGACTCCAGCGGATGCCCGCAGCATTCATGCCAGAAAGTCCCACAGCTGCCGGCATCCAATACGACCGGTACGGTGCAGGAACGAATCGGTTCGGCTTTCAGAGAGGTCGCCATCCGTTCAAGGAAATTCTTTGCAAAAGTAGTAGTCGCATCGGTATCACGGAATGCTTCAAACCCGGACGGACAGACATAGTCGGCCCAGCGGGAAAGCAGCCGGCCGTCTTTGCCTTCCATCGTCGCTTTCAGCCGCAGACGGCAGGCCGTCCGGCGGTCCTGGGTAAACAGTCCCTCGGTATTGGCAATCATCACCCGCTGGTCCTTATCCGAATACCCGATATCCATCGAACGAAGGCCGGCATATCCGGACAGGCTGCCGCTGGTATTCCGGAGCAGCTCAATTTTCCGTGCATTGTCGACGTCAGCCGGCGAAATCTCGACCGGATTCGGGGACGCGATCTGCCGGGAAACAAACGAAGGAATCTGCAAAGAACCTGTTCCGCTGTCCAGCAGCTCGGCAGCCCGTCTGGCCTGTTCCAGCAGGCTGGGAAGCCGCAGGTCGTTGGTGCAGACATACACGCTTTTTTCTCCGCGCAGCAGGTAAATCCCGACGCCGACCGTCCGTACCGTCGTCGCCCTTCCGACCTTTCCGCCGCTGTAATCGATATCGTGCTCTTCCTTATCTTCCCAGAACAGCTCGGCGAAATCTCCGCCGGTCCGGACTGCTTCACTGAGCACCAGTCTGATTTCTTCTTGTGACAGCATGATGACCCTCCTTCATACCATGGACAAACTATACTAATCTCTGATAATGTCAGTGATTATGCTATACTTAATATAACATTTCCGCTTTGCATTGTCAATACGATACAGCTGCAAACTACCAAAATCAACGATGAGTTGAAGGCCTCTGTTCATCAGCCTGACGCCGGGTCACCTTACTGCATTACAAAAGCCGCTGTGGTCAAAATCCCACAGCGGCTTTCCTATCCACATTATGCCATCAGGAAGTTCTCTCCGGCCAGCCATACCAGCTGTTCTGCCATTGCAGCGCCATACTGTTCGCCAAACGCCCCCAGTACCCGCTCGATGACTGCTTCGCCTTCCTGACCGAAAATGCCGGTACAGACGGTCCCAAACGCGGTATAGACATGTGCGCAATGATAATCAAATCCCCTGACGCTGCCCTCGCGATGCTTCAAATCGGTTTCGGGTGTAATCCCGGCATTGCGGACACGGAAAATACAGCAATCAGCCGTGTGCATCGTCTGCACCGTCCGAAACGGAATCTGTCCATTAAATCCCTGGTTGATTGCCTCATCCAGATTTGCGCAGTAAAGGGCGCCGGCTTCCAGTGCACCAAACTTTTTAAATCCCTGGTACCACGGACAGGTCAGCACATGATATTCATAGTCCGGTGTATAGGATGCGACACGGGTTTTGCTGACATTACCGGTTCGGACAACCTCGCCGGAAGGTTCCCACTCCCCATACCGGCAGAAGGTGATATAATCCAGCTTCTGTCCGTCCCGGATTGCACGCTGTGCCATCCGACTGCCGCGCTGCATGCCATACTGTTTCACCGCATGGATAAAGGCCTCCACCCCTCGCTCTCCAAAAGTTTCCTTCAGTTCCTTATAATATGCCGCAATCAAAAAAGTCTGACTTTCTTCGGTAAATGCCATATGGGTTCCTCCTCTGCCGGTCACATCAGTACCTTGAACTTATAACTGCCCTTTTGATCGCGTTTGACCGAATAAAGCAGTTCATCCACCTCTTTATACAGTTCCTGATAGGTCAGGTTGTGTCTCTTGACCTGCACGATTCCGATACTGCATCCGACCGGCAGTTTGATACCATTCCACTCAATTTCCGATATTGCCGCCAGGAACTGTTTGATCAATATTTCCAGCTGTTTTTCGGAAATGGTATGCAGCTGCAAAACCGCGAACTCATCTCCGCCCAGACGTCCAATCAGCTGATCTTCTTCGCAGAAAATTTTCTTCAAAATCCCCGCCAGCTGAACCAGTACATAATCGCCGCACGGATGACCGTACCGGTCGTTGATGTTTTTGAAATTATCCAGATCCAGCATCAGTACCGAGATGGTATTCGTCGCATCCACCAGCCCCAGTGCATTTTTCAGCCGGTATTCAAAAGCACTTTTATTCAGGATGGAAAGCATCTGATCCTGTTCCAGAAGCGCTTCCAGCTGCTGATTCATCTTATTGATTTCCTTTTTCTGCGAAATCTCCACTACATTGTGGTGGAACTGTGCCAGACAAATTCCCATCGAGACCAGTACTGTTATCGTCAGATTAATGCTGGTACCCTGGCTGATTGTGTCGTGATTGAGCAGCATAAACAGCAGATACCCCAGCCCCAGACATGGAATTGAAAAATAGTTGGAAAGATGAACCAATATCGACAGTCCAAAAAAAAATGTTGTGAACACATATACTTCCGCATCCGGGTTGCTGATCAGATCATATGTATTCAGGCAGATATGCCACAACATCAAAAATACGATCCCCATATACTGCATTCTCTTCTGGAAAAGCATCGACCGGCTGCGGAACAGATGCTGCAAATACAGATATATTGTCGCCACAGCCAGCAGCACACAGTACATACCAAAGTATACCCGATTGTTGTGTGATGTCAGCCCCGATTTGGACATGAAAATTACCCGCACAACATTAAATATCTCAGTAAGATAAATGATCATGCCGACAATCACAAAAGATGTTTTATTTTTACGCAGGCAGCTGCTATAAAACTCCTCCCGTATATCCGGTGGAATAGTCAGAAAATTCTTGACCCGCTTCCATATCATCTGTAGCCCTCCCAGGTTCAAGATTTTACTACATCGCACTTGACATTAACTCAAATTATATCACAAATGACGCAGTTTGACTACCTCTCCGGCGGAAAATTAACCGATAAAGAAAACCCCGTAACCATATTGGTTACGGGGTTTGTTCTGGTAGAGACATTGGGGCTCGAACCCAAGACCTCAGCGATGTGAACGCTGCGCTCTAACCAGCTGAGCTATGCCTCCATGTAAAAAAGCGCGGACCCGTTAAAACGAATCCGCAGCTTTGAATATGGTGTGGATAAATGGACTTGAACCATCGACCCCCTGCATGTCAAGCAGGTACTCTAACCAGCTGAGCTATACCCACACATGAGAAACTGACTTTTCGTGACAGCTTCTATATTATACCGCATGAATTCTCATTTGTCAACCCCAAATTTGAATTTTTTTCCTGCTCCGTTTTTCCCCGGCCAACCAATCAAAAACGCACCGAAAAGGATGCTCTCCCTTTCGATGCGTACAGATTTTCATATACCTGTCTGAAATCCCCACGAAAGCTGTCCGCAGGCCTCCTTATTTTTCCAGTCCGCCGACAGCATGTAAATGCTCGCCGACTGGGGTGCAAACGCGCTGCCGGGCTGCAAGATCTGCTGCTCCGGAACTGCACCCGGTTTTTCACCGGCATCCCACCGAAGAAGTTGAATACTGTCCGGGTTGCCCGCCGTGCCGGAAAACGTTACCCGCAGTTTCCCGCCGGACGACGGTATACTGACCATCCGCTCCTTCTGCCAGCAGATCGGCAGACTGGAATCCTGACAAAACCCGCACCTGCCGACGTTCCAGACGGAACTTCCTCTGACCGGCTTATAGCAAACCGACCGGCAGCCGTCGTCCCGGATAATCCGCAGCGTCGGCATGCCAAAGTTTTCCTCGCCAGCCGTCTGCTGGGCACGGTTCCACTCCTCGATCAGTGCCGTGACATCCTCCGTATGCCCGGTAACCGTCACTTTGCTGCATCCGACCAGCCGCATCGGCCAGCTTTCCTGCACCGCAGTATAGTTGTACCGGACCTGCTGACCGGCTGAGAGGGCATCTGCCGTGATGGTATTGCCGTCGGCGTCCTCCCATGTCACCCCGTCAAACGCGATATACGTCGCAGAGTCAATCCCCTCCGACGCAACATACACGCCGCTGTCGATGATCTGAAAGATCAGTCCTGTCCTGTAACTTTCCTTTGCCGGGTCATTCTGTCCCGGACCACATCCGGCAACCGAAAAGGCTGTCATAATACCGCCGGCAATTGCCGCGGCCAGTCGGGAAGCAAGGCCGTCTGCCTTTTTTCTCCAACGCATCCCGATTCCCCCTTTTTGCATATTTCCCACAGGTACCTTTTACCTGCCCATACGGAATACGCATCAGAGGCAAAAAAAGTTGCAGTGCTCAAACTTATTTTTTCAAAAAAATCAACGCAAAAATGCAAAATGCCGTTACAGAAATTCCTGTAACGGCATTTTGCTGGTCTGAGTGACAAGACTTGAACTTGCGGCCTCTACCACCCCAAGGTAGCGCGCTACCACCTGCGCCACACCCAGATTTTCAATTGTTTTTTGTTTGTTGTGAGGGGGGTTCCCGTCAACGCTAGTTATTATATCACGGCAAAAAACAAATTGCAAGCCCTTTTTTGATATTTTACCTTTTGCACAAAAAAATGGAATTTTTTCCTCCTTTTTACACCTGCCGGTGTCCCACCGCCTAAAGGCAGCCGTCCACCGGCAGATATCGCAACTTCAGGGATTAATCAAAATTGGGCATATCGTTGTTGGTGATTCTCCAGTTGTATGCAACCAGTTCGATCTCAACCATCGCACCCTTAGGAAGGTCTTTGACAGCAAATGCCGCACGTGCAGGCAGAATCTCACCATTGAAGTATTTGCCGTAAATCTCGTTGACAGCGCCAAAATTGCCGATATCGCTCAGCAGAACCGTCGCCTTTACGACATCGTCAAAGGTCATGCCGCCTTCGGTCAGAATGGCAGACAGGTTTTTGAAAACCTGCTCGGTCTGTTCCTGAATCGTGGTGCCGACGATTTCGCCCGTTTCAGGAGAGAGCGGAATCTGGCCGGAAACATACAGGAAGTCGCCTGCCTTGACAGCCTGAGAGTAGGGTCCGATTGCTGCGGGAGCAAAGGGGGTAGAGATTTTCTTTTTCATAATCATGTTCCTTTCACTTTGATTTTATCCTGAGACCAGAGCCGAAGTTCTGGAGTTGGGAACGATTTACGGCGCGTTCTTTTTGGGACGCTCTCCATAATACATATAATAATTGCAGCGCAGCATCCCGTTGTACAGCCGGCGAATCTTGTTCGCACGCCGGCCAAACTGTGCTTCAAACTCCTCGTCAGGCGAAATAATATAATACCCGGTCGCGCCGCGCTTAAAGACACGACCCATCGTCTTTTCAATCTGCCTTGCCTGTTCGACATCCAGCATCCGCTCGCCATAAGGCGGGTTGGTGACGACGACAGCGGCGGTATCCGGCACACGGAAATCCTTGATATCCCGAATTCGGACCCGAACACGTTCGGCTACACCGGCCTTGTGGGCGTTGTCCAGCGCCAGTTCAAACGCTCCACGGTCGATATCGCTGCCAAATGCGCAGAACTGCGCATCCTTCCGAACAAGGTCGAGTCCTCTTGCCCGCTCTTCCTTCCAGACCGACGCAGGGACTGCGTCCCACTTCTCTGCGGCAAACATCCGCCCGATACTGGCAGGGATGTTCAATGCCCGCAGTGCACCCTCAATCAGGATTGTACCGGAGCCGCAGAACGGGTCATACAGCTGGGTGTCCTTTTTGACAAACGCGAGGTCCAGCATTCCCGAAGCAAGTGTTTCACGAATCGGAGCTTCATTTGCGTTTTTACGGTAGCCGCGCTTGTGCAGCCCGGCTCCGGAGGTGTCCAGCATAATCACGGCATGGTCCTTCATAATGGAAAACTGAATCTGATGGACCGGTCCGGTCTCTTCAAACCAGCTGACGCCATACTTTTCCCGGAGACGCTCAACCGCTGCCTTTTTAATAATCTTCTGGCAGTCCGGCACCGAATGGAGCGCCGAATGAATCGCATACCCCTTTACCGGAAAGGCGTCCGCTTTGCCGATAAACTCCTCCAGCGGCAGTGCACGCACGCCGTCAAACAGTTCGGTAAAACTGCGGGCGTCGAATTCGCCCAGCCGAATCAGCACCCGTTCTGCCGTCCTCAGGTTCAAATTTGCACGTGCCATCATGCTGATCGGGCCGCTGAACTGGACCCTGCCATCACTGACCAGTACGTTTTCACCGCCCATTCTTCTGACCTCTCCGGCCAGAATACTCTCCAGTCCAAAAAGACAGGGAGCAATATAGGTATATTCCATAGAAAAATCCTTTCCAGCATCGTAATCAACAGCCGGGCTATGCCAAAATAGAACTGGCATTTTGGGGGCACTTTTCTTATTTATTTAATAGAAAAGCTGCCGCTATTCCCAGCGACAGCTTTATTATACCATATTTCAGCCCATCCGAAAAGAGCGCTTCTCTCTTTTCCGATAAAATCCGTTATCCGGGAATCAGCACGCCATATCCACTGTCACTGCGGCGGTATACCACATTGACAACGCCCGTCTCGGCATTCTCAAACATAAAGAAGCTGTGTCCCAGCAGAGTCATCTGGGTGATTGCCTCTTCTACCGACATCGGACGAAGCTCGACGACCTTCTCACGAACAATCTCATAAGAATATTCATCCGGTACCGACTCGATCTGGTCAAAGGCAGATACTTTCAGTTTTTTCTGCAGTCTCGTCTTATTCCGGCGGATTCTTCTGATCAGCGTGTCAATTGCCGCATCCAACGCGTCCAGTTTATCTGCGTCTGAATTTTCCGCACGGAAGACCATGCCATCAGCGCGAATCGTCAATTCGACTGTTGCCGTATTCTTTTGAGCGGAAACCTTGACTTCTGCCACCGCGTCATCAAAAAACTTGTCCAGTTTGGCAAGTCGCGCGTCCGCCTTTGCTTTAAAGGCGTCAGGAAGGGTGATCTTTCTGGCAATGTAGTTGGTATTCATACTCAGGCCTCCAATCCTTGGGTCATACAGTCCGTGTGAATTTTCACGGGAGCTGTCCCCGACCCGAAGCTCTTACTTATTTGAGCTTCTATGGATAGTATAGCACTTGTTTCTATAAATTACAAGAGATTTCCTATCTTTTTAGAATGTATTCACAAATACTACACATCCTTTTCGTGCGTTTGACCGTATTTTTCCGTCCGGTTCTGACAGTTTTCTGCAAGGTCAGGGGCTTGCGTTTGTATTTTTTCATAAAACATAAATTATTTTTTGTGATCTCTGACAAATCGTATTCAAATCCCTTGCCTTGTTCCGGTCATTATGCTATTATATGTATGCAACTTCCTTCATTACCTTTCACTTTCCCTGTTTTGAACCGTCGTTTTTACGACGGTTATTTTTTTGCCCTTTTCATTTTCCGCTATCATAAAAAAACCGGAAAATCGAAGTGCAGGTCAAACAGCCTGTTTCTCGATTTTCCGGTTTTTCTTTTCTTATTGCTTTTTGCTGGCGCGTTCAAAAATCAGACGGAAAATCAGTCTGACCAGCGGACCACAATAGAACATCTGCCAGCAAATCGCCATCGGGAAGTTCATCGCCCAGGTCTGGACCCAGGTCCCGAAGCTCGGCTGCTTGAACAGCAGGGTCGCAACGCCGCTCATGATCGGGCACATGATGCAGCAGATGCAGATAGAAATCGCGTAAGTAATAACCTGCGGGCGGTCATCCGGTCTGACGACGGTAAATGCGAGTTTGCCCGCGACCTTTCCGACAATAAAGAACTCCAGTACAAAGGCAATCGGCACCATGATCGGCAGCTCGTGCAGCGCCAGAAGAAACGTCTGACCGCTGACGCCGCCGGTGTTCAGTGCGACATTGTAGACAACCATTCCATAGACCATAATCACCGCCATAATTACGGTGTAGACAAAATCCTGCAGTTTGTTTTTGGGCATATCCATTCTTCTCCTCATCAGTTTTCTAGTCGACAGGCACAAAAAAAGGACACGAAACTTTCGTCTCGTGCCCTGACTGCGACTACCATTTACATTTATCAGTATAGCATATCGGCTGCATCGATGTAATACTGTAATTCGACGATTTTCTGCCCGGTGCGGCCAGCAAAAACTGTCCAAATCACCCTCTGTTCAATCATCCAATCCCCATTGCGCCGTGACTGGAGGCGGGCGGCATCCGCTCCACCATCCGGACAAACAGATTCGGGTCGAGCGCGTCCGTCTTCTGCAAAAATCCGACCAGCACGGTAAAATGTCCGCTGAAATTCCGTCTCAGCGTAAACGAGAACACCCGATGGGCAGCTTCTCCAAAGGACAGGTCGGTCAGCGTACCTTCCGAAGACGCCACGACCAGTACAGCCGGTTTCCGGACGACAAACTCTTTCACAAACCGTTCCAGCAGTTCCTTATCGCCGCTGTAACGGGGCAGGTCTCCATCCAGCTGATACCAGTATTCTGTCTGGTCAACCATCCCGACGATCTTTGCAGCGGCGGCAGCAGTATTTTCATTGGTCATGATATGTCTGCCCAAATCGCCGATTGCCGTATAAACGTCCTTGTTTTCCTTTAAAAGCTGTATATTCATCCTTCCGCCTCCTGTACCGTTCAGGTGTCTCCCAGCGTCAACACTGTGCTGTCGTATACTGTCAGCCGCCATCCCTGTAAGACAAAGCGGCAGGGCATAAAAAGCTTACACTTCTCATGAACCCCGCCGCGCCATAATCCAACGATCAATCAGTTTAACCACCGGCAGAGATACAAAGGGACCGCCAGTCCGATGGTTGTACTTTATTATAACATCTCCCGCCCAAATATGCAATAAATGATTTCACAAAGTTGCTGTTAAAAAACTATTAACAATCACAAAACACATTGTTTTTTTGACCTTCCCGCGCCATTCACTTCTTTATGGCATAACAATTTTTTCACTCCTGAGAAAATTTTGGTCAAGTTCATGCTTACTTTACAAACGAACCCTGAAAATGCCCGTTTTCAGGCAATGGCCGCAATCGATGGCCCGCCGATTTTTTTAGCCGAATTTACATGGGTTTGAATCAAAAAACAAAATCGGCCTTTATACTGAGGGCGTTGAAAGGAGTGAAGTTCGTAAGAATGGACAAGATCACGTTGAAAGGCATCACAAAGGCCTACGGCAAAAACCCGCCGGTTATTGAAAACCTCAATCTGGATATTAAGGACGGCAGTTTTACTGTTCTGCTCGGTCCGTCCGGATGCGGTAAATCGACGGTACTTCGGATGATTGCCGGACTGGAAAAGACTACAGAGGGTGACGTCCTGATCGACGGCGTCAGTGTACGCGATGTCGAGCCGGGCGACCGCAATATTGCAATGGTATTCCAGAACTATGCCCTCTACCCCACCATGACTGTACGTGAAAACATCGAATTCGGACTCAAAAACATGAAGGTTCCCAAAGAGGAACGCAAAGCACGTATCAGTGAAATCGCCGAAATGGTCGGCCTGACCGAATACCTCGACCGCAAACCTGCAAACCTGTCGGGTGGTCAGCGGCAGCGTGTCGCGCTGGCGCGTGCTATCGTCAAAAAACCCGCGGTCTTCCTGATGGATGAACCGCTCTCCAACCTGGACGCAAAACTGCGTACCCAGATCCGCACCGACCTGATCGAGCTGCACCAGAAGCTGAAAACAACCTTCGTCTATGTCACCCACGACCAGATCGAAGCGATGAGCATGGGCACCGACATCGTCCTGCTGGACCGCGGTAAAATCCAGCAGCATGACACACCCGATCAGCTCTATGCGAACCCCGCCAACGTCTTCACCGCACGGTTTATCGGTTCGCCTCCGATGAATATCCTCCCGGCTGAAGCGGCTGACAACAAATTTGAAGAAAACATCGTCAAAATCGGGTTCCGGCCGGAAAAAGCCCATCTGATCAATGCCGACCAAACCGGAGACGCAAACTCCATCGTCATCGACGGCGAAGTGGTGGCACGCGAGATGCTGGGCGACCAGGTACTCTACAAGCTCCGCACCCCTTACGGCAATATCTCAGTCAAGGACTTCGGCGACAGCCAGTTCACCTACGGCAGCCATAAGGTCGCAATCGCTATCAAAGATACCGCCTGTTTTGACGCACAGGAAAAACTGCGCGGCTTTGGACTGGAAAAGGAGTGAGTCGGGTGCTGCGAATGGAAAAAATAGCGTCGGGCGCACGGATTCATTCGGCTTCCCAGACGCAGCTGCATAAGAAAAGCCTCTTTTCCAAAATCATGACCGCGATGCGGCCGTATCTGATGGTCGCGCCTGCGATGGCAGTCTTTGGCGTGTTCATCCTCTACCCGATCTTCTATATGATCTACCTCAGTTTCTTTGACTGGAACCTGATCGGGGATATGAAGTACATCGGGCTGGAAAACTACACCGATATGCTGGGAGACAAGGACTTCTGGCAGGTTTTGGGAAACTCGGTCTATTACATGGTGATGGTGGTCATCTTTGAGATGGTCCTCTCGCTGCTGCTGGCAGCCTACCTCAATCGCAATACCCGCACCAACCGGATTTTGCAGAGCATCGCCTTTACCCCCTACATCACCTCGATGGTGTCGGTCGCCTTCATCTGGATGTGGCTGATGGACAGCGACTACGGTCTGCTCAACTACCTGCTCAGTCTGGTCGGCATCGGCCCGGTCGGATGGCTGTCCGACCCGAAAGTCGCGATGAATTCGCTGGTACTGGTCTCGGTCTGGAAGGGGCTAGGCTACAACACCATTATCATCATCTCGGCCATGCAGTCGGTCCCCGGCTATCTGTACGAAGCCGCTGCACTGGATAAGACGCCGAAATGGAAATCCTTCTGGAAGATCACCCTGCCGATGATCTCCCCCACCCTCTTCTTCCTTGCGCTGATGAACATCATTGCAGCGCTCAAGGTATTTGAAACGGTCAACATCATGACCCAGGGCGGACCGATGAACTCGACCAATACGCTGGTCTATAACATCTACCAGTACGGTTTTGAGTACTTCAAGATCGGGTATGCTTCCGCACTTGGCGTCGCGCTGATGGTCGTCATCGGCTTCTTCACGCTGATCTACTTCCGCGTACTCAGCAAACGGGTCTACTACAATTGATCCGGCAGAAAGGACATGAACATGACTTCTATACATAACGGGCTGCGCCCTGTTCGGGTTAAACCGGCCAAACTGATCGGAACCATTCTTCGCTGGTGCCTCAATGCCTTTATTGCACTGCTCTTTTTCATCCCGTTTTACTGGATGTTCATCACCTCGGTCAAAACGCTGGGACAGACGCTGATTACACCGCCCACCTTCTGGACATGGGACCCGCAGTGGAACAACTTCAGCGTCGTATTTGAAAAGGTTGACGTCTGGGGAATGCTGGGCAACTCGCTGATCGTTACCGCGGGCACGCTGATCTGCCAGTGCCTGACGGTTATTCCGGCAGCATATGCATTCGCCCGGTATAAGTTCAAAGGTGCCAAGCTGCTGTTCGGCATTACGCTGGCAACCATGATGATTCCCTCTCAGCTGATCTTCCTGCCGGTTTACCTGATGTTCAGCAAATGGGGTATGATTAACACCTACTGGTCGCTGATTCTTCCTTCTGCATCCAGTGCGTTTGCAATCTTCATGCTCCGGCAGACCTTCAAGCAGGTTTCGGAAGAACTTCTGGAAGCGGCGCGTCTGGATAAGGCAGGCGAGCTGAAAATCATCACCAAGATCATGCTTCCGCTGGCACGTCCGACCGTCGTCACCCTTGCAATGCTGACCTTCATCAGCATCTGGAACGACTACTTCTGGCCACTGGTCATGACCACCAAGGCAGACGTCCGTACCCTTCCGGTCGGTATCGCATCGCTGAGAATGACCGAAAGCGGCGTCAACTATCAGATTATGATGGCAGGCAATGTCATCCTGGTCATCCCGGTTCTGGTCGTCTTCTTCCTCGCACAAAAACAGATTATCAAAGCATTCACCTATACCGGTGTCAAATAATCCGTGATCCGGCCTGCAAAGCCAGGTCTGTATAAAACGCATCCCACCATATACAAACAAAAAAACAATCCACCGGATGCGTTCCGATGAAAGGAAAGGTAATAACAATGAAAAGATTTGCATCTATCTGCCTGATCGCCGCTATGATGGTTTCGATGAGCTCCTGTGCTTCTGAAACCAGCGCTTCCACCTCTTCTGCATCCTCCTCTTCCTCCGCCTCTTCTTCCGATGCAGAAAGCACTGCGTCTGCCACCGATTCTTCCTCCGACAACGGCGGCGATACGATTGAGCTGACCTACTGGTACGCGTGGACCGACAAGATTCAGGAAAATAATGAAAACCTTGTCGCAAAATTCAACGAAACCGTCGGCGCGGAAAAAGGCATCCATGTCACCGCTGAATACCAGGGCACCTATGATGACGTTCATCAGAAACTCCAGGCTGCCTATGTTGCAGGTGATACACCCGATGTCAGCGTCATGGAAATCGGTTCGGTCGGTACCTTTGCAAGAAACGGCGTCCTCCAGCCGCTGGATGAGTACTTTGAGCGGGATAATATCGACACCAGCGACTTCTTCGAGGGCCTGATGATCAACTGTGAGGTTGACGGACATTATTACGGCCTTCCTTACCTCCGCTCTACCCCGATTCTGTACATGAACACCACCCTGCTGGAACAGGCTGGTCTGGATACCGCCGGTCCTGCAACCTGGGACGAACTGGCTGACTACTGCCGTACCATCAAGGAAAAGACCGGCGCTTACGGCCTGTCGATGTACAGCTACGTCTGGACCTTCGAAGCATTCATGATGGAACAGGGCACCTCGGTCCTGAACGAGGATGAGACCGCCTGCAACATCGATACCGATGAATGCCGCTATGTCATGCACTTCTTCCAGGACCTGATCAACGAAGGCGTTGTCCGCTGTGTAGCCGGTGAGGACTCCAGCAAGGTCGATACCGACTATATCAACCAGAATACCGCAATGTGGATGACCTCCACCGCAAACCTGACCAGCGTCCTGTCGGTTGCCGAAGAGAACGGATTTGAGGTCAATACCTGCTATATTCCTGCCGGTGAGACCTACGGCGTACCGACCGGCGGCTGCAACCTGATTATGCCTTCCAGCCTGACCGATGAACACAAGGACGCTGCCTGGGAATTCATCAAATGGATGACCGCGACCGACCAGTCGGCTTACGCTTCCGCTTATACCGGCTATGTCCCCAACTCCAAGAGTGCCGCTGAAACCGAAACCATCACCAGCCTGTGGGAAACCACTCCTCAGTTCAAGGTCGCTCTTGACCAGCTGGAACTCTACGGACAGGGCCGTCCGAAGACCACCGCTTATGCTCAGGTCGAGGATGAGCTGGTTGCAATGATGGATGCCTGCTGGGTCAACGGTGCCGATGTCGATTCGACCGTCGCCGAAACCGCTGCAACCATCAATGACCTCCTGGCAGATGCTAACTGATCTGTAACAATCACACACATATCGAAGGGGCGGCAACCAGCTGCCCCTTCGGTATTCCGCCCGGAATAATCAATACACAGACAATAAAGAGAAAGAATGAAGGAGTTTTTACGATGAAACACAAACTGATTGTCATCTCGCTCGATGCACTTCAGACCGATGACCTCCCCCTGCTGCAAACCCTCCCCTATGCTTCCGAATGGATGAAGAATGCCTGCATCGCACGCAATGTCCATGAAATCTATCCGACCCTGACCTATCCGATTCATACGACGCTGATTACTGGTGTATACCCCGAAACCCACGGCATTATCCACAACCAGAAAGCATCCCTGACTCCGGATGAACCTGACTTTTCGCTGATGGGCTCTGACTGGTACTGGCAGAAGGAACATATTCAGGTCCCGACGCTGGCAGATGCCGTCTTCGCAGACGGCAGAACGGTCGCCAGTGTCAACTGGCCGGTAACCGCCGGTGAAAAGAGAGGCTTCAACTGCCCTGAAATCTGGCCAGTCAAGGCGTTGCAGGAAGACCCCCGCGAAATCTACCGCAACACCGCTTCGGACAACGTGTACGACCGCTATTATGACCGTTATATTGCCCACTACAACTGGAAAAACAACGATGACCTGCTGACCTATGGCGGTGAAATCGCAATCGACCTGATCGAGAAGGAAAAACCGGACCTGATGCTGTACCATGCGGTCCATCTCGACCACATCCGCCATAAATACGGCGACCATGCGCCGGAAACGGAAGATTGCCTCAAGACGCTGGATATTCTGGTCCATCGGATTATCGAAGCGACCCGCCGCGCCGGAACCTATGAAAACACCAACTTTGTCATCCTCGGCGACCATGGTCAGATCGACATCGACCGTGTTTTCTATCTGAACAACGCATTGCGGGATGCAGGACTGATTCAGGTGGACGAAAACGGCGTTCCGGTTTCGTATGATGCCTACTCCTTCTCGGCTGGCTTCTCGACCCATGTTTATCTGCGCGACCCTTCGGACGCTCAGCTGGTTGATAAGGTCGGCGCAATTCTGGCAGGCCTCCAGAAGGCATTCCCGCAGTATATCGAACGCATCTACACCAAAGAGGAAGCAACCCGACTGGAACATCTGACCGGCGGCTTCTCGTTTGTACTGGAAGGCACCGAGGGCACCATCCTCCAGAGTGAGGTCAACAACGGCCCGTATGTCCGTATCAAAACCGACCCCAACTTTAAAGGCTATGGCGCAATGCACGGCCATCATCCCGACAAAGGCCCCAAACCTCCGTTTATGGCCTTTGGTCCGGACGTCAAGCAGGGTGTACAGCTGGACGGTGTATCGATGCTGGACCTCTGCCCGACAATGGCAGCGCTGGCTGGTGTACAGATGGAAGGCATGGTCGGAAAACCGCTGCCGTTTTTGAAATAACCGGCAGCCGGTCCGACGTATAGAAAGGAACCAAACAGATGGATTATTCAAATCTTTACCTGTTTTCCGACATCGATGGTACGCTCGGTGTAGCAGGCGTTGGGATTCCTGCACGCAATTATGACGCCATCCGGCGGTTCGTCCGCAAAGGCGGCCATTTTGGGCTGTGCACCGGACGGTGGATTACCGATATCACCCACTTTGTCCGTGGACTTCCGGTCAACCTCCCCTGCATCATCAACAATGGTGCAGCGTTGTGTGAACTTCCCTCCGGCAAGATTCTTTCCAGTATCCCGCTGCCGGAACACGCAATGCAGTATGCACGGCAGATTGCAGACCTCGACCCCGGCATTCAGGTCATCGGCGTCAATGAGAGCGGATATTATTGCCTGTCCGACCAGTCGGACGGCAAGGAAGTACAGCTGATTCGGGAACGGTTCCCGGTCATCCGCTGGGATGAATTCAAAGGACCGTTTCTCAAGTTCCTGTTCAGCTGTCCCGCTGAACGCAGTGAAGAAATTCTCAGCCGGGCACGTGCGTTGCACCATCCGGACGTCTACTATACCTGGTCGGGAATGTCCTTTGAGATGATTCCCGCCGGTATCAGCAAGGGGACCGGGCTGCTCAACTTCTGCGCTTCCCGGCATGTACCGCGGGAAAATACCGTCTTCATCGGAGACAGCTTCAACGACCGTGAGATGTTTATGACAGCCGGTTTTCCGGTCTGTGTCGCCGGTACCCCGCGAGAACTGGCTTCGCTGTGCAGGATGCAGGTCGGCGAATGTCTGAGCGGTGCGGTTGCAGACCTGATCGAATGGCTGGAAGCACATCCCGACCAGATCGGCGCCCGCAATATTAAGAGCTGCGGCGCTGACTGATTTGACACCAACTGAAAAACAGGAGACAGATGGTTTGATACCGTCTGTCTCCTGTTTTCATTATGATCAGCTAAGCGACTGCATCAGCTGCCAGATAAAATCTGCGTGTTCGGGTGCATCCGGATAGATAATAACCAGATTTTCCTCAATCGTAAAGGCAATCCATTCCTTTTCCGTCAAGATATCCGCCACAGTCTGCTGTGTCAGTTCATCAAGGCTCCCATCCGATGCAAAAGGGGGATTGCTTTCCGACAACGAATAAACCTCCCAGTTGAACGATATCGTGTCTTCTGTTTCTTCATTCTCATCAGCTGTCGTATAATATCCGGCATACGAGACCGGTTCCCCATTCTTGAGCATCAAATGAGACTGTTCCGCCACCAGCCCCCATTTTGTCCAATCCGGCAGACAGCCTACGAACGCTTCCGGATATTCCGACAGCGGTGCATATGAATATTCATCTCCCGCATCTATCGGAAACAGTGTAAAATCCAGCGGATGCTCCCAGAACCAGTCCAACAGCGCAATCACCGCCTCATAGCTGTCGCCTGCCGAGCCGGTTATCTGGTACCAGCCGTCTTCCGTCTGGAAGGTGACGGTCTTTGCGCTGTCTTCGCGCCCTTCGGCGACAATCTGCACGCCGTCCCGTTCGGTTACCGTCACCGTCGGCTCAACGACCTGCCCGTTTTCATCCAGTTCAATTGCAATGCAGTCTTCAATCTGCTCTACCGGCTGATACCCGGCGGTAACCGTCAGATGACTGGATTCGGAGCGCCCGCCAGACCTGCTCCAGATCATATAGACACCGTAAATCTCTCCCGCTTCATCATAATTCACACACAGATCAAACTGCGGCTGCTCCATCTCCGGAATGATTGTATCCGCTTCCAACTGCTGCCGGTCGTCTGAAAAATAACGGGTTTGTTCATAGGGAAGGGCTTCATCCGCCAGAGATGTTTCGGTCGAATAATCCATCGTGTCCGAATCCTCATTCGCGTACCGGAAATAATCGGCAGCTGTAAACTCAGATGACCACTGGTGTACCGTATGCAGCGGGCTGTCATCGACACCGGCAGTCAGCCGGAACGCCAGTGCAGCAATCAAACAGACGCCACCTGCCACTACTGCACACCTTTTGATCCAATAGTACCTTCTTTTCGGCGGCTGGAACTGCTCTGCCTCCTCGACCAGTTCCGGGTGTATACGACCGATGCCACCAAAAAGTTTTTCCGTTCCTTCCTTCACAGCGCAATCTCCTCCCTTTCCAGAACCGCCCGCAAACTGCGCCGGAGCCGGTACATCCTCTGGGAAAGCTTACCGGGTGAAATTCCCCATTCATCCGCCAGACTGTTCAGTGCATCTCCGTACCAGTACCGCCGTACAAACAGCACCCGGTCATTTCTGGGCAGTGTCCGCAGCCAACCGCTGATGACCTCCCCCAGCCTTGCCTCTTCCACCTCTCGCTCGACATTCTGGCCGGACGGCAGACAGTCCTCCAGTTCACTGAGCAGCAGTTCCAGATCGTTTCCACGCTTACCGGCATGGTTTTTGTGCCAGAGATTGACCGAAATGTTCCGGACAATCCGTCCAAGATAGGATTTCAGCCGAAGTGGACGCTCCGGCGGCATCAGCAGCCATGCCTGATGCCAGGTGTCGTTGACACACTCTTCGGCATCCTCCCGGCTTCCCAACAGATTCAGGGCAATTTTGCGGCAGTACGCGCCGTATTTGCAGTCTGTCTGCCGGATTGCGTTTTCATCCCGCTGCCAGTAAAGGTCGATAATCTGTGCATCTTCCATCGGTTCATCTCCTTTCCTCCTGGCTGCAAATCATCCCTTCACCTGTAAAGTCAGGATTCAGCGGAAAATATTTGTGTTTTCAATCGACGCTGTGAATTTTTTTTGTAAAACAGCAAAAGTGCCGTCCTTTCCAATTCCGACACCGGAAAAGACGGCACTTTTTATTGATTGATCTCGATATCCGGTCATTGGCCCTTTTGCGGTGTAATGAGCCGCCGTGCCCTTTTTCGCGCACGGCACAGCTCGGTATTGACACTGATCGCCTTAATCCCCAGCCGCTGGGCAATCTCCCCCAGCGACAGCTCCTCAATATACCGCAGATATAAAAGCCGCTGATCGCTGAGCGACAGCTTTTCAAACTGCCGGTGAAAGTCGAGGTATATCTCTTTCTGTTCCAGAAGGTCCTGAACAATATCCGGCTCCTCATCCGCCATCAAATATAACGCCCGTTCCAGATTGACCGTCGGGCGGTTGTGGGTCTTAAACTCACTGAAGCAGGTCAGTACCACCCGCTCTATATAACGAATCAGCTTTGGCTGCTCCAACCCGATCAGCCGGTCAATATGGGTCAGCAGCTTGATATAACAGTCCTGTACCAGATCATCACAGTCGCTCGCATTCTGCGTCAGTTTCGCCGCCTTGCCGCGAATCAGCGGCAGATACTCGCTGTACAGCACTGAAGCAAGCTCCCGTTCCTGCTGGGAGAGACTTCGGTCGGTGATCGCACCGGCCAATAAAAACATCATAGATACATCCATCTTTACAGCCTGCCTGTCCTACGCCTGCGCACAGCTTTTGCCGGTTGTCCGGCAAAGGCAATCCCCCTCCTGCTGTGCCCGAAACGGTCGATAAATTCCTGTCATCCTTGCGATTATACCAGCCTGCCCTGGGAGTCCACCCGGTAACCGTCCGGCGTGCGGGTATTGGTCAGAACCGTCCCGTCTGCGCCGAGATAATACCAGTATTTCCCGTCCTGAATCCAGCGGTTGGCCGCCATCGCGCCCGATTCGGTAAAGTAGTATTTCTTCCCGCCCAGCGTCAGCCACTGACTCTCCGCCATCTTGCCGGAACCGCCGAACCAGTACCATTTGTTCCCGAATTTGACCCAGCAGGATTCGTACCGGCTGCCGTCCGCTTTGACATAGTACCATCTGCCGTAATCCTTAATCCAGCAGTTAGTCTTCATCTTGCCATCGGCTCCGAGGTAACGGTATTTTCCGTCTCTCCCCAATCGCCAGCATTTGACGACGCCTGCGCCGTAATCGTTCAGATAATAGGACGCGCCTCCGGCATCATACCAGCCGGAACGCATCATCTTCCCGTCTCCATCGTAGATGTACGCCTTGCCGTTGACATACTTGACAGCATAATCGGCCGGGCTGCTGTCGCTGCCCGGACTGCCGGCAGGACCTGTCACCAGCACACCGTTGGAATCGAAGGTATACGTCTTACCATCGATGACACGGGTACCGGTATATTTTTTGCCGTCTGCGCCGACATAGTAGGTTTTCCCGTAATCGACCACCCATTCGTTGGTCGCCATCCGGCCGTTCGCCTTGAGATAACGGTATTTCCCATCCGTCCCCAGCCGCCAGCATTTGACGACACCTGCTCCGTAATCGTTGAGATAGAAGGAAGAGCCGTCGGCTGTATACCACCCGGATCGAAGCATATTCCCGTTCTCATCAAAGATATAGGCCTTGCCGTCAATATATTGCAGGCCGGTCTTCTGGGTTCCGGTCGTTCCACTGATCAGCACGCCATTTGAATCAAAGGTGTAGGTCTTGCCATCGATGGTGCGGGTTCCGGTATATTTTTTGCCGTCTGAACCGACATAGTAGGTCTTTCCGTAATCGACAACCCATTCGTTAACCGCCATCTTGCCGTCAGCTTTCAGGTAACGGTATTTGCCATCCTTTCCAAACCGCCAGCATTTGACAACGCCTGCGCCATAATCGTTGAGGTAGAAGGAGTATCCTTCCGCCGTATACCAGCCGGATTTCTGCATCACACCGGAGGAATTGAAGATATACGCCTTGCCGTTGATGTAGTGCAGCCCGGTCTGGCGAATGCCATCTATATAGTAATAGGTTTTGCCGTTCTGGGTGACCAGTCCGTCCTGCTGCGGCTTTGAGGTGCTGCCGGAACCCTTTTCGGACGCAATCCCCCATTCGTTGACGGTATAGGTCTTTCCGTCCCATGTGACCGTCCTATTGGTCACCAGAGCGCCGTTTTCATCAAAATAATAGGTCTGTTCACCGGTAATCCCATCGGTATAACCGGATGCAATATTCGTCATCCCGGTCCGCATCTGCCCCACTTCGTTAAAGTAATACCATCTGCCGCCGATCTTCTGCCATCCGGTCGCGAGCTGACCATCCGGCAAAAAATAAAAGGGCTGATTGCTGATGGTATACCAGCCGGTTATCTTTTCACCGGTGACACCATTGCAGACATCCGAAACCCGGCGATAACCAAACGTCTGCCAGTAAGTCGACAGGGCTTCAAACATCTCCTTGGAGTCGTCGGCCGCATAGACGCCGGCAGCCTTTTCAATCACATTATTTTCGCCTGCCCACAGATAAACGCCAGCCGGGAAACGGTAGCTGGACGGCAGGTCAAACCGGGTCACGGTATCGGGAATCACCTTGACACGGCCTTTGCTCATCAGCCCACATTCCAAAATCGAAGTAACCCCCCAGGGTACCACAATCACATCCGCTTCGTTGCCATCAAACGCATAAGACCCGATTGCAATCAGTCCATCCGGGTAGGTCAGGTTTGTCTTTTTCGTCGGAACCCGAATCAGCATCCGGTAATCGGCGTTATACAGTGCCGAGTCATAAACCTCAAATGCCGTATTTGCCGGGTCAAGACGATATTCCGTCGTGACGTAGGCGTCGCACTGCACCACGTCTTTTCCCAGTATGATCCGCCTGATCTGCACCTTGCCCAGATCGTCAATGCCGGTCACGCCGTCCGACAGGACAATCGTATCAATCGAATTGCGGACGCCGCAAACCTGCTGGAACAGTTCGGCGGTCACAATTCCGTTTCCGGTAAATGTCGCGGTATCAGTCGAGGCGACATAGCTTCCCTCAATCGTGCTCTGCTGCTGAGAAACAGACTCAGCGGCCATCGAGACAGCCATCGGTACAGCCGACAGACTGACCATGGCGATCAGCAGCGCGGACAGAAGCCTCTTTCCGGTTTTTGTCATGGAAAACCACTCCTTCACAAGACAGTTCAGTTATTCAGTTTTCTTCACAGGCCTGTGAACGAAGCGGCCGAAAACAGATAACCGGATTTATGACCGCTTTCTAACCATAACACACTTTATATACCGAAAAAGTTGCAGGTTTTCAAACAAACCGGTACAAAAAATCATGCTTTTATTTAGTTGATTTGCATATACGTTCAACTGCTGAAAACGCCCGCGCCTTCGTCATCCAGATAGAAAGTATAACCGTCCGCAACATATCTCCCGCTCTTCTGCATATTGCCGTACTGGTCAAAAATATAGGCCCGTCCGCTGATATAATGCAGTCCGGTCGGCCCGCTGACCAGCTTGCCATCCTGATCGAAGGTAAAGGACTTGCCGTCAATCATCCTGGTTCCGGTGTACTTTCTGCCGTCCTCGCCAACATAATAGGCAATGCCATAGTCGACGACCCATTCGTTGGTTGCCATCGTACCGTCCGCCTTGAGGTAGCGGTATTTGCCGTCCTCCCCCAGACGCCAGCAGCTGACCACACCGGCACCGTTGTCATTCAGGTAAAAAGAATTGCCTCCGGCTGTGTACCAGCCGCTTTTGAGCATATTTCCCTGCTCGTCGAAGATGTACGCCTTGCCGTCAATATACTGCAAACCGGTAATAATCGTATTGCTGATCAACGCGCCGTCGGCATCAAAGATGCAGGTCTGCCCGTCAATCGTCCGGGTACCGGTATATTTTCTGCCGTCCTCGCCGACGTAATAGGTCACACCGTAATCGACTATCCATTCATTGACCGCCATTGTGCCGTCTGCTTTGAGGTAACGGTATTTGCCGTCCTCTCCCAGCCGCCAGCATTTGACCACACCGGCGCCGTTGTCATTCAGGTAGAAATAGTCGCCGTTCGCAGTATACCAGCCGCTCCGCTGCATATGGCCGTTTTCGTCAAAGATGTACGCCTTGCCGCTGATATACTGCAATCCGATCAGTCCACTGATCAGCACACCGTTTTCATCAAACTGGTAGTCTACACCGTCAATCGTCCGGGAACCGGTATATTTTTTGCCGTCTGCCCCCAGGTAATAAATCATATCGTAGTCTATAATCCACTCGTTGACCGCCATTGTCCCGTCTGCTTTGAGATAACGGTACTTGCCGTCTTCTCCCAGCCGCCAGCATTTGACCACGCCGGCGCCGTTGTCGTTCAGATAAAACGCGCTGCCATCTGCTTCATACCAGCCGCTCTTCATCATGACGCCGCTCTCATCAAAAATATATGCCTTGCCGTCGATATACTGCAACCCGGTCTGCTTCTCGCCTGAAAGATAATAACAGGTCTCGCCGTTTTGGGTGACCAGTCCGTCCTGTGGGGTACTGGCCAGGCTGTCGGCGTCATATTCAGCAGCCTCACTGTCAATCGTCGTACTGGAAAGGATCTGGCTATTCTCTTCCTCCGGAGCTGAAACCGGAACCGCTGTCAGAAGCCCCAATGCACCGATCAGCAGCACCGATAAAAGTACCATACAGGACCTTTTCATGGAAAACCACCCCTTTATTAATTATACACTTTATTTTGACAAAAAGTTGCAGAAATGTCAAGAAAAGGCGAATAGCCACATGTATAATAACGTCGTTTTTCGAAAAAGTATAACATGATTTCACTAATTTTTTCTTTTAATCAAACATTTACCTGTCCGTTGCCAACCATCCCTGAATCTGCTATAATCTTTTCAGAAGTTTAGAGACAGAAAGGGGCAGCGGTCATGCGTGTTTCAGCGCTCATCCATGTCAGCAGTGGCATCATTTCCATCATCGGCAGCGGCGGAAAAACTACGCTGATGCAGACGCTCGCCGGTCAGCTGCCGGGAACGGTGATTCTGACCACGACGACCCATATCTATCCACTGGACGATCTCCCGCTGGTTACCGAAAACAACCCGGCTGTCATTCAACGGGCATTGCAGCAAAATCGGGTGATCTCGATTGGGACACCCGGACGCAATGGAAAACTGACCGCACCGGCGCTGTCATTTGACCAGCTGCGGCAGATGGCAAGGTGGGTACTGGTCGAGGCGGACGGTTCCCGCCGCCTCCCGCTCAAGGCGCATGCTCCCTATGAACCGGTCATCCCGATGGATAACAGCGGTACCATCTGGGTCATTGGTGCATCGGGATTCGGAAAGCCGGTCAGCGAAACGATACACCGTCCGGAACTCTTCTGCCGGATAACCGGCAGTTGTCCAGACGACCTGGTAACTCCGGAGATGGCGGCGGCAGCGGTGACAGCTGAAAATTTAGCCGCTGTCATTTATCTGAATCAAGTGGAAACCGAAAACGACTGGAAAAATGCCCGCATTTTTGCGGCTGCATTGAAAAAAACAGGCATGACGGTCGCTGCCGGCAGCCTGTACCATCACACCTGTGAAATTCTGAACCATCCATCGCGATAGCAAAAAGCGGAAGTCCCAAACGGACCTCCGCTTTTCTGTATTATGCCTGCTGATTCAATATCCGCATGAATTCTTCGCCTGTAATCGTCTCTTTTTCATACAGGTAGTTTGCAATTTCATCCAGCTTTTGACGGTTTTCCTCCAAAATCTTCATCGCCTTCTGATGCTGCTTTCTGACCAGTTCGACAACCTGCCGGTCAATCTCCGCCTGTGTTTCAGCCGAACATGCAAGGCTGGTGTCTCCACCGAGATACTGGTTGCTGACCGTCTCCAGCGCCACCATGTCAAAATCCGGGCTCATGCCATACCGGGTAATCATCGCACGGGCAAGCTTGGTCGCCTGTTCGATATCATTCGATGCACCGGTAGAAGAGGAATGGAAGACCAGTTCCTCTGCCGCACGTCCGCCGGTAAGGGTCGCAATCTTGTTCTCCAGCTCGGTCTTGCTGACCAGGTAATGGTTGCCTTCATCCACCTGCATCGTATAGCCCAGTGCACCCGAAGTACGGGGAACAATTGTAATCTTCTGGACCGGAGCGGAATTGGACTGTTTGGCCGCCACCAGCGCATGGCCGACTTCGTGATACGCGACAACCTTTTTCTCGGTATCGGTCAGAATCGCGTTCTTCTTCTGATAACCGGCGATGACGACTTCTATACTTTCTTCCATATCAGACTGGGTCACCTGACTGCGTCCATCCCGAACCGCACGCAGCGCTGCCTCATTGACGATATTCGCCAGTTCAGCACCCGAAGCACCAGAAGCCATCCGGGCAATTTTGGAGAAGTCGACATTGGACTCCATCCGGACTTTTTTCGCATGGACTTTGAGAATCTCCTCGCGTCCCTTCAAATCCGGCAGTTCAACCGGAACCCGGCGGTCAAACCGTCCCGGACGTGTCAGCGCCGGGTCAAGCGACTCCGGACGGTTGGTCGCTGCCAGGATAATAACGCCGGTATTCTCCTCAAAACCGTCCATCTCGGTCAGCAGCTGGTTGAGGGTCTGTTCCCGTTCATCGTTGCTGCTCAGACGGCCGTCACGCTTCTGACCAATTGCATCGATCTCATCAATAAAGACGATACACGGTGCCTTCTCTTTGGCCTGCCTGAACAGGTCACGTACCTTGGAAGCACCCATGCCGACAAACATCTCGACAAATTCCGAACCCGACATCGAAAAGAACGGTACGTTGGATTCACCGGCGACCGCTTTGGCCAGCATCGTTTTGCCGGTGCCGGGAGGGCCTACAAGCAGGATGCCTTTGGGCATCGACGCGCCGATTTCCCGGTATTTTTGGGGATTATGAAGATAACTGACAATCTCAGACAGGCTTTCTTTTGCCTCGTCCTCACCGGCGACGTCTGAGAACTTAATCCCTTCCGAAGATTTTACATATACTTTTGCGTTGGATTTGCCGAACATCATCGCGTTGGGACCGCCGGCACGCTGCATCAGCTTTTTGGACATATACTGCCCGATCGCGATGAAAATGACCACCGGCAATACCCAGCTCAGCAAAAAGCTGATAATCGGGTTCGCCTGTTCAATAATCTCCCCTGAAAACTTTGCCCCGGAATCGTCCAGACGCTGGGTCAGGTCCGGGTCGGGCATCATACCGGTCTTAAAAATCGCGGTGTTATCTTTATTGGTAAAGATAATCTGCTGCTCCTGCTGCTGGACTTCAACCTGGCCCAGCTCCTGATTCTCCGCCATATCAATAAACGTGCCGTAGTCCACTTCCCGCACCTGCCGCTGGACAAGCCAGGGCATCGCAAAGAAATTGAACAGCAGCAGAATCAGAATCACAATCCCATAATAGAAAATCAATGGCTTCTTGGGCTTTTGTACTTCCTGCATATTCAGTCTTCTCCTTTCTGTTCTTCTGCGGTAAGCTGTGCATCCATCGCCGACAGTGCCGCAATCAGAGCATACTGCATCGTCTGTACAGCATAATCGATCGCGTATTCCGCATAAAGGGTCGTTGCCTCCACCTCATCGTCAAGCGGACTGCTCTCCTCTGAATGAAGATATTTCTCCAGCGAACCTTTGGAAAGCCTGTCCATCGCCTGACTGTATTCCAGCTGGGTCCGGGCAAGCTCGGTCACTGCCGGTGAACGGCTCCCTTCCACGCTTTCCTGCAGGGTCATGGCATGCTCGCGGTATTCACTTCTGGCTTTTTGCAGTTCTTCACGGACTGTCTGATGGTCCTCCTGTCCGCAAATCCGAATCCGGCTCTGGATTTTCCCATACTGTTGTTCCATTTCATACAGTTTGATTGCAAAAAGTTCCTGATTTAATTTCATAAGCAGCCATCCGCTCCTTCCTGTGGCAATCCGGCAGCTGTTTTCGTCCGGTCCCCCGGCCAGCTTCCTTACTTTTATTTATACCACAAAACGCTACCCGCCACCACTCGCAAAAAATCGATTCTGTCCTTATAAAAATCGCAATCTGTCAAAATATCTGACAGATTCCCGATTCTGTAAGCCAAAATACAGCATATCACAGCAAACAAAAAAAACGACCATGCAGCTGATGCACGATCGTTTGTCTCTTTACTGTTTCTTCCACCCGTTCATCGACCCGGACAGGATACTTTCCAGCTGGGAAGCCAGGCGTTCCTGATTGAGATTTTTTTTGCCGCCGTATGCCATCAACACTCCGACCAGCCCACAAACACTATATTGCAGCAATATCTCCCGGTCAACCGCATTCATCGCGACATCCGGCCCTTGATGCTCTGCCAGCTGGGTCAGATAGGTTCCCATTGAATCAACCATCAGCTGTTCGATCTGGGCACGCCGCTGTGAACGCATCAGCTTTTCCAGCATCGGGAACTGCTCCACCGTAAAGGAAATAAAGATTCTGAGCACCGACCGCAGATCCGGCGCACGCAGGCTCTGCTCTACCAGCTGCTGTGTCTGCTGGCGGACTGACCATTCCAACACATCCATAATGTCCTGAAAATGATAATAAAAGGTCTGGCGGGAGATGTGACACTCTTCAATCAATGATTTTACGGTAATTTTGTCTACATCTTCATGCTGAATCTTATTTTTGTACGCCTGGGCAATCAGCGCCTTCATATCAACCGGCATAATCAAATACACCCTTCCGAATCTGTCGCAGCTATCCCTTCAGAAGATATCCTTCCTCCAAGTTCACAGGTAGTTTTTCTCTCTTAAAGTTAATTTTATCATATTTATTTTGAATTCGCAACCTGTAATTTAAAATAAAACCTGTACAGCGCACCTTTCAAAGATGCACGGTACAGGTCATCTTTACAGATTCCACAAGGCATTCTTCAACTGACCCGCCGAAGCATACCGTTCCGCCGCATTGATGCGGATACACCGGCGGATAATCCGCCCCATCCTCCCCCGGCAGATCTCCTGAGAAGGGTGACGGCCGGTAATCAGAATATTCAGCAGAATCCCCATCGCATAAATATCAGTCCGTTCGTCGGTCTGGGTTACGCCGAACTGCTCCGGCGCCGCATATGGCGCCGTACCCAGACAGACGGTATCGCAGTTTTCAAACCCCGGACCCTTTTTACAGCGTGCCGCGGTGAAATCGATCAGCCGGATTCTTCCGGACGTATGGTCGGTCATGATATTTTCCGGTTTGATGTCCCGGTGGATTATGCCCAGCTGGTGCAGACAGCAGACCGCATCACACAAACTCAGCCCAATCTGCCGCACCTGTTCTCGCTTTCCGACCAGGCTGCCCATCTGTTCCGAAAGAAGGCTGCCGTCGATGTATTCCTCCAGTACGAGCAGCTTTCCATCCACTTCCACCGCTTCATAAATCCGCGGCAGATTCGGATGTACGATGCCCAGCATCCGCTGATAGACCTCCGGTGCCGCCACACACCGGCGCAGTATCAGACGGTTCTGCAATCTCTTATGCTGCCAGAGAAAAACCTCTCCCGATGGTTTCTCCGAGAGAATCTGTTGCAAAGTATACTCCTGCATCAGGCAGTCTTCTATCCATGCAGCGGCATTTTTTTCCCGCTCCCCGCTCATTTCTGAAGACCTCTGAGCTGCTGCTGTTCCAGCATCTCTTCCAGCTCCAGCAGCGTTTTATGGCGGGTCGCCGCAAATATAATGACGCTGTCCCTCCGGTCGCGGGGATAAAGGACCGGATACCCGGTATGCTGAAATAAAACCGATATCTCCTCCGCATCCATCGCCAGTGAAAAACAGATGCGAAGCAGACTGTCACGGGTCGGCGTCTTCTGTCCCGAAAAAATCTGATATACATATACCCTGCTCAACCCTGACCGGACTGCCACCTCTCCACGGGAAAGACCTGTCTTTTCCAGCAGTTTTCCCAGTTCCTGCGGCAACGTCGTATCCAGCAGCTGTGCGTCATTTTCCCCCAGATAATCTTCCAGCCGCCTGGTCTGGAGCAATTCCTCCATCAGATTGGCTGTCGTCTTTGGCTGCATATTTACTGCCTCTCTTTATCATGAATTTATAATCTCGCAGGGAATCCCGTTTTCCCGGCAGAAATCTTCCGTTACGCTGTTGGCCGGGGTATAAATGGTCGGCAGCGTCAGCGTATTATAAATGGCAAGCGAATCAATCAGCGTAATGGTCGAGGGCAGATACAGCTCCCGCAGCTGCTCCACCTCTTTGAAGACAAAGGTATTGAGGGTCGCCACTCCTTCCGGCACGGTAACACTGGTAAGGTACCGGTTTCCGAGAAAGGCGTTGGCTTCCATATTGACGACTGTCTCCGGAATGACATATGTATCCCCCTCTTTGCTGGGCGGATAACACAGCAGGGTGCTGCCATCCTTTGAAAACAGGATGCCGTCCTGTGACGCAAAAAAGGTGTTCTCCTCCGCCACCTGAATTTCACGCAGCGACGGACAGTACCCAAACGGACAGAAAACAGAGTTCACGCCGGCAGGCATCAACACACTCTCCAGACTGGAATTTCCTTCAAATGCCCAGTCGACCAGCATCGTCACGCTATCCGGAATTGCAAACGTGTCCGCCTCTTTACCGGCAGGATAGCTGTTGAGGGCTGTCTGGTCACTGTTGTACAAAACGCCGTCCACCACAACAAAATACGGATTGTCCGCAGACAGGATATGCTCTTTGAGCGATGTACACTTGCTGAAAGCCTGTGCATCAACCTGAGCGAGGGTTGATGGCAGCAAAATCTTTTCCAGTCCGGTACAGCCATAAAAGGCGCTTGTCCTGATCGCGACAAGCCCTTCCGGCAGAATGACCTCCTGAATATTGCGGTTGTCCATAAACGCGCGTTCTCCGATCTCCCGCACGCCTTCCGGTATTTCCACAGTCTGGTCTGTGCCGCTGTACTGCACCAGAACGTCCCCTTCAATTAAAAAGCCGTTCTCATCCGCTCCCGGCAATCGCTGCACAGAACCTGAATCAAAGATCACGCCGCCCGTATCCGTGGAAACATATTCTCCAATAGCCGTATCCCGCGGGCCGTCCTGCGATTCCTCCACATCCGAAGCAGACGCACTGTCCGACGAAAGGGTTTCCGATACCGGAGACTGTGCAGGCCGGATCATGGTCAGGTAAACCGTCAGCACGGCAGCCAGTACCAATACCCCGCCAATCGACAGATACAATAACTTTCTGGGACGGCGGCTGACCGGAGCCGGTGCAACCGTGACCGGCTGTTCCAGGCTCTTCATACAGTACAGGCAGTAGTGAGACTGGTCGGGAATTTCTTTTCCACAATGAGGACAACGCATATGATTTCTCCCCTTATTGTATTGATAGCGATAAAATTATATCATATATCCATAAACATTTCAACTATAATGTGAATTTTTAAACGTCGAAATACGAATTCTGTCAGTTATTGTCTGGTATTCGCATTTTCAACTGCTTTTTTGCTGCCGATCACCCGACCAATGACCGAAAGATACTCCATCATCGTGACAGACTTTTTGACAAATGTCTGCCAAAAAAGTTAAAAACTGCCAGCGTAACCCTTTTCTGTCCGCTTGACAAAACGCCGTTTACCTGCTAAACTGATGGTAGTTAGGCTTCACTAACTAGTGAAGCCTGTTTTTATCCGAACAGGTTAGCTTTAGCTAACCTTGTAAAGGAGGGAATATCAGATGTTATCTCTTGAAATAGGACAGGGATTGCTGATCCCACTTGCCGGAACGACACTCGGTTCGGCCTGCGTCTTTTTTATGCGCAATTCGCTTCATCCCGCTCTTCAACGTGCATTAACTGGGTTCGCGGCCGGTGTCATGGTGGCGGCTTCCGTCTGGAGCCTGCTGCTGCCATCCCTTGAACAGGCGGCTGCAATGGGGAAATGGTCCTTTTTGCCGGCTGTCATCGGATTCTGGATGGGCATTCTGTTTCTCTGGCTGCTCGACCACATCGTCCCCCATCTCCATCGCGGCAGCGATGAGGCCGAAGGAATCAAAACCGGCTTTGGAAAATCGACGATGCTTACACTCGCTGTCGCGCTGCACAATCTGCCGGAAGGGATGGCTGTCGGTGCGGTATTCGCCGGGTGGATGGCCGGTGAAAAAGGAATCAGCCTCGCGGCTGCGCTGACCCTTTCGCTTGGAATTGCCATCCAGAACTTCCCGGAAGGGGCGATCATTTCGATGCCGCTCAGAGCTGAAGGACTCTCCAAACCCCGTGCCTTCTTCTATGGGCTGTTGTCCGGTGTCGTCGAACCAATCGGCGCACTGCTGACCATCCTGCTCGCCGGTATCATGGTCCCCGTTCTTCCGTATGCGCTGAGCTTTGCAGCTGGTGCGATGATATACGTCGTGGTGGAAGAGCTGATTCCTGAAATGTCGGTCGGCAAACATTCCAACCTCGGAACCCTTTTCTTTGCCGCCGGGTTTACGCTGATGATGACGCTGGATGTGGCGCTGGGAGCATGAACATACACTTTGTACAGGGAGGGTAAACAATATGCTTGTATCATGGACAGGTATCCTCAGGGACGGAACCGCCGCATTTGTGATCTCTGCGGTCATCATCGCCCTGTTTACCGGCATCAAAACCTTAATCAAAAAATCCGGAAAGGCGGAAAATCAACATGATGATAAACAAAAGGCTGATCGGTACCGTCAGCGAAAGTAAAAAATACATAGCGGCAAATGTCCTGCTGCAATGGTGTGCGCTGGCGGCAAATATCCTGCTGATGTTCAGCATCGCAAGGTTGTTGTCGGCAGTATTCGAGCAAAACGCCGGTCCCAGCGTGTTTTTATCAACGGCGGTGATTGCGCTGTGTGTGTTGCTGATTCGTTATCTGGCCACTGTGGTGGCTTCCAGAATGAGTTTCCTCTCCTCGAAGGCAGTCAAAAAAACGCTGCGGGAAAAGATCTATCAAAAGCTGCTGAAACTTGGAAGCAGCTACAGCGAAAAGGTCCGGACTTCTGAAATCGTACAGGTCGCTGTAGAAGGCGTCGACCAGCTGGAAACCTATTTCGGCTCCTACCTGCCGCAGTTCTTCTATGCGATGCTGGCACCGCTGACGCTCTTTCTGGTGCTGTGCTTTGTCAACGTCCCCAGTGCCGTCGTCCTGCTGGTCTGCGTTCCGCTGATTCCGATTGCAATTGCGGCGGTCCAGACCTGGGCGAAAAAGCTGCTTTCCAAATACTGGGGGCAATATACCGAACTGGGCGATACCTTCCTCGAAAACCTGCAAGGGCTGACGACTCTCAAAATCTATCAGGCCGACGAGCTGAAACAGGCCGAAATGAACGATCAGGCAGAAAAATTCCGCAAAATTACGATGAAGGTGCTGACCATGCAGCTCAATTCCATCACCATCATGGACCTGATTGCCTATGGCGGTGCGGCATTGGGCGGGATTATGGCGGTCACCCAGTTCCGGAATGGGAACGTTTCCCTTGCCGGCTGTCTGACGATCATCCTGCTGGCGTCTGATTTCTTTATTCCGATGCGCCTGCTGGGTTCATTCTTCCACATCGCAATGAATGGGATGGCGGCAAGTGACAAAATCTTCCGTCTGCTCGATCTGGAAGAGCCTTCCACCCAGGCAGCACAACCCTTTCCGGCGGAGCATACCATCCGCATCCATGATCTGCACTTTTCCTATGAGCCGGACAGAGAAATCCTGCGCGGTGTCGACATGACCTTCCCGGCCGGCAGTTTTACTGCACTGGTCGGGGAAAGCGGCTGCGGCAAATCCACCCTTGCCGCGATATTGATGGGGAAAAACAAACAGTACGCCGGCTTAGTCACAATTGGCGGGCTGCCGCTCGATTCGATACAGGAAGACAGCCTTCTCCGGAATGTCACCTATATCGGCCATCAGAGCTATCTGTTTAAAGGCACGGTCCGGGATAACCTGCTGATGGGCAATCCTAAAGCGGACGATCGGACGTTATGGCAGGTGCTGGAGCAGGTCAATCTGGCCGCATTCCTGCGTGCTGAACAGGGACTGGATACCTTATTGCAGGAAAAAGGTTCCAACCTCTCCGGTGGGCAGTGCCAGCGGCTTGCACTGGCACGTGCGCTGCTGCATGACAGCCCGGTGTATATCTTTGACGAAGCAACCTCCAACATCGACGTCGAAAGCGAAGACGATATCATCCGTCAGATTCACCTCCTTGCCCGGACAAAAACCGTCCTGCTGATCTCCCACCGGCTGGTCAACGTCATGGGAGCCGACAACATCTATCTGCTGGAAAAGGGTGTGGTCGCCGAATCGGGCACCCATGCCCAGTTGCTTAGCCGGCATGGGGTCTATGCAAAGCTGTGGAATGCACAGCAAACACTTGAAAACTATCGAAAGGTAGGTGAACCGGCATGAAAAAGCGAAGCGGATTGCAGGTCATGGCACGGCTGATCGGGCTGGTCAAGCCGTTGAGCGGATATATGGTGCTGGCTGTTCTGATGGGGCTGCTGGGACATCTTTGTGCGGCATTTATTACGATTCTGGCCGGTTATGGGGTTATCAGCCTGCTGGGAATCGGCACGGGCTGGACACTGACGGCAATTTTCATCCTGATGGGAATTTTTGCGCTGCTCCGGGGATTGCTCCGGTATGCCGAGCAGGCCTGCAACCACTTTATCGCATTTAAGCTGCTGGCACTGCTGCGCGACCGGGTATTCAGAGCACTGCGCAGGCTCTGTCCGGCTAAGCTCGAAGGCAAAGACAAGGGCAACCTGATTGCAGTCATTACCTCCGACATCGAACTGCTGGAGGTATTTTACGCCCATACCATCTCCCCCGCCGCCATTGCATTGCTGTTTACCGTCATCATGTGCCTGTTCATCGGCTCTTTTCACTGGGGATTGGGGCTGATTGCGCTGGCGGCGTATGCTACGGTCGGTGTCATCATCCCGCTCATCACCGCAAAATACAGCGGCGATGATGGGCTTCGGTTCCGCACCAAATCCGGCGAACTGTCCGGATTCGTGCTGGACAGCCTGCGCGGGCTGTCCGAGATTCTGCAATACGGTCAGGGCAATCGCCGTCTGAAGCAGATGAATGAACAGACCGACGCCCTCTCGGAAGAGGAACAGAAGCTGAAACGTATCGCCGGGCGCAATACGGCGGTCACCAATATCACGGTACTGGCGTTTGACCTGCTGATGCTGTTTGGCTCAGCATGGCTCTGCCAGATTGGCGTCCTTTCCTTTGCTGCGGTACTGATTCCGACGCTGGCGCTGTTTGCTTCGTTCGGACCGGTCATCGCACTGGCAGCGCTGGGAAGCACGCTGCAAAACACCTTTGCCGCCGGAAACCGGGTGCTGGATATTCTGGATGAAACACCGGTCGTCGAGGAAATTTCCGGCAAACCGGACATCACCTTCCGGCATGCCGAAGCAAACAACGTTTCTTTTTCCTATGGAAACGAAGAGATTCTTTCGGATATCTCGGTCAGCATTCCGGCCGGTTCTGTCGTCGGAATCGTCGGAAAAAGCGGCAGCGGAAAATCTACGCTGCTCAAGCTGTTTATGCGGTTCTGGCAGGTCCGGCAGGGTACGGTCGCCCTGTCCGGCAAGCCGGTCGATCAGATCAACACCGCCAACCTGCGCGAGATGGAGGGTTTTGTCACCCAGCAGACCCACCTGTTCCATGACAGCATCAAAAACAACCTCCGGATTGCCAAGCCGGATGCGACCGATGAACAACTGGTCGCTGCCTGCAAAAAGGCATCGGTCCATGATTTTATCATGACCCTGCCCAACGGCTACGATACGCCGGTCGGCGAGCTGGGCGACACCCTTTCGGGTGGAGAACGCCAGCGGCTGGGACTGGCACGTGCCTTTTTACATAACGCACCGTTCCTGCTGCTGGACGAGCCGACCAGCAATCTGGACAGCCTGAATGAAGCCGTCATCCTCAAATCCCTCCGGGAAGAACGGGATGGAAAAACCGTCATTCTGGTTTCCCACCGTCAGTCGACGATGCGGATTGCGGACAGTGTCATTTCGGTTGAAAACGGGAGGGTGAGCTGATGAAAAATACGGAGGATAAGCGGGAACGGGAAAAAAGAATCGTCTCACAGATGATTACGCTGTACTGCAAATGCAAGCACCATCCTTCCGGCAGACTCTGCCCGGAATGTGCGGCACTTGAGGAGTACGCCAGGCAGCGCAGTGACCGCTGCCCATTTATGGAAACCAAAACCTTTTGCTCCAACTGCAAAGTTCATTGCTATAAACCGGAGATGCGGGAAAAAATCCGGGAAGTCATGCGGTTTTCCGGTCCGCGGATGCTGTTTGTTCACCCTGTGATGGCAATTTCCCACCTGATCGAGTCCAACAAAGAAAAAAGACAACTGGAGGCGGCTAAATGACAATCAAAAAAATCCTGTATATCCTGCTTGGATGCGTCGGTCTGGCGCTCGGTGCAATCGGCGCAGTGCTTCCGCTGCTGCCGGCATTTCCCTTTCTGCTGCTTGCAGCCTTTTCGTTCGCCCGGAGTTCCGAAAAGCTGCACAGATGGTTTACCGGGACAAAACTGTATAAAAACAATCTGGAAAGCTATATAAAGGGCAAAGGGATGACCTGGAAGACGAAAATTCGGGTGATGATTACGGTCACGGTTTTGATGTCCATCGGATTCATCATGATGAGCCGTGTACCGGTCGGGCGGATTGTCCTCGGCGTTGTCTGGATTTTCCATATCCTGTATTTTATCTTTGGCGTCAGAACCATCGAGGAATCTGACCTTCAAACCGACGAACAGCCGGAATAACAATAGCATATCCACAGCAAAACAGGCGGCGTCTTACTGACGCCGCCTGTTTTCATCTGATCTGACTGTTATTTTTCAAGGCTGTCCTGCGTAAAGACGATGGTAGCCTGTCCGTATTTTGCAACATAGGCCGGTTTCCCGAACGTCCGCATTGTAAAGGGCTGGTACTCAATCTCCTCGTTCTGAATCAGGTCACACAGTGTAATCATATCCCGGACCTTTTGGAGGTCATTCGGGCAGTAACGGTCGCCATACGGGAAATAACCGCCCTCCTGTTTTCTGTGGCCGTTCATCATCACAACGCCCTGATATTCAGGTGCGCTCATCCGCTCCAGGAAATGGACGAGGTTCTGTTTATATACAGCAAGGCTGGTCGCGCCGATGACCTGCATCCAGACGCCGAGCGCGTCTCCACACAGTGCAATTTTCCGTTTTTTATCCAGATAAACGACACTGCCGGGCGTATGACCGCCCAGGTCAAATACTTCTACCTCATAACCGCCGCCCAGATCGATGATATCGCCATCCTTAACCGGAATCAGTTCGGGACGGGAGTAATCTTTTCCGCCGTATGCTTCTTTCAGACGGGGTCCATTCAGCAGGAAGGTATCCTTTTCGCTCATATAATACCGGTCAAATTTGTCCAGATGGTACATATGGTCACCATGGCAGTGGGTAACCGCCAGATCAACCGGCAGACGGGTCAGTGTCCGAATCATCCCGACGAAGTCTCCCTCAGTAAAGCCGGTATCGACGACCAGTGCCCGCTCAGTGCCTTCGATCAGGTAGATCGAGGCATCCTTTGCATCCTCAATCCAGTAAAAGCCCGGCATAATCCAATGGATATCATACCGGTCATTGACCTTGGAGAACAACCATTCCTTTGCATCCTCATCGGCATAGGCGGGATTCCATGCGGCATGGGGATGTTCACCATGTTCATCCATCCAGCCGGCAGGATATTCAGTATACCGGACGTCCGCAGCCCCCGCACCCCGCAGCGCATTGACCAGCCATCTGGAGCCGGCGCATTTTTCAAAAGGCGCCGACAGATAACCATCTGCTTTGACAACCGGGTCATCCGCCGCATGGAAAGCCCAGACCGGGACATCCTTTGCGGCGCGGACCTTAAACGGGTCCCCTGCCCCACAGATCGGCATCGCTGCCGCAAAAAGTCCGGGATAACGGGCAATCATCGCCCAGGTTCCCATTCCACCCATAGACAGACCGGTGATGTACACCCGTGTACGGTCGATTGCGGCGCCTTTTGCCGGAAGGGTCATAATCAGCTGGACGATCATCTGCTGGTACCAGTCATCTGTCCACCATTCATTTTCGGCAACCTGCGGCGCAGCGATATAACAGGGGTGTTTTGCCTGCCAGTCAGGGGATGCAAAGGTATATCCGCCGGAATTGGCGAGTGCCAGCCGGGGGTCAGTTCCCCGTTCACCCGCTCCATGCAGGAAAATAACCAGCGGATAGGATTTCCCTTCCTCCGTTTCGGGAGTGAACAGCATATAATCCATTGTACGGCTGCCCTGACGGACCTGTTCACGGGTAAACTGATCCTTGATGGCTTCGATCTTCGGGTCGGGACGACCGTAGAAGAAGTTGTCGGGGTCATAGCAGAAGTCGACCATCTGGCCATGTCCGATATGATAGTAGTGCATCTCGCCGCCCTGCCACGGAATCGACGTCGGTTCACCTTTGAGCGTACCATTGAGCAGGCCGTTGGTGATAAAGAGGGTATCCCGCACATACTGTCCGGTCAGCTGAACAGGAGACTGGTTGCGGTGACCGGGATAGACTTTCAGATCAGGGCATTTTCTGGTTTCTTCATACAGTGCTTTCAGCCCCATCTGGAAGACATTGAGTGCCGTACAGAAAGGAAGCTGCATCCAGAAATGTCCGGAACCGATGCCGTCTCCGGAAAACAGCAGCTGATTTTCATAGTCGAGTGCGACCATCGAACCTTTGGAATGACCGTCGATTGCAATTGTATGGAAGCGGTAGCCGCCCAGGTCAAAAACCTTCCCCGGTTTCAGGTCGATAAACCAGTTCTTTTCTTCCCCATAATCAAACATTCCCTTGAGCAGGTCATAATCTTTATAGCTCATGTAGATTGGAACACCAGCTTCATGCAGTTCGGCAATGGCCGCACCGGCATGGTCGAGATGGCCATGGGTAATAAAGACGGTGAGGGGTTTGTCGGTGATTTTGCGTACTTCTTCATACAGTCCGGTGACGGTCTGGAGCGCATCGACCAGCAGTGCCTGCCTGCTTCCGACGATCAGATAGGCGTCGACATACGGTCCCATCTGGTTGGCTTCATTAAACTGCCAGATATTTTCGGCGATCTGCACCGGTGCATCCACATGTTTGCTCATGCTGTTACCTTCCTTTCCACAGTTACAGCAGGAGCCGCTGCCGGTTAAGACAGCGGCTCCTGCCGGATTATATCAGAGACATACTTATGATTATTCAGCGAAAGCAGCGTTCAGTTCATCCAGAACCGGCTGAATCATCGACAGCTTGTCGGATACCCACTGGTCATAGTTGGTATCGAAGTCGCCGTCCTTGGTGATGATGTTGGCATATTCGTCCGCGTAGGTCATCGACGCAAGGTTCATCGCCTGAGAAGAGTAGCTACTCAGATCCCAGTCGATCTCTTCGTCCTTGACGCTGGTGATCTCGGCACGTTTGTTGTACAGATCCGTAACCTTTTCACGGGATGTTTCGGTAAAGCCGGGGTTGATGAAGGAGTAGTCGTCCGACAGGATGAACATGTTGCCGGTAATCGGATACAGGCTGGTGTATTTATTTTCCAGCGTACCATATTCGGTATCCTGAACCAGGTTGACGATGTTGCCTTCCTCGTCATACTTCCAGTCGACGTCCGGAACACCCAGACGAATTCTCAGCTGGCCTTCCTCGGTGCAGCCGTAATCCCAGATAGACATAATGCGCTCATAGGTTGCTTCATCCATATTCGGCGACAGGATGTTGCAGGCCCAGTAGTTGGTGGAAGGATCGTCGTGTGCAACGCCTTCATCGTCGGTCAGAATGAAGACATCAGAGGTATCCCAGAAGGAAACGCCAAGGTTTTCCTGCATATACTGTTCGTAACGGTCAAACCAGGCAGCCATGCCGGTATACATGTTAGCCGCTGCATCGCCTGCCGCATAGAAATGACCAATATCGTCCGGGTCCTGAAGGGTATAGAACTCAGGATAAAGCAGGCCATTGTCATACGCCTGTTTGATCTGGCGGAGTGCTTCCTTAACACCGGTTTCTTCTTCGGCAGGACCCCAGTGATACATGCCGTCGTCGCCTTTGTAATATGCGTTCTGAATGACACCGGAAGCTTCCGTTACACGGTCCAGGACGTTGCCAACATAGCTGCTGGTGTTGTACCAGGGATACTCGGCAAGGCCGGCATCTTTAATCGCCTGGCAGTATTCAAGGAACTGGGTCAGGCTGATGCTACCAGATTCGATATTGGCAGAAAGATCATATCCAGCCTCTTCTGCCCAGTCGGTACGCATAAACATCGAGATATGGCTGGTAATGGTATCGGACGGGAAGTTATTGGCAAATACCGGACGGAAGAAATAATACATACCGCCGTACAGATTCTCATAATATTCGTTCGCAGGAGAGCAGGTAGCAGCTGCTGCAAGGTTGGGGTACTGGGTCTTCCAGTCTTCCGGCATCTCCATAACCAGACCCTGGTCAGCATAGTTCGCACCGTCGCCTGCGTTAAAGTTCCAGACGCTCCAGTCGGGAAGGTCATCGGCGTTAATCCAGGTGTTCATTCTCTCGACCCAGTTGTCAAAAGTCAGAGAGGTAATATCCCATTCAACATTGAACGTCTCGGTCCACCATTCATAATACTCATTGCCATGGTTATAGTCAAGGCCGTCGGTAACCTGAATACCCGCAAACGAAATGGTAATCGGCTCGGAATAGTCGCGTGCCAGAATGTCTTCGGCGGTGACATCAGTTGTTGCAGCAAGGACGCCGGAATCGGTTTTGGTAGACGCAGGTGTGGAAGATTCAGCTGTCGAGCTGTCGCTTGTGGAAGAAGAGGTCTGGCTGTCACTGTCGGACGAGCCAGTGGAAGAAGTGTCGCCTGAATTGCCGCAGGATGCGAGAGAAGCAATCAGGGAAGCGGCCAGCAGCATCGCAAAAAGCTTACGGGTTTTCATGTTTTTTCCTCCTAAAAAAATTGATAAGACCATCCCGGCAGAATCACACTGCCGGGTATTTTTGTACAAACTTCTATACAGATCAGGCTTTGATGGCACCGATCATAATGCCTTTGGTAAAGTACTTCTGCAGGAAGGGATAGACGCACATGACCGGAATCATCGTCGCCATAACCGCTGCCATCTTGATTGCGTCGGTAAAGTTCTTTTCACCGACATCTACCATGGTCGAAGCAGTGTCTACAACCTGAGAATCCATAACAATCGAACGGAGTACCTGCTGGAGAGACTGCCAGTCGTTGGAGCGAAGGAAGATCATCGACATAAAGTATTCGTTCCACAGCTGAACAGCGACGAACAGGACGACAGTTGCCAAAATCGGTTTGGAAAGCGGAAGGACAATTCGGAACAAAATGGTCCATTCATCCGCGCCGTCAAGGTTTGCCGACTCCATCAGTGCCTCTGGCAGAGAGCAGAAATAGTTATAAATCAAAATCATGTTAAAGGTGTTCATGCCCTGCGCGAAGATAATCGACCAGATGGTGTTGGTCAGGTTAAAGCTCTTCATGACCAGGTACAGCGGAACGATACCGCCGTTAAAGATCATTGTAAACAGGATCAGCATGAAAATCAGGTGACGTCCCATCCAGCCTTTCCGGCACAGCGCATAGGCAAGCGTTGAGCAGAGCAGCAGGTTCAGCGGCAGACCGACCAGCAGATAGCAAAGGGTGGTCTTATAGCCGACCAGAATACGGTTGTCCTTGAACAGTTCCTGATAGGCAGCCAGCGTCGGTTCCTTCGGCCAGATGACCCAGGTTGACTGCATATATTCTTTATAGGAAGTAAAAGAAATTGCGATAACATTGAAGAACGGAATCAGAATGCACAGCATTCCCAGCGTCAGGATAATAATCAGGATCCAGTCCATCAGTTCAAATTTATCTTTTTTATAATGTGCTTTCGAAGCCATACTGCAGATACTCCTTTCTCTTGGCTGTCAACTCTCTGCTTAACCAAACAGTCCCGTGCCGCCCATCATCTTGGAGCCTTTGTTTGCAATGACCAGCAGCGTCATGTTGATGATCGAACGGAAAAGCGAAACGGCCGTCGAGAAACCAAAGTCGGTGGATGCGGTAAAGGTAATGCGGTAGATGTACATATCCAGCACTTCGGCGACATTCTTTGTCGCAGCATTGCTCAGGTTGAAGATCTGGTCGAAGCCGGCGGTCATCAGGTTGCCGGTCGTCATAATAAACAGAACCGAAATGGTGGGAAGGATGTTCGGCAGGGTTACACTCCAGATTCTCTGCCAGCGGGTCGCGCCGTCAATTTCAGCTGCCTCGTACTGGTCCTGATCGATACCGGAGATTGCGGACAGGTAGATGATCGAAGAATAACCGGCTGATTTCCAGATATCGGTGATATACAGCATCGGCTGGAAGATCTTTTCACTTCCAAGGAAGTTGATGGTCGGGATACCGGCTGCCGACAGTGCACTGTTGACTAGGCCGTCGATTGAAAGGAGATTGGTCATAATCGAAGCGACGACAACCCACGACAGGAAGTGGGGGAAGGTAAAGACCGTCTGCATAACCTTTTTGTACCGTCCGACGCGCAGTTCGTTGAGCATCAGCGCGACCAGAATCGGTGCCGGGAAGTTGATGACCAGACGTCCGACGTTGATCAGCAGGGTGCGTCCAACCGATCTCCAAAAGTACATGTCACGGAAAACAGCTTCAAAGTTTTGGAACCCACACCAGGGACTTCCCCAGATACCGATCTTGGCCTTGTAGGTTTTGAATGCAAGCTGCAAGCCTGCCATCGGGTAGTAAGCAAACAGCAGGTACCAGACCAGTGCGGGAATCAGCAGAAGATAGATCTGCCAGTACTTTTTAAAGTTAATGGCCAGCTTCTGCATTCCTGTCGCATGTGCGGCAGTTACGGTTTTCTTTTCTTTCGCCAAAGACGTCAAGATGATCACTCCTCCAAAATGTTCACAAATAATTTTTTTAATCTGCCTGTGTTTTTCCTGTTGCTATTATGATAATAGATTTTGAACAGAATAGAAAGAGAGAATCTTCGGAAGTTCTCGGACAATATTCGGATACTGTTCTGCGAAATATTGCGCATAATATCTGAGACGTGATAGAATATTTTAGGCTAAAAGGAAAATAATATTGTTTTTCTGTGAACATATATTTTATATTTTACCTGACTGTTTACCGGCTCCGAAAAGAGGAAAAACCATGATTAAAACATTTATTAAAAATTTTACAGAAAAATTGCTCCGTCCGTTTGCAAAAAGACTCTTTCGGATTAAATCTCTGCAAAATGGGCTGATGCTGTCGATGGGGATACTGCTCGTCACACTGGCAGCTGTTTTCGGCTACTTTTTCTTTGGAATCCTGCCCCAGACACAGCGGCAGGCAGAATCCAGCTTTTCACAATATGCCATTGTCTCCACCCAGCAGGTAGAAAACCTGCTGAATTCCTCCCAGGAAGCGGCACAGAACGCCGCCTATTCAAATGTGACCCAAAAATATCTGCTTTCCGATATTCCGGGCGTCGTCATCGAATCCAAAGCCGCTGTCCTGGATATGTTCAGTTATATCAGTGTCTACGGGTCGGGATTTCAGGATATCGTCTTTTTTTCCGACCGTAATCGGAAGTTTTCTATCACCAACCAGTATACCGATCTGGTGGAAGAAGCGATTAACCTGTCCGGTATCGGCAGTGACCATCACTTCCAGAAAGCATTTTATTCTTCGGTCATGTACTATAAAGAGGAAAAATATCTGATCTACTTTTTCCCGGTATACGGCATTATTGACGGGTACCGGTACGACTATAATCCGATTATCGGCGCCGTAATCTACAATATGGAGGACCTTCTCGATGAGATGATCGGCCTGCAATACCAAAACAGCGCCGCCGTCTTTATGAGCGACGACAGTATCCTCTACAGCAGCCGCACACTGACCCAACAGGAAATCATCTCCCTGAGGGAGATGCAAAATGAAGACCACGAAATCATCACCGATGACTGCCGTTATCTCGTCGAAAATATCCAGCTGTCGGTCCCGGACTGGCGGCTGATTCTGATAGCGCCGGAAAAGTCACTCTTCACCGGTATCCCGGAAGCACGTTATCTGCTGGTCTGGCTGATGGTTGGGGCAATGGCTCTGGCAGGTCTGGTGATTGTCGGCATTCTGTGGTCGGTACGCCGTTCGATCATGCGGATGACCGCTGAAATACGGCTGGCCGGCCGTGACGGCATCAAGGTCAGTACACCCCAGATTGCCGAGCTGTCCCCTGTCTCGGATGCGCTTAATCTGACGATGGAAGACCTCCGTCAGGCCACCGAACGGGAGCAGCAGTATGCACACGCCGAATATGAAGCCCGGCTTTCCCAGATTAAAACCGAAATGCTCGCCTACCGCAGCCAGATTAACCCGCATTTTCTGTTCAATACCCTTGAAACGGTCCGTTCTCTCGCCCATCGCTATGGTGCACAGCCGGTCGAACAGCTGGTCGGCGGCATGTCGCAGATGTTCCGTTATTCTCTTTATGCTCCGATGATTGTCCAGCTGGAGGACGAGCTTGGGCATCTGGGCGCTTACTTTTCGGTGATGGACGCCCGTTTCCCCAACCGCTTTAAGATTCTGGAGGATATCGACCCGGAAACGCTGGGATGGCCAATCCTGTCGATGCTGCTCCAGCCGCTGGCGGAGAATGCCATCCGCCATGCCTTTAATGGGCGGAGAAGCGGCATTATGCTGATCCAGACCTTTATCCGCGAAAAAAAACTCCACGTCCGTATCGCGGACAATGGAGTCGGTATCCAGCAGCCTGTTCTGGAAAAGCTGCTCTATAAAATTTATCATGAACACATGGAGACAGAAAAAGCCATGGATTCCAGTCTTAAATCACAGCAGACCAAAATCAGTATCGGCCTGCCCAATATCTACCACCGTCTCCGGCTGACATTCGGACAGGGAGCCGACCTTCAGCTTCGCTCACGCGAAGGATATTATACCGTCGTCGAGCTGGTCATCCCACAGGAACATATATCGATGGATGACCGGGGCACATCCTTCTTTTCTCAGTAAGCGGTATAGCGTTTTTCTTTGCGGAACAGATCCGGCGTGATGCCGACTTCCGCCTTGAACTGCCGTCCAAAGTAGGAGTAATCGCTGTAACCACATGCAAAGGCAACCTCCCGCAGCGAAAGGTGTGAAGTCATCAGCAGGACCTGTGCATGGTGCATCCGGATGCGGCGGAGAAAACTCATAATCGATTCATTGGTCTGTTTTTTAAAGCGGTCACACAGGTAGGTCTCGGTGACGAAAAAGTGGGCAGCCAGTTCTTTCAGCGTAATTTCATTGCGCATATTCTCGACCAGATACAGCTGAATCTCCGGAACCGACAGCTGCCCGCGTCCGTTTTCCCTGGCAAACGTAAATCCACCGGCCAGTGCGGCACGGGCTGTGCGCAGCAGCCATTCTCCCTGACGGTCAGGAAAGCCCGGCAGACTCAGCCCGCATCCTTCCGGCAGGCTGTCGGGATAGTCGTCCAGCAGATACCCGAACTGTCCGCCGACCTGAACCGGCTGGCACCATCTGCCGTCCTCGCGCGGCGACAGCCTGAATGCACTCTCAGACAGCACCAGATAACATTCCAGTCCATTGGGTGATTCGGGGAAAACAGGATGGTCGGGGTCGACGGAGATCACCGGGGTGGAAGGCTCAGATGTCCGTTCAAACCGGCTGAGTTTTTGGGCCAGCATTCTGGCCGCTTCGCGGACGTCGGAGGCGGTGAGCGGCTTAAGCAGGTAATGGACGGCGGACAGCCGGATTGCCTCGCGTGCCACCTCAAAATCAGAATACGCACTGACAACCACACACTGTACATTCGGGAAATTCTGCCGCAGACGATACACCAGCTCGATTCCGGTCATATCCGGCATCCGGATATCGGTAATAACCGCATCCGGGCAGACACGGGCGGATTTTGCGATGGCCTCACTGCCACACTCGCAGCGTGCCACGACAGAAAATCCTTCCTGTTCCCAGTCAATAATCTCTTCCATTCCGGCCAGTGCCCATGGTTCATCATCAACCAGCATCAGCCTGTATTTTTCCATTAAAATCCACCCTTCTCAGCTCGGTATTCTGTGTTTTTTCATTATACCACAAATTGCAGGCAACGAACAAGAGCTGTTTTCTGCCCGAAGTGAAAGCGAAATGTAAAATTCGGAGATCAAAGTTTTTTCATAGAAAAGTCCTTATTCATCCACCTTTTCTTCAAGATTTGGCGCTGTTGTTGTGCATTTAGCACAGCAGCAGCGCTTTTCTGTTATCGAAAATGGCAAAACACATGATAAATTTCCAGTAACACGAAAGGAAATTCTATCGATTTCATGAGAAAAAATCCCTATAATAAAGGCAGAAAGGGAAAACATCCCGAACAACAAATCGGACAATAAAAAACGAAATTGAAAACATGAATATATGGAGGTATTCATTATGAAAAAGTTTTTAGCAGCCGCTCTGATCTGTGCCATGACCCTGTCCCTCGCTTCCTGCACCAGTTCCACTAACAATTCGTCCGGCAGTGACCCCGCTTCCACCTCTTCCACCGCATCTACTGAAAGCAGCTCGACGGTACAGACAACTTCGTCTGACCTGAAAGTCGGCGTATTCTACTACGCATTCTCCGACGTGTACATCACCAGCGTCCGTACCAACATGGACGCCAAACTGGACGCACTGGGCGTTACCTACCAGAACTTCGACGGCAACAACAACCAGGCTCAGCAGACCGACCAGATCAACACCGCAATCGCGGACGGCTACAACCTTCTGGTTGTCAACATCGTCGATACCACCTCCCCTGACGCCGCTCAGAGCATCACCGATACCGCGAAAAATGCTGGTATCCCGGTTATCTTCTTCAACCGTGAAATCAGCGACGACGTCGTCAAGAGCTATGAAAACTGTGCATTCGTCGGCACCGACGCCGCTGAAGCAGGCCATATGCAGGGCGAAATGATCGGCAATTATCTGGTTGAAAACTACGAGACAGTCGACCTCAACGGCGATGGAAAGATCTCCTACGTCATGTTCAAAGGCCAGGAAGCAAACGCTGAGGCGGAATACCGTACCCAGTATGCAGTCGAAGACGCAGACAAGATTCTGGCAGACGCCGGCAAGGAACCCCTCTCCTTCTACGACAGCAGCAACTCCAAGAAATATCTGGTTGACCAGACAGGCGCATGGTCCGCACAGGCTGCGGTTGACTATATGAATACCATCCTCTCGGAATACTCCGAATCCAACGGCAATATGATCGAGCTGGTCATCGCCAACAACGACGGCATGGCTGAAGGCGCGATCTCCGCTCTGCAGGGAATTGGCTACAACACCGGTAATGAAGGAAGTACGACCATCCCGGTATTCGGCGTTGACGCCGTCGATACCGCTAAAGAGAAAATTCAGGCTGGTCAGATGACCGGTACCATCATGCAGGACGCGGAAGGCATGGCCGACACCATCACGACGCTGGTCGGCAACCTCAACAACGGCGAGGCTCTGATGGCCAACACCGATCAGTTCAACGTCGATGAGAGCGTTGCAAAGATTCGTGTTCCTTACGGCGTCTACACCGGCTGATTCTTTCGATCCAACTCGCGGGCTTGCTGCGGCGCAGCAAGCCCTTCTATACTGAATCTCAACACGGAAAGGAAGAAGGCATATGGATCAGGCATTGCTTGAAATGAAAAATATCAGCAAATCCTTCCCCGGCGTCAAGGCTCTGGACAATGTTTCCCTCACCGTCCGGCCTGGAACGGTTCATGCCCTGATGGGCGAAAACGGCGCAGGAAAATCTACCCTGATGAAGTGCCTGTTTGGAATATACCACAAAGACAGCGGCCGTATCTTTCTGGACGGGAAGGAAGTCTCCTTCAAAAGCTCCAAAGAAGCGCTGGAAAACGGCGTCGCAATGGTCCATCAGGAACTAAATCAGGCGTTGACCCGCAGTGTACAGGACAACCTCTGGCTGGGACGGTATCCTAAAGTCGGCGGCATCATGGTCAGTGAATCGATCATGAAAAAACGGACACGGGAAATTTTTGACGAGCTGGGTGTCAACGTCGACCCCAAGGTCATCATGTCGACCATGCCGGTCTCCCAGCGGCAGATGGTTGAAATCGCCAAGGCGGTCTCGTATGACTCCAAGATCATCGTCTTTGACGAACCAACCTCGTCGCTGACCGAAACCGAGGTCGAACACCTCTTTCGCATCATCAACATGCTCAAAGCCAAAGGCTGCGGCATTATCTACATCAGCCACAAAATGGAAGAAATCCTCCGCATCTCAGATGACGTCACCATCATGCGAGACGGTACCTGGGTCGCTACCCGCCCAGCCAGCGAGTTGACCATGGAAGAAATTATCCGTTTGATGGTGGGACGGGAGCTGACCAACCGCTTCCCGCCAAAGACCAACAAACCCGGTGACGTCATTCTGGATGTTCAGCATATCAAAGGCAAATATACCCGTCTGAAAGAAGCAACTTTCCAGCTGCACAAGGGTGAAATACTCGGCATCGCCGGTCTGGACGGCTCCGGACGGACCGAAGTGCTGGAAAACCTGTTCGGTTCGATGACCCGCGAAGGCGGTAAAATCTTCCTGCATGGGAAGGAAATTCGCAACCGCAACCCCGGTGAATCCATTAAAAACGGATTCGCCCTTCTGACCGAAGAACGTCGTGCAACTGGTATCTTCGGAATCCGAGATATCGAAGACAATACCGTCATCTCCAGCCTGAAGGATTATCTGGTCGGCGGAATCTGCCTGAGTGAGAAAAAAATGAGAGCCAAAACCGACTGGGCCATCCAATCCATGCATATCAAAACCCCCAGCCGTAAAACGCAGATCCGTTCGCTGTCGGGCGGCAACCAGCAAAAGGTTATCATCGGCCGCTGGCTTCTGACCAAACCAGAAGTGCTGCTGCTGGACGAACCGACCAGAGGCATCGACGTCGGCGCTAAATACGAAATCTACCAGCTGATCATCGACCTTGCCAACGAAGGCAAAGGCGTCATTATGGTTTCCTCTGAGATGCCGGAACTGCTGGGCGTATGTGACCGGATTCTGGTCATGTCGGGCGGAAGAATCGCCGGCGAAGTGGACGCCGCAGATACCAGCCAGGAGGAAATCCTCACACTGGCCGCAAAATATGTGTAAGGAGGAATTTCCATGAGTAACGCTATCTCTGCCCGCTGGAACGGGTTTATGAACAACTTTAAAGGACCCTGGACACGGGAACGCAAATGGGCACTGCTTAAAAAAATCGGCAATGGGCTTATGAACAATATGCTCTTCATCCTGATGTTTATTGCCATCGTCATCATCGCCGTTAAGAACAACAACTTCCTCAAACCCGCCGCTATCATCAACATCATCTCCCAGACGGCAGCTTATCTGCCGGTTGCGCTGGGTGTCGCAGGATGTATCGTCCTGACCGGTACCGACCTTTCGGCCGGACGTATCGTCGGTTTGACTGCCTGTGTATCTGCCTCCCTTTTGCAGGCAGTCGGCAGCAGCACCAAAATGTGGCCCCAGATCGGCGTTATCCCGATTCCGATCGTTATTCTGATCGCCCTGCTGATCGGCGCGGCGTTCGGTGCCTTCAACGGCTTCTTTGTCGCTAAATTCAAGCTCCATCCGTTTATCGTTACGCTGGGCACCCAGCTGATTGTCTACACCCTGCTGCTGATCTACGTCAAGATGGGCAACAACAACGGCATGGCAATCTCCAGCCTGGACCCCTCCTACACCAATTTTATCAAAGGCTCCATCCTGACCATCGCCGGAACGGCGATCCCGAACTACGTCTGGATTGCAATCGTCCTAACCGCACTGATGTGGTTCATCTGGAACAAGACCACCTTCGGCAAAAACATGTTCGCCCTTGGCTCCAATGAAGAAGCAGCCAGAGTTTCCGGTGTCAACGTGCTGGCCACCACGATTATGGTATTCGCACTGGCAGGCGCCATGTACTCGGTCACCGGCTTTATTGAAGGTGCCCGCGTCGCTTCCAACAACGCCAACAGCGGCCTCAACTACGAGCTCGACGCAATCGCAGCCTGTGTCATCGGCGGTGTCTCCTTTGTCGGTGGTATCGGCAAAATCCGCGGTATCGTCATCGGCGTCCTGATGCTCCGTCTGATCTTCATCGGCCTGACGATGGTCGGCATCGACCAGGACTTGCAGTACCTGATCAAAGGCGGTATCATCCTGTTCGCCTGCGCACTGGATATGCGCAAATATCTGGTCAAGAGATAATGGCCTAGATATCAAAATCAAATCAATACATCCGTCGGAAAGACCTTGTCCTGATATCACGTACTTTCTCGACAGCTTGAGCAGGTATCTTACCGCTAAAAAGCGGAGATACCTGCTTTTTGTTTTTGTCAAAATATGCTATAATGATGGTGAACAAAACAATTTGATTATGGATATTTTGTGAACGGACACAGGTTTTTCCATACCTTTTACCGACAAAAAGGAGAGCATGCCATGGAACAGTATCGTGTCGTACTGGTTGACGACGAAGAAGAAATCCGGATGGGCATCAGCCGGAAAATTGACTGGGAAAAACTGGGCTTTTCACTCGCCGGTCAGGCCCAGAATGGAGTCGAAGCACTCGAAGTGTGCGAACAAGTCAAGCCGGACGTCGTCATTACCGATATCAAAATGCCCTTTATGGACGGACTGGAACTGGGCAGACGGCTGAGACAGGCCCTTCCAGCTGCAAAACTTGTGATTTTAACCGGGTTTGACGACTTTGAATTTGCAAGGCAGGCAGTCAGTATCAATGTGTTTGAATATCTGCTCAAGCCGGTGGACGCGCAGGAACTCTCCCTGATTCTCGACCGGCTGCATCAGGAAATCGAACGTTCCCGCGCTGAACTGAAAAACGTCGAACGGCTGCGGCGGCAATACGAAGAAACGCTGCCGGTGCTGAGAGGAATGTTTTATACCCGGCTGCTGGACGGAAGCTTGCGCGCCGATCAGGTGTATGACCGCGCAGGACGCTATGAACTGACACTGACCGGCGACCGGTGGATTGCGGCGCTGCTCCACGTCGGGAAGATGGGCGGCGAGGTGGATGAGCTGGTCTTTCTGACCCTCCAGTCCTTTTTTGACCAGTATTTTGAACTGGAGGGCTGTACCCTTCGTACCCTGATCTATAAGGACCATCTGGCAATCATCGCCTCGTTTGCCCAGCCGGTTTCCACCTATACCTATCTGAATGAGCTGGAACGGGTGCGCCGTCTGACCAGCAGTGAAACCCGGCTGCGCCTGACGATTGGGGTCGGTGAAATGGTCGACCATCCGTGGGAACTGTCTGCCTCGGTCAAGGGTGCAAGAAATGCGCTGGATTACCGGGTGCTGCTGGGATCGGGACGGACTATCTATATTCAGGACGTCGAACCGCGCCAGAGCCGCGAAATCTCCTTTGACGAAAACGACGAGCAGGACCTGATTCGTGCAGTCAAGGTCGGTACCGAAGACCAGGTCCGGCAGGTGGTCGGCACGCTGATGGAAAAGGTCCGCTCGGCGTCGATTGGACAGTGCCAGATGTTTTTCCTGGACTGGATGAACTGTCTGCTGAAGGTGGCAAGAGACGGCCAAATCCCGGCAGAAGAAATCTTCGGCAAGGAAGGCATCCGGATGGAAAAACTCGCCGATTTCAGTTCTCCCGGTCAGATGGGCAGCTGGTGTTTTGAACACTGTCTGCGCTTGTGGGAGCTGCTGGACAGGAGACGCAGTGACAGCACATGGAATCTCGTCGACCAGGCAAAAGAATACATCCTGAACCATTTTTCCGAAAGTGATCTGTCGGTCGATACCCTCTGTGCCCATCTGCATCTGTCGCCGACCTACTTTTCTACCCTGTTTAAGAAAAACACCGGGATGAGTTTTACGTCCTATGTGACCAAAATCCGGATGGAAACAGCGGTCCGGCTTTTGCGGGACACCGATGAAAAAAACTACCGGATTGCCGAAAAGACCGGCTATCTTGACCCCAACTATTTCAGCTATGTTTTTAAACGCTATTACGGAGTCACACCGTCCAAGTTCCGCGCCGGTACCTCTCCGTAATCTATTCCATATCAAGGAGGGAACGCCGTGTCTTTCAGGAACCGCATCCGGAAGCTGCTGCCGCCCTATCGCAAAACGGGAATCAGAGTGATGATTTCGATCTCCTTTACGGCGGTCACTGTCATCGGCATGTTTTTGCTCTGTGGGATGCTTATCCTGCGCTTTTCCAACGCGACCCGGATTTTGCAGCAGGATACCAGCCAGCGCATGATCGAACAGATCAACCAGCAGATGGACAGCTATCTGCGCAATATTATGCAGCTGTCCGATACGATCTATTACAGGGTGCTCAAGGACAGTGATTTTTCGGAATCTGCACCGGTGGACGCACTGGAACTGCTGTATGAAGAAAACCGCGGCAATCTGGTCTCGATATCGGTGTTTGAAGAAAACGGTTCGCTGGCTGCGGCTGCACCGGTCTATTCCCTGAAAGATGGCGTCTCCCCAAAACAGCAGCAATGGTTTATCCAGGCAATGGATCAGATCGAGAACCACCACTTTTCGACGCCGTATGTCCAAAACCTGTTTGATTATGGCAAGGAACACCCCTGGGTTATCTCGCTGAGCCGTTATGTCGAGTTAAACTATGACGGTGAGACACGACGCGGTGTTTTGCTGATCGACATGAGTTTCTCGGAACTGGGGCAGATCTGCCGCAATGCCGACCTTCCGGGCGGCGGATATTTTTATATCACCGACCGGGAAGGTGAGATTATCTACCACCCCGACCAGCAGCTAATCTATGCAGGAATATCCCAGAACAATCTGGTGGAGGATATCCCCGAAACCGATGGGATTCATCAGGTTCAGGTTGACGGTGTGCCCTACCAGGCGGTTGTCAAAACAGTCGGGTATACCGGCTGGAAACTGATCAGCCTGATTCCACTGAAAAACCTCGCCAATGATGTCGACCAGTACAGGTGGTTCGGGATTACCCTTTTGCTGTTTATTGTATTTTTGCTGGCGTTTGTTAATATGCACCTGTCCGAGTATATCTCCGGCCCGCTCAGCCGGCTTAACCAGGCTGTCAATGAACTGGGCGCCGGAAAAGAAGATGTGAAATTCCGGGAAGAGGGCTGCATTGAGGTGCGGCAGCTAACACATTCAATTGAAGCGATGGTCTCCACCCTCCGGCATCTGATGGACGATATTATCCAGCAGGAACAGAATAAACGCCGGCTGGAAATGGAAGTCCTTCAGTCCCAGATCAACCCCCATTTCCTTTACAACACGCTGGATTCGGTGATCTGGCTGACCGAAATTGAGCGGTACCAGGACGCGACGAGGATGGTCTCGGCACTGGGCAAGCTGTTCCGGATATCGCTCAGCCGTGGAAAAATCATCATCCCGCTCAAAGACGAGCTGGAACATGCCCGGCATTATTCGACCATCCAGACCATCCGCTATAAAGAACGGTTTGAAACCCGTATTTCGGCAGAACCGGATACCGAAAACCTGTATACCCTCAAGCTGATTATCCAGCCGATTCTGGAAAATGCCATCTATCACGGCATGGCCGTGATGGATGAGGACGGGCTGATTACCGTGCATGCCTGGCGGGATGAAAACAACCTGTATATCGATGTCGAGGACAACGGCGCCGGTATGCCCAAAGAAACACTCGACCAGCTTCTGGACGAAAGCAAGCCGTTTAGAAAAAGCAAAGGTTCCGGAATCGGTGTACGCAATATCCATCAGCGCATCCAGCTGGCTTTTGGGCCGGAATATGGGCTGGAATTTTTCAGTGAACCGGACGAAGGAACGCTGGTGCGGATTCACCTGCCGATTCTGGACGAGCAGGCGGCGGCCAGATATGAGAAAGAAGGTGGGCAGCCATGAAACGAAAACTCGGCAATTTTATGCAGCTGGGTATTTTGACTGCGCTGGGGCTCTCGGTATTGCTGTCCATCTTTATTCAGGAAATCTCCTGGCCGAGCACTTCGTGGGAACGGCTGGAAATCTCCATTATCTTCCGGGAATGGAATACCAGCGCCTGGGGTGAACTCCGGTTCGGCATGGAAAAAGCGGCGTCCGATTACGGAGCAGAGCTCCGCTTTCTGACCCCGCAGGAGTCCAATTCGGCGGCTGAACAGCAAAAACTGGTGGAACAGGAAGTCAACAACGGCGCAGATGGACTGGTCATTATCCCTGCTTCGGGCGATGTTCAGCAGCAAATCACGGAAAATAAACTGACAATCCCCTATGTGATAATGGAATCGGACGGCGATGAAAAAACATCCGGTTTCACCCCGGACAGCGAAACCATCGGTCAGCTGTTGGCGCAGGCGGCTACGGAAGATTTTCCGAACGGTGCGACAGCACTTCTGATCAATCCCCTGCCTGAAAATACCGGCATTCAAAAACGGCTGGATTCGGTGCAGAAATATCTGTCCGAAAATGGCTTCTCGATTCTGACGGCAGATACCGACAACTGGGCCAGGCTGCTGCTCGATGCAGACTTTGTGATCCTGCCGGAAACCACTTCCGCTATTCAGATGATGGCCTTTCTGGAAGAACAACAGCTGGATATCCCGCTCTATGCGGTCGGGTACAGTCAGGAAACTGTCAATGGTCTGGAAGATGGAACCATTCGGGCCGCAGTCGTCTGGAATGGGTATGGTGAGGGGTACCTCGCCATCCAGCAGATCGCCAGCAGGCTGCTTAAAACCACGCCGCCGGAATCCGAACCCGCGGTAATACTGGTCAGAAAAGAGGATATGTATGAACCGGAAAGCCAGAAAATTCTGTTCCCTATTGGTAATTAGCGCCGTCGTTCTGGTCCTGTTCTCCCTTTTCGCGGTCCTCTTCTCCCGGATCAAAAAAGAGCAGGGTCCTCCTACCCTGCGTATCGGCGTCGCTATGTACAGCCAGGAAGATACCTTCATCCGCTCTCTGGTCCAAAATCTGGAACAGATGGCGCAGCAGCGTGAACCGAAAGAAGGCATTCGAATCAACATCAACGTCATGGACGGCAAAAGCTCCCAGCTGATTCAAAATGAACAGATTGAACATCTGATTGCGCTGGACTATGATGTGCTGTGTGTCAACATCGTCGACCGGACGGCCGCGGCCATGCTGATCGATCAGGCCAGACAGGCCGGTATCCCGATTATCTTCTTCAACCGTCAGCCGGTTATGGAAGATCTGATGCGCTGGGAGTCCGCCTATTATGTCGGTGCACCGGCAGAACAGTCGGGCAGTTTGCAGGGACAGATCGCGCTGGATTTGTGGAACAGCCAGCGGGAACAGGTCGACCGCAATGGCGACGGGATTATGCAGTATGTCATCCTCGAAGGTGAACCCGGTCATCAGGATACCCTGATCCGGACCGAAAAATGTATCCAGCTGATCACCGACGCCGGTGTCCACGCCGAAAAGCTGGTCAGCGATACCGCCAACTGGAGCCGGGAACAGGCTGCCGCGAAAATGACCGGTTGGTGGCAGGAGTTCGGTGACCAAATCGAGGTCGTCTTTGCCAACAATGACGATATGGCACTTGGGGTACTGGATGTGATGACCAAGTTTGAGGTCCAGCCGCCCTACCCGGTCATTATCGGCGTAGACGCCACATGGGAGGCAGTCGAGGCAGTGGCAGACGGGCGGATGAGCGGGACTGTCCTCAACGATGGGGCTGGTATCGCAGAGACGATGCTGGATCTCTCGCTGTCCCTCTACTATGAGCAGGACCCGACCGAAATCTTTTCAATCGAAAACCAGTCCATCTGGCTCCCTTACGCCCCGATTACCCAAAAGGAACTGGAACGGGCGGCGGCTGAATCCACCGCTTCCAACCCCTGAACGGCTGCTGTAAACAGACAAAAGTCCGGAACCTCTGTGTGGAGGATTCCGGACTTTTGTCTTGTGTGTGTTTACTGTGCAATAATGGTCTGGTCCCAGATCTTCACAGTTTTGGGAGTGCCGCTCAGCAGCTTGAGCTTTGCGCCCTCGCCGTCAACCGACAGCTCCAGAAGGCTATCTTGATAAAGGAACCGGAAGCTGTACCGCTTCCAGCCTTTGGGCAGCTGCGGACGGAAAATCAATCCGTCTTCCTTGACACGCAGTCCGGCAAATCCATACACAACACCCATATAGGTGCCGCCCATGTTGGCAGTATGAATGCCGTCGCCGGTGTTGTGGTGGGCATTGGTGATGTCCAGCATCGAAGACTCGGAAAAATACCGGACCGATTTCTCCATGTCGCCCAGCCGTGCCGCCATAATGCCAAAAATGCAGGCAGACAGGGAAGAATCGTGTGTGGTGATCTTCTCGTACCAGTCATAGGAACGGCGCATCGTCTCTTCCGACTGGTAGTCTTCATGTACAAAATGCGCCAGTACCGTATCTGCCTGTTTGCAGACCTGGAAACGGTTCAGGCAGAGCGGATGATAATGCAGCAGCAGCGGATGGTTCTCGGCAGGTGTACCGGCAAAATCCCAGACCGGTTTCTGCAAAAAGGCGTCGTCCTGCGGATTAATGCCCGTCTTCTCATCGTACAGAAGGGTCATGCCCGCTTCGGCTTTCTTAAATTCCTCAATCTCGCTTTCGGTCAGCTCCAGACGCTTTGCGACATCATCCAGTTTTCCGGCCGCTCCGAGCAGCTCCCACATCTTTGCTGCCCAGTAAAGATTATACTTGGCGCCGGCATTGGTGTAGTAGTTGTCATTGACGCAGCAGGTGTATTCGTCCGGACCGGTTACACAGTTGAGGTGGAAGCTGCCGTTTGCCCAACAGCCGAGGTCCATCCACAGTCTCGCCGTCTCAAACAGAATCTCTGCGCCCTTTTCCGCCATAAAGTCCAGGTCGCCGGTCAGCAGATAGTAGTTGACTACTGCAAACGCAATGTCGCCATTCAGGTGGTACTGCGCCGAACCGGACGGATAATAACCCGAACATTCCTCGCCGGTAATCGTGCGCCATGCAAACAGCGCACCTTTTTTGTGTCCATAGATTTTGGCGTGTTCGCGTGCCTTGGGGAGAATCTGGTAACGGTAGGACAGCAGGTTTTTGGCCTGTTCGCGGTTGGTCAGTGCAAAGAAGGGCAGTTCGTACATCTCGGTATCCCAGAAATAATGCCCTTCATAGCCTTCGCCCGACAAACCTTTCGCGGCAATGTTCGAGCAGCCGTCCCGTCCGGCAGACTGAAGCAGCTGATACAGCGAGAACCGGACCGACAGCTGGAGCTGGTCGTCCCCTTCGATTTCCAGCGAAGACTGCTCCCAGAACTTCTCCAGATAGGCTTCCTGCTGACGGTACAGCTCGGCCAGGTCAAGTGCGGTCACCTCTGCCATCTGACCTGCGGCATCCTCTTCGGGCGACGCATATCTGCGGGAATCGCAGAGGATGGTATAACGGGTCAGGGTTACCGTCTGACCTTCGCTGACAGTCAGCTGGTGACGTGCGGTCAGGCACTCCGCCTCCGTCTCATAAGCCGTCTCACAGGCAGCCGAAAGGATATCACGGGTCATCGAAGTCAGCACCAGATTGCTGCGGGAGGTGTGTGCAGTCAGAACCGAACAGTCATCCTTCCAGAAAGCACGGTCGGTAATCATCATCCGTTCGGTCGAATCGCCGACACGGGGGTCATCCGGGTTGGAATAGTTGAGGACGTCTCCACGGTGGACAGTTTCGATGCAGACCGGGCCGGAATAGTTTTCGCTGGTCAGTGCATATTCGATCGTGAAAAGGGTGGGATGGGTCAGCGAGGCCATCCGGGTAATTTGCAGGCCGATGACCTTGCCAGCGGGAGACTGCCAGCGAATCAGGCGGCGGGTCGTGCCGGCTTTCATGTCCAGTTCACGCGCAAAGGACAAAACCTGACCGTCAAACAGCGAGAAGGTTTCCTCTCCCAGGGTCAGGCGGATGGTCTGGGTATCACAGGTGTTGACCATCGTCTGTTTACGGGTCGGGAATCCATACAGCAGCTCGGCCTGCGGCATGTCGGTGATGTCATAAAAGGCGTTGACATACTCGCCGCGAATCGAAGGACGGCCGTCATATCCTTCTTCAAAGTTGCTGCGTACACCGAGATAACCGTTTGCATTGTGAAACAACGTTTCATTCAGCAGCAGTTCTTCCTTCGCGGAAGAAAAGCCTTCTTTGCGAAAAACAAAGTCGTTCATGTGATTCATTCCTTTCGGGTTTGTTCAGATACAAAACAATCCATAACACTGTTTACGGCTGCTATGAAAAACACCCCTGTCAGGCGACAAAGGTGTTTTTCGGGAAAAAATCTGTCTTTCGATCAGAGGTCAAGCGTATAGGTTTCACCGGAAGCAAGGCTGCGCTTCTCGCCGCCCAGCAGCAATCCGTCAACGGCATTTCCTTCGTTGTGGATGGTGACGCATCCGGGACGGACGGTCACGGCCAGACGGCTTCCCTGCCAGTGGATGGCATAACGCAGTTCGCTCCAGTTGTCCGGCAGATGGGGCGCAATCCGCAGGCAGCCACGGTACAGACGCACGCCGCCAAAGCCCATGACAACGTCCTGCCAGATGCCGCCCATATTGGCTGCATGGATACCTTCGTTGGAGGAGGTCATCTTCTGGCCGAGGTCGGTTGTCAGCGCACCTTCAAACATCTGATAAGAGACGTCGTGCAGGCCCAGGTCGCAGGCAAGGACAGAATGAATCGCCTTGGAAAGCGAAGAGTCATGCAGGGTGCGTTCTTCGTAGTAATAGTAGTTCTTTTCCTTGATATCGGCCGGGAACAGGTCCTCCTGCTGATAGAGCAGCTCGACAACGTCCGCCTGCTTTGCGACCTTGTAGTCGTTGAGCATATGGGAGTTGTAGTCCTGATAAATCAGGCCGACAATCGGGCTTTCCTTGTATTTGCGCAGGTCGAGGTCTTTCAGGTCAAAGTAGCCGTCAAACTGCGGGATAATCCCCTCTGCGTTCGGCTGCGGCAGGTAGATCAGCGGCAGCTTCTCTTCGATCGAGGCTTTCAGTTTGGAAAGGTCGCCCAGCTTGTCGCAGAGAGTACGGTACAGCTTTTCATTCAGCTGAGGCAGCTTGCCGGCAATCTCTGCCGCAAGGCTCATGTTCAGGTGGACAAGGTAGTTGGTATAGGCATTGTTGTTGACATGCTCCTTGTACTCGTCGGGACCGATGACGTCCGTCAGCTCATAACGGTTCTTGTCGGCGTTCCATTCCAGACGGCTGTTCCAGAATCTGGCGGTGTCCAGCAGGATCTCATAGCCGCAGCGGTCCATGAAGTCCTGGTCACCGGTCGTCTGATAATACTGCCAGACTGCCAGTGCAATATCGGCGGTGACATGCAGCTCGATCTTGCCGGTCAGGCAATACTGAGGATTGCCGGTGATCGGCTCGACACCCATATAATAGGGTGTTACCTCGCCGTCGTCAATCCATGCCGATTCCCAGGGGTACATCGCGCCTTCATAGCCGTTTTCCTTCGCTTTATTGCGCGCACCGATCAGGCTCTTGAAACGATAGGTCAGCAGCGTTTTGGCGGTGTCGGGCTGTGCGTACATAAAATACGGGAAGATAAAGGTCTCGGTGTCCCAGAAGGAGTGACCTTTGTATCCTTCGCCGGTCATCGCCTTGGCGCCGATGCCGACACGGGAGTCGTCCTTCTTCACCATGATGTTCAGGTGATAGAGGGCAAAACGGATGCCGAGCTGATCGAAATCGTTTTCGGAACCGACAAAAATATCCTGGTCTTCCCACAGAGCCGCCCATGCCTTTTCACTCTCTTCAAAGTGTGCATCATAGCTCTTTTCCAGCACTTTCTCAAATGCTGCAAGGCTCTCCGGCTGCAGGCGTTTTTCTGCCTCTTCAACTGCAACGCCGTCATATGCCAGATCGCGGGTGGAATGAACTGCCGAAATCTTATCGAAAGTGAATTTCTCGCCGGCAACAACCTCGGCGGTCAGTTCGGTCAGCAGCTTTCTGCGGTCGTTCATCGAACGGGTCTTGCCCTCTGCAAGCAGAGCTGTGTGCAGAATGAGTGAGACGCCGGACTGTTCGGTCTTGCAGGGATATTCCAGAATCTTGCCGCCGTATACCCGTTTGTCCCCTTCGGAAAGGTGCTGGGAGCCGTGGTTGGAAACGGTGCCGTCGACGCCGGTGACGACTTTCAGACGGATGTCCGAATCGGTCTCCAGTTCAACCCGCGTGCCCATCAGATGATCGTCTGCCATCGAAACAAAACGTTTGAAGGTAAAACGGACGTTTTTGCCGTCGCGGGTGTGCAGGGTGACTTTACGGGTCAGTTCGCCGTTTTTGAGGTTCAGGGTACGGCTGTAATCGGTCGTGTCGCATTCCGACATCGAAAAACGGGTATCGTCGACCCAGATGTCCATCCAGGTCAGGTCGGGAAGATTGGGAAGCTCGGTTACTTCGTTTTCGTCGAATTTATTGAAGGTTCCGGTCACAAACAGACCTCTCGTCTCACCGACGTAGCGTTCCTCCAACGCTGCACGCTGGCCGATATATCCGTTGCCCAGCGCAAAAATTGCCTCGCATTTGCCGAGATAACGGGAATCAAACGCACTTTCCTCTACCAGCCAGTTTTTCAGGGAGCCGGTACCTTTGTTATACTGCATCATTTCCATAGTGGGAAACTCCTTTCGGATATCCGAAATATTTTTTTGCACTTTTCCTGTAAAAATTGCGCCGTCCCGCCCGGCGCTCTCTCTGTCATATCATGCGGGAAAAAAAGGCAATTCTGCCATTTACCAGGATTCCCGGCAGCACAGACTGCCGGGAATCACAGATATCGGGAATATCACTCAGTTCTTCATGCCCGAAGTCGCAACCGACTGCTGGACCTGCTCCTGTGCACACATGTACAGCAGGATGCCGGGAAGAACAACGATGGTCAGCGCTGCAAACATCTTGGTATAGTCATACGAGAACGACTGGTTGAAGAACTGCAGTGCGACCGGGAGGGTACGGTTCTTTTCGCTCGAAGTGAGCAGAGCCGCATAAAAGTATTCGTTCCAGTTGCCGAGGAACATCAGGATGCCTGCCGTCGCAAGGCCGCTCTTTGCAAGCGGGAAGTTGATCGACCAGAAGGTGCGGAAAAAGCCCGCGCCGTCCAGCATCGCCGATTCATCCAGCTCCTTGGGAATCGAGAGGAAGGTACCTCTGAGCAGGAACATCGACATCGCCATGCCGCTGGAGAGGTAAACCAATGTGACACCGGTCTTGGTGTCGTAGAGGTTGAAGTTGACAATCAGCTGCATAATCGGCTGTGCCTTGGAGTGGCCGGGAACCAGCATCGTGATGGTAAACAGCGCAAACAGAATGCCACGGCCGGGGAAACGGTATTTGGCCAGAACATAGCCGCCCATTGCGTAAAACAGCAGGGATACCGCAGTGGATACAACTGAAATCAGCAGCGAGTTGAAAAAGTAGAGCAGGAAGTTGTACTGCTCAAACAGGTAACGATACGCCTCTGCACCGACAGAAAAGCTGCTCGGCACCGTAAACGCACCGCCCAGAATCTCGGCGTTGGTTTTGAACGACGAGATGACGACCCAGATGATCGGGAAAATGGACACCACCACGGTAAAAATCATGACGATGTACATCATTATACGGGTCAGGACCCAACGGAAATCTTTCTTTCCTGTTACCATTCTTTCCATTCCTTTCTGGCGGATACCGCATCCAGCGGAACCCGTTGCTCGAAATCAGCTCAGCGAAGATTCGCCCATGCGGAAGACCTTGTTGACTACCGCAAGGATGATCAGCCCGAAGATGAACATGATGACACCGATTGCGTTTGCATAACCGTAGTTGTAATCGGTGATCGCGCGTACCAGCAGTACCGACAGCGACATCGTGTCGTCGCCAGGTCCGCCGGCAGTTGTCAGTGCGATGCATTCATACATCGAGATACGGGAAGTAATCGAGCAGAGAATGGCCGTTCCGACTGCATTGCGGCAGAGCGGCAGGTGAATATAACGGGTCATCTGCCAGCCTGTGCAGCCATCCAGATGGGCAGCTTCGTCCAGCTCGGTCGGAATCGCCATCAGGTCCTGCAATACGACCAGCGTGACAATAACCGCGTAGAAAAGCCAGGTGAAGGTAACCGCCCAGAATGCGGCCGGCGAGGTGTAAAACCACTGGAGGTGGAAGTTGGGAAAAATCTTGCGGATTGCGCCGTTGAGCAGGCCGACATTATCATCAAAAATAAAACGGTAAATCAGTGCCCAGGCCGCTGCCGAAATGACGTTCGGAATCATAAAGACCGCACGGGTAAACTTCCAGCCTTTGGGATGATGGTACAGGACAAACGCGACCAGTACGCCGAAGCCGACGTGCAGGGTCATTGCGATAATTGACCAGTAGAGAAGGTTTTTAAGGGAGATCGCAGCCGCAGAGTTGGTAAATACACGGACATAGTTGCTTACACCGTTAAACGTCGGGTCATTGAATCCGTCCCACTTTGTAAACGATGTCCAGAGCATCGTCCAGATCGGCTGAACATAAAACATTGCGAAGATCACAACAGTCGGCAGCAAAAACAGATAAATCCATTTGAAATACCGTTTTTCTACTTTTCCATACGGCTGTTTGACTTTTGCCATGATGACTCATCCTTTCTGTATTATCCCTTCCGGGAAGGCGGGGGAGAAGTCCTCTTCTCCCCCGCTGACAGCCGCATGATTATGCTTTGGTCTCTTCCGATTTGACGGTCAGGGTGTCGCAGAACTCTTCAGGAGTGATCGCACCGTTGACCAGCTGGGTCAGCTCATTCGCCAGAACGCTGTTTGCAACAGAGTCGGGCATGATGGACGCGATGGTCGGAACCAGTACGGTCTCATCGGTCAGTTTCTCGGTCTGCTCTTTCAGCAGCTGGTTCTCGTCCAGAGAAGCAAGATAGTCTTCAGAGGATTCGAGGTTCGGAATCTGGCAGCCTTCGGTCAGGGCAAACTGTTCCAGCTCTTCCGGGCTGTAGATGAATTCCATGAATGCCTTTGCAGCTTCCAGCTCACCTTCAGAAGAGTAGTTGTTGGTCAGGAACCATCTGCCGTAAGCCTTGGTGTTGCACATTGCGATGTTGCCGGGATAGTAGTCAGCATGGACGTTTGCACCGTCAAAGCCGTTGGACCAGTTCGCAGAACCGCTCTCGCTGAACTCGGAGTTCATCCAGGTACCGTTGCAGATAACGGCGGAGTTGCCGCTCATGAAGTCGTTTGCAGCGTCAGCGTATGCTTTGCCGATATAGGCCGAACCGCCGGTCTTGTTCCAGATGTCAACCAGTTTGGTAACAGCCGAAATCATCCATTCGGTGTTGTAATCATAGCACTTGCTGCCGTCGTATTCCTGCAGCCATTCGGTGCCGCCCTCTTCGTTGGCAACCAGTGCGGTCAGGAACAGCATCGTGGTCCATGCGTTGTCAACTGTCTGCCATGCAATGTTCTGGCCGTCCAGCGATTCAATAAACTCATCAACGCTCATATCGGCGATGTTCTTGTCCGGGCTATAGTTTGCGCCGTTGTAGTACAGGCCGGTGGTGGAAACGGTTACGATCGGCACGCCAACGACCGAGCCATCTTCCTGGGTCGAGTAGTCAACAGAAGAATCCAGGCACAGATCAATGATGCCGGACTCGTTCAGCCAGTCTTTGGTATCATAGTACAGTTTCTGAGGAATCAGAACGGTGTCGATCCAGTCGGCGGTGGTGCCGGAAATCAGAACAGGCAGTTTGCCGGACTGAGCCAGGGTAGACATCTTGTCGCTGTAAGAAGCCTCAACGACCTCTTCCAGCTGAATCTCATACTGGCCGTCGTATTTTTCGTTGAACCGCTCAACTGCAGGTTCAAAGTAGGTTGCGCCGACGTTCTCACCGCAATAGTAGGTAGGAAGGGTCAGAACAACTTCTTCACCGGAAGCAGCGCTGCTGGAATCGGTGCTGCCGGAAGCCGTGTTGTCAGAGCCGCTGGTGCTGCTGGAAGAGTTTCCGCAGGAAGCCAGAGAAGCAGCGAGGGCAACAAGGGTCAAACAGACAAGAATACGTTTTTTCATTTTGTTTTCCTCCTAAAATTTAAGTTTTTGAAGAGCTATTTATCTGCAGCCAAAAGGCATTGCATTCATAAAATCAGGCAACAGGATCTGGAATGTTTGCGTTAACATTGTTCGGTACTGTGCCACAGTTTATACATTGGTCGAATTCAAAAACGTTTTTGTAAACCAGCAAAAAAATAAAAAGATGTACAAAAACGTTTTTGTGCCCGACCAAAAAAGAAAGCTGATCAAATCAGCATCCTTTTCAGCATTCTTCAGCATATTCCCTGCTCCACGGCGTCATTATGCTTCCGTGCTCAGCCAGATCGTGTCCTTTTGCACAGTCTCTGTTCCATGGCGGCGCTACACTTCCACGTTCAACCAGATGATACGGCAGCAGGACCTCTTTTTCCTCCACCTGACCATTCATCATCCGGTTCAGCAGCCGCGCAGCAGCGTACCCTTTCGACTCCAGGTCCTGATCAATCGTAGTCAGTCCCGGATAGATAAACCGGCCGCTCGCCATGCCATCATATCCGACAACCGAAAAATCGTCCGGTACAGAAAACCCCCTCTTCTGAATCGTCCGGATTGCGGTAATCGCGATCAGGTCCGACATACAAAGAAAGGCAGTCGCACGACTTTTCCCGTACTTTCCCAGGTAGTTGGTAACCACCTTTTCCGTCAGGTCTTCACGGAAATCGGTATACAGAACGTCTTCGCTCCGCAGCTGCATTTCCCGTGCGCTGTAGGCCTCGTATACGCCCGCCAGTCGCTCCAGACAGACCGTCGCAACCTTTCTGCCGTTGAGCACCACAATCTCCCGGTGACCTGCATCCAGCAGATACTCGGTCAGCATCCGGAAAGACTCGATATTATCGGTCCCGACATAGCCGACATTTTCACCGAGCACCCTCGTATCGACCGTTACACAGGGTAAGGTCGACTCAGACAATGCCTTGTAATAATTGTCGGTCGTCTGCAATCCGAACAGCAGTGCTCCGCCCAGACGGTGTTCCCGGCAAAACTGTTCATATGTCTTGCGGTTTTGCAGCTCGCTGGAATAGACATACACCGGCATGTCCAGATTCCGTTCAATCGCATAACGGCATGCGCCGCACATGATCAGAAACGAGGAATCTTCCATCGTATGCTGCATGAATACCCGGCCATCGGGTTCCCGTCCGCCAATTCGTTCGCTCAGCAGCTGGGACAGAATCAATGCCATGCCGGAGCTCTTTTTGGAGGAGAGGTTTTTTGCAGACAAAGTCGGGCTATAGCCGACTTCCTTTGCAATCCGCAAAATTCTTTCGCGGGTTTCCGGCTTAATATCCGGATAGTTGTTAAAAGCTCTTGAAACCGTTCCAGCCGACACGCCGGAAAGTTTCGCGACTTCCTTGATCGACGCGGCCAGTTTCATCACATCCTCGAAAACGTTTTTGCACTTATAATATAACTGATTCGTCACACATTGTCAATAGATTTTCGTTGTTTTTGTACAACAGCACAATTTTGTCAAGCTCGTTTCGACACTTCATACAATTTCCATTTTTTACCGTTCCGGAGATCCCCAAACAAACGCAAAAGACCTCTCATACCTTTTCGGTACAAGAGGTCCTCGCCCTTTGAGAATAACTAAAAAATCTACATTAAATCCGTGCAACGCCGCTCCGGCGTGCTGCCTCGGCAACCGCTTTTGCTACTGCCGCACCGACACGAGGATCGAATGCTGCCGGAATAATATAATCGGCGTTCAGCTCCTCATCCGAAATAAGCGAAGCCAGCGCGTCTGCCGCAGCCATCTCCATCTCTTCATTGATATCGCTTGCCCGTACATCAAACGCGCCGCGGAAGATTCCGGGGAATACCAGTACATTGTTGATCTGGTTGGGGTAGTCGCTCCGTCCGGTCGCGACAACTGCCGCACCGGCTGCCTTTGCATCCTCCGGAAAGATTTCGGGGGTCGGGTTGGCGCATGCAAAGACAATCGCATTATCTGCCATGCTGCGAACCATCTCGCCAGTTACCGCGCCGGGTGCCGAAACACCGATAAACACGTCGGCTCCGACCATCGCATCCGCCAGCTTGCCCTGCAAACCGCGGGGATTGGTGATTTCCGCCATCTCCTCTTTAATCCAGTTCATGCCTGCCTGACGGCCTTTATAGATAATGCCGGTGCGGTCGCAGAGGACCACATCCTTTGCACCGGCGGCAATCAGCAGTTTTGCAATCGCGATTGCGGCAGCGCCTGCCCCATTCATCACAATATGAACCTCTTCCAGCTTTTTGCCGGTCAGGCGCAGTGCGTTTTTCAGACCGGCAAGGGTGATGACAGCGGTGCCGTGCTGGTCGTCATGGAAAATCGGGATATCACATTTTTCCTTCAGTTTGCGTTCGATCTCAAAGCAGCGGGGTGCCGCGATATCTTCCAGATTGATGCCGCCAAAAGACCCGGACAGCAGGTAGACGGTGTTGACAAACTCGTCCACGTCCTTGGTTTTGATGCAAAGCGGGAAAGCATCGACGCCGCCGAACGCCTTAAACAGGACGCATTTTCCCTCCATAACCGGCATGCCGGCTTCCGGTCCGATATCACCCAGGCCCAGCACTGCCGAACCGTCGGTGATGACCGCGCAGAGGTTATGGCGGCGGGTCAGCTCATAGCTCTTGCTGGGGTCTTTCTGGATTTCCAGGCAGGGCTGTGCGACACCGGGCGTATACGCAAGCGCAAGGTCCTCTTTGGACGCGACCGGAACGGTCGGCTGAACTTCAATTTTACCCTTCCACTGCTGATGCAGACGAAGGGATTCTTCGGCATAATTCATTGCAAAATCCTCCTTAACCTACAGGCAATTTTTTCTTTTTGCCCGATCAATGCAGTCTGGCCATCCCATAACAGGATTACAACAGACATTCAGATATAAAGATATAACCTGTCGGCCGTACAATCCGGAATATATGCGGAATTCGCATAAAATCAACCGTTTTTTCCGTCAGTCTTCCTGTTCGATCGTCGTTTCCGCGGCAATCAGCAACAGACGTTTAAATTCTGCCCGCTCATCGTCGGTCATCTTCTGGGTCATCCGCTGAAAACAGATGTCGATCTGCTCTTTGACAGCCGGGTAGACCTCCCATGCCTTTGGGGTGGGTCGGATATCGTAGGTCCGTTTATCCTTTGCGTTGGTCGATCGGACCATAAACCCCAGTTCTTCCAGTTTGGTGACCGTCTTGGCGATTACGCTCTTGTCCAGTCCCAGCCGTTTGGTCACTTCGTCCTGGGTCAGTACCTCGAAATCGCAGACGATCAGGATGATCACGGCCTGTGCCGCTGTAAGATCATACTGTGCACAGCCGTTGTTCAGCCAGATATGCGACTTTCGGTACAGAATCGAGATGGACTTGAAAGGACTTTCCATAATATTCGGCATTTTGAAGACCTCCTTGCTGCTATAGAGTATTATACCCGAATTTGGTGGCGTTTGCAACCAGATGTTGACGCGGCGGTTTTTTGTGTTATTATGAAAATATAGTGGCAATTGCCACCAGTTTTCGATACAATCCAAAGGAGTGTTATGTAAATGGAAAAACCCCAAAAAATCTGGAACAGAAAGTTTATCCTTCTGTTCATTACCAACCTGCTGGTTCTGGCGGCGTTTTACGCCTCTATCCCCATCATCCCCGTCTACTGCCAGGAAATCGGCATCACCGGTTCCAAGGTCGGCATCGTACTGACGGCGATGTCGGTCGCAACCATCCTCTTTCGTCCGATCGCCGGGTATCTGCTGGACAACTTTAACCGTTACCGCGTTTATCTGGTATTTCTGGCGCTGTTCTGCCTGTCGTTCCCGGCATTCATCGCCTTCCCGATTTTCGGCGCGCTGATTATTGTACGGCTGTATATGGGCGCTGTTTACTCGGTATGTGGTTCCGCGACGATGACGCTGGCCAGTGATGTGCTGCCTTTTGACAAAATCACCCAGGGCATCAGCCGGTTTGCCTTTACCATCTCAATCGGCATGGCAGTCGGTCCCTATGTCGGCATTCAGGTTCAGAACAATATGAGCAGCAAGGCTTCTTTCCTGACCGTTTTCGGGATTACCGTCGTAGCCTTTATCTGCGTGGCATGCTGCCGCATCCGCTACCCTAAAGTCGAACGCAAAAAATTCTCCATCAAAGATACGATTTATAAAACCGCCATTCCGTTTATGCTCAACATGATGTTCCTGATGATCCCCTACGGTGCGGTCATCGCCTACTCCTCCATCCTGGCACAGGAAAAAAATCTGACTTCCGTTCTTCCCTATTTCTACATCTTCCTCGTTGTCGGCATGCTGATCTCCAAACTGTCCACCCAGAAAATGATAGATGCCGGTAAACACCGTGTGCTGGTCTATATCAGCCTGGTCATCCTGATCGCTACGATGATCAGCTATGTTTTCCTCGAAACCGGCGCACATCTGCTGATTGCCGGATTCTTCTTCGGCGTCGGCTACGGCATTTTGCAGCCGCTGTTCCAGTCCTTTGTCACCGGCACGACGCCCGCTCCCAAACGCGGCGTCGCAAATGCAACCTACATGCTGTCTTATGATATCGGCATCGGGATCGGTTCTCTGCTGATGGGCTTCCTTCAGGAAAGCATCGGCCTTTCGGCAGGCTTTGGCTGGACGGCAATTGCCTATCTGGTCGGCGGCATCATCTATATCGGTTATGCAGACCGGTATTACCGCACGCTGAAAGGATAACTCCATTTTCCCTTCCCCATACAAAACAGGCGGTCAGAGGAACTAAGTGATGTTCCGCTGTCCGCCTGTTTTATTTATCTTCTATTTATATTTTATATTGTAGACTTTTCAACACCGGCCGGTCAAATGGGTGGAAAAAACTTCCGCCGTTTCAGGTCGATTTCTGCTCCGACTGGATGAGCAGCAGCTGTTTAATCAGTGCATAGTCGTTTTCAAACCGGATGGCATGCAGTCCGGCCCGGCGCGCACCTTCGACATTCTGCGGCATATCATCTATGAACAGACATTCATCCGGGCAAAGATGGTATTTGTTTACGATATAGTCGTAAATCTCCCGGTCAGGCTTCAGCATATGGATATCGGCTGAAACAACAACCCCGTCAAAATAATTTAATGGAAGGAATTTCGGAAAATAGGTATAAAACGCGTCGCTTGCATTGGACAGAATATAGATTCCCAGCCCGCGCTCCCTGACAAATGAGCAGAACTCCGCTGCACCTTCCACCGGATTCATACAGATGTACCAGTTGTCACAGCACTTTTTCAGTGCATCCCAGTATTGTTCCGGAACGCGCTGTTTGACCAGATCAAACCTGCCTTTGTCGGGAATATCGCCCCGGTCTCCCATCACCCATTCCGGACCCCAAAACAGTTCCCGGCGGATAATGTCCTTTGCCTGCTCGCTGTCACAGTACAAGTTGAGCGATACTTCCGGGTCAAAGGTCAACAGGACATTGCCCATATCCAGTATGACATTTCGAATCATGTTGCTTTCCCTTCCTTTTCCATCGATGTCCGGTTCGCTGAACCTGTCATCATTGTAGCACAAGTTTTCCGGTCAATCAACATGATCGTAAACCAACCGGCATTTCAAAAAATCAGTCCAAAATTGTTGTTTTTCTGAGGAGTGCGGCTTTTTCCATTGACAGTGCATAATTTTCAGTGTATGATGAAACTAAAATGTATCCATTATTTACGGAAAAGCAGAAACGGAGGATGTATATGAAAATTTATGTCGACGCGAAAGCCGGCCGCGATGGCAACGGCACCCAGCAAATGCCCTTTAAGCATATCAACGATGCCGCCAAAATCGCACAGCCCGGCGATGAAGTCCTGGTTGCGCCGGGCGTCTACCGCGAGTATGTAAACCCCAAAAACGCCGGTACCGAAGATGCACGGATTACCTACCGCAGCACCCAGCCGCTGGGCGCTGTGATTACCGGCGCTGAAGAGGTCAAGAGCTGGACGCCTTATCAGGGAAATGTATGGGTCTGCCGGATTGATAACTCGGTTTTTGGCGATTATAACCCCTATACGACCTATGTCTACGGCGACTGGTATTTCGCCGGACGCAGCAAACATACCGGCGCCGTCTATCTCAATGATAAGATGATGTATGAGGCGGAAAGTCTGGACGCCTGCATCAAGGGCGAAGTGTATCCCTGCTCATGGGAGCCGGAAGCTTCGGTGTTTAAATGGTACGCCGAACAGGACGGCGGTGAAACGGTCATCTACGCGAATTTTCAGGGCAAAAATCCGAACGAGGAAAATGTTGAAATCAACGTCCGCCGGGAATGTTTTATGCCCTCCGAAACCGGCATCGGCTATATCACCGTCAGCGGCTTCAACATCAACAAGGCGGCGACAACCTGGGCACCGCCTGCCGCTTATCAGGACGGCATGATCGGTCCCCACTGGTCCAAAGGCTGGATTATCGAGGACTGCGAAATCAGCAACAGCAAATGTGCCGGTATCTCGCTCGGCAAGTATCTTGACCCCGACAACAACCATTATTTTACATACAGGCATGTCAAAAGCCCGACCCAGATGGAACGTGACGCGGTCTGCCGCGGTCAGTACCACGGATGGCTCAAGGAAAAGGTCGGCAGCCATATCATCCGCCGCTGTAATATCCACAACTGTGAACAGGGCGGCATTATCGGACGGATGGGCGGTGTATTTTCCATCATCGAGGATAACCATATCCACCATATCAACAATATGATGGAGCTGGGCGGCGCTGAAATCGCCGGTATTAAAATGCACGCCGCTATCGACGTCACCTTCCGCCGCAACTATATCCATCACTGCACGATGGGCATCTGGTGCGACTGGGAAGCACAGGGCACCCGTATCACCCAGAATCTGATGCACGACAACCAGATGCCGCCTTTCGCCAAACAGCTCAAAGGCGGTATGATGAGCCAGGATATCTTTGTCGAGGTCGGCCACGGTCCCACCCTGATCGACAACAATATCCTGCTGTCGGACGTTTCGCTGCGGATGGCGACCGAAGGGGTCGCGATGGTCCACAACCTGATCTGCGGCGCCTTTACCTGCGTCGGCGGCGGAACCGGTCCCCGCTATACCCCTTACCATATGCCCCATCGCACCGAGGTGATGGGCTTTATGACGATTCTCCACGGCGACGACCGCTTCTATAACAATATCTTTGTCCAGAAATGGCCCGCCAAACCCTTTGTGACCCTGCGCGACAGTTCGGAAGGTACCGATCAGGAAAATCGTGAAGTCGGCACCCATGTGATGGATGACTATATCACCTACAACGAATGGATTAAAATGTTCGATATGGATTCCGAAACGCCCGATATGGTCAAG